>JAYVUA010000025.1:0-21361 GCA_043788255.1 Anaerolineales bacterium | reverse complement strand
CGTCTTCCCACTTTACTTGTGTCGTGATGAATGATACTGTGATATCGGAATCGGTATCAACTAATATCAAGGCTGGTCTGTTTTTTACTCTTGTCAGGTCAGTGAATGGAAAAGGTATTAAAACAATGTCACCTTTTATCACTTGTATACTTCTTTTAGGTCGGACTTTGAATACAAATCCTCTTCTGTCTCCAAAAACTATACTTTGACCCACTACCGCAATTTTTTCTATGTAGAGTTAATCCAGTAGTTTCACTGCTAGAAATTGGCAGCGCAATTGCATCCAAACTTAAATTAAAGAGGTAAATCAAATGCATTTTTCACCCCATCTGTATCTAGACCCTGGTTCTGGAAGCCTACTCATTCAAATCGCAACCGCCGCTCTTTTGGGTTTGGGTGTTGCGTTGCGCGCTTCGTGGGGCAGTATTAAAAAATTATTTAACGCCAAGCCCAAAGTAGATGATGAGAACGCCGATGACGAATCCAACTAACGGACAACTTTCCGCCTTTATGAAGAAAACTATTGATAACGAAGCAGCCATCATCCTGACTTCACGCAGACTTCGGTGGAGTCGTCATCCTGTTGGTCGCATGTTTCGGTTTGCGTGGCAGTTTGAGCAAATGCCTTCATGCTGATTGCGCCCATCGCGCCTACTACAAGCAGGGCAATGGCGGCTAAAGCGATAAAACGATTGATTTTCATAGTTCACCTCCTTGTTGAATTCAGCGACTCATGCCGCTGTTGATTGGTATTCTAGCAAGCGCAAATGAAGTAGTCGTGAAGCGAAAATGAACGGTTTCCAGTTCTGGTCAAAACTTAAAAACAGATAATAAACAGCCTGAACCGCTTTTTCTTCATCGTGGCTTCATGTTGCATATTTACACTTCTTAAGAATTTATCAACCAAATCACAAAGGAGAAACACAATGAACAAATTGCTCAACAGAGTGCCAGAGATTACACTATTTTTCTGGATTATCAAGGTTCTCGCAACCACCGTAGGCGAAACTGCGGCAGATTTTCTAGCAGTCAATTTAAATTTGGGTTTAACAAACACCTCTTATGTAATGGGCGGGTTGCTAATCCTTGCACTTTTGGTTCAATTTATTGTAATTAAAAAGTATGTGCCAGCCAGTTATTGGATTGCAGTAGTTTTAATGAGTATTGTCGGCACGTTGATTACCGATAATCTCGTGGACAACATGGGCATTTCATTAGAGACAACCACCGTAATATTCAGTATTGCTTTAGCAATGGTCTTTGTGCTTTGGTATTACAGTGAACAGACATTGTCAGTCCATACCATTTACACAGCCAAAAGAGAATTGTTTTACTGGGCGGCGATTTTATTCACCTTTGCATTAGGCACTGCGTCGGGTGACTTGCTCGCGGAAGGGCTTGCGCTTGGGTATGGCACATCGGCCATCATATTTTTAGCCGTCATAGGATTAATTGCGGCGGCTCATTTCTATTTGAAACTGGATGCAATTCTAGCTTTCTGGCTTGCCTACATTTTGACTCGTCCGCTCGGCGCTTCGATTGGCGATTTGCTTTCACAGTCCACTGGTGATGGCGGCTTAGGTTTGGGTACAGTTGGCACAACTGCAATTTTTCTTGCGGCAATTCTCGGTTTGGTTATTTATCTGAGCATTACCAAAAGAGATCAAACGCCCGTCATAGAAACAGCATAAGCGTAAAACAAAAAACGCTTTGCCAACTTTATTAATAAAACTGTGCGCCTATCATAGGCGCACAGTTTTATTTTGAGATGAAGCAACCATCACCCCGACTTCACGTGGACTTCATCTGACTGCTTTATTATTCATTCAATGCGGACGATGTTGCCCGCACTAAATTTAAGAATCGGAGAAACTATTTATGAACACTCGTACTCGTATGCTCGCAATATCTGTATTTGTAATTTCGACTTTACTCACTGCTTGTGGTGCAAAACCTATTGCGCCCGTTGCACCTGCTGGCGAAGGTGGAGAAGGTGGCGTAGAAGCCGCACTCGTCACCTATTCGGATTCGGCTCAGGGATTTGCTATTGGTCACCCTGGCACTTGGACTCAAGATACATCTTTCACCAACGGCATGAAATTCGTAGGCGGTGATGATTACATGACTTTAGAATTCGTCACGCCCGCCGCTGGCATAGACGTAATGACCTACGCCCAGAACGATGTCGCGGCTGTTTCTAACGCCTTCTCTGGCTTCAAGCAAATTGACTTGAAAGCGTCTACCGAAGTGAAAGACGCGATTATTCTCGGTTTCAATGCCAATGGAATATCTTCCGTCACTGGCAAGACTTTTACCGCTCACAATGAACGCTACTACATGCCGCTCGCCGATGGACGCATTGCCATTTTGACAGTGGTTAGTCCTGACAATCATTATGACAGCGAAGGCGTGCGAGACATTGCGTTGACTTTCAAAGTGACGAAATAATAACCATGTCGTTGCGAGACGGTGCTCTTCCGTCGAAGCAATCTCCTCGTCAATATGGGGATTGCTTCTGGCAAGAGCAAGATCGCCCTCGCAATGACATAGAAAGAAAATCATGGAAACATTGCTTCTCAACAACCTTTACAAAATTTATAAGGAAGGCGTGATCGAAACCGTCGCGCTACGCGGCGCAGAGTTGAAAGTGGACGCTGGCGAGTTCGTCGCCATCACAGGGCGTTCTGGCGCGGGCAAAAGCACCCTGCTCAATCTCATTGGCGGACTCGCCGTTCCCAGCGCGGGACAGGTCGTCATTGACGGTGAAGACATCACCCGCATGAATGAAGGTGAACGCGCCGCGTTTCGCCGTGACCATATTGGTATTGTTTATCAAATGGATAACCTGATTCCATTTCTCAGCGCGTTGGAAAATGTCATGCTCCCAATGCAAGCCGCCAAACGGAGCAATGCCAAAAGCCGCGCCATGCAACTGCTGGATGAAGTCGGCTTGAAAGAAAGAATCAATCACAAGCCCGCGCAACTCTCAGGCGGCGAACGTCAGCGCGTGGCGATTGCTGTCGCATTGGCAAATGAACCATCGTTGCTTTTGGCGGATGAATTAACAGGTGAACTGGATTCGCAAACCGCTGATAATGTGATGGATATTCTCGGCGCGCTCAACACAAGCCGCAAATTGACTCTGGTGGTCGTGACGCATAACAAAACTGTCGCGGCACGTGCCCGCAGACAAGTTAAAATTGCGGATGGAAAAATGTACGAAGGCGAGGTGACTCATGCCTAACTTAACCCCTGATACTATTTTGCAAACATCCGCTCTCAAACGCGAATACTCAATCGGACGAGAATCAATCGTCGCCCTGGGCGGACTCGATATCTCCATCCAAAAAGGCGAGTTCGTTGCCATCATGGGACCCAGCGGAAGCGGCAAATCCACTTTATTGAATCTGCTTGGCGGATTGGATCAACCCACATCTGGCAAAGTGATTTTGGATGGGCACGATCTATCTGAGTACAACGAAGAACAGTTGGCGAAAATCAGGCGCGAGAAAATGGGATTTATTTTCCAACGTCACGATTTGTTTTCTGTTCTCACTGCCCGCGAAAATGTTGAATTCCCCATGCTGCTCAATGATACTGATCTAAAGGAACGCCACGCTCGTAGTGAACAATTGCTCAATTTGGTGCAGTTGGCTGATAAAGCCGACTCTCTGCCCGAAGAACTTTCAGGCGGGCAACAACAACGGATCGGCATTGCACGCGCGTTAGCAAACACCGCGTCCATTTTGCTGGCTGATGAACCAACTGGCAATCTTGATAGCGCCACATCAGAAGATATTATCGACTCACTGATTGCGCTCAAACAATCCCGCAACTTAACCCTAATTATGGTCACACATGATTCGGAAGTCGCCTCACACGCAGACCGCATCTTGCAACTCAAAGATGGTCACTTGATTAATAGTAATGGAAGTGCAAAATGATTTTCTCCTACGCCTGGAAACTTGTAACGCGCAATTCGCGCCGCACATTTACTTATCTTTTTGGTCTGGCATTAGCCGTTGGACTTTTCTCTGGCATCCTTTTCTTTGTGGATGTCACTGCCCGCCAGATGACCGCCACCGCCATCGCGCCAGTGAAAATTGATATTATCGCGCATGGCACAAAGCCCGATGTCAATATCACCGACGCCGCACCAAAGATTGCAAATGATCGAGGTGTCAGCGCGGCGGAACCCGTCTACGCGGCTGATTTCACATCCGCTGTAAAATTAAACGGCAGCCAGCCTTCGCCCGCAGGACGTATGTTCGCCATTCAGCCTTCATACCTGCAAACTTTCGATATTCTACAAATCAGCGCAGGCAAGTTTGATCCATCGGGCGCGCTTATCAGCGAAGCAACGGCAATCGCGCAAAATATCAAAGTCGGCGATTCAATTCAGTTAACCTTCGGTGGTGTAAACACTCCTGTTACCCTGCCTGTCACAGGCATCATCAACATGGACAATGCCGATGCGCTCTTTGCCACCGCTACCGAAGCCGAAAATGCGATTGTCTCAGATGTAGTCATTGTGGATCAGTCCTGGTTTCGCGCCAATCTATTACAACCGTTGACAACAGTTGCTTCCGATCCAAATGCGATCGTGATTCCTGGATTCGTCTTACTCGACCCGCAAATCCACGTCCGCATCAATCGTGACCTGTTGCCGAGCGACCCGACCCTGGCTGCCGTCCACGCTGAATCATTGCGGCGCGGCGTCGAGCGGCTGTTCCCTGGTCAACTCAGATCCAGTGACAATCTCTCTGGCGCGTTCAAGTCTGCCAAAGGTGATGTGCTCTCCGCGAAAATATTATTTATCTTTCTCGGCTTACCTGGCGTAGCCTTAGCCGCGTATCTTTCAAAATTTGCCGCCGAACTCTTTGCCGAATCACAACGCCGCGAAATTAGTTTGCTTCGCACACGCGGCGCAACACCCGCACAAATTACCGGCATCGTCGCGGTGACTTCTATTTTTCTTGCCGTCGGCGGATCGGCTTTAGGTTTAATCTTCGGTATTCTCGCGCTTTACGCGAGCGCAGGTACACAGATAACTTCCAACCTGAATCCCTTCGCATCCAACTTCGACTGGAATCTGTTCACCAACTCGGCAGGTATTGCCTTCCTTGCAGGCTTGGTTCTGACCTTCCTCGCCGCATTCCTGCCAACTTTCGGAGCGTTGCGCCGTGAGATTACCCAGGAACGACGTACCGTCCGCCGTGTGGAAGCCGAGCCATTCTGGAAACGTTCCTATCTCGATTTCATCCTGATCGGTGTGGCGATCATCTCGCTCTACATCACCCAACTCAACGGTGGATTCAAACCATCTGGAAATGAAGGCGCGGCCATCACACTATCACTCTATATTTTTCTTACGCCTTTCTTCGCTTGGACAGGTTTAACCTTGCTCGTCCTGCGTCTCGTTGAAAAAGGACTTGCCGCTTCCGCAAATCAGATCGGTGCTTTCTTCCGCCGTCTATTTGGCGAGATCGGCGAAGTGGCTGGCAAA
This sequence comes from Anaerolineales bacterium, assembly GCA_043788255.1. GTDB lineage: Bacteria > Chloroflexota > Anaerolineae > Anaerolineales > Villigracilaceae > Villigracilis. Next base: position 15,855 of record JAYVUA010000025.1, on the reverse strand, counting down.
TCTTTGGCGCGGCGCGCTTCTCGAATCAGCGCGGCAGTCACGATTATTGCGCTCACGCTTTCATTCGGAGTCAGCCTCGCGCTTTTCCAAAAAACATATACCAACGAAAAACAACTCGACGCGCAATATACCGTCGGCTCTGACCTGCGCTTTACGCCCGCATTGAACACTCCACAAACCGCAGACTTCGCGGCTAAATTGCAACTACCCGGTGTGGTCAGCGTAACCGGCGTAGCGCGTGATCCGTTGGCTTTGGTTGGCTCAGAGAAAAACACAGTGTACGGTATTGATGTTGCTTCATTCAGCAAAACTGCCTATCTTCCCAACACTTTCTTCGTAGATGGCAACGCCCAACAAACGATTGACGCTATGACCAACCGTACCACCAATTACGCGGCTGGTTCTGCCAAACAAGTACTCGACGCTTTGGTAAATACTCCCAACGGTGTCATCATTTCAGTAGAGCAAGCCGAGAAATACAACATCCGTGTTGGCGACCCTGTGCTTTTGCGGCTTTACAACCGAAGTACGAATCAATATACAGATGTTCAAACTCAAGCAGTCGGGTTATTTATCTACTTCCCAACTTCTGCACAGGACTCAGACTTCATCATCAACCGTGATTTCATGGTCAAGAATTCAGGCTATGCCGCAATGAATTACTTTCTGATCAAGACCGATGGCAAGCCGCAAACCATCGAGACTCTCACATCTGATTTGACCGCGCAATACAAGAATGTTATGCCTGTCCGCATTCAAAATATTGATACGGTCATCAAGACCGAATCGAGTTCGCTTACTTCGCTGAATCTCGGCGGCTTGGGCGCGATGGAAAGACTCTATACCATTGTGGTTGTCTCGATGGGATTGGCAATCTTCCTGCTGGCAATGATTAACGAACGTCAACGCGAATTTGGCGCAATGCGTGCGCTCGGCGCGAACCTTAACCACCTGCGCCGATTCCTTTTTACCGAAGCATTAGCAATCGGCGGATTGAGTCTTGTCATTGGTGCAGGCGTTGGCGTTTTACTGGCGCGTTTGTTGGTTCTTTTGTTAGGCGTAATATTTACCATTCCTGCTCAGACCCTATCTTGGCCTGGAACGGAATTACTTAGCCTTGCGGCATTTGTTCTTATAGGAATGGTGCTGAGTGTATCGATTACTTCCCGAAGATTATCCAATTTAAAGGTTGTTGAGGCCTTAAGGGAACTCTAGCTAGAAGTGATAAGAGAAAGCAAATGCGGCACGATTGTCGTGTCGCATTTGCTTTAATAGTTATAAGAAGAGGAAACTAACTAAGGTTAGCTGGCTACTGAATAAGAGCCTATTCCTTCATCTTCACGTAAAAAACCATATTGCCGTCATTTTGCTGTGTGCGCATTTCGAAGCGATCTTTTAATTTGCTGATCATCTTCGAGAGTTGTTTGTGCCCGTACGTGCGTGGGTCAAAGCCAGGGTCTACTTGATAGAGGGCGTTGCCCATGTTTGCAAGGGATGCCCAGCCATCCTGTTGCACTGCCATTTCAAATGCCTGTCCTAAAATGGGCAGGGGGTCAAGTTCTTCTTTTTCATCCTTGGCTTTCTTTGCTCTTTGGTTGTTTGGATTCTTTTGTTGTACAACTTTCTTTTCGGTGATCAGATTTTCTGTGTACACAAAAACATCGCATGCATTGACGAATGGTTTTGGAGTTTTCTTTTCTCCAATTCCCATTACAAAGATACCCGTCTCGCGTATGCGGGTAGCCAAGCGCGTGTAATCACTGTCGCTGGAGATAAGACAAAACCCGTCCACTACGCCTGAATGTAGAATATCCATCGCATCGATAATCATCGCGCTGTCTGTGGCATTTTTGCCGATTGTATAGCGGAATTGTTGGATGGGTTGGAAGGCGTGAAAGTTGAGTGTATCTTTCCATGAATTCATGCTTGTCGTTGTCCAGTCCCCGTAAATGCGACGGACTGTCACCTGGCCATAACGACCAGCTTCTACAAGCATTTGGGAAAGCAAGCCCGCTTGAGCATTGTCGCCATCGATTAACATGGCGATCTTGTTGCGTACTAAGGATTTTATCTGTTCATCTGCCATGAAGGTATTATACCTTTCTATAAGGTAAGTCAGTTATTGATTATGGCTGAATAGGTTTGATTACATCGAGATCTGAAGGCGCACCGCCAAACAAGCCAATGTCTGTACAGGAGGGCTTGTCCACCCGTAGTAATATCGCGCTGTTTGATGAAGCATCCACTTGAATGACTGTATCTTGTTTATAAGCAGAATCAACAGTTAATTTTAATGTCACCTGGTTTTGCGTGGGCAAATTTGTAATACACTTCTGCTTGTCAGGGTGTACTCGATCCTCGTCAATTGCGCGGAGCAGGGCACATGTGTTAGGCAGGTCCACGTTTCCAGTGTTTTTTACGGTTATATAAGCATTAGTGACTTCGCCCATGCCATGAGTAATGTCAATACTCGTGTTACAGCCAAGGATGTCAACAGCAATAGACTGTATAGGGGCAGGGGTGAATGTTGAAGATGGTGTAATCTGTTCAAGTGTTAATGTCGGCAATGGTGTCTCAGTATTAGTTGGGGTGAAAGGGGTGATAATGATAATACCGGGAGTTGCCGTAAATGGTAAATTGAGAATAATGGGGGTTGCTGTAACAACCCCCGGCGTACGGGATGGGACCGGCGACCATACTGGAAATGGTTGCGGTTGCACACTCCAAGTGTCACATGCTGAGATGAAGAATATTAAAACAAGAGGAATTACGAGTGTTTTCTTCATTGAACGATTATACCCCGTGCAGTTTCAATAAAAAGCTGGTATGACCTAATTACTTCAGCTCAAACAGCTTTTTGTGTAGGAAAAAATTATTTGGCAGCTATTTTTTCTTTTAGCTCTGCCCAGGTTGGTTCCACAAGCACAGTACCATCAGGAAAGACAATGGTAGGTACGCTTCGAGAGCCACTGTTTATATTAATTACAAATTCAGTTGCTGCCTTGTTTCCCTCAAGGCTTACTTGAAGAAAATCAACTTTGTTAGCTTCAAAAAAGGCTTTTGCTCGATAACAATCGGAGCAGTATTGAGTTGTATACATCACGATCTGTGACGTGCTTGTTGTATAAAGGTCGTTCAAAATAATTTTTCTCCTTATTTTTTATCTAACTCATCATCCAATGGATTTGAGGTATTCACGAATTGCAATCGCAGCAGATGCCCCTTCACCAGCTGCGGCTGCTGCTTGTTTGGTTGCACCTGAGCGGATATCGCCCGCAGCAAATATTCCTGGAATACTTGTCATCATGTTCTCTGTTTTGACAAAGCCCCATGAGTCAAGATTAGCCGTTTCTTTCAAAATATCATTATTTGGTGTTAAACCAATAAAGACAAATATTCCATCATAATTAAGAACTTTGTTTTCAGATGTGCTTTTGTCTTCAACAATTACAGATTCGAGTCTGTTTTTGCCTCTAAGTTCTTTAATAGTATGATTTAAAAATACCTTCATGTTTTTTTGCTCGGCAACTTTATCCTGTAAAATTTTACTTGCTTTTGGCTCTTGTGAATTTACAATAATGTCAACCTGTGTAGCGAATTTTGTTAGGAAAAGGCCCTCTTCAAAGCCGCTGTTTCCACCGCCTACAACAAGAACCTTCTTTCCCTTGTAAAATGCGCCATCGCAAGTTGCGCAAAAATGAACATTAATACCAATAAGTTCATCTTCTCCAGGTATATCCATGCGGCGATATCTCGCACCCGAGGCGAGTAAGACTGCCTTGCTATGATAATGGTCGCCAGACTCTGTATGAACAATATGGTATTGACCGTCCTGCTCAATTTCGGACACTTCCTGGGCTTGTAAAAGTTCTACTCCAAATTTTCTTGCTTGCCGGCTTAGTCGATCTGCGAATTCAGCGCCGGAGATACCTTCATCAAAACCGGGAAAATTATCGAGTACCTGGGTAATGCCAGCCTGTCCTCCGAGGCCGGCTTTTTCAATAACAAGTACATCCAATCCTTCGCGGGCAAGGTAAAGTGAAGCGGTCAGGCCGGCAGGACCTCCGCCAACGATAATTACATCATAAAAATCGCATTCAGCCTTGGTCTGCAAGCCAAGTTTTGATGCAAGTTGAGCGTTTGATGGTTCGGCGAGAATATCGCCACCTGGAAAGATGATGGTTGGGATGATGCGCATCCCTTTATTTAGCTTTTCAACAAATGTAACGCCATCCGGGTTTTCTTCAATATCAATAGTCTCATATTGCACCCGATGTTCTCCAAAAAATTTCTTTGCTCTTTTGCAGTCTGGGCACCATGCGGTGCTATAAACTGTAATGATGGATGGATTTAGACTGTAAAGATTGTTTTTTGACATAATTTCTCCTGTCTCGTTAACTCATTGATGGGAAAAAAGTACTATTTCTTACCATGGTGGTGGTTTGTTAGTTTTGGCTTATAATTATCCCTTGTTAACACGGGATTAAGCCTAGAGTCCCCCAATTTTATTATTCAATTCTTCAAGGAAGGATTTGTAGTGAATATACTGATTACGGGAAACCTAACTTCTCTTGCTGCGCCACTGGCAAGAGAGTTTGTCAAAGACAAGAACAGAATAATTTTAGCTTCGCAAAATGCGAGCAAGTTGGATCTCAAGTTAGACAACGTGATTTTGCATTCAATCAATCCGTCCGGGAGTATATTCCGCGATGCAATGTCATCTTACAAGTTTGATGTGGTCATCTTCCTGTCTACAAGAGAGGAACAATTGCATGATAAAGAAGAAGAGTATGACGCTGGCCAGCAACTTGATGGTTTGAGAAACACCCTTGAGATGTGCAAAAAAGATAAAACGAAGCATTTCTTTTATGTTTCTTCAACGGAAGTTTATGGGAATATGACGGAACTCTCTGAAGAAATTACCCCTGTTCCCTCATCTATTAATGGATTTGCCTTGGCTGCAGGCGAGCAATACTGCAGGATTTACCGTGATGCTCATAATATGCGAATTACCATACTTAGACTTCCTAATATCTATGGGCCTGAAGAAAATATAGGATTGCTTTATAGAGTAATAAAGGATTGTAAAAACAAGCAACGGGTTTTGTTCCCTGCCTTAGAAAACACTGCCGTTAGTTTTTTGCACACTGCTGATGTTGTGGATTTTATAAAACGAACAATGGATGAAGAATATTTTCCCGATTCTTTTGCAGTAAATTTATCATCCTCGTATCCAATTAAGCTTTCTGAGCTTGCCGAGTTACTCAAGAAATATTTTCCAATGGTCACCTTTGAATATCAGGGCGAAAGCGGTTTATTTACACGACCTGTAGCTGTATCGGCTGCCAAAAAAATATATTATTGGCTTGATGCCTACAAACTTTCTGATGAAATCGAAGAAATAATCGATTTGTTCGATGAAGAATTGGACATATCAAAATTTGGTTTTAAAGCAACGATTAAGAAAATACTCGATACCCCGCAAATATTAAAATGGGTAGAATTGATCTTGGGCGTTTTATTGGCCCAATTCTTAAGCCAGCTGACTGGCACACTATTTCAATTCAAATATGTTGATTTCCGATTACTATTCGTAGTAATTATGGGCTCAATTTACGGGGTGCGTTTTGGCTTATTAGCTTTTGTGTTGGTGAGTCTTTCTTTGCTATACACCTGGCTGCAAATGGGCTTTGACTGGGCTTTACTAATTTATAACGTAGGGAATTGGTTCCCGTTTGCTTTGTATTTTGCCGCAGGATTAATTACAGGGTATAACCGTGATAAAACAGATAATCAAATCCTAAATGAACAGAAACAGTCCAGTTTGATGTATGAAAAATATTCATTCTTATATGAAGTGTTTAATGACATCCGCGTTCTCAAGGATGAATTTAGAGAGCAAATAATTGGATACAGAGATAGCTTTGGAAAAATATTCACAATTACACGCGAGCTTGATCAGTTACAGGAACAAGCAGTTTATTCAAGGGCATTAAGCATTCTGGAAGACCTTATGGAGAATAATAATATTGCTATTTATTCATTGGATGCAAATAGGATTTACTCACGACTTGAAGTCTGTTCAACTTTGCTCAATGAAAAACTTGCCAAATCCTTAAGAATTTCAGAATTTCCAGAAGTAATGGAGGCTATTGAAAAAGGTGAAATCTTCCAAAATATTTCACTTCTTCCCAATTACCCGGCTTATGTTGCTCCAATCCTTAATAATACCTATCCCTTTAACGTGCCTGTTGCGATAATTGTCATATGGTCTGTAAAATTTGAGCAATACTCTACGTATTACTTTAATCTCTTTAAAGTGATATGTGAATTAGTTCAAGCTTCATTGGTGCGCGCTGCTTTATTTCTTGATGCAAATTACGAAAAAATATATCTTCCCACTACTAAAATATTAAACCAAACATCGTTTAAAGACGCGCTGAAAATTCGAGCTGAGATGAAAAAAAACAAAATTGCCGACTATCAACTGGTTATGGTGGATAAAAATGAAAATAATTTTAATGAAATCCACCCAAAAATTTCTGAGGGGGTTCGTGCGGCAGATCTGATTGGATTGTGGGGTGATGGAAATTATTATATTTTGCTCTCCCAGGCCAGTAAATCAAGTTCGGACGATGTGCTTGAAAGGCTTAAAAAGCTAAATATCAATGGGAAATTGGTTGAGATTAATAAGATACTCCTCGACTAATTTGTAGAATTCTTTTGTCTGATAACTTTCCAGCAAGAAAATATTATATGTGTATCATCAAGAAAAAAATTTTATACTAATTAATGAGTGTCTTTTTTGAAGATTGATTTTTGGAGTCGAGCGTGTTAAATATCCAGCTTGAATTAATTGTTGTTTTTGTTAATTTATTACTTGCTCTAATTGCTTCTGCTTTTATTCTTTCAGGTAAATCCCACCTTCGAAAGGAGCATATTGTTTTCATATGCCTCATACCGATTTTTGGAATATTATCTGCGTCGGTAATTGAATTAATGAATATTTCAGGAAGGCAGGGGAAAGTGCCATTCGATCTGGAGCCAATAGATGCTGACAACGATATTCTTTGGAAAACTTTAAAGAACTCTCATGAAAAAGGAGATTTGGTGCCTCTTGAGGAAGCCATCTTAATTAATGAAACAAAAGTTCGCCGAAGATTTATGCTTGAAACACTCTACTCGGATCCATTTAAATATCTGGATATTTTAAATATAGCGAAATTCAATGAGGATATGGAAACTTCCCATTATGCCACTACAACAATTTCCAAGGCGCAAAAGGATTTTCAACTTTCGATACAAAAATTGGCCGCTGATGTCGAGAATCACCCTGAAAATGTAGAGATGCTTGATAGCTACATAACGGTTCTTGGAAAATACATAAAAAGCGGTTTATTGGAAGAACATTTATTGAAGAACCTGCGCCTTGTTTATTCCATAAACTTGGATAAGAAACTCCACAAGGTAGGCGATGACAAATTGGCTTTGATCGAAAAACTGAGAAATAATGTGGAATTAAAGGATTACGCTGCTGCTTACGAAACTTCTAATTTACTGAAGAAGAAATATCCTGTGGATGAGGAAGTATGGATAGAAGCTTTGCGCGTGTGCGTTGAAGGCAATGATGCCGATGGGTTGCGGGAAACAATCAATGAGATTCGTGATAATGATATTATCTGGACGAAACAGGGAAGAGAACAGGTTAGTCCCTGGCTGAAGGTCGCAATAAAATGAAAATCAAATACAGCTTTTCTTTGCTTTTACTGCCGCTTATTATTTTATTGACCTTGGCGACGTTTATGCTTATCGAAAGAACTGGAGTAAGATACAAAATAAATGCTTCGTCCATTCAGATATTGCCATCGGCAAACGTGGAAATTAAGGATTATTTTAGTGATGAGCCGGTGGAAGCACTTCTTTTATATGATTCGAGTTCTTTTGCTGGTACAGAACATATAAAGACCGTTCGGTATGCGTTAGACAGCATGCGTGTAAAATATGATGCTTTGGATCTTAATTCCAACAAGGAATATGACTTGTCTCACTACAAGACAGTTGTTGTATCCTTTATTGATTTGGAAAAATACGCTGATAAGGTGTTTGCTTTGACGGAATGGGTACATGAAGGTGGAAGAGTCTTTTTCTCCATCCGCCCAGATCCCTCTGCTGCATTTACGGGTATTTATCGAAAACTGGGAATTATTTCCAAGAGTGATGGTTTAATTATTGCAAAAGGTGTTGAGTTTGTTTCGGATCTTTTCCCAGGCACAGAAGGAATAAAGTTGGGAACGGATTTTATTGCCAGTAACAGTTACTTTATTCAATTGGATGAACATTGTAAAACTTATTTGAAGAGTGCTGATGAATTTGGGACACCAATTCTCTGGGAGTGTGGATATGGCAAGGGTCTTTTTGTAGTAATAAATTCCGATCAATTTAATACAAAAAGCGACCGAGGTGTTATCGGTGCTGGTTATAGTTTATTAAAGGATGTCTTTGTATATCCCGTGATCAATAGCTCAATCTATTATATTGATGAGTTTCCAAGCCCGATTCAGGAAGGAAGCAACGATTTTATTACCAAACAATATGGAAGAGATATTCAAAACTTTTTTATTAATGTCTGGTGGTTGGATATTCAGCAATTGTCTTATAAGTACGGCATTAAGTATACCGGGGCCTTTCTGGAGACATATAATGACAGCGTTCAACCACCCTTTAAGAAACAGCCTGAGAATGAGGAGTACCAATATTTTGGCGGATTAATCCTGAATAATGGCGGTGAGGTTGGGTTAAATGGTTACAACCATGTTCCTTTTTGCCTTTCAGACTCTGGAGTTAATCAGAGGCTTGACTACCCAGTTTGGCCATCGGAAGAATCGATGCAATTTTCAATTTACGAGTCTTTTAGTTTTATAAAATCGCTTTTTCCAAACAATAAATTGACCACTTATGTTCCTCCTTCAAACATTTTATGCTCTGATGCGCGTCGCTTGCTACCCCAAGTCCTGCCGGACTTAAAGGTTGTTTCGGGATTGTATTTGCCCGGCCAGGATGGTCTCGCGTACGAACAGGAGTTTTCAGAAGCACCAGACGGCTTAATTGAACTTCCCCGAATAGCTGGCGGATACGATCTTTCAGACTATTTTCGATGGGCTTTGATAAACGAATTAAGCCTTCACTATGTGAATTCGTATTTTATATCTCCCATTGATATCTTGTCTGATGCGAATGGCCCACAAAAAGGTTGGGAATACCTGCATACACAGTTTGAAAATTATGTAAAATGGGTGACCGCCTCTGCCCCTGGGTTACAAAATAACACTGCTTTGGAGGGCGCAGGCGCTGTGCAGAGATTTGTGCGGTTGGCTATCAAGACCAGCGAAGAAAAAGGAACTGTTAGGATATCCTTGGGTAATTTTTATGATAAGGCTTGGCTTATGATGCGTACTTCAAAAAAACCTGTTTTAATTGAAGGGGGGCTGATTACACAGGTATCCTCAAATCTGTACTTGATTGAGGCTCAAAAATCTGAGATTATGATAAGTTTCGAGGAGTAAAGTTTGAAAATTTGTTTTATTCTTGAAGGAAGTTATCCATATGTTCGTGGAGGTGTTTCTACCTGGGTGGATGGTTATATTCGTGCGATGCCCCAACATGAATTTGTTTTATGGACCATTACCGATGTGGAGAGTAAAAAAGGGCAGTTTGCATATACACTTCCCGAAAATGTGGTGGAGGTGCATGAAAACTCGCTCGGTTCCTCTTTTAATCTCCGCATTAATAAAAACACAAACCTTAAATTTAAGGCTCATGAGAAAGAGGCTATTTCGCAGCTGATTAGATCTGCTGACCCTGATTGGCATGTGTTGCTTGATATATTTAATTTACAGTCAAATAAAGCGGTGGAGTTTTTTTTAAGCGAGGAGTTCCTGAAAATCCTTAAGGAATATGTTCGTCAGGATTTCCCTTTCGCAGGCTTCTCGAATTTATTTTGGACAATCCGATCGATGTTTCTTCCTTTGCTGTACCTTATCAGTCAGCCCATGCCGGAGGCGGATCTATATCATAGTGCTTCAACAGGTTATGCGGGCGTATTGGCCGCGTTGGGATCTATAAAATATAACAAACCATTTGTATTGACAGAGCATGGTATTTATACAAGGGAAAGAGAAGAGGAAATCCTGCGGTCAGACTGGGTGCTTTCTCATTTTAAGGATATTTGGATTTCAATGTTCTTTATGTTTGCCCGGTTTGCTTACAAGCAAGCTCATCGTGTAACAAGTCTTTATCATCGGGCAAGTTTAATCCAACAGGAACTTGGATGTCCGCCTGAGAAGTGTGATGTTGTGAGAAATGGACTTCAATATGGGAGCTTTGCTGCAATACCAGATAAAACCGAAGATGGTTGGATCGACATAGCGATTATTGCCCGCTTTGCTCCAATCAAGGATTTGAAAACCCTTATTTATACTTTCTCGCGCCTAAAACGTGAGATTGAAAAAGTTCGTTTACACATTGTTGGGGGGGTGGACGATGAAGAGTATCATCAGGAATGTTTGGAGTTGATCGATTATCTTAAGGTCAGCGACATTATTGTTCCTGGCGCAGTTAATATAAAAACTTATATGGAGAAGATAGATTTTACAATTCTCACGAGTATATCGGAGGGACAACCTTTTGCCATATTAGAATCCCTGGCGGCCAGACGACCTGTAATTACAACTGATGTTGGCTGTTGCCGCGAGCTTATTGAGGGGGATGCGGGTGATAATTTTGGTCTCGCAGGGTTTTGTGTTCCGGCCATGCATCAGGCTAAATTGTTGCAAGCCTTGATCAATATGTGCACTGACGATGCAGGCAGGAAGACCATGGGGCTGGCAGGACAACAGCGAGTGAAGAGTTACTTTGAAATTGATAATGTGATTGATCAATATCTTCAAGTGTATGAAAAGGCGGTGGCTGTATGGCAGGAATCGGATTCGAACTAAAAAAATTATTCGCTAATAATGGGATTATCTTAAGATTTAAAGCGAACCTGTATGCCAGTCTGGTAATCGCAGGTCCAATGATTCTAGGGGCATTGCTTCTGTTGGGTTCAAAATTAGTTTCATCATTTGGCGGGGCAACCAACCATGAGCAGGATTTAATTGTTGTGATTATCACCTATTCTCTGTTGTTTTCCTTGATTTTATCAAGCTTGTTTTTATTGGTGTTGGCTCGCTATATTGCGGATATGATGTATATAAGCGCATATGATCGAATATTGCCTTCCATGTATGGAGCCATTTCGTTGCTGTTGATTTTTGGCGCATCAATGTGGGCAGTGTTTTTGTATTTCAGCCATTTAAAACTTGAATACAGCATCCTTTCATTTATTTTGTTCTGTGAGGGGCTTGTAGTTTGGATTCAAATTAATTATATAACTGCAATCAAGGAATATCGCACCGTCTTGTGGGGGTTTGTGGCGGGAATGATAATCGGGTTATTGGCCGGTTTCCTGCTGGTGGTTAATAAATATGATGTCGTTGCGTCTTTGCTGCTTGGGGCTTGCGTCTCTTACGGAATATTGCTTACAGTTTTTACACAGGTACTGCATAAATATTTTCCATTAGGGACTGGAAATCCATTGAAATTCCTGGCATGGATTGATGAATACCCTCAATTGCTATTTATAGGATTCCTCTCCACCCTTGCCTTGTTCGCACATATTATGTTGATGTGGTTGAGCCCATGGGGGATACAGGTAGAAGGCCTGTTCTACCATGCCCCTGCCCACGACATCCCTGCATTGCTGGCTTTTGTTACCAGCCTTGTGACAACCGTTAATTTTGTCACTACTGTAGAAGTTAATTTTTATCCAAAGTACCGCCTGTATTTCAGCCTGCTTAATGGAGAAGGATCTCTAAGTAACATAGAAAAAGCTCATGAAGATATGGTGGGAACCCTAAAGCAGGAATTATTTTACCTTGCCATACAGCAGGTATTTGTGACAATATTCGCCATTGTGCTGGTTGGTGAAGTTTTGGTTTATTTCCCACTTGGAATTACTACAGTTATGGTTGGGGTGTTTCGTGTACTTTGTATTGGATATGGTGCGTATGCCATTGGAAACAGCTTAATGTTGTTTTTATTGTATTTTGCAAATAATAATGATTCTTTGCTGGCCGTGCTTTCCTTTTTTGTTATAAATGTGCTCGGAACTTTGGGCACAATTGCCTTGTCGGAAATATATTATGGTTTTGGTTTTGTGGCCGCCAGCGCAGTTTATTATATTGTTGCTGAGGCGCGACTATTTTCTTATACTAATCGTTTGGATTATTTCATGTATACGAAACAACCTGTGTTTTTTGTGAAAAAGAAAGGCTTTTTTACCCGCCTTGTTTCAAGACTTGAGGCATGAAGTATTGCGAGCAATGCTTCTGCCCGGCGAAGTTAAATTATAGGGCTAATATCTTGAGTCATACTTAGTGCCAGTTTGTTTTGTAAGAGGTGTCAGATGAAAAAAATATTTAGGGCAATATTTGTAGCGATAACCGGGTTTTTTTTACTTTACTTTACTTTGTTGAGTATGTCTTCGCCCGAGTCGATTGACCAGAAAATGAATATTGCGACTCTTATTGCCCCTCCCCCAAATGCGACAGTTGTAATTGAGGCTCCCGAGCTTGGCAGCCTGCCATTGCAGGATAATTTAAGCATTTATCAATATGATGATCCGACATCGGTTGTGTATATGTATATCACCGTGAGGAAAGGAAATTCATCAGATAATACCAATTATACCTGGGGGGAGATTAATGATTTTACCAAATTGTTGAATGGTTCTTCTGAAGCGGACTCCCTTGGAAAATCAGAAATCGTTTTTCAAGTAGGAGACGAATCTGGCCCTCTCCCTGGGGAGGTTGGATATGCCGAGACTGTATCAAACGCAACTATTCAGTTGCGCGGTAACCCCGCTTCGGCACGGGCCCAGAAATCATACAAGATCGAACTTCGGCAACTTGCCGGACCGTGGCGAGGACAAACAACAATCGATCTTAATAAACATATTGCTGATCCCACCCGGGTGAGAAATAAACTTGCCTTCGATTTGTTAAAACAAATCCCGAATACGATAAGCCTGCGTACGCAATTTGTCCGTTTATTCGTGAAGGATGAGACCACAGACCCGCCTAAAATAACCTTTGTGGATTATGGTTTGTATACTCAGGTCGAGCAGCCTAATAAAAAATTTTTAAAGAACCATGTTTTGGATAAGGACGCGCAATTGTACAAAGCGGTTTCCTTCGAATTTCTTAGATATCCAGACGAGATACGTGGAGGAAATGACTCTCAGTATAATGAAGCTGCTTTTTCGAAAATTCTTGATATTAAGGGCAATAAAGATCACACCAAGCTTATTCAAATGCTGAACGCTGTTAATAATGAAACTATTCCGATTGAGCAAACATTTGAGAAATATTTCAATAAGGACAATTATTTTACGTGGCTTGCGTTTAATATCCTTATGGGAAATACAGACACCAACAGCCAAAATTTTTACCTATACAGCCCAAAGAATTCGGCCACATGGTATTTTCTTCCCTGGGATTATGATGGAAGCCTGTCAAGGTTAACTGCTTCTGGAAATAACATTGATCATTATCAATATGGTGTCTCCAATTATTGGAAAGTCCCCTTACATTCCCGTGTATTGCAGATCCCAGCCTATAGAGAAATGCTTGATGCAAAGGTAGAGGAGTTGAAAACCTTTCTTGCCCCGGAAAGGATAAAAGGCATGTTGAATGAGTATAGAAAAGTAACGGATCTTTATGCTTTGACGATGCCGGATATATTAAATCTGGGTGTGACGCCGAAAGAATTTAATAGCCAGTATGAATTGATCCCGGTCGAAATCGAGATTAATTACGATTTGTATCATCTCTCTTTGAAAACACCAACCCCTTTTTCTCTCTTAAACCCTGAAATTACTGAGACCAGACTAATTTTTAATTGGGATAAAGCGTACGATTTTAACAACCAGGATATTACCTACTATTTTGAAATTAGTAAGGATTGGGAGTTTCAAAGAGTTGTTCATAAGCGAACATTATTAAATATAACTACAACTCAAATCGACACTTTAAGCCCGGGCACCTATTTTTGGCGGGTGACGGCTACAAATGAAGTTGGTAATACCCAATACCCCTTTGATGTTTACAAGGATGCGGATGGTAATTCTCGCGCTGGAATTAAATATTTTATTGTCACAGCGGATGGAAGCATCCTGATGGAATGAAATTCTTGTGAAAGGCGAGGTGTTTGAAAAATTTGTCAGTATGTCATGATCACAGAATAAAGAATTAGGTAATTATGAAAACAATGAGCAGGCGAAAGAATAGAGTTAGGGTAGTCCTAACGGCGGTATTCGTAAATTTCTTGCTGTGCATGGCCACGAATAGCCTGACTTTGCATATCCCAATTGATAAAAGCCTAAGTGCTGCAACTGCGGTAGCCACCAATGTGAGTCCGGCAGTAGTGGAGGTGATGCCTCAATTGGATAATTTGCCCTTGCAGGACAATTTGAGCATCTATCAATTTGATGACCCAACATCGGTCGTGTATATGTATATAACGGTAAGAAAAGGAAATCCATCTGATAATTCCGAACATACCTGGACGGAGGTTAATAGTTATAGTAAGTGGGAAGATGGCCGCCCGGACTATACCGTGGTTGGCAAGGCGGAAATTATTCTGCAAATAGGCGATGAAACAGGCCCCCTGCCCGGAGAGGTGGGTTATGCTGAAACTGTCTCGAATGCAACCATTCAAATACGCGGCAATTCAACTTCCGCAAAGCGCATAAAAAACTATAAGATCGAGCTTCGCTCGAATGCTGGCGAATGGCGCGGGCAAACAACCTTAGATCTGAATAAACACCTTAATGATTTTTCGCGTGTCAGAAATAAGCTTGCATTCGACCTTATGAAAGAAATCCCGAATATTACAAGTTTACGTACTCAATTTGTACGCTTATTTGTAAAGGATGAAACGGCAGATCCCCCTCAAACAACCTATGTGGATTATGGGTTGTTTACCCAGATCGAACAACCCAATAAAAGATTTTTGGAGAACCATAATTTAGATGCGGACGGACAATTGTACAAGGCAACCTTCTTTGAATTCCTTAGGTATCCTGAGCAAATTCGCCTGACGAGCGATCCTCTGTATGATGAAGCTGAATTTTCAAAAATACTCGAGATCAAGGGCAATAACGATCACACTAAACTTATTCAAATGCTGGATGATGTCAATAATGAAAGCATTCCAATCGAGCGTACATTTGAGAAATATTTCAATGCAGATAATTATTTTACATGGCTTGCCTTTAATATCCTGATGGGAAACATAGACACGCAAGCCCAAAACTTTTATCTTTACAGCCCGAAGAATTCAAATACCTGGTATTTCCTTCCCTGGGATTATGATGGAAGCTTGTATCGACAGGCAGGTTTCTACTATTACGATAAATTTGAATACGGTGTTTCAAATTATTGGGGGGCTCCACTTCACAGACGATTATTGAAAATTGATCGATACCGACAAATGCTGGATGAAAAAGTTAAAGAGTTAAAGGAGTTCCTGACCCCTGAAAGACTGGGAGGAATGCTGCAGAAATATAAGCAGGTAACCGATTCTCATACATTACGGGCGCCTGACCTGAACAGTTATCCTGAGCCATTGTATAGATACGAAGAGGCTTTTCAGGAGATTCCAAATGAGATCCAAATTAATTATGATTTGTATCTTAAATCTCTAGACTCCCCGATGCCTTACTTTTTGGGTACCCCAAAAAGAGATGGAGACGCTTTA
>JAYVUA010000024.1:0-25406 GCA_043788255.1 Anaerolineales bacterium | reverse complement strand
CGCACTGCAAAGCCAACCAAGTTTAATACGACCGAAGAATATCGGGCTTTGGGAGGACGGATTCTTGAAAACAGCGAAGAGCATAAATCTGGCATGTATATTCCGTTGGCGGTAGGAAAAACTGTCAAAGGCATGGTAAGTATCGCAAATTTGGAAAAGGAAAATGCCTACAGCGATTCAGATGTGCGCTTATTGCAAACCCTCGCCAACAGCATGAGCGTGGCGCTCGAGAACGCGCGTCTCTTCGACGAGACCCAGCACCTGCTCAAGATCACCGAAGAGCGCGCCGCGGAGCTTGCCATCATCAACAGTGTCCAGGAAGGGCTGGCTTCCAAATTGGAGATGCAAGCCATCTACGATTTGATTGGCGACAAGATTCAGGAGATTTTTGACGCACAGGTTGTGGCAATTCTTCTAAACAACATGGAAAATGGTCTGACTCATTTCCCATATGCCATTGAAAAAGGCGAACGCCTTTACATTGATCCAGCACCCTCTTCAGGAATTTCAGGGTACATTTTCAAGACGGGTCAGCCTGTCATGATCAATGAAAACCTGTTGGAAAAAGAAGCAGAAATTCTAGGACAACTCAATAACCCCGTTGCTGGAGAAGAAATAAAATCCCGACTCGACGTGCCGATGATCGTAGGCAAGGAGGTCAAAGGCGTTCTCTCGCTTCAAAACGTGGACCGTGAACACGCCTTCTCTGAATCAGACCTGCGCCTGCTGCAAACCCTCGCCAACTCGATGAGCGTTGCCCTCGAAAACGCGCGGCTCTTCGACGAGACCCAACGCCTGCTCAAGATCACCGAAGATCGCGCCGCCGAACTTGCCATCATCAACAGCGTGCAACGGGGTCTTGCATCGAAGCTCAATTCCCAATCTATTGTTGATTTTGTGGGTAATCAGATTCGAGAAATTTTTGACACGCAATTTACCGCCATCGGCATTTATGACATCTCTGCCGAAATGGCCTATTTTCCATATGTATATGGAAAGTACGAACGAGAAGAACTCCAGCCTTTTCCAATGCATGGCAGCCTGGAAGATTATTGGAGACGGATGGGTCAGCCTTTAGTATGGAATTCCCTTGAAGAGATGCGCGCTCTGCCTGTCAAAATACGAGAAGACATTCTGGGCGACGCAAATCAAACGGCGGTCAAATCATATGTTGGTATGCCGCTGTATATACGTGACACCCTATACGGCGCCATCACCTTACAAAATAAGGAACGCGAGAATGCTTATAGCCCCTCACTTGTCGGGCTTTTGCAAACACTCGCCTCCTCGCTGGGTGTCGCTTTAGAAAACGCCCGCCTCTTCGATGAAACCACCCGCCTGCTCAAGATCACCGAAGAACGCGCCGCGGAGCTTGCGATTATCAACAGCATTCAGCAAGGATTGGCCGCCGAATTGGATTTCCATGCCGTTATTGATCTGGTCGGCGATAAATTGCGAGAGGTATTAAATACAGGCGAAATCGGCATTCGCTGGTACGACGATAAAGAAAAACTTGTTCACTACATGTATGAGTACGAACATGGTGTGCGCCTATCCATCCCATCTGCACCGCCGACCAAGAGAAGCTGGTCTGAAACCATCAACGGCCGAGACATCATCATTCACAATACCGCCAAAGAAGTCTCTCAGGCTGGCACCCTGCCTGGCACAGATGCCAGCAAATCGAACGTGCAGGTTCCGATCATCGGCAGTGATCGCGTGATCGGTTCGATCATTATTGAAGACTATGAACGTGAATATGCGTTCAATGAATCCACAGTTCGTTTGTTGAGCACCGTCGCCGCAAGCATGGGCGTGGCGCTCGAGAACGCGCGGCTCTTCGATGAGACTCAGCGCCTGCTCAAGATCACCGAAGACCGCGCCGCAGAGTTATCCATTTTGAATACCGTCGGCGAAGCCATCGCGAAAACGCTGGATGTCAAATCGATCACCTATAACGTAGGCGATAAAGTCCGCGAGATCTTCAACGCAGAGATCGTGGATATTTTGATGTTCGACCCAGCCTCCAATATGGTCCAATTGACCTATAGCTATTACGGCCAATATTTTGATAACGAGCCGCCATGGGAATTAAGCGAAGGCGGCTTAACCTCAAGAATCATTTCCTCGCGTCAGCCGCTCTTACTTAACAGCGCACAAGAAATTAATGACCTTGGAGCGCAGGCTTATATCACTGCATTGGAGAATGAAGAAGATCCCCAGTCTTATATGGGCGTGCCCATCATGGTTGGCGAGAAAGTATTGGGCGTGGTGGATGTGCAAAGTGTGAAGCCCGCCAATTTTGATGAAAGCAACCTGCGCCTGCTGCAAATCCTTTCCTCGAATATGGGCATTGCCCTTGAGAATGCGCGCCTCTTCGATGAGACCCAACGCCTGCTCAAAGAGACCGAACAGCGCGCCCACGAACTGTCTGCCATCAGCACGGTGAGTCAGGCTTTAGTGGCAGAAACTGAAATGAGCAGCATGATCCAGCTCATCGGGAGTCAGATGCGCGAAATCTTCAAGGCAGATATTGCCTACGTGGCGCTGCTCGACCGTCAGACTGATCTCATCCAATTTCCATTTCAATTCGGCGAGGAGTTCACTACCCTCAAACTTGGAGAAGGGCTGACCAGCAAGATCATCGAGTCAGGTAAACCTCTGCTGCTTAATAAGGATATTAAAGGTCGGCGTAAAGCGCTCGGCGCCACACTGGTGGGCAGAGAGTCGCTTTCATACTTGGGAGTGCCGATTAAATCAGGTAAAGACACCATCGGTGTGCTGAGTATTCAAAGCACCACAAAAGAAGATGTATTTAACAATGATGACCTGCGCCTGCTGACCACGATTGCGGCAAATGCAGGCTCGGCCATACACACAGCGCAATTGCACGCTGAAACCCAGCGCAATGCAAATCAAATGGCAACCATAGCCAATGTGGGCCGTGAACTTTCATCCACGCTGGAAATGCAAAACGTAGTTAAAAGCGTGGTTGAAAATGTACACAATCTCTTCCATGCGCGCGATACCATTTTACGGCTGGTGGATTCTGATGGCAAAACTTTGCAAACAGCACTCGCCCTCGGCATGTACGCTGAAGAAAACGCAGCCGACCCGCTCACCCTTGGCGAAGGCATTACAGGGGGTATCGCTCAATCGGGCATTGCCGAAGTGATCGATAATGTGGAGCTTGATCCGCGCGGTGTACATGTGGCTGGCACGCCCGATCAGGAAGATACCCCCGAGACCATGATGGTGGCGCCGTTGATCGCCAGCAATCGCACCATCGGTGCCCTTTCTGTTTACAAAGATCGGGCATCAGGCAGCTTCTCCCCCATCGATCTGGATTTTCTGGTTGGGCTTGGACGTCAGGCCGCCATCGCGATTGAGAATTCGCGCTTGTTTGATGAAGCCCAATCTGCCCGCGCATTGGCCGAACAAGCCAATGAAGCCAAGAGTTCATTCCTTGCCACCATGAGTCATGAAATTCGCACACCCATGAATGCCGTCATTGGCATGAGTGGTTTGTTGCTCGATACCAACCTCAACGACGAACAACGTGATTACGCCGAGACCATTCGCAACTCAGGCGATTCCCTGCTGACCATCATCAACGATATTTTGGATTTCTCAAAGATCGAAGCGGGCAGAATGGATATCGAATCTCAGCCATTTGATCTACGCGACTGCGTCGAATCAGCGCTGGACCTGGTCTCTGCGCGTGCCTCCGAAAAAGGACTCGACACCGCCTACATTTTTGAAGGTGAAGTTCCCCACGCGATCAAAGGGGATGTCACCCGCCTGCGCCAGATCATCCTTAACTTATTAAGCAACGCGGTCAAGTTCACTGAAAAAGGTGAAGTGGTTCTGACTGTAAGTGTAGATACGGAAACAAGTACACAAGTAGACATGTCACGTATGTCACCTGTTTACCTGTCTACGCATTTACGTTTTTCCGTCCGCGATACGGGCATCGGTCTTTCTTCAGAAGGCATGGGCCGTCTCTTCCAATCTTTCTCACAAGCTGATTCATCCACCACACGCAAATATGGCGGCACTGGGCTGGGTCTGGCCATCAGTAAACGCTTAAGTGAATTAATGGGTGGAAAGATGTGGGCAGAAAGTGAAGGCCTTGGCAAAGGTTCGATCTTTATGTTCAGCATCATCGCACCAACTGCCGAACTGCCCGCTGCGAAACAACGCGAACATTTGGGTGTGCAGCCCGAACTGAAAGGCAAACACATTCTCATCGTGGACGATAATGCCACCAACCGCCGCATCCTCAACCTGCAAACATCCAAATGGGGCATGTCCACCCGCGATACCGAATCGCCGAACGAAGCCATCCAGTGGATTCAAAATGGAGAGTCTTTCGATCTCGTCATTTTGGATATGCACATGCCTGAAATGGACGGCCTCGAACTGGCGAAGACGATCCATAAGCATAATGAAAAACTTCCCCTGGTGCTGTTCAGTTCACTCGGCCGGCGTGAAGTGGATGACACTGCCAATCTTTTTGCGGCATACCTCACCAAGCCCATCAAACAATCTCAATTATTTGACATGCTGGCGGGTCTATTCACAACAGAAAAACCACAGGAAGCAAAACCATCTGCTGACCGCTTCAAGCTTGATCCCGAAATGGCTGCAAAACATCCATTGAAAATTTTGCTCGCCGAAGACAACGCTGTCAATCAAAAACTTGCTTCGCGCTTACTTCAGCAAATGGGCTATCGCGCAGATATTGCATCCAACGGAATTGAAGCAATCGAATCCGTTGAACGCCAAACCTATGATGTGATTCTCATGGATGTGCAAATGCCAGAAATGGACGGGCTCGAAGCCACGCGTAAAATTATTTCCAAATGGCCCGATACTCATCCACGTATCATTGGATTAACCGCCAACGCCATGCAAGGCGACCGTGAAATGTGTCTCGCCGCAGGCATGAGCGACTATATCGCCAAACCCATCCGCGTGAATGAATTGGTGGAAGCGTTATACAGAACAGAAAAGTAGTTATCAATCAGGAGTATATTTGCATGTCCATGCTAGACTTAAATACCTTCAATGATCTCAAGGAATCCACTGGCGCAGATTATATTGGCGAGTTGATCGATGCTTTTCTTGATGATGCGCCAAGTCTTTTTACGCAAATGAAATCTGCGCTTGTAAATAAGGACGCAGAGTCTTTTGGCCGCGCGGCTCACTCCATGAAATCCAATGCGGCCACCTTTGGTGCGATGGAACTATCTGCACTGGCTAGGGAATTGGAAAGCCTGGCACGGGGTAATAATCTCGATATCGGTAACAGGCTTGAGGTTATGGAAGATGCGTTTCATCAAGTTGAGAGTCAATTACGAGCGTTGAAATAAAAAGAATTCGCAAAGGAATCCAAATGGTCGCATCTGTTGAACCCGCCCGTCTGCTTGTTGTGGATGACAACAAGGTAAATCGTATGGTGCTCTCGCGCAGTCTTGAGCAGCAAGGTCATATTGTGGAGACTGCCGAGAATGGCAGGGAAGGGCTGGAGAAAATCCGCTCGCAGGAATTTGACCTGGTTCTGCTTGATATTGAAATGCCTGAAATGAATGGGTTTCAAGTACTTGAGGCTTGTTTAAATGATATCGGCCTGCGGCAGATTCCCATCATTATGACCTCTGCCATGGAGGAACTGGATGCAGTGGTTAAGTGCGTTGAGCTTGGCGCGGAAGATTATTTAACAAAACCAGTCAACCCGATCTTACTGCGCGCGCGCGTGAATGCCAGCCTTGAAAAGAAACGCCTGCGCGACGAACAGCGAAAATTATTCAGAACCTTTGCCACGAAAGAGGTGGCTGAGGAATTATTACGCACAGGCTTTTCCCTGGGCGGCAAACATGTCCACGCCACCGTGATGTTCGCGGATATTCGCTCATTCACCACCATTGCGGAAAGCCAGACGCCATCTGACACTATCGAGTTGCTCAACGATTATTTTGGCTTAATGTTCGAGGCCATCAACAACAATGGCGGCACAGTCAATCAAATGGTGGGCGATGGTCTGATGGCCGTGTTCGGCGCACCGATGTTCCATGAAGACCATAGCGAGCGAGCAGTCCGTGCGGGATTGGAAATGCTTGAACAGCTTAAGGTATTCAACAAACAGCAAATTGAGAAAAATAAAAAACAGATCAATATCGGTATTGGGATCGCATCTGGCGAAATGATCGCAGGCTATACAGGCACACAGACTCGTGCTACTTATACCTGCATCGGTGACACGGTCAACCTGGCCGCGCGGATCGAAAGCCACACAAAAGTTGCCCTGCGCCCGCTATTGATAGACCTCTACACACGCGAAGGCTTATCCGATTCCTATCAGCTCGAAGACCTTGGTCCCGCGCTTTTTAAGGGGAAACATCAAGCGATTAATATTTTTTCGATTAGCAGATAATTTAGGTTTGTTTGTTAGCGCGTTTTTGTTTGAAGCATCTATTTATTACCGAAGATGATGCCAACCTTCCCAAGTATTTTGGGATGCTTCAACATCGCTGGTAATGCAATCACATCTTGTAGACGTTTGCGTTCATAATTTTTTAAATTCAACCCTTTTAGAAATTGCTCAAACTCCGACTCTTTCCCATAGTATTTTTCATCAAAGAAGTAATCAACGAATGAAAAACTGCCGCCTAATTTCACAACTCGCAACGCTTCCTGTAATACCAATTTCTTGTCTGTAACAGATTTTACTTCATGGAATGTCAGGTTGCTTATTGCCCCATCGAAGGTTTTATCGGCAAAATCAAGCAACGCTGCGTCCCCTTTTTGAAAGTGGACACGACTTTCCACTTTGACTATTTGGGCATTTTTCTCACAGATGCTTTTTGAGTATTCCCAATCTTTTCCCCAATAGTCAATGCCTGTAACTTCAATTTTTTCATGCTGTTGGGCAAGTTTTATAGCCAGGACGCCGTTTCCAGAACCGATGTCAACAAATTTGCCGTTCAAGTCTTTTCCCAAATGCTGAATGGCAAGGTTATAGATTTTTTCCTGGAGTTTGCCGCCATTTTGCGAAAACATTGTGTAGGCATAAAGCGGAAACAGGAAACTAACGAAAATAATTATAAATAGAGTTATTACAACTACTCGATAAACCAAGCCAAGCGGGATGAATATTAAAGCGCCCATTCCAAGAGCACACAAACCTAGAATTAGCAGATTCTTTTTTCGTACCCAATTTCCATAATCCAATTGCATATTTATTTTCCTTCTTTCATAATGAGCGCCGAATGGCTGATGTTATGTCCTTTCAGGGTACGCTGGAAAAATGCTTGGGATTTCACCACACGAAGCGCCCCAGCGTCGGGTGCATTATTATCCTGGTGATTGTGCAGGATGCTTTGTTAGCCTGCTTTTGACTTTGCAAGACTCGCTTGCATTAAGAACGTGAGTCTATTTTCCATTTATTTTATCTTCAATTTGCTTGTAAACGTCTCGACCTTTAGTATCTCGTTTTACAGCAAACAAGAATAAACCTTTTCCATTGCTTTTCTTTTCCCAAAGTTCGCCAACGTTGATTTTTTCTTTTGAGTCATCATTGGTTTCGTACGGCTTGCCTTTGTATTCGACAACCAAAATTCGACCGTCATCGAGCATGGCGACAAAATCGGGATAAAAATAATCGGTGGATGTGGGAAGTTTGAAAGAGCTATCTCCCTTTGATAGATTCCTTACCCAACAACGAACGGATGTATTTCTGTCAATCGCCTGCGCGCATTCAAATTCTTCGCCTTCCGATTCCAGTTCCCCGATAAGCGGATAATAATTCTTGTTGAAAATGTGCCTGCCTTTGTAATACCAATGAGCAGGATACTGGAATGGGTCTGCGGGATAAGCAAAGCCATCTTCATAACTTGTTTCAACGACGGCTTTTGCTCCGAACAATTTTGCTTGATAACCTTTCGCAATCGCGTCATCGTAATAAGATTTTATTTTGTCACGCAATTGCTTTTCAAGAATATAGCGAGCACGGGCAAGGTCGGAAAGCGGAATATTTCGTTTTTCAATCAGGAAAGCAAGCGTTCTGCGCAAGTGTTCAAGTAAAACTTCCTGCCGCAAATAAGGCGGGCGGATTTTTCTTTCCAAATCCTGACTTAATTGATTGACTGTCCAGTTTGTAGGCGCGTCGCTTAAATCAAATAGTGTTTCGCTTCCTAAAAACTTTGTTGTGAGATGTTTGCCTTGCACGTCAATTAACCATTGATTCGATTCTTCTTTTATAGAAAAATCGGCTTCGGTTAATTCGGCTGGATACTTCAACAAATCCCAATCAGACGGGTCTAAAAATTCAGACTTTGAAGCAAGTGTCCATTCACCATCTACGAACATGCACAACTGCGGCACTTCAAATTTTTCGCCGCGTTGGGATGGCGTTCTTGGCTGTTGCGCTTGTTGAACAGCAATTGTTTTTTCGACAATCTCACGGTCTTTCTTGGGCGCGGCAAGAATAAGTTTTTCAGCCAATTCAGGCGTGATGTCTCCTGAAATTTTGTATTCAATTTCATTGTCGCCAATTTGATTGGTTGAAATTTGAGTCAGTTCTTCGGCGGTGAATTTGGATAAATCAGGCTGTGCGCTCAAAATCATTTTTACAGGTTGAGGCCGAAGGTGCAATTGCCCTGTTTCATCATCGGGAAAAAGAGTCGGTTGGGGCAAAATGGCTTGTTGCGCTTCCTGTGCTTCAAAACCCATGCTGATCATGCGGTCTTGTAATTCAGGAACGGCATTTTTCCAACTATCTTCCGAAACATGAGCATAGGCGCGGTTGAGTTCTTCCTGCACACGCTTTTTCGCATAAGGCATTCGCAAAACACGCCCTAAAATTTGTTCAATGTCCTTTTTGGAATGAACGGTTGCAACTGAGCAAAAGACATAAGCAAAAGAACAATCCCAGCCTTCTTTCAAGGCTTCAACGGTAATGATGAAATCAACTTTATTATCTTTATCGAACAAGTTAACCCCGTCAAGTTCGCGTTGATTGCCTGTGGCGATGGCGATTCGTTCTCGCGGAATATGCTCTTGTTCAAGCAGATAGTTCAAAACAACTTCATAAGTAATTTCACGCCCTTTATCTTCGGCTTGAAACAAAACAATCGGGCGGATGTAATCGCGCTCATTGGCGGTTAACTTTTGAAGTTTCTCACGGGTCTGCACAGCGGAGGTAATCGCTTCATTCCATGTTTGGTGTTGAGTTAGAACAACGGGCAACTTAATCATGTCTGCGGCTTTGAGTTCGGAAGCCGAAACACTATGCAGAATGTTGCTGTTTACGGCAGGCGTGGCGGTGAATTCAATAATGCAGGCGGGGTTGATTCTTTGCATTACTTCCACGCTCAAAGCGGAGGTGGCGTTATGGGCTTCGTCCACAATGACCAGCGGAGAATGAAGCGCAAGCAAGTTGCGGAAGGAAAACTTGATCGTGCCGCGTCCCGCGCCTTCTTCGATTTTCTCCAGTCCATCCAAGGTCTTTGGGATATTTACAAAATGTGATTCAAGGTCTTCATGATGGGCATAGACTTTACGACCCTCAGTTTTATCCACGCGCAAAGTTTGCATTGTGCCAACGAGAATAACGGCTTTGCCTTTAATATCCTGCGGGCGAATTTGTGTGAAATCGGCAACATCCAACACTAAAACCTGATTGCCATATTTTTGTGTAATGGCTTCTCGGTTTGGGTGACGCGGATTTTTCAGAGTTTCAAGCGTTTGCTGGCGAATCGTATTGGTTGGGACAAGCCACAACACCAGCGGAAAATCCCGCTCTAAAAATGCCTGCGCGGCTGTCGAAATTGTATACGCACCCAAAAGAGTTTTACCGCCGCCTGTGGGTAAACGCAAACATACATAAGGCGTATTTTCCAATTTATCAAGCGGACGATACGCAAGCGGGGCGGCGCGTTTTGCCGACTCGGTTCGGTGATTCTCGAAAGCCGTTGCCAAATTCCCAAAGCGGGCTTCTTCAAGATACAAGCGTAAAAATTCGAGCGTTTCTTTTTGATATTTTTTGAGTGTGAGCATAAATCTACCTTTTCATACGTCGGTGCGGGCTGAAGCCCTGCCTCAGTTCATGGAAGTCCGCTAAAGCGGACTCGGAGCGCACTGTGCGAGTGTGCCAGCCCGTAGGGCTTTCATGTAATGAGCGAGGGATTTATCCCGACGCGCACATAGGAATTAACGCGCCTTTATATCATACGGAATATGTTTGAAAGTGATTTCCTGCTTTTGCAATGCCGCTTCATCCAGCATACACATTTCGCCGTAGATGATTTTCTTGCCTTTATGTTTCGGTAGTTGACGCAAAACGCCAGCAGTTAATACGTTGCCGCCTTTGGGGTCAATATCGCCAAGTATGCCGTTATATAAAAGGTAATATGCCGTTTGATTGTAAACGCCGAGTAACGGTGTGCGGGAGACTTCCGAAGTCTTTAAGACTTCGGAAGTCTGCTTGCGCGGCAATGGCGTGTGTGTTTCAGAAAACCAGACATGCGCCGCCAGCGATTTGAATTTGACTTTTGAATTAATATGCCCTTGCTCATCAAAAACGGTTTCGCCCAGCCGATAAAAATTGAAACCGCCGCCACCTAGCCAATTGACATCTTTTGAAATACCGCCTTGTTCGCCGTCAACAACTTTTTTCAAACGTGGGGAACAGTGGGTTACAGCATGGTCGCCCATCTCGATACCGATATATCTTCTTTTCATTTTATGAGCAACGGCGGCAGTTGTGCCTGACCCAAGAAAAGAGTCAAGGACTAAATCACCTTCATCTGTTGTGATTGTTAGAACTCGTTGTATTAAACGCTCAGGTTTTGGGGTTAAGAAAATATCACCTGCGTCTGCAAAAATACTTCTAACTTCAGTTTTTGCTTCGGCATTTTGACCAACATCTCCATGAAACCAAAGAGTTGCAGGTACGACTCCTTGCTTCGCTTCCGATAGAAACTTTTTTATTCTTGGTATATTGTTCCCATCTTTGCCCCACCAAATTCTATTGTCACGATTTAATTCATCAAAATTTTCTTTTGAAACACGCCAGTAAGTACCTGTTGGAGGTGTAAATTTTCTTCCAGTTGGCGAAATAATTTCATACTGCCCTTGACTATAATAATTTCTTGCTTGAATTGCGTTGGTAGCCCACACCCCCCTGGGGTCGTTGTCTGGATTGGTATATGCTTCATCTAATTTTTCTGTACGGGGCAATAATTTTCTTGTCCAATTATCGCTAGATTTAGCATAAACCAATATGTAGTCGTGCATATCTGAAAAATGCCTTGCGGAGTTTTTGACAGTATAAATTTTTTGCCAAATTATTGTCGCTATAAAATTTTTTCGCCCAAAAATCTCATCCATCAAAACTTTCAAATATTGTCCTTCGTTATCATCAATTGAAATCCATATTGAGCCATCATCCGATAAAAGTTGTCGTAACATTTCCAAGCGTGGGTACATTGTGGAAAGCCATGTGGAATGTTCTACGTTGTCGTCATAATGTTCAAATGCGCTTTGGGTATTGTAAGGTGGGTCAATGTAAATACACTTCACCTGTCCCGCATAATAAGGCAATAAGGCTTTCAGGGCTTCAAGGTTATCGCCTTGAATAAGCATATTTTCAGTTTCCGAATCGCCATAAGAAAGTTTTGGTTCGGCTTCGAGCAAGCGATAAGGGATTTGACTTGAAGTTTTACGGGCTTCTTCGTCATTCAGCCAGTGCAGGGTGGGCATACGTTCTCCAAAAATCAGATATTTTTAGAATTGTAACATTTGGGAACCTGATTCTTGCGCCCCCAAAGGATTTGTCCCTACCGAGACTCGGATTTTTCTTTTTAGCTTGTTATGCAAGGGGCAGACCAACTAGTGTTTAGACGGCCAATTCCACATAACTGCCTATAGACGGCCAAAGATTAAAATAATTATAAAAAGTATAGCACAAATACAAATGGCAGATAACTTATGGTTATAATCCCTTCAATGCGCCGCTTCCTGCAATCTCAAAAATCCATTCCAGTATTATTTGCCCTGCTCACTGTCATTGCCTATGGCCTGCTCCTCCCAAAAACTGGATTCTATTGGGATGATTGGCCTTTTGCCTGGATCACAAAATTCCTTGGCCCAAGCGAATTCGTCCCAGCCTTCGCACCGTTCCGCCCATTCCTTGGCCCCATCTTTTATTTCACTACAAGCCTGATACCGCCAACTCCACTTTACTGGCAAATTTTTGCGCTGATTATTCGCTTCATCCTTGGCCTCTCAGCCTGGTGGATGTTCAAACAAATTTGGCCAGAACGTCCGCGTGCAGCACTGATCGCATCCTTATTTATTTTAATTTTTCCTGGCTACAGTCAGCATTGGGTTGCGCTGACTCACATCAACCAGGAACTTATTCCGTTTATTTTTTATTTACTCTCGTTTGGTTTTACATTCAAAGCACTTCGATCCGAAAAACCACTTCCCTACATTATCATAGCGTTGCTGCTTCAACTCTGCGGAGTCTTTCCAACGGAATATTTCTTTGGTTTAGAGGGATTACGCTTTCTATTTTTATCTTTCTTCCTTCAAGGAAATCTTGCTCAACGCTTTACGAAAACCATCAAAACATGGTGGCCTTATCTTCTTATCTGGATTCTCAATGCGGTCTGGCTCATTTATTATTACAAATTCGGCCCCTACACATCTTATGAAGTTACAGCAACACAATCACTAACCGCAATATCAGTTCTTCAGGGGATATTGGATGCTCTCTGGAAGACAGGCTTCTACGTTTGGATACAGGTCATCATCCTGACATTTACATCCCTGCCTGCACCCGCTTCCCTCCTGACCTTGGGACTGAGCGCGCTTTCATTTGCATTGCTCACACCTTATCTAAAAAACGTGCTGCAAGCAGATGACCATCACGATAAAACATTTTCACTTTCTCTTATCGTGATTGGCATCATCGGCATACTACTGGGACGATTACCCTCATTTGCGGCTGGCCTCCCGCTTACCCTGCAATCATCCTACGACAGATTCATGATCTCCATGATGATCGGCGGGAGTCTTTTCCTGCTTGGCATCATCGAACTTCTATTCAAAAATGACCGCACGAAAACATATATCTTTGCCTTCATCATTGCCCTCAGTATCGGACAGCAATTCTTCAATGCCAACATCTTCCGCCGTGACTGGGAAAAGCAAAAGGATATTTACTGGCAAATGACATGGCGCATGCCTGCGCTAAAGCCGAATACCGTATTACTCACCGACCAAATGCCAATTGACTATGAGACTGATTTATCTTTCACAGCGCCTATCAATTGGATATACGCACCCAAATATACACGAGCGAACCTTCCTTATATTCTTTTGTATACCGAAAAAAGATTAGGCGGCCCCACACTCCCGTCGTTCGAACCTGATATAAAAATTACCTATCCATATCGTACAGTGAGTTTTAGCAGTTCAACATCACAGGCTGTAGTTATTTATATGCCAGTCCATGGATGTTTACGTGTGCTTGACCCTGCCCGCGGCGATGCAGACATTTACGCCAAGCTTCCTGATGTGCTCACTGGAGCCATTCCCCTCTCCGATCCGTCACGTATTATTACAGATACAAATACGCCAGCAATACCCATGTTCTTTTCAGAACCAAACCATGCATGGTGTTATTACTTTACAAAAGCAGGGCTTGCCCAGCAAAAAGGTGACCTGCAAACTGTTGTTTCCCTTGGAAATAAAGCAATATCCCAAGGATACAAACCTGAAGATCAAAACGAATGGCTCGTTTTCATCGAAGCTTATGCTTTAACTGGGGATGTTGAAAAGGCAACAGAGCTTTCCTCCCAAGCATTGACCGAGGACACACGTCTTCGCAGAGGGATTTGCATTACCTGGGAAAGGCTGAGGACAAACATCGGGGATGAAAAAGTGGATGAAATAAGCGCCGCTTTTAAATGCAACCAATAAGCAGGCAGCTTGTCGGAAATGATTTTGCAAAACCAATCTGATTATTTTTATGCAATGCAGCTAGCTGGAGCATTTTCACTAAAAATTTGGCATCCTTGTTTGAATGATATAATCTCAAAATCTTAAATTCAGAGGTAGTAAATGATAAATCCGATAATTTTTCAGTTCAATATTTTTGGCCTGCTCATCGTCCTGCGCTGGTATGGGGTATTGGTCATGCTCGGCGCTATAGTAGGGGCATGGATCGCAGAGAAGGAAATTAGTCGTCGCGGCGAAAATGGGGAAAGTATTTGGGATGGTCTCGTGTGGGTTTTACCCGCTGGCATCCTTGGCGCGCGTTTATGGTACGTGGTTAACAGCATGCTTGGCGGCGGCACGTATTATATTGATAATCCCATCAAGATTTTTTATGTTTGGGAAGGCGGCCTGCATTTCTTCGGCGGATTATTGTTTGGCGCCATCGCTTTATACTTCTTCCTCAAACAAAATGGGATGGACATCTGGCTCTTTCTCGATGCGATTGCCCCTGCGATATTTATTGGACAGGCTTTGGCACGGCCTGCGAACTTTATTAATCAGGAACTATACGGCCAGCCAACCAAACTTCCCTGGGGAATTTTTATCGATGCCCAGCATCGACTTTCACAATTTGCAGATCTAAGCAAATATCCTGAGACAACCCGCTTCCACCCAACCTTTGCCTACGAAATGATCTTGAATATTCTGCTGGGCTTGTTGTTGATCTGGATCTCCCGCCAATATGCAGACAAGATGAAACCCGGTGCGATCTTTTCGGGTTGGCTGGTTCTTGCAGGGTTGGCACGCGCCTTCATCGAGTTGTTCCGCCCTGACCAGCCGCGCATTGGCGAGACCTTCATCACCTACACAATGCTTGTTTCGCTTTTGATGGCGGTTGCAGGAGCAGTAATGTTACTGGTGCGTTATGGCAAGTTACAGCTTGCGGCTGGTGATAATTGGGAAGAGGAATACTTTATCAAGCAGGTTGAGATAAAGGAATTTAAATTTATAGAATCCGTTTCATCCATGGATGAAATCGAAGATGATGAAGAAGATGAAGCTCCAAAAGTTGTACAGAAAAAGACAGCCGTGAAAAAATCTGCGGGGACACCTGTGAAATCAGCCAAGGCTGTGACCAAGAAAAGCGCGGTAAAGCCGAAGATACCAAAGGCGAAGACTGGTAAAAAATAATAAGTAAAAAGCACGCAATCAAAATTTGATTGCGTGCCTTTTTTTTTTGTGTGAGTATATTTCTATTCAGCTAGTTTTACGCTTGCTACGATTTCGGCTTCGTCGCGTGTTTCAAAGTTGAAGCGTTTGAAAACATCTGCATACAATTCCACGATCTGTTCGCGGGTGAAACCCATTTCTTCGTACGAATAGGCGTGGTCACTATTGAAGGTGAGAGTCTCTTTTACGGCCTGGTCAATGATGATGGGCAAGCCAGGTTTATCAGGGTAGCCAAACTGCTCGTAGAACGCGCGGATGACTGTCTCGGGGCGTTGGATCAAATCGTCGTATTTCATGATCAAGTGTCGGGGCGAAGGATGCGCGTCTAAATATTTAAGCGGATGACTGTACCAGTGTTTGGTCATGTCTACGATCTCATCCACATAATGGAATCCATCCACTGGATCGGTGAAGACGCGGCGCGCATAGTTAATCCATGAAATGGTGGAGGGCAGCATATCCAGCGGATTGCGGGCGAGGTAAATGATGCGTGCTTCGGGGAAGAATTCTGCCAGCGTTTCGATCTTTGCACTGAAAGCGGGGTTCTTCGCCACATAATATTTCTTACCCGTTGCATACATGTGACGCTGTACCATGGACTTGTAAAAGGTCATGATGCGTCGTTTATGCTCGGGGCTGAGCGCTTCGTCGAAATGCTGATAATTGGGCATCTCGTCGAGGAACGGAAAGAGAAAGGTGACGAAATAGCCGTCCCAGATATGCAAGTGGATGTTTTCATCCTCTTCAGGTTGAAAGAAGGAAATGGGATGTATCTTTAATTTGCCGAGCGTAGCATCGTCAAATTTGTGGAGCAGGCGGTGAAAGATATCGTTGAAATATTTTGTGTCCAGCCGCGCGAAGAATTGCGTGATCTTTTTTTGCGTGACCGAGGGGGTCAGGTAAATATCCCAGGTGGTTAAACTGGTGAAGGTTTCTCTATCACGCGAAAGCAGGCGGTGCAGAAAAGTTGACCCGCTGCGCAGGTTGCCAAGGATAAACAACGGTTTTTCGATGGGATGATTTTTGTATGCGGGGAAGAGGATGTCATCCAGCCAAAAACAGAACCAGTGGATGAGCGAACCGAAAGGCCAGACAATATAGAAGAGCGCCAGAAAGATAAAGCGTTTTCGAGTGAGACGGGCTGTGGTATTTTTTGAGTCGAAAAAAGAACGATAGAAGGAACGCCAAAAAAGGGGGAAGTTATATTTCATGAACGAGTGTATGTCCTTGCGTTATAAACTTGCAGTGAAAAAGCCCGTTTGGACTTTCTCGGTTATTCTATCAGCAAATATGGTTTTTGGATTAACGGGGAATTAGCTGTTTTGTTCGGTTGCTTATGGTCAATTCTCCGCCTAAAGCGGGCAACCCACCTACCAATTTCTATTCTGATAATCATTCCAGTCACAATCGCCGTCGTTGTCCACGTCACAATGTGTACCATCCAAACTGGATAAATAATCGATTTCGCTTTGCGGCGCACCAATATGTTTCGCCACTTCGGTTTGATAGCCAATGCAGAAGAGCTCGATCTCCACACTGCTGAACGCTTCCTCTGGCACAGTTTCACCAGGATGCGCCGCTTGATATTGAGCGTACAACTCCGAATGTGTGGCATCATGCGCAATCGTGGATGCGTACCAGGTGACACTGTAAAATGCAGTCGGGTCACCCACCTCATAACGCGGCGGCACTTCCCATGCCCACATGCCGCTATGTTCTCCCTGCTCGATAATACCAACATAAGTTTGAATTTTCTTAAATGCCTGCGGGTCTTTTTGCTCCAGCAAAGTCAATGCTGCGCGGGTTTGCGCGATGAATTCTGAACTCCCCTTTATTTTGATGCCGCCGTAAATTGTTGGATCATCGGTTGCAGCGGGTGGAATTACTTGTGCCGTATCCGTTGGAAAGATATGCAGCGGACTGGCTGGTGTGTTGGGTACAGGCATAACAGTCCCTGCACACGCGGCGCTAATCACCAAAACAATCAAACAATAAAGCGGAGAAAACTTTTTCATGGTTTTTAAAAACTGTTAGGCTGCAAGCCTGACCTACTTGTAAATTTACGACTCAACAAATCTCTTAATTCGCTTGAGCATTTCTTCATGCGCGGTTTGCGCCTGCTGAAATGCGTATCCAAATAAAAAATCGGGAGATTTGATCGTGATGGTCTCATGCAAAGTCACGCCGTTTTGGGTTGGTGTAACCTTGGTGATATTCGAGATGTATGTAGCGGGCGCTTGATAAGCCTCTGTATGAACAGTATCTGCTGTCACAGAGATAATGTCCGCGCGATATTTCAATTTAAATTTAAACGGTCCCCATTGCAATTGGTCTGTGATGAAGAAGCGCTGCACGCCGTCAGGTGCATTCTGCGCCTGCTCCACCTTTACGATCAACGGGTGAATTTTGTGATGTTGGTTGTAATTCGCCACCACGCCAATAACCGCCGCCGCATCAGATCGGATAAATATCTCTTTTTCAAATGTTCCCTGTTTCATATGACCATTATACTGTTTTAAATTTGAGATTTTATTCCCAGTCGGGCAACGCGATGCCTGACTGGGAATAACTGAAAACCTAACCACGGCACGAAGACACGAAAACGCCAATTTTTTTTCGCTTTGTGGTAAATAAAAAGGATTCCTCAGACACTTTCTTAAGCATCTTTTCGCCCGGCAATTGGTGAAGTGTTCTATCGGTTGTTCAACACTGATAGCTTATGAACTTTCGACCATTTCCTTCTTTTTCATTAATGAGCCAGGTCAATGCCACTCCGGTAGTAAAATTCAACAGCAAACTATCCGATATTTTAGGAGCACAAGATGAGCGAATTAAATTATCAAAGAGTACAAGAATATCTTGCATCCCTCGTCCCGCCACGGGAAAAGGAACTTCAGGAAATGGAAGCGATTGCCGAGAAAAACGACTTCCCCATTATCGGCCCCGCGTGTGGATATTACTGTTATCAACTGGCACGCATGATCAGGGCAAAGTCAATTTTTGAGCTGGGGTCAGGTTATGGATATTCGACAGCCTGGTTTGCAAAAGCCGTGAAAGAAAACGGCGGCGGCGTGGTGCATCACACTGTTTGGGATGAGGAACTGTCAAAGAGCGCAAGCAGTCACTTGTCAAAGCTGGGATTCGAGGGTTTGGTCAAATATCATAACGCCGAGGCAGTTGAGACTCTTCGCCAAACCGATGGCCCGTTTGACATCATCTTCAACGATATTGATAAAGATGCCTACCCCGCCTCTCTGGATGCGATCAAAGAGAAAGTGCGCAGCGGTGGGTTATTGATCATAGACAATATGCTCTGGCATGCACGCATCTTTGATGATAAGGATCACTCCCCTGCAACCGAAGGTGTGCGTGAGTTTACCCGCCGCATTACCAACGACTCAGATTGGATCGTTTCTCTTGCACCCATGCGTGATGGAATGATCGTGGCTCTCAAGAAATAGAGAAATTCATGACAAATTTCAACGTTATCCCAAATCGCCGTGACCCAAACAATTTAAATAAATGGAACTGGTATCCCAAAGATGTGCTTCCCATGTGGGTGGCAGATATGGATTTTCCTGCGCCCAAGCCGATATTAAACGCATTACACAAGGCCATAGACCATGGTGTACTAGGATATGAATTACCCTCGACAGCATTAAAAGAAACTGTAGCCAATCGAATGGACAAACTATACGGTTGGAAAGTGAAGCCCGAAACAGTAGTCGCTGTGACGGGTATTGGCAGCGGTTTTATTATAGCTGCACGGATTGCCTGCACTCCGAAAAAAGGCATACTTGTGCAAACACCCGTCTACAATGAATTTCATGAAGTGAAAAACTATGTTGACACTCCACAATTGGATGCGCCTTTCATAAAACATGTAAATGGAAATATTCTGAGCTATGAAATTGATTGGGATATTTTCGAAAAGCAAATCAAAAAAGCGGGCATGTTCCTGTTGTGCAATCCACATAATCCGCTTGGGATCATTTTCTCCCGTAAAGATCTGTTAAAGATGGCGGGGCTGTGTATCAATAATAATGTCTTGATCGTTTCGGATGAAATTCATTCCGAGTTATTACTCGATAATAATAAATTTACTCCAACAGCAAAGTTATCCACAGAGATTGCGAAGCATACGATCACATTGATCTCCCCATCCAAAACATTTAATATCCCCGGGTTATATTGCGGATTTGCGATTATCCCGGACAAGGATTTGCGGGCTCGTTACGAGAAGGAAATCAGTCATTTACAATTGAATGTCAGCAGTATGGGATTGTTTGCTGCGCGGACTGCTTTCTCAGGAGAATGCGATAAATGGCTGAAAGAACTTCGCCGCTATCTGACAGGTAACCGTGATTTTCTGGCAGGGTATGTTACAGAATACATGCCAGAAGTCTGCTTGACTATTCCCGATGCAACCTATCTTGGCTGGCTGGATTTCACACAAACAGGAATAGACGGCTCGCCATTTGAATTCTTTATGAAGAAAGGTAAAGTTGCTTTAAGTGATGGAGAGGTTTTTGGTAAAGAAGGCAAAGGCCATGTCCGCTTGAATTTTGGGACATCGAGAAAAATTCTTAAACAAGGCCTTGAACGGATGCGGAAGGCACTTAATTCAATTCAACAAATGAGACCCTAAAGGTTTCCTCTGTCAGGGACTTCTTAAAAACTTTTAGGGTCTATTATAAAAAGACGGATGGGGTTAGCCATCCGTCAAAAGTTCTTTTCTTATGTATCAGGAAAGGAACGAGTTAGCAATCATTATATCGTCTGAAGGACGTCTGGCTCATAAGCGTTGGCTTAGACCAGGTTAAGGCGTTTCGCCCTTTCCCTCGTTATGCTGTTCAGGTGGTGTATCTATCGCAACCTCCTTTCTCTAAGATGTCATCATCATACAACGAATTGAGGAACAATACATTAAAATCAGCCATCAGTTTTGTAATCTCTTTTAAGTCGCATACACGAATGAACAAATTTTTCAAGAATAATTTTTACTTCAACGCATTATCGATTAAGGCTCGTAAATAAGTAATCAATGGTTCCATGCCTGAATCGGGCAGGGAAATATCGTCTAATTGAACGTTGAATTTTTCGCCACTTCCTTGTATTGAGAGAGCGTAAATAAAACAATCTGCACAACCTGAAGGTTTGGGGGATTCCATCGTAATGTATTTGGAACTGCCAACAATACCCTGTAATTTATCGAGTTCATCTGACCCAAGTTCCTTTGTGACCTTTTTGCCGCCGCGCTCATCAATGACCGTATATTTTCCTTCCGAAGAAACCTCAATCGAGCGCGAGAGTCCCATAATGCCGCCTGAATGATTCATGCTTACCATCCAGTCCCCTTTCATTACAGGCAAATCCGATTTGAGAAGTTCGGGCTTGGAAAATGAACATCCCGAAAATATCAAAGCTACTAAAAATAGTATTACTAAAATTCTTCTTGGCATAGTATTCTCCTTTTCTTAAAGCATAGCAAAGAGTAGACGCCTCTGCAATGTCGATTGTTCCTGTTAAGGTAAAATCAACTTATGACCCTTCGCCCATTTATACTCCCTAAAGACCTTGATCTCATGAATTCACTCGTCATGGATGGCTTTCAATATCCAGAAAACCCAGCCTGGAGCGTTCAGGAAGATGAAAAAGAAGGCATGATAGATCGACTAAAAGGATTAAAGCGCATGTGGCCGCTGATGCGCCTGATGCAAACCTTCTCACCATCCTTGCGAAATATAATGAATGGCTTTATTTTTGAAGAAGCTGGTAAACCCGTTGGGTTGGTAAATTATATGAGTCCGCCAGGCAGGCCAGCCGAATGGATGATCGCAAACGTCACCGTACTCCCCGCGTATCGCCGCCACGGCATTGCCCGCCAACTGGTCAATACCACACTGGCAACCCTGCGGCATCGAAAAGCAAAATTCGTATTGTTGGAAGTGATCGAAGAGAATCTACCTGCATTCAATCTCTACAAAGAGCTTGGATTTGTATCATATGCAAGCGAGACTCAATATGATGCACCTGACAAGGACATCACGCCTCCATCCCTACCCGAAGGCTGGTCTGTGACTCCCTTAGCAGATACCAACTGGCGCATTCGCTATGAACTGGCATTGCGCACAACTCCTGAAAAGGTAAAACAATTTGAGCCAATTTCAGAACGGAAATTTCAAATGCCATTTTTCCTGCGCACCTTTGCAAAGCTCTTTGAATTTGCAGGCGGTGTAAAGAATGCACGTTTGGTATTACAAGCTCCTAACGGAGACATAGCCGCAATCGCTTTCTATAACGCACGAACACGATCTGGCGGCGTAAACTACGCAGGCTTTGTTTTAGACCCAAAATATTCCGAGATTGCCGCAACTTTTTTTCAGTATGTACTTTCAAAGATGCAGCAGATCAGCCCCGCTCATCGTATCGAAGTCACACTAAATGACTGGCAGCTTGCACTCATCAAAGCCGCGGAAGAACTTGGATGTACAAAACGACTCGGCGCGTATAGCATGGGCTTGATACTCCCTGAAAATTGATAGTCACTGATAGGTTGAGCGTGTAAAATTACCCTTATGAGAAAAGTAGCAATCCTTGGAATAGGTCAAACAAAAATCGGTGAACATTGGGAAAAATCTCTGCGTGAGATCGGGGGCGATGCAGCCTTCGCAGCCATGCAAGATGCAGGCATGGACAAGGTCGACTCGCTTTTTGTAGGCAACATGCTTTCCCCAATTGCGAATGGACAAAACCAGCTTGGAACTTTTTTCGCAGATTGGATCGGCCTTTGGAAGCATGAAGCTGTGAAAATCGAAGCCGCCTGCGGATCAGGTGCAGCTGCGTTTCGTGCGGGACTGATGGCAGTTGCCTCCGGCGACGTAGAATCAGCGCTGGTAATAGGTGTCGAAAAGATGACAGACAAGGCAGGCCGCGATGTGACTGCATCCCTTGCCACCGCCGCCGATGCAGATTACGAAGTGGAACAAGGTATCTCATTTGTTGGTATCAACGCCCTCGTGATGAGACGTTACATGTACGAATACGGATGGAAACATGAGGATTTTGCGCCGTTCTCCATCAACGCCCATGCAAACGCCATGCATAATCCATATGCGCGCCTGCATGAAAAAATAAGCGTGGAAAAATTTGAGAAATCATCCATGATCGCAACCCCGATCAATTTACTGGATGCCTCCCCCATCGGAGATGGCGCGGCCGCCATCATTATTGTCCCTGCTGAAAAGGTGCAGCGCAAACCGCATATTGTGGTCGCTGCTTCGGCTGCGTCAACAGACACAATTGCAGTCCATTCGCGTAAAGATCCATTATTTCTTAAAGCAGCTTATGAATCATCCAAACGTGCTTACGAGATGGCGGGTGTATCTCCAAGTGACATTGATGTGTTTGAACTCCACGATGCCTTCTCCATCATGGCCGCACTCTCCCTCGAAGCCAGCGGATTTGCAGAAAGAGGCCAGGGTGTAAGACTTGCTCTCGATAACGAGATCAGCATTCAGGGCCGAGTGCCCGTCTGCACTCGCGGCGGATTAAAGGCTCGGGGTCACCCAGTCGGCGCAACGGGTATGTATCAATTGGTAGAAGTCGTCCAACAATTAAGAGGTGAGTGCGGAAAAACTCAGGTGGCTGATGCCAGAATTGGCATGGCGCAAAACATTGGCGGCTCTGGCGCAACCATCTTGACTCATATATTACAAAATAGTTAAAACGCACCGAATCACTCAACTTTTACTATATACTTACTAATGCCTATCGTAATTACGAGGAGGCTCTTATTATGGCAATCGAAAAACGAAAACTTACCAGAAAAAACTTTTCTTACTACATGCGGATCATGGATGAGGCCAGCGGCAAGGTTGTTGGCCATATCTCGGATATTAGCTCGGGTGGATTTAAAGTGGACAGCCAACAGCCTATTCCACTTAATATCAACTTTAGACTTCGCATTGATCAAACCAGCGAGATATCAAATAAAAGTTATATGCTATTCTCTGCTCGGGCAATGTGGTGTCAGGCCGATCAACTTGAACCCGGCACATACAATGTTGGGTTTAAAATCACAGAAATGACGCCTGGTGACTACGATATATTTTTAAAGATGTTCAACACATACGGAATGTAGCAAATCAATTATGATGATTGAGTTCAAAGCCCTGTGCAAACAGGGCTTTTTATATTACAGATAACCGCATACATTAAAACCGTGTAAAATTAACTTATGAAAAAATTCCTGCGCTGGTTGATCCATACAGTACTCAAAACGATTACAAAAGTGCATGCCTCTGGTTATGAAAACCTCCCTGAAAAAGGCGGGTTTGTTATTGCGGTAAACCATCTCGGATTCCTGGATGTTCCCATGGCGTTCTATGCATTGGATAATTGGAATCTTTTTATACCTGTCGCAGAAAAATGGGAGGAAAACCCCGTTTGGAGGTGGCTGGGCAAACACCTCAATCTAATATTCGTTGATCGATTCAAACCTGACTTAAAAGCGATGCGCGAAATGATCAACCGTATGGAAGATGGGCAAACCCTTGTCATCGCTCCAGAAGGGACACGCGCACGAGATGAAAAAATGGCTCAGGGAAAACCCGGCGTTGCTTATCTGGCATCCAAAATGCAATGGCGCATTGTGCCGGTTGCAATCATCGGAACAGAAGACCGTCTTTTTAAAGGGAATCTAAAACGCTTTCGGCGGACACCTGTTCGTTTAATCGCTGGCAAATCCTTCTTGCTGCCATCTTTTCCAAAAGAGAATCGCGAAGCGGTATTGCAGCAATATACCGATGAGGTCATGTGTCGAATTGCAATGATGCTGCCCGAAAGAAATCGTGGATATTATGCCGAGCATCCGCGGTTAAAGGAATTGTTAAATGACGGGGCATAACCGCTATTTTTTCTATTGCACACACAATTTAGAAGAATTTTATTGTTACAATACAGTTATGAAATATAAAACCCTGCGATCTATTGTGCGCTTTGTTATGAATATCATTGCTGATGTGGAAGTAGTCGGCATGGATAAACTTCCACAGGGCAATGTAATCGTTGCTGCAAATCATCTTGGCAGGCTGGATACAGCTGTTCTCCTTCATATCCTTGACCGCGAAGATATTATTATGGCTGTGGCTGAAAAATACAAAAACCACCCAATATTTGGAACAATTGGACGAACAGCAAATGCGATCTGGCTTAACCGTTTTGAAGCAGACTTTGCCGCTTTGCGTGAAATTCTTGCCCGAATGCAAAAGGGCGGGCTGATGGTCATTGCGCCCGAAGGTACACGCTCAAAGACTGCATCCATGCAGGAAGGCAAGATGGGTGCGGCTTTTCTGGCGAGCAAAAGTGGATATCCTGTTTTACCTGTCGCTCTGACTGGTACGGAGGATGAAGGTGTAATTGCAAATCTAAAAAGATTTCGCAAGTCAAAAATAAAAGTTGTGGCGGGAGATTTATTCACGGTTGAGATTCCCAAAGGCAAAGGACGTGAAGAAGCGCTGAGACAAGCCACTGATGAGATTATGTGTCAGATCGCTGTGATGCTGCCTGAAAGTTATCGGGGATATTACAAGGATTTTCCGAGGGTGAAGGAGCTGCTGAAAGATTCAGAGGTTCAAAAGTAGCAAAAGTGCAAAAGTTCAGAGGCTCAAAGGAGATGTATGGATGGCAATGTTGAGCGGGATGATAAGGGCTTTCGCAAGTTGTTGGTTTGGCAGAGAGCGCATGAGTTGGTTTTGTTTGTTTATAAGTTGACAGAAAAATTTACAAAAACTGAAATATTTGGTTTGACTTCACAATTGAAGCGAGCAGTTGTTTCCATCCCTGCAAATATCGCGGAGGGGCAAGGCGCGGGGACAAAACCACAATTTGCCCGATATCTTGATATTGCCAAAGGGTCGTTATTTGAAGTTGAATATTATCTTGTACTTGCAAGAGACTTGGAATATGTGAATGGCGACCAATATAAAAAAGCCGAAGCGCTTAGAGGCGAAGTCGGCTTTTTACTTTTAGATTAATTGCTTCGATACGGAAATAATCCTCTGAACCTCTGAACTTTTTCCTCCTTTGATTAGCAGAACTTACACCCCCGCTTCTCTGCCTCGACGATAGCCTGGTCGCTGGACCAAAAGAAATTTTCCTCCCCGATT
>JAYVUA010000023.1:0-71286 GCA_043788255.1 Anaerolineales bacterium | reverse complement strand
TGTGGTAATTGGCAGGTATGGTACGTTGGGAGAAGTTTATTATGTCAACGGAAAATACTGGCCACATAATACCGCACTATATGTAACAGATTTCAAGGGAAATTATCCGAAATATGTCTATTACTTATTAAAAGTTTTGGGTAATCTTCAAACCTCTGATAAAAGTACAGTTCCTGGCATCAACAGAAATGATTTGCACGAAATAATAATTCCATGTGCTGATAAACCATATCAGCAAAAAATCGCCGCCGTGCTCTCCGCGCTGGACGCAAAAATCGAACTCAACCAGCGCATCAACGCCGAGTTAGAGTCCATGGCGAAGACTTTATATGATTATTGGTTTGTCCAGTTTGACTTCCCGAATGAGAAAGGCAAACCCTACAAGTCCGCTGGCGGGAAGATGGTCTGGAATGAGGAATTGAAGAGAAATGTCCCAGCGGGTTGGAAAAAAGGCGTTCTCTTGGATCTTGGCACAATCACTGGCGGAAGCACACCATCCAGAGAAGTTGAAGAATACTTTGATGTCAACGGAATGGCATGGATTACGCCAAAAGATTTATCTTTGAATACTGGAAATAAATTTATAACAAAAGGTGAAACTGGCGTTAGTGAAAAAGGCTTGAAAGCAGCTTCTCTAAACATCATGCCCAAAGGAACAATATTGCTAAGCTCCCGCGCTCCAATTGGTTATATGGCGATTTCAAGAGAAGAAGTCACAACCAATCAAGGCTTCAAATCTTTTGTTCCTGACAAGGGATATTCAATTCCCTATATTTATTACACAGTGAAAAACGCAATTCCGACAATTATTAATCATTCATCTGGTTCAACTTTCAAGGAAATATCATCTTCTGTATTGAAAGAAATTTCAATTTGTTTACCACCTGTTTCTGTAACAGAAAATTTCGGAAAAACAGTTAACGCTATCTTTGAAAGACAAAACACACTCGAACTCGAAT
Source organism: Anaerolineales bacterium (assembly GCA_043788255.1). Taxonomy (GTDB): domain Bacteria; phylum Chloroflexota; class Anaerolineae; order Anaerolineales; family Villigracilaceae; genus Villigracilis. The sequence continues at coordinate 70,327 of JAYVUA010000023.1, read as the reverse complement.
CCCAAACGCTGACGGAACTGCGCGATTGGCTACTGTCCATGCTGATGAATGGGCAGGTGAAAGTACAGACCTGACAGGTTTCATGAGAACCATGTCCGACCCGAATCTGTGTCCATTCATAGGTTATGTACGACTCAGGCGCGGGTGAAACCTGTCAGGTCTAAGGTCAAGTCCCAAACGCTGACGGAACTGCGCGGTTGGTTGCTGTCCATGCTGATGAATGGGCAGGTCACGATCCAGACTTCCGAAGTCTCAAAGACTTCGGAAGTCTAAGGGCGCAAGCGAATCCCAAACGCTGATGGGGCTGCGCGATTGGCTGCTGTCCATGCTGATATCATGCCCGAAGGGTACATTGTCCCCGAGCGATAGCGAGCGGGATGAATGGGCAGGTAGTAGTACAGACCTGACAGGTTTTCGGAGAACCATGATTAATGAGAATTCTTGTCCACGCATGGGTTACAACAGACTCTCGTCACGATGAAACCTGTCAGGTCTAAGATCAAGGTCAAACGCTGGCGGAATTGCGCGATTGGCTGCTGTCCATGCCGAGGGATGGGCAGGTGACTGTCACTTCGAATAATTGAAAACTTCGGAAGTCTCGAAGAGATATCTGAAAAGTCTCTATTTGAAATATAAAAGGAAAAAAAACAGATGACAGAAATAAACGTACTTCCCTGGATTGAAGTCAATGAGATGATGGATGATGCATATCGTCAACAAGTAGTTATAGATGCGCTAAGTCACCTTCCAAAAGCCTCGCCAGAATTAAATAAGTTCGCATTGGGAATTCTCGAGAAAACGATCCAGATCAATGGGTTCCGTTCATTCAAAAGTATTCCACCTCAGATCGTAAAAAATCAGGTCATTAAGGAATTCAAATCCAACGCTGACCTTGCCACGGCGGTCATCTGTTTGTGGGCTGAAAAACAGCAAGAGATCATCGAGACGCTTAAGACTGCCGCTCGAGATGCCAATATAGCTGTTCATAAAAAATGGGACTGGCACGAGGCAGCTCAGGGGTTTGTCGAATCTGAAGATGTTTCGGAATTTGATCAATTGACAAATACCCTGTCAGCGCAAAAGACGAAACCCGAATCAGACCATTATCTTTTAGCTGCGCTATGGTTGAGCCACAGTCTTTTTATAGAAGAAGTGGAAGAAGGGAATGAAGTGAACTCTGGTGCAAATTAGATCAGTGTCAACTGGCTGGGTTGCAAGAGGATGATTTAGAAAGATGAGAAAAAAAATTTTACCAAATCCGTGGCTGGCAACACGCACGCGTACAGGCAGTGAATATGACGCCCCCTATGAAGCCCGCGCCGCCAAAGGGCTGGATGTGCATGGAGAGGCGAACCTGATTGAGAAACTGCTGCATTCAGACTTGAATCAAACAGCTTCGCCCCAACCTTACCGAGTTCTTGATGCGGGCTGCGGCACGGGTCGAATGGCGATTGAATTGGCGCGGCGCGGCGCAGATATCGTCGGCGTTGATCTGGATGAAGTCATGTTGAAACAGGCAAAAAATAAAGCGCCCCATCTCGATTGGCGGCTGGGCGACCTATCCAGCATTAAATTGGATACTACATTTGATGCAATTGTAATGGCAGGCAATGTGATGATCTATGTCACACCTGGCACAGAGGCAGAAACGCTTGCCAATATGGCACGCCATCTAAAGCCAGGCGGATTGCTGGTTACAGCCTTTGAGTTGACGCCCCACTCTTGGACCAAGTTGACGCTTGAATCCTATGATCAGTTGGCGAAAACAGCAGGGTTAAGAAAAGCAGCTCGCTGGTCAACCTGGGAACAAAAACCGTGGGGCAATGATGATACTTATGCTGTATCAGTGCACACCAAATGAAGCGCAACCTTCAACGGATAACGCACAGTGTCTGAAAAATAAAATTTATTGACCACAAAGTCACCAGGACACGAAGACACAAAAGTATCTAAACGAGAATTACGATGGAGCAGGTCAACTCGCAATTGGAATAATCGGAAGTGAAAGATGGGCAAACTTGCAAAGGTAGGTTTGGTGATTGGCGGGTATGTTCTGGCATGCCTCGTCGCATATGTCACTGTGTATATCCATCAACTGCTTACACAAGATGTCGCGCAGGCTTCGGGAGGGATGGCTGCATTCGGCGACCTAATCCTTTTTATTGGCGTGTGCGGATTCCTGATGCTTTTCCCAACGGGGTTGGCGCTTTACTTCCTGTTTAGAAAAATCACAACTCACTAAGTTCTCTTCACTGGGGTAGTGTTATGCATTCAGATTTAGTTCGAACAAATAAATCGACAGGGAGGCGGTTATAATTCCTGTCAACAGCCATGCAAACCGATACAGGCATTGAAGCCCCGCTCAAAGAAGCCGTGCAACTCTCCGCAGCCGTGTGGGCTGTTCTGGCAGAGCGCGTTGGCGGCGCGTGGATAATGCGTGCCGTGCATCACCTCAATAAATCCGCGCAAAATGATTTGATGAGTCTCATGGCGCGGCCCTCCATTGATACCTGGTTATGCGGCGCACTCAGCGGGGGATATACACGCTCAAGCGCAATCCCTAATGAATATAATTTCAACGCCAAACGTTTTTTTGCATTTCCCATTGGCGGAACTTCTCAAGCGATTTTAGTAGGAGCAGATAAACAAACTGCCGACGCCCAACGCATTTGGAAATTAACCGCAGCACTTTTGTCTGGTAAAACTTCACCTCCCAATCAACCGTTTCTGCCCGACCTGAATTCTGATCTGGCCTTCGATCTGCCTCTTGCCATCGAAAAAGTATTGGGCGCATTTGTGCAGGCGGTTTCTTGTCAGGGGGCGTGGCTGGCGATTCGCAGGGGCGAACTGCTTGATATTCAAGCAGAATGGAATGATCCAAAAGCCAAAGGGATGTCACTGCTCATTGATGCGAATCCGATTCTCCGTCGAGTGAATCGGTCTTTGTCCGAAGTCGTCATCACCCGCAAGCAGCCAAATTGGGATAATTTGCCATACGGCTCCCTCAAATCTGGTACGAATATTTGGGTATGTTTTCCACTGGTCATCGGCCAGCGCTTGATTGGTGTTGTTACGATCTGGCGCCAAAAGGAATTTACATCTGCCGAAATGGGACAGGTGCTCGAATTGGCATCACGTGTTTCCCCATCTGTTGAAGTGGTGGTGACTTTTTCTGAGATGGCCGCGCATTTACGCAGGCTTGGTTTGCTGAACGATTTTGTTCTCACGGTTTCCTCCGCCCAAAACCTGGACCAGATCGCCCGCCGTACATTTGGTTTGCTTTCGCGTGCATTCAATACAGAGTTGATCGCGTTATTCATGCGCTCCAGCGATGGCCGTGTTTTGCGCGATTATCGAATGGAAAACGGTAAAATGAATGTGGTCAGCGTTTCATTGGATGGTCATGCCATTCAATCGGTGCTGAAAGAAGGCCAGGCGCGCCGTGTTGCTGATACGCTCAAAGACGGGATCACTCCCATCTATCAAGGAGCACGCTCAGAGCTGGTGGTTCCGCTGAAATATCGCGGTCAATCCACTGGCATGTTGATCATAGAAAGTTTGCGGGCTGAATCATTTAGTCAATACGATGAGCACCTGATGGTTGTGATTACCAGTCATCTGGCTGGGCTGATCGAATATACGCGCCTGCGCGAAGAAGCAGAAGGGCGTGCGCGCAGCCTGGGGTTGATCCATGAAGTGGTGCAACAGGTGATTGGCCTGAATGACAAGCGCGAAGTCGCCGCCATTACTGCTGACCTTGTTGCTCAATACTTTAAATATGAACTGGCCGCGATTTTACTGCTAGATGATTCTGGAGAATTTTCCATTCAAGGTATCGGCGGCACACTTGCAGAAACCGTAAAGAAGGCGCTTGTGAATGAAGAGTATGCGGTTGTGGATGGAGTCACCGGGCGCGTTTCGCAAACGGGCGAAAGCTTTCTTAGCAACGACACCACCAGCGAAAAACTCTACAAACCGCTCAAAGGCTGGGACGCTCACTCGGAGATCTGTGTCGCATTGAAAGATGGCGAAAATATTCTTGGGATTATTGACGTGGAAAGCAGGGAGCAGAATGCTTTTACGCACGATGATCTGATCGCGATGGAATCCCTGGCAGGTATTCTTGCGGCTGTAATTTCAAGCGCAAATCAATATCAAAAACTCCAGGAATCCATCCGTCAATTACGCGCTACAGAAGTTGAGCTGAATGCACGCATGGAGGCGCAGCGTTCGGCTGAAAACCGCCTGATACAGGCAGCAAAACTTGCCGCTGTGGGTGAAATGGCAGCAGGGGTTGCTCATGAATTAAATAATCCTCTCACCACAGTCACTGGTTTTTCTGAACTTATCCTTGGAGAGCTTCCGCCTGACTCGGTTCACCGTGAAGAATTAGAGATGGTCTTGCGCGAAGCAAAACGTGCCAGCCAAGTGGTCCGTCGTCTTCTTGATTTTTCCCGTCAAGGCGAACATTTGCGGGCTTCCGGTGACCTAAATGAAGTGGTCGCAGATGTTATTGCATTGACAAAGCATCTCATTCAAACGAGTGAAGTCGATTTGGTTCTTGAACTGGATAAGGACCTGCCATGGGTATCGATTGATAATAACCAGATCAAGCAGGTACTTTTGAATTTGATCCATAATGCCTTGCAAGCCATGCCCAAAGGCGGCAAACTTAAGGTCAGCACGTACCCGGCGAAACGGGAAGATCGGAATTGGGTGGTAATGGTCGTCAAGGATAGCGGAGTTGGCATCCCATCAGATGACCAGGATAGAATATTCGAACCATTTTTCACTACGAAAGGAAATCGCGGCGGCACAGGCCTTGGGCTTTCTGTAACGTATGGAATTATCACTGACCATGGCGGTACCATTGAAGTAATCAGTGAACCCGAGCAAGGTTCTTCCTTCACAGTCTGGCTGCCAATCTAATATGGAATCTCCATTTGTCTTTGTTGTTGATGATGAACCCGGCATTGCGCTATTGTGCAAACGTTTATTGACTCGTGCTGGTTACAAGGTTGAAACCGAAACGGATCCGCAAAAAGCCATTGGCTATCTTAAGGAAAAGAAGATCGATCTTTTGCTTGTAGATATTCGTATGCCCGGCGTGGATGGGTTTGAAGTATCCCAGCATATTCAGCGGCTCCAACCGGATGCCGCAGTCTTGATCATGACGGGTCATGGCACAGTCGAAACCGCAATTCGCGCCCTTCGGCAGGGAGTGGATGGGCTGATCTTAAAGCCCTTCGATCAGGGCAGCGAGCTAATTGACGCGGTAAAACTGGCACTTGTAGACAGCCAGCAAAAACGTGATGCGGCCCGCACTCAGGCTTTACGTCCTTTATTTTCGGTAACCGAGTCACTGCTTTCTGAAACGCGGCGCGAACCCTTACTCGACCTTATTATTGCCGCTATTTGCGATCACTTGAAATGTTCAAATGCAGCCTGTTACCAACAGGTTGGTGCATCTAAGAAATTTAAAGTTTTGAATTCGCGCGGCCAAATTCTATCCCAGGATTATGAGGATTTAATTTCACGAGTCGACGAATCTTCCATGCCGCTACTGGTCAATGCAAATGGGCCTGGTGACACTGAATTAAAAGCGCTTCTCGCGGACCTCAAACTGGGTGCGGCGATTCTTGTACCGATTCTTCGCCCAAACATGCGCATGGTGCTTTTCGCAGCCCGCGCAGCGAACGAACTTCCATTCGGCGAATCAGACATGGAGCTTTTCCAAATCCTTGCACGGCAGGCCGCCGCCGCTTTGGAAAATGCCCGCCTGTATGCCGAACAATTGGATTATGTCCGCAAGGTTGAAGAGTCTCAAAAAGCCCTGCTTCAGGCAGAAAAAATGGCAGCCGCTGGGAGATTAAGTGCATCCATTGCTCATGAAATCAACAACCCATTGCAGGCTGTACAAAACTGCCTGCATCTTGCGGGCCGCGAAGACCTGCCGGCAGAGAAACGCAAGGAGTACTTTGATCTTGCGCGCACAGAGCTTGAAAGATTAACCATCACAGTTCGGCGCATGTTGGACTTTTACCGACCCAACGCTACTTCTCTTGAAAAAGTTGATGTGGCAGAGATGTTGCAATATATTTTGAACTTAATGTCGCGGCAGTTGTCAGAATCAAACGTAAAAGTATCCGTGGATTTTTCAGATACGCTATCACCAATCATGGCTGTTGGCAGTCAGGTTCAACAGGTTTTTATTAATTTAATTTTGAATGCAGCAGATGCCATGCCGGATGGCGGCAACCTGAAAATATTAGCGCGTTCTTATAAAGAAGGTGTCGAGATTTTTTTCCAGGACCAGGGGAAGGGTATCCCCAGGGAAAAACAAGCGAATATTTTCGAACCATTCTTTAGTACTAAAGACGGGGGTACGGGCTTGGGGCTTACAGTGAGTTACAATATAATTACAGCACACGGAGGCGTTCTGGAATTTCTCCCTGAGCGAACCCCTGGCGCATGTTTCCGTATATTCTTTCCTGCAGGAGGAAAACCATGAAATTTAGTATTCTTGTAGTAGATGATGAACCCGTTGCCCGCCAATCCCTGACTGATATCCTTAAGCTTGAAGGATATGTAGTTACTTCCGCTCCCAATGGCCAGGCGGCTGTTGAATATATCCGCGTTCATCCTGTGGATCTACTCATCGTCGATTTGAAAATGCCTGGAATGGATGGGTTGGAAGTCGTGCAGGTAGTGAATCAGATCTCCGCGGAAACCGAAGTTGTTTTGTTGACTGCCTTCGGTTCCACTGAAACCGCCATTCAAGCATTACGTTTACGTATTCACGATTATTTATTGAAGCCAGCAACTCCTGCTCAGATTCTTGCCACTGTAAAGAAAGGGCTGGCGCGGCGCATGGCAAAATCACGTGTTGCGAATGCAACTTCATCTGACTCAGATGAAGCACTGGAATCTGTTACCCTCAAAGATGGCACCGTGGTGGATTTATCCAGACGTCAGATCAAACACAAAAACAAGGTTGAACACCTTACTCCTGCCGAAGGGCGATTGCTTCGAATATTGATGGAGAACGAAGGAAAAGTTTTTTCACACCGTGAATTGGTTTTGCTGGTGCAGGGCTATGACACAACGCAGCGCGAAGCCCCCGAGATTCTGCGGCCTCTTGTCAGTCGCTTACGACATAAACTGGAGAAATTTCCAATTTTATCCGAGCAGGTAGTGAGTGTGCGCGGGACAGGATATTTGTACGAAGGAAATAAATAAACATAAATAAAAAATCGCCATTACAGGCGATTTTTTATTTATTCGTATGGACCAAAAATATCTTTTGGCAAACTCGGTGCACGAATCCAGGAGAGCCATCCAGTTTTTCCGCTGTGAGTCTGCGGGGCGGGGCTTTCATATAGAACCAGTACCAGGCTAAGGCCAAGTCCGACTGCGCCCAGCCATTGAAGCAGGGACAGGCTTTCGCCAAGAAAAAGGCTGCTAAAGATGATTGCTATTAAAAGTTCAGCGAGTCCCAATAGCGCAGTTTGCATGCCGCCAATTTTTTTTACACCGAGAAAGAGTGCAATACGCGAAAAAACAGTGACAAAGGTCAAGCCGGCCACAGGCCACCAGGGCGCGTTGTTAACCGGCCAGGCCCTGTCAAATAATAAATAGGCCGGCACAACGACTGCGCTCATGGAGAGCAGCGTATAAAGTGCTACAGTTGGCGCGGGCACTTCATAAAGAACACGTTGATTGATGGGCAGGTGCATGGCGTATAAAATTGCTGCGCCGAGCATCATGATAACCCCGGTAAAGTCTGTTGATTGATCTGGGACGCTGGTCAGAAGTGGAACTGCTATGGTTGCAAGGCCAATGCGGAAAAATGTAAGTCGGCTTGGGGGTTGATGGTCAAGGACGAGCCAAAGTGCCACAAAGAATGGATAAAGCGAATAAAGTAACTGGCCTACACTGGCATGAAGCCTGCTGAGGGCCAGATAATAAAGCAGGGATCCGAGACCGTTAATTGCACCTGCAAGCATGCAGCCGATTAAACCTACTGGAAATATATATAAATACTGACGGTAAAAAAGTGTAATCGTTAGGAGTAATATGCCGGCTGCGAAACTTGTTCGTAGAGCGACAACTGCAAAAGGCGAAAAGCCTTGGTTGATAGCAAGTTTGCCAAAGATGGGGGCCATTCCGAGGAACACAGCTGAACTAAAAGCGGCCAAAATCCCGGCAGAATGTTTTTTTTGCAAAGAATATCGGCCTTTACAGTTTCACTGGCGAGGGCTGGGTCACTTAATTAACGCTTTCACTTCATCAAGGAATTCGTCGTTTAGGAAATCACCCTTTTGCATAAGGGCTTGAATTTGCCCGCCGAGCCTGCTCTTCTCATCGGGGGTGAGTTCCTTGGCGGTGGCAACAATAACAGGAATGGTTGCAGTTTCTGGGTTTGACCGCAAAGCTTCGATAACGCTAAAACCATCCATTTCGGGCATCATCAGGTCAAGAATGATTAGGTCGGGCAGCTCACGTTGGATTAATTCGAGTCCTTCGCGCCCATTGGTTGCTTCAAGGATTGTGAAGTTGCCTTGAGATTGCAGAATCCGTCGAATCAGCCTTCGTGCTTCAGTAGTATCTTCAACGATCGCAATTTTTGGAAATCTTTCGGGGGCAACCTGGGTAAGAGCAGATAGAAGCCCTTCCTGCGGAGTTTCGGAAAGAGATGGGAATTTCACATCTCTTGACCAGTTTTCACCTAGAATGCTTGAATCAGCTGGCATGGTGTGGCCTGTACAATTTACGACAACAGTATCGCTGGGTTTGATTACTCCAGCGCGAATCAGTTTGAATAATCCGGCAAAGGCAACGCCGGCAGCAGGTTCGGCGGAAATTCCCTCCATCTTGGCAAGTACGTGCATTGCACGGAAGGCATCTTCATCAGACACACTTTCGAAAGCCCCATTTGTGCTGTTTACATAGGATCGTAAAAATTCATAAGCACGTCCGGGATCACCGGTGGCAAGTGTTTCTATGCGGGTCATGGGGGATGTTACTGGTTCGGCTTTTTCCAATCCCTTTTTCCAACTATTGACCATGGGTGCACAACCTTCAGCCTGAATTGGCGCAAAGGCGGGGATGCGATCTGTCCATCCCATTTGCTGCATTTCGCGAAAGCCTTTGTAAACTCCAAGAGGCCCCATGCCGCCGCTAATTGCTTGAACATACCAATCGGGAGTGCGCCAGATCGTTTCATCTTCCAATTCTTCAATGGCGGTTAATTGTTCTGCGATCTCAAAGGCAATCGTTTTCATCGCCTCAATGGATGTGATCGTCCTCGCACCCATATCCTGATAAAGACCGCGTTGACGTGCAAACTCAGATGCAACTTGTTTACATTGATCGTAGGATCCAGTAATCTTAATTACCTGGCTGCCGTACAAGGCAATTTCACGCATTTTTACACCCGGTACCAGACTGGTAACAAATGCCCATAATTTCATACCGGCGCGTGAAGCATAAGCCGAATAAGATATCGCAACATTACCTGTAGATGCGGCAACCATTTCTGTAATGCCTGCTTCTTTCAAGGCCGCTATGGTAACTGAAGCCTGTCTGTCTTTGAATGATGAAGTGGGTCCCTGGCGCTCGTCTTTAATATAAATATTTGGACATCCCAACATCATTCCTAAGTTAACAGCGCGAATTAGTGGCGTGCTGCCTTCTCCAAGAGATAAACTCACATTGGGATTTCGAACTGGTAACAATTCCCTGAATCGCCAGAGACCTGGCCGGCGCTTTGCCAGCTTTGGGCGCAGGGTTTTCCCTATCAGCTCGTAATCATATTCGGCTTCACGCCATTGACTTCCGCATTTGGGGCATGTGACGGAAGTTGGGTAATAGGGTGCGTTATGCCCGCAATCAAGACATTTAATAATAAAAGACACTGTATTTCAAGCTCCTAGGTATTCTTTGGTTGTATTCGCTCAAGTGAACGTTGAATGGATGTGAGCAATTCTTTTTCTGAGAATGAACCCTTTGATAAAAGCCTTTGCCCTAGTTCGCTCAATTGAATTTTTTGTTCAGACGTAACATCCATGCCGCTGATCACGATGACTGGGATATCCCGCAGTTTTTTATCTGCTTGCAGGTTTTCAAGAATTTGGAAACCATTCATTTCCGGCATGAACAGATCCATAATGATTGCATGTGGAGGCGAGCCGGATGTGATGTAATCCCATCCATTTTTACCGCCTTCAACCAAAATGGCTTTATATCTTCCATCATCATTTAGTATTTTACCAATTAAACGCAAGTCATCCCGGTTATCGTCAATCACTAACACTTCGCGAATTGACCCATCCGAGTTTAATAGATCGAGCGAATTAACCAGATCATCTTCCAGAATGGGCTTTACCAAATAATCTGATGCGCCGAGATGAAAGCCTTTCTCGAGGTCTTCAATAATGCTGCAAACGATTACAGGTATGTTGCGTGTAAGCGGGTCGCTTTTTAATATATCCAACACAGTCCAGCCATCAACACCGGGCATCATAACATCCAGTGTTATCGCAAAAGGCTTTAACTGTTTGGCACGTTCTAATGCGCGTGTTGGGTCGGTCAACGGAACAACTTGATATCCTTGCGGGTGTAAATAACGTTCGTAAAGCCCAATAACCTGCGGGTCATCGTCAATTGCGAGGATTACTTTATTACCAGTTGAATGTGTGTTTTCAGCTTCCATGCGGAAGAAGGGCAGGGTAAAAGAAAATGTGCTTCCTTTGCCGACTGCGCTTTCGACCCAAATTCGACCGCCATGCATATTCACCAAATGTTGACAAATTGAAAGCCCAAGTCCTGTGCCGCCAGTTTTACGGGTGGGCGAGTCGTCCACTTGCGAGAAAGCCTGAAAGAGTTTGGCTTGATCCTGTTCAGAAATACCTGCTCCTGTATCTGTAACACTAACTCTGACTTCATTGCGCCCGGTCGGCCCTGGTTTTACACCAACTTCGACAACAATATCACCTTCATCTGTGAATTTGGATGCATTGGATATCAAGTTGATCATTACCTGACGAACACGGATCGCATCTGCGCGGACCGTTGGCAGGTCTGTTTCGATAATGCGCTTCATTTGAACCGGTCTGTCTTTAATAAGGCCACTCATTGTGGATATTACACTGTTTGTAATATCAGCCATGTTTACTTCATCGAAGGCTAATTCCATTTTGCCTGCCTCGATCTTGGAGAGGTCAAGCACATCGTTGATAAGACCCAGCAAGTGCTGCCCTGAATTGTAAATGGCGGTTAGATCCTGCTGCTGTAACTCAGATACAGGGCCATCAATTCCTTTTAAGATGACGCGCGAGAAACCGATAATGGAGTTAAGCGGCGTTCGGAGTTCATGACTCATATTTGCCAGGAATTGACTTTTTAAACGATCAATCTCGCGCATTTCCATCACAGCTTGCTGTGAAAGTTCGAATGAGCGGGCATTATCAATGGCAACCGCCACCTGGTCTGCGAGAGTTTGTAAAACCGCAATTTCGTCCGGGCTGAATGCTTCTACTTGATTAGACTGAATATTTAGCGCGCCAATGATGCGGTTTCCAACGCGCAAAGGGATGCCTGCTTCTGAATGAGTCTCTGGCAATAATGGATTTGGAATAAATGAAGAGTCGAGGGTTGTGTTGTTGATCACAACTACTTCGCCAGATTGGGTTACATTCCCAATAACCGATTTTGATCCAACCAAAACACTATGGTCTTGTTTTTTCATTTCTGCGCCGGCCGCGTCCGTGCCTTCTCTCAAATGCGCTGTAAAACCTGCTTCCTCTACAATGAAAATTGCTGCGTAGTACATGTTGAACCGTTGTTTTACGAGGCTTACTGTACGAGAAAAGATAATATCAAGCGAGAGTGTGGATGTAACAAGACGGCCGATTTCAGCCGAGGCAGCCAGATATTCATTGCGCCTGCGAATCGTTTCTTCAGCCGTTTTTTGTTCTGTTATATCAGAATGAGAACCAGCCATACGATAGGCTTTACCGTCAGCATCTCGTAAAGCTTTACCGCGGTCTCGTATCCAGCGCCAGGAACCGTCTTTATGGTGAAGCCTGACCTCAACATCGTAGGTTTCTGCTTTGCGTTCCAGGTAGTTGTTGAGGGCTGTTACTGCATAATCATGATTATCTGGGTGGATTAGGTTTTCCCAATCTTCAAATCCTTTGGTTAGTTCGTGTTCGGCATAACCCAGCATGGATTTCCAGCGCGGGGAATAATAGATTTCATCTGTTCGAATATCCCAATCCCATAAACCGTCGTTTGCGCCTTCTGCAGCGAGTGCATATTGTTCCTGGCTTTTACGCAGTTCTTCTTCAGACTTTTTGCGTTCGGTAATGTCGCGCGCCACCCAGAACACATTTTCCTCATCGAGTTTTGAAAGGTTTGCCAGAAACCAATAGGTTTCATCTTCCACATGCAAATCATATTCGAGTTGCATAGTTTCACCTTTGTCGAGTGTTTGTCGGATTGCACTTAAGAAGCGATCGGCCGTTTCCTTTGGAAGGACGTCATGAATTAGTCGCCCCAGGAGTTCAGCAGGTGGCTTTATTAGCCTTGATGGATTTGTTGGAGCAATACGTATATACCGTCCATCGCGATTGTAAACCAGCACTACATCTTCCATGGAAGTAAACAATGCGCGCAGGTCTGCTTCCGATTTGGATAAAGCTTCTTCTGATTTTTTGCGTTCGCTAATATCCTGATGCACAGCAAGAAAGCCGATGACCTTCCCGTTCTCGTCAAGAATGGGGCTGTTGGTTCCAGATATGGGGATAATGCGCCCATCTTTGGTTTTATTGATAAGTTCGCCTGAAACAGTACCACCACTCAAAAGGGTTCCCCAAAAATTTTTATATTGCTCATCAGGGATAAACCCTGATTTTATGATGCGAGGTGTTTTTCCCAGCGCATCTTCGTTGTTATATCCATACACTTTTTCAAAACCAGGGTTTGTGTATTGAATTATGCCATTTGGGTCGGTAATAAACACCGCGTTATCAGTTCTGTCGATCCCAAGTTTAAACTTTTGTGCTTCTTGGAAGAGGCGCGCGTTTTCCATTGCAAGGGAGAGCTGGTCTACAACTTGTTTAACAAACAGTTGTTCATCTGATGTCCAGGCACGTTGTTGAGTATCATCTAAAATGCGTAATGTGGACCAATCACTTTCACCAGTTTGAAAATTTACTGAATAAACGGATGCCGGCCTGCTCTCTTCAGTTTGTATAGTAAAGGGTTCTGGCGGAACGAGCATGGCGGTATGATATTTATTTGTTGCATTCTTAGGCGAAGAAACTGCCTCAGGTTTTTGCTGAGCAGAATTCGGGGATTGATATGATGCGCTTATAGAGTCAGCAGGCAGATTCGCCGCTTCTTTCTCGATTTTGGAACTGCGCTTCGGCTTTGAGTCACTCTCTTCGGGATTTATTCCCTTAAAAAGCTTATTAAGCCGGTTGTCTATTTTCGGTTTCTTTGGCATATTCCATTAACTCCTGGGCGAGAACGCGATATTGCGTAGACCCGCGTGAGCCGGGTTTGTAACGTGTGATCGGGATGCCAGCGATTGGGCTTTCACGCAGTTTGGTGTCAATTTCTATGACTGTATTAAACACACCATCTCCAAACGTGGCGCGAAGTTGATCGTGGATATTTCGGTGGGTGCGGTTTCTTTTATCCAGCATTGTGACAAGAATACGATACGCGAGATTAGGGTTGTGTTCCTCTCGAATGCGGCGGATGAGTGCCATCATGTTGCGTAATGCGTAGGCGGAGAAGTATTCAGCCTGTGTCGGAATAAGTAACAAGTCGGCGGCGGCGAGTGCGTTTTGGGTAATTGCTCCAAGAGCAGGCGGGCAATCAAGAATTATATAATCGTAAGGCATATTTGATGTGCTTGTGATGGCCCGTTGCAAGATAGTTGTGTAATTTGTTCTTACAGGTAGAAACTGCTCAGAAGTTTCTATGCGTGAATTGGATGGAATTAAATCGAGATTTTCAATTTCTGTTTTTTTACAGGCGCTTAATAATGGAGCGTTGTCAAGCATGATATCACTTGATGTGAGTTCAGCTTCCCCTGGTTCAAAACCAAGGGAGAGGGTTAGGTTTGCCTGAGCATCTAAATCCACCACTAAAACACGATGGCCAAGTTCTGCAAGAGCTGCGCCGAGCGAAAGAGTAGAAGTGGTTTTTGCCACTCCGCCTTTTTCATTGGAGATTGTAATTACTTTTAACATGGTTACCTCTATTTATCTGTCGGCGTATTCTTTTGCGGGATAATTTCTATGCGGGTTGCGCCGAGCGCACGCTGTAATTCTTCCATCGCAGTCTTAACCATCTCTTGTGGATCATTTGTGCCGCGTATTTTTGTGGTGATGTCAGAAACGAGTCGTTCGCGTGAGGCGCGGGTTGAAGTTTCTTCAAAGAGGCGGGCGTTATCCAGTGCCAGCCCAAGGCGTTCTACAACTGCCTGAACGATGTTAACTTCATCTTTATTCCACGCCTTGCCGTTGGTGTTTGCACGTACATTGAGTATGCCAATGACCTGTTCTCGCACTTGAATGGGTATTGCAAGGGTATTACTTTTGTCTTCAACGTTATTATCGTCTTGTTCAACTTCTTCGACCATGTTTGCGGTAATAACCTTACCACCAGTAAGAGTTTGATGATAGCCTAACACTGCTGATCCAGTCTTTTTCTGCCACGCGGTTGCAACATATTCGGTAAAGATGGATTGCGATTCTGCGAGGGCATTTTGGGCTTCTTCCAGCAAGCGCACATTGTCAATTGCTATCGCTACCTGATCGGCTAGCAGGCTGATAATTGAAACATCTTCATCTGCAAACGCATTTGAAATTGTACTCTGTACATCAAGCGCGCCGATGATTTTTCCACGTGCTGTTAATGGAACCGCCATTTCAGAGCGGGTATTCGGCAGGTCTGGATTGTTAAAGAATATTGCGTCTGCTCCTGTGTCCAAAGCTACACGGGGTCGGCCGCTGAATGTTACGTTTCCAACAATACCCGTTTGCCCAATCTCAAGTTTGTGCTGCCTGCGTAACATTACCTGCCCGCCGGGACTATTGGATGCACGTAAAATGGCGTATTTTTCGTTTTCGTCAATCAGAAAAATTCCTACATGATAAAAACCAAAACGTTCGCTTACAGTTTGGGTAATGAGGGGTAGTAATTTTTCCTGGTCTTTTTCTGAAGAAATAAAGCGGGAGATTTCAGAAATTGTCTCCAGTTGGCGCGCTCTTTTTTCGATTTGAACGGTCGCCTGTTCCAGGTCAGCAGTACGCTGCCCTAAATCCGTCGTACGTTGCTCTACGCGGTTTTCAAGGTTGCTGATCAACCCTTGAATTTGATCAGTCATCGTATTAAAGGTATGAGCTAGAACGCCGATTTCATCGTTAAGACGAATTTCTGCTTTTTGCGTGAAATTGCCAGCAGATATGTTTTCCGCTACTCGGGTTAATTGAATAATTGGGGACGTGAAAAAGTTTGACGCGATGACCGCGATAAGCGCGGCAAGCATGATTATGATCACGCTAACAATTACATTAGTACGAGTCTGGTTTTGTATGATTTTCGAAATTGTGCTGACTGGCTGAGATGTAACCACGATCCAACTTGAGTGGGTCAGACGCACTGCAGCCGACTGTGTCAAATCACCATTGTAGGCTGGAGCCTGAAAGTCAACCGTATCCTCCATCTGACTTAATTTAGTAACAACGTCAGGGAGTGGAACAACATCCTCATCTCTTAGCCCTTGTTTCTTAAGCTGCTCCAGCCTTGCATCATTTATATCAAGATAGGTTTTGTATATCAGATCGACACGAACTGTATGCGCAATTACAAAAAAATCAGCGCCATCGACTATATATGTATATTCAGTAGTTGTTGGTGACAACTGATTTGTTCTGAGCATTCTATCGATCGTCGATTGAACGATATTCGCGTTGTAAGTAACCATATATACACCCGCCAGTTCTTCAGACTTGGCAGCGATCGGGGCGGCAAAATATATAACATGATCCCCGTTTGGCAATATTGTCAAACCAGATACGTAATGATTGTTGCTGGCCATTACCTTTACAAAGAATCCCTGTTCGGCGAAGCTGGTGTTAATCCTTGAATGGTCTGTGTCAAGGATATCAACACCGTTGATATCCAATAAGGCATAAGATTGAATATAGCTTGGTTTGGTTTTACCGAAAGTATCCAATTTGTCATACACGGCGGCTTGATTCGCAGAATTTTTTCTTTGAGATTGGGACAGACTCATGTATTCGACAATCTCAGCGGCGCGTGCCTGAGTGCGTGTTGCACTGAATTGCGAATCAAGAAAGGCCTGAAATTCTGCGGTTGTTGATAATGAACTTCTTAAAATATTTGCCTTGATTTGATTTTCTACTATCTTGCGTGTTGATGCATATGATTGGGCACCGATAACGATCAGCGGTGTAATGGAAAGGAACAAGAAACCGACAATTAATTTTGAACGAAGAGAAAGGTTTTGGAATTGTGTTGCCAAAACGAGCAGATAGATTGCCCCAACCAGAATTGATAGCCAGGTTATATATTCCGACTGTGAAGCAACTTGTACACCCTCAGTGTATTGATCAACAATAACTGTAAATATTGTTACGAGGAATGTGAAAATTATGACCCGCCCGACCCACTTTCGGGGTAGTGTGTAAATGGCCATGGCGGATATCAGGACAAAATAAATTACCCCAACTTGTAAGGCGATTCCCTTTTGGATAAACACCCGCGAAACGATCATTACCGATAATGAAACAATATTAATGGCTGTTGCAAGCTCAGGCCTGTTTCTTCTACTTAGCCACATGCTTGTTCCGAAAATGAGAATGCCAGCGGCCAAAGTTACAACGGTAACAACATCTTTTGTTATCGACTGATTAATGATTATGGTTAATGTCAGGAGAATGGCGAGAAGGATTGCTATGCATAAACTAAGAGCAAACGAGTTCTTTGCTCGTTGCTCAAGAAGGGGCGTTTTTGTGATGTTTGAGAAAAACGTAGAGGAATTTTTCATCTTATTTTTCCTCTTCACTCGCGCCGAGCTTAATTAGAATGTCTGCTCCATCCAGCAGTTGGCTTAGTTCTGATGCTGTAGTCCGTAAAATGCTCTCAGTGCGAACGGATGTCCCGATCTTTGTCGCGATATTTGCAATAATCCTTTCACGTTCTGCACGACGACTCGTCTCTTCGAAGAGTCGTGCATTTTCAGCAGAAAGCGCAACACGTTCAGCGACAGCTTTGATTAAGTCTATTTGGTCAGCGCTGATCCGCTCATCTTTGGGGACCTGCACAGCAAGTGTGCCGATGGTTTCGCCGCGTAAGATAATGGGTACATTAATTTCATGTTTATTTATTACATCGTTAGTGTTGACAATATCGGATGATGCTTCATCCAAAGCAACTGCACCTGCAATTGAGTATCGATACCCACTTAAATTTTCTTCCTTAGGTAAACGACTCCAGGTGTCGCGCAAATATTGGCGTTGAGCTGCGTCTGATTCGGCGAGAGCTTTTTCGACCTGGCTAAAAAGTCGGGCATTTTGGATTGCGAGGGTTACCTGATCTGCCAAAGATGTCAATACATTAACATCTTCTTCTGAAAAAACATTAATTTCCGTGCTTTGAATATCCAAAGCTCCAATCACTCGCTTCTCAAATTTAAGCGGCAATGCCAATTCAGAGCGTGTTTCTGGCAGGTCTGGATTGTTGAAGAAAGCGGCATCTGCGCCTGTATCCGAAGCAATGCGCGGAATGCCTGTAGCTGTCACGTTTCCCACAATGCCAGTCTGGTTCACTTCAAGGCTATGCTGACGCTGAAGCATTTTTTGCCCACCGGGGCTGTTTGAAGCAAGCAGGACGGCAAATTTACCACTATCATCGAGAAGGAAAACCCCGACATGGTAAAACCCAAAATGTTCGCTTACGGTCTGGGTTATTAAGGGCAAGAGCTTTTTAAGGTCTTTTTCTGCTGAAATATAGCGGGCAATCTCTGCAATGGTTTGTAATTGCAGGGCACGCTTGTTGCTTTGCTGGCTCGTGAGTTCAAGCTGTATGGTTTGTTGTTGCAATTCCTGGGCGCGGCGATCCAGGTTTAGAAGCGCACCCCGCAATTGACTGGTCATAATGTTAAAGGTTTGCGCCAGAATGCCGATTTCATCCCTGGAGTTGACTGGCGCTTGTACATCAAATTTTCCTGCTGAAATTTCCTGCGCAGTGTTCGTTAACAAGATGATAGGGCGGGTCAGTTGTCGTGAAAGAGTAACTGCCAACAGGATGGACAGAACAAGCACAATAAATACAGTGATGATCGATATGGTGAAAGTTTGGTTGTTGTTTGAACGTGCTTTTTTGATGGATTCGGTGGCAAGCTGCTCTCCCAGGTTTTTGAATTTTGCTGTTAACAATTCGACAGAGCTGGAGGCATTAATTAAATCTTTATTATAGGAGACGATTTCCTTGTCCAAATCTACCAAGGCATCAAATGCTGTGAGGTACGCATCTGTCTGTAGGAATAGATCCGCTTTATCCGCAGGTGTAAGCTGGTCAGACTCGGTAATCCTGTCTTTTAACAAGGGGATAAAGGTATGGACTTCAATCACATAGGCCTGGGTTGGGTCTGCGAGATATTTTTTTTCGCTTAAACGAATCTGGAGGAACGTATTCTCCAATTTAGGAAGCCCTGTGGTTTTTCCTTCAATAACTCTAGCAGTGCTTCGAAACTGACTTTCGAAGTCCGTCTCTTCATCAAAGCCTTTCTTTTGAAACGCAGTTACGAGGGACTTGAAACTTTTTTCATATGCATCCACGTTTTGGTTTAGGGATGCAATGTCGGCCTCATACTGTGCCTGCGTAATGGAATCTGCGGAAGCAGTTGGTACTTTAGCCCCAAAGGCGGCAAGCAATATAAGTTGCGCGCGCATGTCGGCGATATTTTGTGTATAAGGAGTTACATAGTTTTTGTTCGCTGTAAAAAAACCTTCTTCTCGCCAATGCAGGAAAAAATTCTTCTCGTTGGAACGCGCATGCTGGAGGCTTGACTCCAACTGGCTGGACAAGTTGCGAATTTCAATACCTTCAGCCAAGGCCTTTTCATAGGCAGATTGGGTTCTATTCAAGCCGTTCAAGGTGACTGCGGCAATGATCGCGGCAAAAACGAACAAAGTTCCAAATACCAGAAGAAATTTGCGTGAGAGGCTCAAGTTTCCCCAAAAACCAAAACGCCTGTTCAGCAGCAAATTATCACCTATTGTTGGATTAGACAGTTCTGCTGCACGGCCTTTTTCTTCAGCATCTTTAATTTGCGGAGGCGAAACCAATCCATTGTTCATATTATTCTCTATTTATTATCGTTCTTAATTTGAATTATAACTTCCGAACCAGGCATGGCGCGCCCCAATTCTTCCACTGCTGTTTGTAACACATTCTTCAATTTGAAGGACGCACCGATCTTTCCGGTAACATCACTGATGGTTTGTTCCTTGATTACCTGACGTTGTGATTCCTGGATCAGGCGCGCATTTTCGAGAGCAAGTGAAAGACGCTCTGAAATGGCTTCTGCAAGATTTACCTCATCATTAGACCATCGGCGATTCTGAGTTGGGGCTTTGATATTTAACGCGCCAATTACCTGACCACGTAGTTTGATTGGCACAACAATTGTAGGCTCCTGTGTTCTCCCTTCCTTATCGAAGACCATAACGTCTCCACGATTCATCGCCTCACGGATTTCATTTGTTTCCAGTGGGGCATCCAATTTATTTCCGCCTTTAATACTTTGATGATAGCCAACTGAAGATTCTTCTTTGATGAAGGTGAGCCAACTATCCTGTGAGTTTTGACGATACAGCGCTTGCGCCTCTTCAAGAGCTTGCTGGGTTTGCGAGAATAGGCGGGCGTTTTCCAGGGCGATAGCGATCTGGTCCGCTAAAATGCTGAGGGTGTTTGCGTCATTTTCTGTGAAGGCCCCAGGCTTCTCGCTTTGTACATCCAGCACGCCAACAATTTGATCGCGGACTTTAAGGGGAAGTGCCATTTCAGAGCGTGTATTTGGGAGGTCGAGATTGTTGAAGTAAACAGCATCCTGCCCAACGTCAAGTGAGATGCGGGGGGTTCCAAATTTGGCAACGTAACCCACGATTCCGCTTCCGCCGACTTCAAGCTTGTGTCCGCGCTCAAGCATAATTTTTCCGCCCGCGCTGTTTGCGGCTTGCAGTACAGCAAACTGATTTGTTTCATCCACCAGGAATATTCCTGAATGATAGTAACCAAACCGTTCGCTTACGAGGCGGGTGATAAGCGGGAGCAGAGTTTCCAGTTTTTGTTCCCCGGTAATAACCTTGGAAATCTCGCCAATGGATTGAAGTTCACGAGCGCGGTTCTCGCTTTGCTGTCGAGCTATCTCAAGATCTGTCGTGCGCTCGGCCACGCGTACTTCGAGGCTGTTAAAAGCTTGATTTAATTCATCTGTCATGCGGTTGAAGGAATTGGAAAGCACGCCAATTTCATCTTCTGTGGTTATTTGCGCCCGCGCAGTGCGATCACCGGCGGTAATTTTTTCGGCGACATTGGAGAGAGTGATAAGAGAGGAAGTTAAAATCTGCGAGGCAAAATATCCTGAAGCCACACTTAAGACGATCAAGGCGAGGGAGATTAAAATGGTTGTTTTGTTTTGATCCTTTACGGGTGCAAGATAAACCTTTGTAGATTGACGAATTAAAGTAATCCATGGCTGTGTTTCCATATATGCGCCGGTGTTAATAGTGTCGGAATTAAAGAATTGAGAATAGCTGTTAAAAAATGTTGTTTGTTGTAAGTTGTCCAAACCTGTAACAACAGAATCGTCTGTGCTTTTTAAAATTTTCTCCCGCGTTCCAGGTGGGAGACGGTTTTCCGCTTGCAACGCTGCTAAATCGAGATCTGTAAAGTTTTTTATTGAAGTGAAAAGCTCATCGCGATTGCCGGTATTCGCAATTTGTAGATAGGTATTTGCATCTACGATTGAGATTGTGGTGTCAAGATTTCCAGTATCAATATGGCGAATAATCGATTGTAATATAGCAGCGTGATAAGCAATTCTTAAAACTCCAACTACTTTGCCTGATTGGCTGTTTACGATTGGCGCGCTGAAGTAAATATTTGAATCTTCATTAATAAAAATTATATTTGATGCGTAAGGTAGTTTGGTTTGAAATGGGCGAACAAAATACGGGAAATTGGCCTCATCAGACCCTTGATATTCATTTGAAATATCTAGTATGTTTTTACCATTTACATCCAGAATACCAACCGAATGGATAAAAACTGGGTTTTTTCGGGCTAAAGCCAACAGTGTAAACCTTGCGTTTTCTTGTTCAGTACTGCCGGAACGCTGATAGGCGGGCAAATTCAGATATTGGGTCAAAGTAAGCTGCTTTGCGTCAGTTAAGACCGTATCCAACTGCCCGCTTATGAAATTATCCATGTTATCTGATACTTCCGCTGCGAGAGTCGATAGTTGTGTTCTGCTTTGAGTTTCCAGTGCCTTGGTGGATGCTCTGTTATTAAAGTAACCCAAAGCAATTAAAGGTACGATAGTAACGATGGCGAAGGCGATAATAATTTTGGTACGTAGTGTGTATGTGTTGAAGCGCCTTAATAAAAAGAAGGTATATATTACTGATGTAATAAGCGCAATGAAATTGGAGTAACTCGGGTTTGTAGGAAGCCCAAAGTTGGGGAAGTATAGATCGGTAAGAGTAATAATAATACCAATTAAAAATGCAGTAATAATTGCCCGTGTTGCCCAAATGGGTGGTAGTGTGGCAGAAGATATACCGGCAACCAATATAAGGATCATAACGCCAAGTGCAAGACCTTGTCCCTGCGCCACAACTGGGAGGGCAAGCGCCATGATCAAAATCGCGGAAATTAAGATCCCACTTCCGGTGTTAACACGATTGCGAGATATCAAGACTGCACTTAAAAAGGCCGAAATTGCTACAACACCTGTCAACACGACACCCCACAATCCATTTACGCCATTTTCGCTATAGGCTAATGGCCCCACAATTCCCGAAACTATTGTAAACATACCGCCAGTAATTAAACTAATTACTAACGCATTTTGTTTGCGACGATCGGGCGGCATTTTAACTGGATTGGAAGGGGTATTCATAAAAATAATCTCTCTTTTAATTTATGGCAGGTAGCCTGGGTCAAGTAACTCAAGCGGATCGGTTTGTTGAGTTAGCGCGCCGATGGAAATTAAATATTCGGAAGTACGTTTGGTAATTTCGTAGGCGGAATTTTTATTCTGTATATTAAATATAGACTTATTATCATCCAATGTAAGGATTTTTAAATTGTCATCAGATTGCACTTCTTCTATGCTGTTTCCCAGGTAACCTGCGACAATCGAGCGGGTGAGCTCAGGGTTTTTCTGGCGATAATCGACTGCGTCAAACCAGGCTTTTAAGAAAGCTCGGACATCATCTGGTCTTTGCTCTACAACTGATTTGCTAAACACAATCATATCTGGGAACAAGCGGATTTGTTCAGTAGGATAAATGGCTTTATTCCCGGCGGCTACGGCATCAGATAAGAATGGTTCCCAGGTATAAACTGCTTCGACTTGCTTGTTTTCAAGGGCTTTTTTGGCGTTCTCAGGATTGATGGGGACAATAGAAATATCGCCAGGGGCCATATTTGCGCTTTTTAGCATTTCGGAAATCATTAATTCATATTGTGTTCCGATCAAAACTCCAACTCTTTTTCCCTTTAAGTCTTGAATCGTATTGATCTCCGGGCTAACAACGATGGCGTCGCTACCTCCGTCGTCAGAAATTGCAACAACTTTCATTTCTGCACTTTTATTGATGTTGATAACATCACCGACTGCGATAAAAGCACCATCAATTTGCCCCGAAGCCAGGTCTGGGTAAGTTTCTGAAAAGTTGTCATAGTAAACAGGTTCCACTTTAACCCCATATTTTTCAAAAAAACCTTTTTCTTTTGCAATGACGATCGTATAATCGCCCCACCATTGGGTGAATTCCACGCGAAGGGGAGGCAATTCCCTTTTGGCTGGTTGAAAGGCAGAGCAGGCGGCGAGTATGCCAATCGTTATTGAAACCAAAAATATTTTTAGTATATTTTTTATCATGATAACTATCTGTTCATGCCTAACGCAATGGCGGCAGGCTCAATTTGTACGATCACATCTGAGCCGCCCAGCGCACGGCTTAATTCGCGTGCAGCGGTTTGAAGAATCGTATCAAAACGTGTTGAGGAACTTATCTTTGATGAAATATCGGTGGTGATGCGTTCAATATCTGCGCGGTGTTGAGTTGTTTGCAGTAAGGTTGCTGTTTCAATGGCAAGTGAAAGACGTTCAGATACTGCTTCTGCAATATCTGCATCATCCTGAGTTAAGGGGAAGTCATTTCGTGAATTCAAATTCATTATTCCAATAACCTGTCCGCGTAACCGAATGGGAATGGCCATGCTTGAGGTTTTATTATCAGGTCTGAATAATATTGGCTTTTCCTGTGCGATGGCTTCCTTTATATATTCTCCTTCAAGAGGCTTCTCTAATGGTTCGATGGATGAATCTACCAATTGAAATCCTAAGCCTAATGCCTTCGGCTGCATTATTTTCCAAGATTCAAGGGTGGCCTGCCCAAATCTGTTTTGTGATTCAACAAACGCCTTGCGTGCTTCCTCAAGAATGATCGTATTATTAATAGCGACTGCAATTTGGTCAGCGAGTGTGCTTAAGGTTTCGATATCATTTTGGCCAAAAGCATTTTCCTCTGTACTTTGTACATCTAATGCACCAATGATTTGCCCGGCATAACGAAGTGGCAGGGCAATTTCAGAGCGTGTGTTTGGGAGGTCTGGATTATCAAAAAACACAGCGTCTGATCCTACATCAAGAGCGATGCGAGGTATGCCCGTTGCAGTAACATAGCCCACGATGCCGGTCTGTCCCACTTGTAATTTGTGTGCACGTGCCAGCATTTTCTTGCCGCCGTCGCTATTTGACGCGCGCAGAACCGCATATTCACGCGGACCATCCAAAAGGAAAATGCCTGTATGGTAATTTTCAAACTGGTCACTAACCACCTGAGCAATTTGAGGCAGTAAGGCATCCAGGTCTTGAATTGACGAAATTGCGCGTACCACTTGTGTAATGGTTTCAAATTGGCGGGCGCGTTGCGAGTTAAATTTGTTGGCTGTATCCAGCTCTGTTGTGCGCCGATTAACGCGTTCCTCAAGTGTTTGGTTTAACTCCTGTAAATTTGCATTGGACGATCGCAAACTTTCTTCGCTTTTATTGGCACGAGTGGTTGCATCTCTTAGGCTGGTTGCACTGAAGTAGATTAAGACTGCAATTGCTACATAAACGAAAGAAAGATCACGTGAAAAGGCGATGGGTTCCTGGAAGCGAGGATGAAGCATCCCATTTACTTCGAGAAGGGCCATGGTCCATATTGCTGCTATGCTTAATATCATAACCAAGCTGCCTACCCGCCAATTGATAATGATGCTTGCGAGCAGGCTGATCGCTATGTAGGCAATAATGACAACGTCTCTTACTCCGTCTGCTGTGTAGGCCTGCACGCCCATGCCCAACCACCCAAGAGTTACGATAATTACTCCGCTTAAACTTAGGTTGCCTCTTCGTAATAAATACAACGCAATAAACATAACCAGGATTAATCCCGAAAGGACACCAATCGTTGTCCTGGTATGTGGGCCTGCATTTGGCCCGAAGTTTGGCGTTAATGCCACTGCAAGCAATAAGATCACAATCCAGGCAAAACCGTTAATGAATTTTGCGCGGAAGTTATCTTCCTCGTTGTTGAATACTGGCGGGCTAAATAATCTTTTGATCATTCAGTCTCCTGATCTTTCTTGAATTGAATGGCAATATCTGTATTAGGCATGGTGTTACCCAATTCCTGAATGGCGGTCTGAAGGATATTTTCAATATTTACCAAACCGCCGATTTTGGCTGAAATTTCTCCGATGGTACGTTCCTTTGCGGCGCGCTTTTGGGCTTCCTGAAGTAAACGGGCGCCTTCTACAGCAATGGCAGTACGTTCAGCGGTGGCTTGTGCCATTGCAATTTCATCTTCTGTCCATGTGCGATTTGGGTCGGAGGCGCTCAGCTTGAGAGTCCCAATCTGTGTTCCGCGTAAGGTAAGTGGAATGCTGAGGCTGTGCGCAGGTTGAACAGAATTAGGATTAATGGATTTGGCCTCAATGCCGTCAAATACAAACCTGCTTACGGTTTGGCCTGCAAAGAATCGTTTCCACTGTTGATCGCTCATTTGCCTGGATGCTGAATCAGCTTGTGCCAGCGCATCGCGGCTTTGTTGATATGAGCGAGCGTTTTGGATGGCGATACCCACCTGGTCTGCCAGTGTGGAGAGGATATTAACATCGTCTTCAGTAAAGGCATTTGTTTCGGTACTTTGTACATCCAGTGCTCCAATGATCTCACTTCCAATTCGCAAGGGAAGTGCGATTTCAGAGTGAGTCTCTGGGAGGTCGGGATTGTTGAAGAAAGCCGCATCCAGTCCAACGTCAAGAGCGACGCGGGGTTGACCTGCACGTGTCACAAAGCCGACAATGCCGGTGCTGCCAACGAGCAGGCGATGGTTTCGTGCCAGCATCTTTTTTCCTCCAGCGCTATTGGCTGCTGTAAGGATTGCGTATTCTCTATGCACATCCAAAAGGAAGATGCCAACATGATAGAACCCGAATTGATCTGAAATCGTATTTACAATTTGAGGAAGCAGAGCATCAAGTGTTTGAGTGGAGCTGATGGTGCGGGCAACACTTGCGATCGATTCAAATTGAGTGGCACGGTGTACGATATCTGCGTTTGCTTTTTCAAGTTCCTGTGTACGATCAAACACCCGTTTTTCAAGACCAAGAAGAGTGTCATTTAATCTTTCAGCCATGCTGTTAAACGAAGTTGCGAGAACGCCGGTTTCATCTTGAGTTTCTACTTCGGCGCGTGCGCTAAAATCACCTTGAGCGATGGTTTCTGCGGTTTGGGTCAACCGCACCAGGGGTCTGGTAATAATTTGACCAATCCATAAACTAACCAGGATCGCACCGATAAGAAGGGACACCAGGATGATTGCAATTTCCTGAATTGCAGATTCCTTTATTTTTAAAATTTCCGCTTTTGAAGAATTGAAGTCGCCTGTAAACTCAGCCTCCGGTGCAATAATCGCGAGGCGGTAATTTGGGGTTAAAAGCGGAGCATACGCAATAAAGGAGTTGGAATTATTTAATGCAATTGTTGATATGCCTGTTTGACCATTGATCATTTCGGCTGTGACATTCTGAAGGTCAAAGGGCCCTTTATTAAGAATTGATAATTTGGGAGATGCGTTCAGCGGAACTTTTTCAGGTTGAATGCCATATAACAAATAGCCTTGTGAAGGCATTGCCAGAATGTGCCCAGCCTGATCTACTAGAAATGCGTAGCCGCTTTCTCCCAACCTAATGTTTGCAACGGCTTGAGTTATTTTCTCAAGCTGTAGGTCTAATCCTATAACGCCTATAAAATTATCCCGAACATAGACCGGTATGGAAAGTGTAGCGACCAAACCTTTGCCGGCTGGGTCTTGATAGACTTCCGTCCATCGAGGCGCACGCTGAGGGTTATTCTCTGGTGTGGCGATTGTGTAAAAAGGCTGGGCAGTCGTGTCAAAATTTGACGGGACATTATTTGCCAAATTGATGTTTGGGTAATATGTAGTGGCTCCCGTTTTGCTTATGTAATAAACTGCAGCAACGATTGAGTGTGATTTTAGAAAATTAGGCGCGTAAAAATCCAAATATGCAGTCGTATTAAGATCTTTGATCACACCATCATCAATTTGGATTGTTGATGGGATAAAGATGGAGGAAAGGTCTGTGGATGAATTTCCATATTGTCCTGTTGGCAATTGAAAAACCCGGGTTTGAGCATCCCAATACGATCCCTCTCCAAGTATCTTTTTTTGGTTTTCGAGGCTTGCCCTGTTATTTGCGAGAACAGTGAAGTCGTTCAAAACTTCAGTGAAAAACTCGTTGGTCTTGTTCGCTTCCGTTTGAAGAGTTCCATTTATTTTTTGTTCAATATTCGTTTTTGAAACACCTTCATAGCGGGTTGACAATAAGTTTACAGTATTGCCTGCTCGATTTAAACCAAATAAAGTGATGGTTGTAACTGCAATACCGCCGGTGAGAAGAATTCCCAGAGTAATCTTGATTCGCAGGCTGAACCGGTTGAATTGGCGGAAAGAAAAAAACATAAAAAATATTGCAAAGCCAGCAACGATAATAGGAGTTGCGCTTTCCAACTGAGGGACTCTAAGCCTTCCGTCTGGGAGAACAATATAATCAAGCAGAAGAACCAGCAACGCTGAAACCAAACCAACCACAAGCCCCGAAGCGGCAAAGCGGGTGGGCATGGCCAGGCCGGAAATTGAAACTGTGAGAATGAATAGCGATAAGGCCACAACGATTCCCAGGCCTTGTATAAAGAAAGGTGTCGCAACGAACGTAATCGTGAGGTTCATGATGATGATCATCATGGCCAGGTTTGATCTATCTCTTGGAATTAGAAAAAGTGCCGCAACAGCTCCGAAACTGGCGAGAAATATAATACCTGCGATGGTTAAAATTTGCCAGGCATTGATAAGCAAACCGTAATAGACAAACAACCCAATACTGGGGATGGATGCGATAATGAGCATCACACTAACATTGTAGGCATTACGCGCGATTGTAGAATCAACGACTTCTTTATTTGTTGCCGTAATATTATTTGGGTTCATTGGGTTCCCGCGATTATTCATTCTCGCTTCCAATCTCGACCGTGATCTGGGCGCCGCCAATTTGAGTTCCCAATTCGCGAACTGCAGTTTTTAAGATCGTTTCGATCTCTGTGCCTGCTCCGATCTTTGCAGAAATTTGGCTGATGGTTTGTTCGCGCGAAGCACGCCTTTGAGATTCTTCCAAAAGAGTTGAGTTTTCGAGAGCGAGTGCAACACGGTCGGCTGTGGCACGGACGATGTCGGCTTCGTCCGTGCCAAGGTCTGCATCTGCAGGCATTTTTACATTGATCACACCAACAACTTCCCCGCGTAATTTGAGAGGGACCGCGATGGTGTTCTGATTTCCCTTATTCAATGTATTGGATGAAACTACTTCTCCAGTTTCAATAGCCTTTTTGATTTCAGGTGATGTCAGCCGCGTTTCAAGGACGGTGGGGGTTGTTCCTTTATACTGATATCCAAGATGGGTGTCAGTTCTGATGTTTGTTTTCCATGATTGTTGAATCACACTTCCGTATAAAATCTGGCTTTCGGCAAGTGTGGCCTGTGTCTCGTTGTAGGTGCGGGCATTTTGAATTGCGATGGCAATCTGGTCTGATAGGACCGTTAAAATACCTATGGCTGTTTCATCAAAGGCATTTGCTTCCTGGCTGTGTATATCAATGACACCTATAACGGAATTTTCAATCTTTATTGGGAGAGCGATTTCCGCACGAGTTTTTGGAAATTCAGAGGCAATAACCTGACTGCCAACTTGAACTTGTCCCTGTGAAAAACGCAGGCTGCCTGATTTGGCAGCTGTTGGTACCAGGTCTGGTTGATTTATCTTGAATTGATATCCTCTCGCCAACAAATCCTGTCCAATTTCACTATTGGCATTAGCAGCAACAAGAATTGTATACTCCCGCATACTATCGTTTAAGAATATACCTACATGGTAGTAATTAAATTTTTTGCTGATTACCTCAGCGATGGTGGGAAGCAGTTTGTTGATCTCACGAATATTTGCTACGGTACGAGCCAGAAGAGCGGCAGCCTCAAAATTGCCTGCACGCCTTTCGCTAATGTTTGTTGTTTCTGTAAGCTCTTTTGTGCGCTCCAAAATTCTGTTTTCAAGGGTTTCCTTAAGCGCGAGCAATTCTTTATTAGCTTCGAGTTGCGCGTTTTCATTTTCCCTGGCTTCATCAGCACTCTCGCTCAAGCGTGTGACAAGAAGTTGAAGGAGGGCTGAAATGGCAACGATTAATATTCCAACGATCAAAGCATCGGAGATGTCAGTTTTAGCCCTTATTTCCGATTTTGTTATCCCTGAAATATCAGCGTACGCGATAAATTCTACACAGGCTACCGCAATTGGGGTGGATATTACGATTGATTTCCTTCTTAACAAAAGCACACTCACCACAATGACAGTTGGAAATCCAAGCATTGAAAGATCATGCAAGCCATTGGCGCTGATCGCTGAGTATGTGACTGCTAGCAAAAGTGCAATCGGAACTATTACCTTTGCTAATAAAGGATTCCCGCGTAATGTAAAACCGAGGGAAATGATTTCTAGTATTAAAGTGATGGTTAAGGCAATACTGGATGCTGTATTCTGCGACTCCTTAAAGATCACACCAACAACCAGTAAAAGAATAAGCACGTTGGCTGTGATTGTAAAAACAAGAATATTCCGCGTTAACCGCAGGAATGATGGATTATTATCTTCGGGGTCTGAAAACCAATTTGTCAGCATGAATTGACGCACTCCACAAGGCTAAGAGCCTTGTCCATCTTTCTTCTCTAGTTGAATGACAACTTCGGCGCCTGGTAACACGCGCCCGATCTCAGAAACGGCTGCCTGGAGGATATTGTCACGATTTGAGAAGGAGCTTACCTTGGATGAAATTTCGCCAATGACACGTTCTTTTTCGGCCACTTTACGGCTTTCTGCCAATAACCGGGCATTATCAATGGAAAGCGCTGCGCGCTCAATGATCGCGTTGATAATATCCATCTCATCCGAACTCCATGTGCGGTCAGTATTTGTTTTGATATTCAGCAAGCCGACTACTTCACCGCGCAATTTCATAGGCATTGTCATTTGTGCAGATTTATCAACTTGATCTGATTTCTTTTGGTATATATTTCCAGAGCGGGTAACTTCCAGGGCTCCATCAATTGCCGTCGGTTCAAGTAATAGATTTGCTTTCATGCCTTGTCTTCGAATTCCAGCTAATTTTTGTGAGCGGGCGAATTTTACCCAGCCAGCGCGAACGTCACGGCGATAAAGCATCTCAGATTCCAGAAGGGCCTTTTGGGTTTCTTCATAAAGACGTGCGTTGGTAATGGCAATGGTCACCTGGTCTGCAAGCGTTGTAAGAATTTGTATATCTTCCTGACCAAAAGCATTTGCTTGCAGGCTTTGGACATCCAGAACCCCAATAATTTGCTGGCCCACACGAAAGAGTGGAAGTGCCATCTCAGAGCGGGTTTCTGGTAGGTCGGGATTATTGAAATAGACAGCATCCTTACCAGTATCAAGAGCGATACGGGGAATACCGGCGCCAGATACATTTCCTACAATACCTTCCTGTCCAATTCTTAATTTATGATTGCGGTCCAACATTCTTTGGCCGCCTTCGCTGTTTGCAGCGGCAAGTACGGCGAATTCATTATTTGTGTCCAATAAAAAGATGCCTACATGGTAAAAACTAAATTGCTGGCTGATCACTTGTGTGATTTGCGGAAGGAGGTCCTGTATATTTTGAGTTTGGTTAATTGCGCGCGAAACCTGGCCAATTGCTTCAAATTGCTTTGCTCGCCTTTCTGCCGAATTGTAGGCAAGCTCAATATCTTTTGTGCGTGCTGCAACCTGAATTTCCAAATTATTGCTTAGAGTTTCTAATTCCTTGACCTTGGAATATAACCCTGCCTCGCTCAATCCGGCTCGGATATTGCTCGCTCGAAGTTGATTCGCTGCGAATTCCAATATGATCGCGGTAATCAATATCACAAAAATAAATATGATTAAGGAGTTTATTGGTTGAGTAGGAGTGTCAGGGAAGGGGACTATCCCGCTAATGTTGATCCAATAGATTCCAATCATTAATAACGATGCAGTAACCGCCATTAAAACAATTCCACGTTGCGGGAGTAGGAGGAAGGCGAGTGCCAGAATTATAAAATTTAAATATATGGTCGGGCGGCCGAGGCCGCCGGTAATTAAGGAAATTGCATTAATGATAAAAAGGTTTGTAATAATTAATGCAATGTTGACAACTTGATGATATCCGCGTTTGATTGCAATTAAAGTGCTAAACCATAATGCAGATGCTACAAGTGAAATTATGATGATTGGTATACGAGCAGGATCTCCAGGTGGAAGCAGATATATCAATAAGGCACTGGGAAGCGATATAATGGCGAGAAAAAGGGCTATGCTATGCGTGGTGGCAGCTCCGCGGGTTTTTTCGGCATCATTCGGAAATATTGGTGGTTTAAAGAAATTTCTCAACATTTTTGTTTACCAGCTTTTTAGTAAAAATCAATCATCCTGCGAAGATGTGGCTTCAGTATTGATTTGAAGGATAACTTCTGAGTCGCCAAGGATTCTTTCCAATTCCTCTGCTGTTGTTTCTAATATGTTCTCTATGCTAACCGAAGAACCAATACGACTAGTTGCATCAGAAATGGTGCGTTCCTTGTTTGCGCGTCTTTGGCTTTCTTCAAGAAGACGGACATTTTCCAGGGTGAGGACTGCACGGTTCGCAGCGGCTTGAGCAATTGCAATATCGTTGTCCGACCAAGCATGGTTTGGATCTTCATTTTCGATCCCAACCACGCCAATGATCTGATTAAGAATCGTTAATGGAATTAAGAGCGAGTTTTTAGTCTCATTGTTTCCATTACCCTGATTGACTATAATTGCTTTTCCACTTTCCAATTGCCTTAATAAATCAGATGGTAGATTCTGAGGAATAGCTTTTATTTGCAAACCATCATACTCAAAGCCGGGGCGTTCCCTTTGGTCAATTGCTGATTTCCAGGTTTGTTGAGTTTGTGAGCGATTTGCTTTGGTCAACTCGCTTAGTGTTCCTTCAACTTGTCGTACAAGCTGGGCGTTTTCAACAGCTGCGGCCAATTGATCTGCAAGAAGTTTTAACGTGTTAGTCTCTCGTTCACCCAAGGAAGTACCGTCACTGGCTTGGATGTCCAATGCACCGATGGTGATGTTGCGTATACGTAATGGTAATATCGCCTCAGACACGGTGTCAGGGAGAAGTGGATTTCGAGCAAGGCTGGCATCTTTACTGATGTCAGGTGAAAAATATACCTGGCCTGCTCTAAGCGCAGTTGCGAGCGGGCCGATATCATTAATCCGAAATTTTATTTTTTGCGCCAGCATTTGTTCTGATGCGACACTGGTTGCGGCTTGCAGGTGGGCGTACTCATTTCGTTCATCTACAAGGAAGATACCTACATGATAGTAATTCAATCGTTCGCGGATCAGATTGGCAGACACGTTCAACAGAGTATCGAGGTCACGAATAATAGAGATCTCACGTGCCACATCGGCAATGGTTTCAAGTTCAAGATTACTTTTTTGCAGATCTTCTGTGCGATCGAAAATACGTTCTTCCAGACCTGCCAGTGTGGTTTGCAGTTGGTCCGTCATTGAATTAAAGGCCGTAGCGAGCAGCCCAATCTCATCTGAAGTTTTTACTTCAGCACGGGCACTTAGGTCACCTTGTGAAATAGAATTTGCGGTTTTTGTAAGCTCGATAATTGGGCTTGTAAAAAATCTGGCTACAAAAGTAGTGATTAAGGCAATGAGGATGGATGTGCTGATAACCAAAATGGCATTAGTGCGAGTTTGTTTTTGTACATCAGCCAGAAAATTTGCTGTGGGGCGGCTATATGCAACGATCCACGGCTGGGTTTTCATGAACGTAACTGCAATTGTGTCATCCCCGGGTATGTTGGGAGTTATATCTGATCTAAAGAATGATTGTTCGTCTGATTTATCAAGTGCGTACGCGAACTCTACGAAGTTTGTGGATTGTTTTTCACGAGGTATATTCAGGAATCGCTTAGAATCCACTGCGAGCAAATAATCAATGAGATTTGGTGGTGCTATGGATTTTTGGATAAGGCTTGGGTTTTTATTATCTGCTAATCGAATATATAGATCGTCCAACAGTAAAATCAAGGTATCGGAGGATGCACCAGCACTGATCACGATATCCTGCAAGACAGAAGACTTGTATTTTACACGCAGAATTCCAATATATCCGCCATTGGCATTTACTATTTTACTTGCAAAAGTTAAGCTGGGAATATTATCTGTTGTATAAGTAACTGTGGTAATAATGGGTTTGTCACTAAAACGAATTTGAGTGAAATATGCTTCTTTCGATTCATTTGTTTGAACATCAGAGGCGTTATCCAGTAAAACATTTCCATTGGTATCAACAAGTGCGTAGGAAATGATGTTTGCTCTATCCTTTTTGCTAAGGTTATCAAGGAGAGCAAGGGTGCGTGCTCGTACGACAGTACCAGTGCGGATCGGGGCTGAAACCGTCATATAAGTAACAAGGTCTGCAAGTTCCGCTTCAGCACTTATTGAATCCAGTGTTTTTTGGATGAAGTTATCCAGGCTGTTTGCTGTTTGTGTTGCGCTGGCTTTTAGGGATATTTCAACACCATTTGTCAGCGCTTGTTGAGTTTGTAATGTGTCGCGTGTTGCAATAATGATCAGGGGGACCAATGCGATTGATAACACGAAAAATACCAGGCGCGTTTGAAGCGAAAGGTTGTTCCTTCTTCTGCCTGAAGTAGCTTGTGTTATTTCTGGTCCAGTTTGACTCATAATATCCTTATTAAATAAAATTATTCTTTAAGATGTTGCACTTAAATCTTTATCGCTTTCGGCTTCAAAACTCGTTCCTAATTGGATAAATGAGCGAGAGGCCCCAAGTGCCTGACCTAGCTCTTGAATAGTGGTCTGCAGAATTCTGTTGAAATCGGTGGAAGCTCCGATCTGTTCGGTGACACGTGTGATGGTTTGCTCTTGATCGGCACGGCGGACAGTATCTTCAAACAAACGCGCATTTTCCAAGGCGAATGCAGCTCGATCTGAGATGGCCTGCACCATGGCTACCTCATTTTCGGTCCAACGTCGGTTTGGTTCAGACGATTCGATTTGAATAATCCCAATAATTTGGTCTCTGAATTTAACCGGTATTGCCAGAGCTGCTGGTTTGCCTATCGAAGGCTGAGAAAAGATCACAGTCTCGCCTGAAGCGATGGCTTGGTTTGCAATTGGGTTGTTGACAGATGTTGCGTTTGAAATTGTTCCGTCTGGTAAATAGGAATATCCACCTTGCAATTTTTGATCCAGTCGCCTTCTATCGCGCATACTTGTTTTTTGCAAAGAGAGTCCAAACTCTGCTTGTTCCATGAAAAGAACATTATTAATAACAATGGCAAGTTGATTGGCAAGTGTTATTAAGAGATTCGAGTCTTCGTCTTTGAAAGCAGAGGGGAGAGTGCTTTGCACATCCAACACACCGATAGTTTTCGATCCGTATTTAAGAGGCAGGGCTATTTCTGAGCGTGTTTTTGGCAGGTCAGGATTATTAAAGAAAACAGCGTCAGTACCCGTATCAAGCGCGATACGCGGGCGCCCGCTTTGAGAAGCATAGCCCACGATACCAGTACCGCCTACTTTTAATTGATGGCGGCGTTCAAGCATTCCTTGGCCCCCTGTGCTATTGGTCGCACGCAAGACTGCATATTCCTGCGATTCGTCAATCAGGAAAATACCAACATGGTAAAACCCAAGTTTTTCGCTGATGGATCGCGCAATACGGTTAAGTAACTCTTTAGGCTGCTGTTCTACATTTGATGATATTTCCTGGGAGATTTCAGAAACGATTTGAAAACGCGTGGCGCGATCCTGCACTTTCTGATTGGCTTCTTCCAAATCGGCTGTGCGCGCCCCAATGCGTTGTTCAAGGTTGGTGGCCAACTCTTCTAGCTCACGATTTGTTTCTGTTAAATTATTGAGCTGTTCTTTATCTAAATTTGCGCGGAATACTTGAATACCATATAGTAAGGCGCCAATTGCTAGTACCACGCCGCCTGTTCGATTTATGCTTTCAGTCTCTAAAGCAGGTGCATTAGAGTATAAGGGCGCGGCAAAAGTCGCAATTGTTGAAAGGATCGCCAGACTTAAAAAACCTCTTTGTGACAAGAGTACGCTGGAAAAAACAAGAGCAATATGCACTGTGGTAACGATGGATGATTCGATGGAGTTCGCAGTGCCTTGGTAAATTCTTATATACCCGATCGCAGTAAATGCGTAAGTAAAAATATAACTCCCTAAGCGATAGTATTTAGTTTTGCTTAGGAAATATGAAATTAGTGTGATTCCACCAAGGATAAGAAAAACACCGATGCTTCTTGGCCCGGAAAGGATTGCAGAGATAAAAAGAACACTTAAAACCAATGTAAGTATGGCAAGTAATTGTGCGCGTCGATATTCACCAACCACTTTTATGGATGGATGGGGTTCAATCAATCTTCGCCAGGTTGATTGAGCGCGCTGTGCGAATGATTGAACTTGATTGCCTGCGGGTGTTTGCGATACAGACATGCTTTACTCTCTTGCCTTTCTTCTGCTACCAGGTGTTTCGTTTCGCTTGCCTTGACCTTCAGCCTGTTTCTGGCTATTGAAGTTATCTAGCAATTGGAAGGTGACCGTTGCATTCCCGAGCGCCTGCCCGAGTTCCTGAACCGTTTCGCGTACGATTGTATCGGTATTTGAAACAGCACTGATACGTGCAGAAATATCAGAAACTAGAGATTCGCGTGCGCCACGTTGCTGAGACTCTCGATAAAGACGGGCACTTTCCAATGCGCCACTTAACTGATCGGAGAGTGTTTGCGCGAGATTGGTTTCTTCCTGCGTCCACGCCTCTGAGATTTCGTTTTTCTTTAAGCGTATGGCGCCAATGGCTTGTCCACGCACCTTAATTGGAAGGCTGATTGTTAGTTTGTCTTCCCCAATAATTACCCCTCCAGACTCAAACGCTCTGGTTAATGCAGGTTCCATTCTTTCAGAAAAGGTTTGTACTGTAGCCGGCGGGGTGGCAATAAATCCAACTCTAGGTTGATTACGAAGAATCTTGCTCCAGGCCTCACGGCTAATTTCGCCGTAGGTTGCACGGGATGCTTCAAGGGCCTTTTCAGTTTGATCAAACAAGTTTGCATTTTGGATCGCTACTGCGAGTTGTTCAGCCAAAATTTGCAGTGTGGAGCTATCTTCATCTGAAAAAGCTTGAGCTTCTGTGCTTTGTACATCC
This sequence comes from Anaerolineales bacterium, assembly GCA_043788255.1. Taxonomy (GTDB): domain Bacteria; phylum Chloroflexota; class Anaerolineae; order Anaerolineales; family Villigracilaceae; genus Villigracilis. The sequence continues at coordinate 34,080 of JAYVUA010000023.1, read as the reverse complement.
AGGGCTCCCAAAATTTGGCCGCCCACAACAAGGGGTAGGGCTATTTCAGAACGTGTTTTGGGAAGATCGGGGTTATTAAAAAAGATAGCATCTTTACCAACATCCAAAGCAATGCGAGCTTTTGCGTTGGCAGTCACATAACCCACAAGGCCCGTCTCGCCGATTTTGAGGCGGTGATTCCTTTCGAGCATGCGTTGGCCGCCTTCGCTGTTTGTGGCGGATAATACTGCATATTCTTTTCTTTCGTCCACTAAAAATATACCGACATGGTAGTACCCGAAATTCTCATTGATGAGAAACGTGGTTTGCTGTAGTAACTCGGAGAGATTGCGAAAAGATGTGATGGATTTGCCTACAGCGGCAACTGCCTTCAAAAGTGCGCTTCGCTTATCTAACTCATCGGTACGCTGATCTACTCTCTCTTCAAGTGTTGATCTTTCTTTAAGAAGTTCAGTTAAAGTGGATTGTGAGCGTTTTTGAGCGCTGTCAAATTCAGTTTGAGTTAATCGAATGCCGTTGACAACAAGGACCGCAAGGAGGAATACGGAGGCACTTCCACTGATCCATGTTGCTAAATTTCCCGGGGTTACTTCTATGCTGGTTATTGTAAGTGTCCCGTTTAAGATAAACCAGCCCGAAATACCATAAGACAGCATGGATAATCCCGTTACCACCCAGCCGGCTTTCCATGAAAATAAAAGCGATGCCATGGTTATTGCACCCAGCATAAATACGCGGGCATCGCCCCATATTCCAGTTTCTACTAAACCTGAAATACCCAGGCCAAAAATTAATGAAACTATAGTCCCTGCTTTAATCGAGTATCTTATTGGCAGGAAGGTTACGGCAAATAATATTACATAAATGGCTATATAGATTCCTCTGAAAACTGGGTCGTTCGTCCCCAGGATTGCGGGAATTAAAGCAATCAAACCAAATACAATCGATCCAATCAGAATCGTTCGCAGAAATCCTGCGCGCCATGTTGTATATGAAAATTCCATCGGTGGTGATGACTGTTTCATTTATTTAATGTGCCTTATCATCATTTTAAACGCAGTGCGCCCGTGTGTTTGTTGGGAGCAGTAGCTTCTATTTGAGGCGAGCCAATACTGATCTCAGCTTCTTTCAGATCGAAAACTCTTCTCAATTCAGTGGTGGCAGTGCGGATTACCGATTCTACGTCCAATGTTTCGCGGACGCGGGTTGAAATACTGGCGATCATTTGGTCACGAAGCGCGCTTTTTTGCGCTTCTTCTACTAGCCGGCTGTTTTCGAGTGCTAAAGATACCTGCTCAGCAATTTTTTCTACAAGGCCTCGTTCACGATCAGACCATCTTGTAGATTCGCCTTTTCTTCTAAGTTTAATTGTGCCAATGTTTTGGCCATTAAGAGTTAATGGAACTTTCAGGCCGTCGCCGTTTTCCTGTTTTGTGGATAAAAATACTGGGCGTACACCAGCCGGTGTGTATTGATAAGTTGGTTTGTTGCGACTTGTTAGTTTTGACCAGGTTTCCCGAGTTTCGAATGAAGTACTTAGGTTAAGCTGACTTAATAAGTTTTTTGTCTCATTAATCAGGCGGACATTGTCGAAAGAGATCGCTATCAGGTCGGATAATGTCTGCAATATTTCGGCGTCTTGAGGGCTGAATGCTTGAGTTTGATCGGATTGCATATCTAAAATTCCAATTATGTTTCCGCGAACGGCAAGCGGCATGGTCATGCGAGAACGTGTAAGCGGAAAATTTACATCACGTACAAAACTATACCCATCTGTATCCGATGTGATGATTGGCCGATTTTGTTCAACAGCTAAATTAAAAACGTTTCGCCTGTCTGGTTCAACACGAAAGCCCTGGCCTACAAGTTGTTTTCCTGCCGGGGAGGATGCGGCTTGTAAAAACGCAGTTCTTTTTTGTTCATCCAGAATGTACAATCCCACCTGGTAATAATTGAAATTCTTCGAGGTAAGTGTTGTTACGGTCTCCATTAATTCAGATATATCCTGAATTTCCGCGATCGTTCTGGCAACATTCGTTGATGTCCGAAGTTGAAGAGTTTGAGTTTCCAACTCTTCTGTACGCTCACGAACTCTACTCTCAAGCTGTGTGCGTTCGGTAGTTAGTGTTCCAAAAGTTTGCTGCATTTCCTTTAAAACTCGCGCGAATTCCTGCTTGAATAAATTGATTGCAATAATAAGTATTGCACTGACCACAGAAAAATCTGCTGTGTACGCTATCCAATCCAGTGGCGCCGTAACGGGAACATTTGGGTCCTTAAATACAAATCTGCCTGTTTGTTGCAATATGCCAATCAGTACAAATGTCAAAATACTTATAAGCAGGGCAAATACATCAACGCGCTGGTCGAATAATAGTGCAGATAATGTTACAAAGGCAATAAAAAAGATGCTCCCATCCAGCCAGGGTCCCCATGCTAGGACAGAATTTACCCCAATGACATATACCATGAAAAGTAACGCGAAAGCGCGGACAGTATATGAAACACGCAAAAAAGTTATGGATACTAAAAGAATATATAAGCCAATAAATAAAATTCGATCTGTTGTTGAGGAGTTTGGTAAATAGATAATAATGGATGCGAGGCCCAGCAGGCATGCTATCCGTAGTGTGTTTAAAAGAAAACTTTCACGCCAGGCTTTATAGTCAAAGGCGGCAGATTTATGGCTTTCCGTTGTTTGGGACTTGGAAGTAGGTGAAGATGGATTATTCATTTTTATCATCCATCGAAATTTCGATCACAACTTCGGCTGCTTCGAGTGTGCGGCCCAATTCACGAACAGTTGTTTGAAGAATACTTTCCATATTCTTGGATGCCCATATTTTAGCGATGATCTCATTGGCTAATTTTTCGCGGGCAGCAAGTGACTGGCTTTCTTCAACGAGGCGGGCGTTCTCCAAAGCGAGTGTGGCTTGTGCGGCAATGGATTCGATCAGGTTTTTTTGCTCAACAGTCCACTCGCTTGAGCCTGCTAGTTGAATCTGCCCAATCACCTGATCTCTTAGAGAGAGGGGGATTTCGATTTCTTTGTCATTTTCCAGATCAATATCACCTAGTGAATATTCCAGGTTTTTGTCTGAAGTAAGTGATGCCCAAGCGCCTTGCAGGTATTGTCTTTGTGTTGCCCGCATCTCAGATAAACTTTGTTGCGCTTCCTGATAAAGACGTGAATTTTCCAAAGATATCGCAATTTCATTTGCCATATTTTGATATGCATCCATATCTTGTGCTGAAAAAGCGTTTTCTTTTGTTGAATGCATCTCTAAAGCGCCGATTACGCGGTCGCCAATAATGAGCGGGAGTGCAATTTGCGAGCGAGTATACGGGAGGAGTGGGTTGTCGAATCGAACTGGTTCATTTTTATCTTCCTGAACGATACGGCCTTGTTTTGTGCGAATTGCAATGCCAATCGTGCTTTTTCCATTTATGTCCAGATGATGTCTGTTTTCACGTAAAACCCGGCCTGCTTCTCCGGTGGCAGCCTTGAGTTCAGCCCATTGCCTGGAAGGGTCAATCAAAAAGAAAGCTGTGTAGTAGCATTCAAATTCAGATTCGATGATATGTGCTGCTCGCGGGAGCAACTCGTTTGGGTCAAGAATGGCATTTATGGTACGGCCAATTTCATTCACCTTCCGAAGCTGAAGTGTGCGTTCAAGCACCTTGTTTTCAAGATTCTTGCGTTCGTCGCTTAATGTCTCAAAAGATGCATCAACTAATTTTTGGGCTTCAAGAAATTCTTTTTCCAAGCGCTGAAAGCCAAGAACAATAACTGAGCCGAACATAATGATTACAGCACCTGCGCTGGCCCAATCAGAGATGTTCGCAGGAGCAGCATTTGGATTAAAGGGGGTAGTTAACCCGCTAAGCATTAACCATCCAAATAATATAAATGCTGCAATATCAATAATTATTGCAAGAATGCCTGCCCTGGGAGAAAGCAGGATTGTCGAAAATATAATTGTTGCTAAAAAGAAAAAAAGCCCATCGCCTAAAATGCCAAGCGTAAGTAATTCGCTTATGCCAAGCACAAATATATTTATTACGACCACTCTCATTCGGATCAAATAAGAAAATCGAGCGAATGTAACCACCCCGGTCAATACATATATAGTGATAAAAACCGCGCTAATAACCTTGCTTGGTGAGCTGGTTACAGCAGCAATCAGCGCAATTCCGCCAAACACAAGTAAACCAATCAGAAGCGGAAACGCAAATCCCTCCCGCCAATTCTTGTAAAGTTGACGGGTGGTTTCCTCGGAATTTGATAATTTGGTACTGGAATTGTTACTTTCCATTATTTTCTTCCTGATCGGAATCTTCTATGGGATTAACCCGAATATTTGCGTAACGCGCTCCAGTAACCCTGGTTATTTCGCTTGCAGTGGTCATTAAAATGGATTGTATATCAGTGGACCTTCGAATTTTACTTGTTACTTCATAGATCACACGTTCGCGTTCAGCTTGAACGCGGATTTGTTCAAGTAGACGTGCATTAGCAATGATAGCGGCCAAGCTCCCCCCAAGAGTCCCGAGCATTTCTTCATCATTCTGAGTGTAGGCGTCAAGTTGCTCGCTTTCAACATTCAAAATACCAAGTAATTCATTACGATAAATGAGAGGGATTGCTAATTCAGAGCGAGTATTTGAGCTAACTTGAATGTAACGTGGATCTTCGCTTACATCTCTTACTCGCAGTGGACGTCTGTGGGTGGCAGCCCAACCCGTCACGCCGCTTCCGATGGGTATTTGTAAAGTTGTTATATCTTCAGCGTATCCTGTAGAAGCCTTTACATAGAGAATTTTCTTTTCGCGATTTGTCAACAATATGGTGACGCGGTCTCCGCCAAGAGTCACTTGTAAACCATTTACAGCAATTTCCATAGCTTCTTCAAGTGTGGTTCCTGAAGATGCCGTTGTAGTAATATGATGAAGGAGGCGGTGTTGCGAAAGGTGTTCCTGTGTTTCAGCGAATAATTCTGTATTGACTACTGCCACTGCCAACTGATCTGCCAAAATCTGAAGACTTCGCAGGTTGTCTTCAGAAAACGCATATGCTTTTGTGCTTTGTACATCCAGTGCTCCAAGAATTCGTTCGCCTACTTTTAATGGAATTGCTGCTTCAGCACGTGTGTCTGGGAGAAGGGGATTGGCGTAATAGGTGGCGTCTTTGGTTGTATCATTTACAACAAGAGGCTCACCGCGGCTGGTTACGAATCCAACAATAGATTTTGAGCCAATTCCGATTTTATGACCTGCGCGTTTCATCTGTGCGCCGGCCTCGCCTGTTGCCTCACGAATTACAGCGAACTCCCTGGGGAGATCGTGAAGAAATATAGATGCGTGATAAAAGTTGAACCGCTCACGGATAAAATTTACAGCTTTAATGAGGAGTTCATCAAGATTTAATGAGCCGCTGATATCTCGTGCGATCTCTGCTGCCGTTTCCAACTGAAGCGCGCGCCGTTGACTTTCATCCAAAAGACGGGCATTATTGATGACACCAGCCACCTGGCTTGTAATTGAAGTAAATAAACTTAGATCTGATTCGCTAAATGCTTGTTCGTTTTCAGTATCTTGAATAATTAACGCGCCAATTGGGTTGTTTTGCACCATCATGGGAGCGCCCATCCAGGAACGTGCGGGCTTGCCTGATAATTTTGCGCCGAGTTCAGCAGCTCTGCGCTCTGTATCTTCCACGATCATGAGTGGTTGATGCGTTTTCAGTAGAATGGAGGTCAATCCCTCGCCCAGAGGAAAGGATTCTATGGAGGAAATTTTTTCATTTTCATAACTAAACGGAATACTGATCGTGTTGTTTTTTTCATCGTATAACGCAACGATCATGCTGTGTTTGCCGATGATTTGATGTATCTTGCCAAGTAGTGATTTGAAGAAGCTTTGGATGTCTGAGGTGGATGCAATCAATTCATTAATCGTTGCCAATGATTCAACTTCGCGCAGATGTTTTTCGGTTTGATCGATTGCAGCTGCTTTTTCCAGAGTAATAGAAATGAGATCTGTAAAATTAGTATAGGGTTGAATCGATGCGCCTGAAAGAATGCGTTTTTGTGCTCCAAGCATGATGATTGCTGCAATTTCATCATGCTTTCTTATTGGCAGAAATGCAGCGCTATTTAACTCAAGCATTTCCATCATATCTTTGAATACTCTGGGAATATCCAAACTAGAAGATTCTGTTATGACAGGGCCTTGAAGTAAATAATTGTTTACTTCCTCAAGATTTGTTTCAATCTTCTTTGGAAGCCCGTTGATAGATGAGGTTCCCCTGGTTGAGTCTGCTGACGAGACAATCTCTAGACGCCCATCTTTTTGCTGAAACAGAATAAACGGATATGGAGCATCTTTGAGAATTTGCCCGGTGATCTGAAAGGTTTCATCCTCACTATGAGCTCCGGTAATCATACGACTGGAGCGATAGAGTCTTTCAATCTCCTCGAAGTTCACCTGGCTTGATTCTATTAAACCCATGGTTTGCACAGCCGCTGCAATTTGACTCGCCAGCGTTTGAAGCATTACGACGGTTTCAGGGCTGCTAAATGAACCGGGTTGGGTGCTTTGCACATCCAGAATGCCCAGGACAAGATTTCCTATTGAAAATGGAACGCTGGCCTCTGAACGAGTTTCAGGAAGAAATTCGTTTTTTAAGTGAAGAGAATCTTCCAAAACGTCTGAAGCGATCCGTGTTTGGTTGTTCGCGCTGGACCAGCCAATAATAGATTGCGAGCCTACTTCAAGTCTATACTTTTTTTCCGCGAGACCCTTTGTGGCGGGTCCGTACCCTGTTTTAAATCCAATATATTTTCCGCCGCGATCCATCAAAAAAATGCTTGCCTGATAAAATCCAAAACGTTGAACAAGAAGCTCAACAGTTTTATTCAACATTTCGTCTAGGCTTGAAAGAGTGGTTATGTTTTGCGCAACTTCTGCGGCAGTTCGCATTTGACTGGTGCGTTCGTCAACTTTTTGAGCAAGAGATCGATAAGTTTCAGACAGTTCGTCTGCCATATAATTAAATGAATGAGCAAGTAGGCCAATTTCATCTTCACCGGATACTTCTGCGCGACGTTCCCAGTTTCCTTGAGCAAAACCACGAGTGATTTCAGATAGCGACCGTAATGGTTTGATGACCTGATTTATGCCAAATATTAATACAAGGCCAGTTGCCGCCAAAGTACCTAATACAAGCAGGATTGTAAATGGGGCAAGGCTTGATATCTCACCATAGATGTCAACTGAATTAACCTCAAGGACAACCCCAGATTGCATCTTTGGAAACCATTGTAACTGTGCCAGAACTTCGTCTCCATTTGGCGCTGTGCTGTTGATAGCTTCTGGTTTGGATTCTTCAGCATCCATTAAGGCTGATAACTTCTTCGTTAGTTCGTTTTGCGAAGTGGAAGACGAATTCACAAGAGTAAATTCCCCAGTACTTGGATTGCTATAAATGAATTGATTGTTTGCTAAAAGGAAATAGGTATTTGCGAGAGGTGATAAGCCATTAAGAGGTTGGATGAGTTCTTGTAAATTACTCTTTTCCGTAATCCCCACAATGGTTCCCAGTGTGGAGCCTTTTGTTGTTTGGTAATTTAGTGAGGTCAATAAAATAAATTGATTTTCGTAAATGGGAGCAAGACCGTATATGGCCAGTGAGTGAAGCTCGTTTGTAGTTTTATCAAGAATGGCCGAGTCTATGGTTTGTCCCTGCCATTCTGCGTTAGATGCAATTTTTATATTCCCCTTGCTGTCGACTAAGAAAAACTGATCAAATACAGGGCGGTTCTCCTGTGAGTTCAGTTTCTGGAATTCATTAATAAAATCATCACGAATGCCTCGAAATTGACTGCTTTGAGGGTTTGCATGTAAGCCAAGCTCAAGCAATATTGTAAAGTTTTCGTTTGCAAGTTGGTGGTCAAGTAAAGTTTCTTTGTCGCTTATTTCTCGATTAATGATCTTTAGCTGATTGGTGAGCAGGTTTTCTGATTGTATAACCGCTTGTTCACGTAACAATGCGCGTGCGCGAAAATAAGCCGCCCCAGCCATTAAGGCTAGGGGAATAAAAGTGAAAATTAAGAGCGTTCTTACAAGTTTACCTGTTAGACTGCCCTTAAATCTTTTTTGCTGGATGTCAAGTACGGGCGTCGCGGTCATCGGAGGGTTAGCTAAACTCCCAAACTGGATCTCCACTTAAGATTCGGCGAATTTGATCAGGGAAGCGATCTGGGTCTAGGGGTTTTCCTAAAAATCCATCGAATCCTGAATCTTGCGCTTTTTTCATCTGTTCCACGCTTGCTTCTGCAGTAACGGCAATAATCGGTACGGTTTTGAAACGTTCAGATGCGCGAATCTTCTTGAGAGCCCCATATCCATCTTCATATGGAAGGCGGATGTCCATCAAAATTAGATCAAGTCGCGGAAGCGTGTCCGCGTATTCCACAACTTCATAACCAGAGGTTTTCCATTCACAATGGATTCCCAGATATCCAAGCATGCGTGCGATCAAGACAAAGTTTGAAACATTGTCTTCAACGACCAAAACTGCGGCATCCTTGGGGATGTTCGGCTTTTTAATAGGCTGTGTATCCGAAACAGCTGGTGTTTGGTTAGACATTATTTCTCCTTGTCATAAATCGCTCAATTTGCTGGCCGAGGGTATCAATGTCAATTGGTTTTTGAATATAACCATCACAACCTGCTTCCAGGGATTTTTCGCGATCTCCACGCATTACATTTGCAGTTACTGCAATGATTGGAATTTTTGAAAACTTTTGAACCGCCTTGATTTTTGCTGTCAGGGTATAGCCATCCATATCCGGCATATTGATATCCATGAGGATAAGATCTATATTTTCACTTTCAAGCTCAAGTTTTTCCACTGCTTGTGTTGCATTGGATGCCTCAACAACAGCGTATCCTTCTGCGCCTAAAACCCTGCGCATTAAGTTTCTATTATCGGGATTATCCTCTACATATAGAATTGTACCTTTTTCGGTTTCTGGCATCATACTGTCTGTCTCCGAAGTGAATTTTACTCGTAAGGGAAAAATACCGACATAACAGCAACCTTACAAATCAATCAAGTCAATCAAGAAATAATCGAGGCTGGTGGCGCCTCGATTTTTAATTGAGCGGGTGATGGGACTCGAACCCACGATATCTTGCTTGGGAAGCAAGCGTTCTACCACTGAACTACACCCGCTTAGGAGAACAATTTGATTATACGCTACGTGGAAAAGGCATGTCAAGACTGCTGAAAACCACCATCATTTTTTTGACTTGATTACTGATTCCGTTTAAGCAGCATGTTCGTCAACTCATGAATTATCCTGCCAGCTTCGCCCTGAGGATTTGCCTCTTCCAGATAGGAGAGCGCCTTTTGTGTTTCTTTTTCAGACATTTCGTTTGCGTAACTTTTTCCACCTTCATTTTCCAATTGTTCTGCAGCTTCCTTTACTTCGCCAATCGTAATCGGGCCTTGCTGCCAGCGCTCGGCAAACTTCCCATTTAAGCCAAGTGCGTAAAGTACAGGCAGGGAATTTTTTCCTTCCACGAGATCGCTGGCAGCCGATTTTCCTGTAACGGCCTCATCTCCCCAAATCCCTAAAATATCATCTTGAACTTGAAAAGCATGCCCCAAATGATATCCAAACAGCCTGAAGGTTTCCTGCTGTTTCTCGTCTGCATTGCCTAGTAACGCACCGATGTGGGTACAGGCAGAGAGTAGGGCAGAGGTTTTTCCGCCGATCATGGGCCAGTAATCTTCCAGGCTCAGATCGTTTCTCTCTTCATATGACATATCTAAAAACTGACCGCGAGTTAGATCCAAACAAGTATCATTTAATATGCGCGCAGATTTAACTACAACTTCAGCGGGATAGTATTTCGCAAGATCATTGATGGCCTGGCTCGCAATGACAAATAAAGCATCTCCAGCGTTAATCGCCATTGGCGCACCCCATTTGACCCAAACTGTATGCCGTCCACGTCGTTTGTCAGAATTATCTTGAATATCATCATGAACGAGTGAAAAATTATGGACAAGTTCAATAGCTGCTGCCGCTGATTTTGCGTATAGCCAATGATTTCCTTCGGCTTCCGCTTCTATATCCTTACCAATAATAGAAGCAACGGTAAGCAATACGAGCAATGGGCGAATTCGCTTCCCCGCAGCAACTGAGCCAGCTCCTTCGCCAGTCCAGCCCATATGGTAGGTGAGCATTTCGTGAAATTGTTGCGTACGTGGCTGGTCAAGTCGTGCGATTTGGTTTTGTAATTCTTCTTCAATAGCTTGTAGCATTGTTTGTTGTAGTGTCATGGCTATGTTCCTCAAATAATATTTTTATTTTGTAATTCCAACCTTAGTTGCTCAGGCGATAGAAAATGGATCGTTTCAAAACCCAGGTTTTGTGCAATATTAATATTGGGAGGCGAATCGTCAATAAATAGACATTCTTCCGCTTTTCTCCCGATTCTTTCCAAAGCAAGTTGAAAAATCGCGGGATCAGGTTTGATCAACCCATGTTGACCTGAGATAACAAGATCGTTGAACAAGGTTAGAAAATCAAATCGTTTTTGCATGATCGGAAACTTTTCAGCTGAGAAATTACTCAATAAATAAAGTTCGTACCCTGCTTGTTTTAGCTCGAAAGCTAAATCTATCGTTTCGGTATAAACTTCGGTGATGCTTTCCTCCCAAAAAATATCGTATGCTTTTATATATTCTTCGTAATGCGGGAATTGAGTTGATAACTCTGCCACTCCCTCGCTAAACGAACGGCCTGCATCCTGACGGGCATTCCAGTCGTTGAAATGAATTTCTTCAAGAAAAGAGTCAACAGCTTCGGGGGAGGGGAAGAAGCGTTTATACAGGGCGTGAGCGTCCCATTTAACGAAGACGTTGCCAAAGTCAAAGATAATCGCATTAATGGAAGAAGTCATATTGATCTATTTTATCTTATCGCCTCTATCTTGTGACGATTTGAAAATGAGCGGTATAATCCCGCACTTGTAAATTATTTTGAACTTGGAGAACTTCCCTTGAGTCGTGTCATTAACCCTGATTCTGTTGGTAAAGAACGAACCCGTTTAACAAAGTCAATTGTATTATGTATCCGCGAATTGGCAAAACAAGCAAACGTGACACCAGAGGCGAAAGACTTGGCAGCCTTTATTGCACTCGCGCTGCAGGCCATCTCAGATGGGATTGATACTTCTGTGGCAGCCTGGGAAAAGCGTGACTATTGGGTAAAGGCCGACAAGTTTCGCATGGAGTGGATGTGGGCTGGGCAATTGGCCGTAAAAATGAAAACTGCTGTGTTAACTGATGATTGGGCCACAATTGCGACGTTGATGCCGCAAATTGCTTCGAGGTTCAACAAAATTGAGGTCTCAGATAATCATAGGCTTGGGAAGCCCTGGGGTGGAGCTTATACTTTATTGGCATTTCATCGAAAGTTATAAACACAAGAAAACGCCCAGCATAATATCGCTGGGCGTTTTCTTGTGTTACAAGTTTATTAGCTTTGCAGTCTTTTCAAATGTAATTTAGTGCCGTTGAGCAGATCAACCATCATTTCGCGAATGTGTTTGTTTAGATAGTGATTTTCGAGAGTGGAAAGGGGCAGGAAGCGTGCGCCTGCTACTACGTGAATACAATTTGCAGAACCACATAAACAAATAAATGGTGCTTGCATTTCCCATTCTGTTGCGGGGTAGAAGAAGGATAGTTCTTCGCCTTTTTCAATATCGCGGCGGGCGATCATCAGCATGTGATCGGTGTCAAGTACAACATTGGGATCACATGAATGATTTAATGCGGCCAATTTGCCAACATGGGTATGCTTATCTTTTGCGATCTGAACAGTAAAACGACTTGGTTTATCTGTGATGTTCTCGCTTGGCATCTCGCAGATCACGGCACCTTTTTTATATGCGTGCTTTGTTATAAGAGTTCTAAATTTATTTTCTGTTTTTATTGCGAGTGTTTCCATTACTGAAACCATTTTTATTTTTCTCCTTTTATTACGATATACAAATCATAATAATATATTTCATTAGTATAGCAACAATAAAATTAAATACAAGTGTTTTAAGGTGAGTTTAAAATATTTTAAGGTTGACATGAATACTGCGGCCAAAAATAAAAATGGTTTGTAGACAAAAACTTGTTATAGGGCGTCAGTATTTCAGAAACGAAAATGTATAAACAGGGTTGTATTCTCAAATCATGGTCGCATCAAAAGGAGATGGCAGCTTGAACAACACTCACTCGTTCTTTGACAGGCCTAACATTATTAAAGAAGTGATCCGAGTTGGGAATGGGATTCCGTTTGGGTTTGAGGTTGTTTTCAACCCCATGCTGGGAGTTGGGGGAGTCTATGGCACCTGGGGCGAGAGCTATGATAACAATCGTATCCGCGATTTGGTGGAAAGCCGCAGCGGTGAGCCTTTAAAAGAAGAAGACACAATGAACCTCGAAGAACTGGGGTTTCTGAGTCGCCACCACATCCCCATCCTAAATGACGCAGACAATATTGAACTTGAGATGCAGATTGGGGCGCGAATGCTGCAGGAAGCAGCCTTGTCTAATGGCTGGCTGCCAACCGATGTAGATGCTGTTCTGGTAGGTATTGGAGGTCCTGTTACTTATGATTTTGTAGAGCAAATATGCCGCCGGGCAGGAATCTCAGAGAAAGCCCTGAAAGTAACCGTACATAAAGCCTGCGACGGGTCAATGGCAAGCTTGCACCTTGCGCTGAATCCGGGGCTGGCACGCTTGGGCCAGAAGAATATTGCTGAGGAATTAAAAGGAAAGAGGATATTGGTAGGCGGCCTGGAAGGATTAAGCCGCTTTACGAGCCACTCGCGTGATAAATATGCATTACAACTGTTTGCAAATGCGGCCGGATTTATTGGAGTTATCCCCGGCAAAACCTTCAACTTCCTGGTTGGAAAGGATCACGAGGCTTTTGATGATGGTGGCGTGCTAGCGATTCATATGTACTATCCGTATCATGGAAAAAACGAAAACGCCTCGCGAGTTGAGGTTACGCAGGAAAGCCCAACACATATCAGGGTTGCGGGTATGATGAATGAACCCAAAGATGGTTCTCCGATCGCAATGGCTGGACCGATGGGGATGGTTAAATTATTTGTGCGGACTGGCGTGAAAGTAGTAACTGAAGTATTTAATGAATATGCAGAATTGATGAATAAACTGGGGACGCCTGAAAAGAAAATATCAGTTGGAATTGTTCATCATGCAAACTACAAAATCAATCAACTAAAGGCAAAGCATTTGCAAAATATTGGAATCGATTTTCCCATGCCGTGGCTGGTTAGCGACTTTGGGAATGTGAGTGCCGCAAGTAACATGGTTGTCTTTTTACGCCAGTTACCTAAAATAAAGCCTGGTGACAATATTCTCTTTGATGGTTTTGGCGCAGGAACCTATTATGATGTGTTTGCTGTGACTATGGGTGGATAGAACTAGAATAACACCATTTGTGTTTCTACTTTACGCCCGTTTAGTAAGATATATGGTGCGGCGCGCTCTGCAACAACTCCCAGTTTCTTCAATGAGGAGAGATCACGCAGCTGACTTATTCTTCGGGCAGACATAATTGCATCGGCACCCTTTAGACCAACCCCCGGAATACGGATAAGTTCATGTTTTTCAGCATGATTGATTTCAATTGGATTATGAACAAGATTCATTTGCGCCCATGCCTGCTTAGGGTCGGCATGGAGGGGCAGGTTGCTGTTGCTCATGAACGGAAGATCTTCAAGGTCAAAACCATAATCACGCAATAGGAAAGATGCTTGATACAAGCGATGTTCACGCATTGGGTCTACTGCAGTTTTATTTTCAAGCGGCGTATCCCGAATTGGGCGAAATGCTGAAAAGTACGCACGTTTGAGTCTTACATTTTTATTTAGCCAGCTTGTAATCGTAAGCAGTTCCAAATCGCTCTCATCGGAGCCGCCTGCTACGAATTGAGTCACGATCGAAGGCCAGCGACCATTCCAGAATTTGTAGGCGGGGACAGTTTTACGAATCTCTTCCACCCATTTCAATGGCTGCAGTAACTCTTCTATAAATACTTTGTGCGGTGCAAGTTTTGCGAGTCTTTCGGTATTCGGCGCTTCGAGGTTGACTGAGACACGGTCAGCGAGCTGCATGGCGCGATAGACTTGATCTTTTTCCGCGCCTGGCATAATCTTTAAATGAAGATATCCGCGATATTGATATTTCTTGCGCAGGAGATCTGCTGTATCAAGAAGTTTATCCTGCGTACGAACTCCGCCTCCTGCTATGCCGGAGCTGAGGAATACACCTTCAGCCGCTCCACTCTGATTCAGTTTACTGAATAACCCAGCGAATTCATCGGGTTTGAATGTAGCACGGCGAAAATCTCTGCCTGCTCGGAATGGACAGTAGAAGCAATCCCGTTCACAAGCCGAGGAGAGCAGAGTCTTGAGAAGCAGAATCTTCTGTCCATTGGGAAGTTGGGCAGGGTGGGCAAAGGCGTGATTTTTTTCTTTCGGACTGAAGCAGGCTGGAGCTGGGGAAGTGACGCGCGATTCACCGTCAGCCTCGAGAGACATTTGAGAAGATAACAATTTGAGTGTGCTAACCGTGTCCATATATCTATTTTAGAACATTTGGTCTATTTTATCAAGAGCTATTTTGTGTCATAATGTGGCCAATATAGGCGTACCTTTATCCTATAGATAGTGTTTATAGTACAAACTACTTAGAGAAAGACTCTCGAAAGGGAGGGGAGGCCGCGTATCGTTGATATTTTGTATTTGCTATTCGTAAGTTGGGTTTCTTGATTTCGAAAAATAAATTCAAGTCCAAGGAGAGTTACGAAAATGGCTGATAATAAAAGTCAGACGCACGACAAGCAGGTCCTGCATAAGCTGGGGTATGCGCAGGAACTTTCACGCCGCATGAGCGGTTTCTCAAACTTTGCAATTTCATTTTCGATTATTTGTATTTTAGCTGGTGGTATTTCCGCTTTCCCAGCCGCCTTTAACGTTCTTGGCTCCGGCGGCGCGTTCTTGATCTGGCTCGTGGGTGGTGTTTTAGCTATGAGTGTTGCGGTTGGTATGGGACAAATCGCCTCCTCCTTCCCGACAGCGGGTGGTTTGTATCACTGGAGTTCCCACCTCGGCGGTAAATTCTGGGGTTGGGTGACTGCTTGGTTGAACCTGATCGGTCTGATCGCCGTTGTATCCTCGGTGGATGTATTGTTGTATTCGATCTTTTTCAAGGGGATTCTGCTCACTGATACCTTAAAGATGGATACATCCTCGTGGGGTTACTGGCACCAATTCGGTTTCCTCGTCGTGGTATTGGCCGCGCAGGCGCTTTTGAATCACTATGGTATCGAACTGACAACCAAATTGACAGATGTCAGCGGTTATTTGATCCTCGGCCTAACCGTTATTCTCATCATCGGCCTATTTGCATTCAGCCCTGTCGCGTTGGATGTCACACGCCTTTGGACGTTCACAAATTTCACTGGTGACTCGGGTGGGGCTGTAGTGCCTTTCCGCACAGAGAGTATTGCGTTTGCTTTTCTGCTTGGTCTGGTGTATGTGTGCTATACCATTACAGGATTTGATGCTTCAGCGCATACTTCTGAGGAAACTCAGGATGCGCAGGTCAATGTGCCGAAAGGGATGTGGACGGCTGTGTTCTGGTCTTGGGTTTTTGGTCTTATCGCGGTAGCGGCATATGTATTGACCATGCCAAGCATTCAAGAAGGTGGAGCTGCTGGCTGGGGGTCGTTCGATTACATGTGGAATGCCTCACTCATGCCGCTATGGTTGAAAGTATTCCTTGCTGTCGGTCTCGTTGTGGTCAACTTTATGTGCGCCTTGGCCGGCATGACTTCGTGTTCACGTATGATGTACGCCTTTGCACGAGACGGTGGTCTGCCTGCCTCCAAGTCTCTTTCCAACGTCAGCACTCAGTATCGCACCCCCACATATGCGATCTGGACCTCTGCTGGGTTGGCTTTGCTCAGCACCCTGTATGCGCCATATTACCTTGTGCTTGCGGTGGCCTGCGCGGTATTCCTGTATCTTTCCATGGTACTGCCAATTGCGGCCGGGCTGATGGCTGAAGGCACTGCGAAGTGGAAGGAAAAGGGTCCATTCAACCTGGGAGGACTTTCCAAACCGAATGCCGTCCTGGCGATCATCTTTGGAATTACCCTCGCGATCACAGGCTTCTTCCCACCCAATGAAAAGATCTACTACTTTACGATCATCTTCTTCGTAGCCCTGCTCGGGTTATGGTCACGAAAAACCGCAATGTGGGGAATCGGGGTGGCATTAATCGGGTTGGCGTTGGGATTCATAAAAGTTCCGGAAGCGAACGTGATGCACTTTCTCATCCCGCCTTCAGGCACCGCTTACACCGCCCTCGCTGTTGCTGCGATCACCACACTGATCACCTTCTTCATCGGTAGTGAAGATAATCGCTTTGAAGGTGTTCCAGAAGGCGATAAAATCGTTCAACGCCAAAAGATGATCGCTGAAACCGAAAAGAAATACGGCGAAAACTAAAACCTATAATCAGGTAAAATTTAGAGCGGTATCTCGAAGGAGGTGCCGCTCTTCTGTTTTTTTAGTCACGCAGTAAAGGAGCTTAATATCCTAAAAGTTCTCGAACGCCAAAGCCTGCTTTTCTGGATTATCACAAGTGTTGCGCTTGTGGGTGTATTAGGCTTTGTGGATTATTGGACAGGCAACGAATTTAGCTTTTCATTATTCTACCTACTGCCTATTTATCTTGTGGCATGGTATACGAATTCCGCTCTGGGGTTGTCCATCTCCCTTCTTAGTGCTGGTGCATGGCTGATTGCAGATATCTCCGCAGGGGGGAATTATTCCCATCCAATTATTTATTTCTGGAACACACTGATCAGGCTTGCTTTTTTTATCATTGTTACTTATCTAACATCAAAGTTGCATGAATCCCAAAAGGTTATAGAAGCCCTGGTTCACACAGATTATATAACCGGCGCGGCCAACTCGCGTTATTTTCACCAATTGCTGGAAGTGGAGCTTAATCGCTCTAACCGTTACAAGCGGCCGTTTACGCTTGTTTATTTAGACCTTGATAATTTCAAACAAATAAATGACCGATTTGGGCATAATGCAGGCGACGAGTTGATTCGATTTATTGCTGATGAGTTAAAGCGTCCATTACGCAATACGGATGTCGTCTCCCGCCTGGGTGGTGATGAATTTGCAATTCTATTTCCAGAGGCGGGGCAGCAGGAAGCCGTAGTGCTTATGTCTAAAATTTCCAACCATCTCACAAAGCAATTGCACCAAAAATACGCCATGGTCACTTTCAGCGCTGGCGCCGTGACTTATGCTGCCCCTCCAAGCTCAGTCAGAGAAACAATTAGAATCGCCGACGAATTAATGTATTCCGTCAAAAACAGCACAAAGAATGGCGTACGATACTCTTTATACACAGGTGAGTAATTTAATTGGAGGCACCATGAAATACCTGCTTGGCATTGATCAAGGCACAACTCAAACAACAGCAGTGATCGTGAACGAACTTGGCGAAATGCTGGAGAAGAATTCGGCGCAATTGCCTGCGCATTTTCCGCAGGCGGGTTGGGTGGAACAGGAACCAAAAGACATTGTGCAAACCGTCAAAGAAGCCTGCGCACCTCTGATTGATAAATATGAAATTGCTGCTGTGGGGTTTGATAATCAGGGCGAAACCTTTGTCGTTTGGGATAAGGATACAGGACAGCCTGTGACTCCCGCCATTGTTTGGCAGGACACGAGAGGCGAATCAGTCTGCAAAGCGCTCGCCCTTCGACTGGCTCAGGACAGCGCTTCACACGTGGACCCGAACCTGCTTCGCCAAAAAACGGGTCTCCTACTCGACAGTTATTTTTCCGCGCCAAAACTCAAATGGGTATTTGAAAATTATCCTGATCTTCGCAAACAGGCACATGATGGCAAATTGAAATTCGGAACAACCGAAACATGGGTGATCTGGTCTTTGACTCGAGGCCGACTGCACATTACAGACCCATCTACAGCATCGCGTACGTTATTATTTGACATGAACAAATTTGAATGGGACGATGAATTACTAAAATTATTTGATGTTCCAAGAAGTATGCTGCCCGAAGTGAAACCATCCGCAGGGTATATTGGCGATATAGATTTTGGAAATGGGAAGCCGCTGCCTTTACATGCCCTATTGGTAGATCAGCAAGCCGCGTTATTTGGACAAGCCTGTTTCAAAACGGGGGAAATGAAGTGTTCTTTTGGAACGGGAAGTTTCCTGTTGATGAATATCGGCGACAAACCCAAACTATCCAACAACGGATTGCTCACCACAGTCGGCTGGAATTTCAATGGGCACACTGCTTATGCCTTCGATGGCGGTATCTTTGTCACAGGGTCGGCGGTGCAGTGGCTAAGAGATAACTTGAAATTGATTCCCGATTCGGCTTCCAGTAATGACGCTGCGAATCGTTCCACTGATTTTGGCGTGGTCGTTGTCCCTGCCTTACAGGGACTTGCCGCGCCACATTGGCAGACAGATGTACGCGGCGCGATGTTTGGCTTGAACCGCAGTACCAGCTCTGATGATATTGTCCGCGCTACGTTGGATGGAATAGCCTGCCGAGTCTACGAAGTGGTCATGGCGATGTCTCAGGATTTGGGTCAAACTCCTCCGTATCTTAAAGTAGATGGCGGGCCTTCGGGCAATCCATACCTGATGCAGATGATCGCGGATTTGCTGAATCTTGAGGTACGAGTCTCTGCGGCATTGGAAGCCACGGCGATTGGTATTGCCAATCTCGCGGGTGTTTCGGCGCTGGGAACTTCGCTTGATGACCTTTCTAAAAATTGGAAAGCTGAAAAAGTTTATACATCGAAAATGAAGGAAGAAGAAAGAGGAAGAAAGTTGGCGCAGTGGAATAAAGCAGTTGACGCTGTAAAGGGATTTCATAGTTAATGTTAATACTGGTGGTCTCGATACGCCTTTCGACGAACACGAAAGGCTACTCGACCGCCATATGGGATGAAGAGTAATTATGACAACAATCTACGATATTGCAATCATTGGCGCGGGCGCGGTGGGGTCGGCGATTGCGCGTGAACTTTCCCGTTACGAACTCAAGATTGCGTTGATTGAGTCAAATTCAGATGTAGGTATGGGGACATCCAAGGCGAGTACGGCAATTTGGCATACTGGTTTTGATGCGAAACCAGGCACGCTGGAGGCGACTCTCCTGCGGCGCAGTTATGCTTTGATGGATCAATATATGCCCGAGGCAAATATTCCACATGAACGGCTGGGGGCGATTTTGATTGCATGGAATCAGGAGCAGTTGAATGCGCTGCCTGCTTTACAAAAGAAGGCATTTGAAAATGGGGTGATGGATATAAAAACGATTTTTCCTAAAGAGATCTATCAACGTGAGCCGCATATCAATCAAGGCGCTTTGGGTGGATTGGTTGTAGCAGGGGAGGGGATTCTATGTACGTTCACCGTTCCGCTGGCGCTTGCTACTCAGGCAGTGCTGAATGGAGTGGAGTTGTTTTTGAATTTTGAAGTGAGTGAAATTCGACGGCAGACCGCAGACGGCAGACCATGGTCTATTGTTAATGGCCTGTCGTCTGTAAATGACACTATCCATGCGACCTACATCGTCAATGCGGCGGGATTGTTTTCAGATGAGATCAATTCTTATTTTGGCCGCAGCAGTTTCACGGTCAGGCCGCGACGCGGGCAATTAATTGTATATGACAAATTGGCGCGCACTCTGATTAATCACATTTTACTGCCAGTGCCGACATCCGAAACAAAAGGGGTGTTGATCAGCCCAACAGTTTATGGAAATATTTTGCTTGGGCCAACTGCCGAAGACCTGGACGACAAGACGGCTACGCAAACAACCGCGGATGGTTTGGCAATGTTGGTCAATAAGGGGCGAGAGATTTTGCCGCAGTTATTGGATGAAGAAGTAACGGCAACTTATTCGGGTTTGCGGGCGGCGACAGAACATAGCGATTATCAAATTGAAATGCACGCCGAACAAAAATATTTGTGTGTCGGCGGGATTCGATCCACGGGAATTTCGGCGGCAATGGGAATTGCTGAATATGCGGTAGAGTTGCTGAGCGGGGCGGGCTTGGAGTTGAAACTGAAAGATGATTTTAAACTCGTGAAGATGCCGAGCATCGGGCAAACGGACACCAGGCCGCATCAAGATGCTGAGATGATCGCGGAAAATCCGCAGTACGCAGAAATGATTTGTCATTGCGAACGAGTCTCACGCGGCGAATTGATAGATGCGATGAACTCTATAATCCCTGCGAAAAATTTGGATGGGTTACGAAGACGAACACGCGCATCTCAGGGAAGATGTCAGGGATTTAATTGCCATGCAGCGCTGGTGAAGACTCTGGAGTCCGACAGCTCACTTGCCCTGCGGGTGCTGTCGGTTATTGAACCTAATATAAAACCGCGGGAGCAGGCTCCCGTACTCCAGAAGAATGTAGATGTATTAATTGTCGGCGCGGGACCTGCGGGGCTTTCTGCTGCAATTGAATTGAAGAAGCATGGCATTAAAAATGTTCTGGTTGTTGAGCGTGAGCCTGAGGCTGGCGGTATGCCGCGCTTTTGTCACCACACTGGTTTTGGCCGCGCAGATTTATGGCGTATGTGGTCGGGGCCGAAGTATGCAAACTATTATCGTGAGCTTGCCGAAAAAAATGATGTAGAGATTCAAACAGCTACGACGATCATGGGCTGGGATACCAAACTTCGGAAGTCTTCGAAGAGTTCCGAAGTTTTAACTTTCACTTCGCCAAACGGATTAGGTGAAATTGAAGCGCAAGTCGTTTTGCTTGCAACAGGTGTCCGTGAGCGGCCTCGCTCAGCAAGAATGATTCCAGGGACTCGTCCACAGGGAGTGTTTACCACAGGGTCGTTACAGCGTTTTGTATATCAGGAGCAATTGTCCGTTGGGAAACGCGCGGTCATCGTCGGCGCGGAGTTGGTGAGTCTTTCGGCTTTGATGACGCTGATGCACGTACGTGTGAAATGTGTGACGATGACAACTGAAGAAGCGAGTCATCAAATTAAATTTCCCTACATCACGATGAAATGGGCAATTGCGGATATTCTGACTCGTACGCCCATCCTTACGAATATATGCGTAACAAATATCTTTGGCCAGAAACGTGTTGAGGGAATTGAACTTACACATGCAAATGGGCAGACTCAACTCATGGACTGCGACACGGTCATCTTTACGGGGAATTGGATTCCCGAAAATGAAATGGCGCGCCTCGGCGGCTTGAGCATTGACCCGCTCACGCACGGTCCTAAAATAGATGCTGGTTTTCATTCCTCTGTGGAAAGTGTATTCGCGGCTGGAAATTTACTGCGCGGTGTGGAGACAGCCGACCATTGCGCGCTGGAAGGAATAAAAGCAGGCAAAGCAATTGCGCGATATTTACAACACAAACAGAGGAATTAATTATGCAAATATGGATACAACTGACTGTCATTTTAACAGCCTATCTTTTAGGTTGTATCGCCGTAGGCTACTATCTTGTCCGCTGGCGAACGGGGCAGGACCTGCATCAAATGGGAAGCGGCGCAACGGGCGGGCGTAACGCTGGCCGCATATTGGGCAGAAGCGGTGCTGTGATCACTGCTATTGGCGATGTTCTGAAAGGCGTTATCGCAATGGCGATCGCGCTTCAATTAAACTCCGAATCGTGGGTGCTTGGCATGGTGATGGTAGCTGTGTTGGTTGGGCATGTCTGGCCGATTCAACTTAAATTCCAAGGCGGCAAGGGATTATCTGCCGCGTTTGGCGCTGTGCTAATGTATGATTATCGGATCGCGCTTGGCACCGCCGTTGTGGCTGGGATATTCTCCCTGATCTCAAGACGAATCACATTGAGCTTTATGCTGGCAGTTGTCAGCTCGGGGCTGATCGCATTCTTTCTAGGCGAAAGCTGGGAGATTGTTGCAGGACTGGCTGCAGCTGCCATGATTATTGTTTTTGCCCATCGTGATAATATTCGTGAAGCATTGAAACCATCAAAAACGTAATGGAGAGATTTATTTTATGGGTATTGTATTTAAAGTCGCATCAGAGTCTGTTGAATTTGAAAAGATACACCGCTCGAATTACCAAACCTTCGTCGAGGAAATCCCTCAACATGAAAAAAATCCAGAAGGCAGGCTGGTGGATAAATTTCACGATGAGAACACATATTTTATTGCTTTAGACGGAGACGAACTGGTAGGCATGATCTGCGTAAGAGATCAACGTCCATTTTCGCTTGACTATAAACTTGAGAATCTTGATTCATATTTACCTGCGCATCAGTCTATTTGCGAACTGCGCCTGCTGGCGATTGCCAAAGACCGCCGCTCGCCGCAGGTCTTTCAAGGAGTGATGCGCGCTTTGTACGATCATTGTGACGTAAAAAGGTACGATCTTGGTGTTATGTCTGGGACAACGCATCAGGCACGCCTATACAAGCATCTTGGATTTGTCCCATTTGGCCCGCTGGTGGGAAATGGCGAGATTCTGTTTCAACCGATGTTCCTTACCTTCGAGGCGTACCGCCGTTTGAAAGTTGAGACCAGGACTTTCGCTGAATAAAAATTATTAATATAAATTTGACGGTGATATAATCCGCATTGACAATGGAGTTTGTCGTTGTCTTTGCCTCAAGAATAATGAGCAAAGACTTGAAAATTTTATTCAAAGATCAACTGGATTGGTTTTTGGAAAGGAGCTTATCATGGCAAACAAAGAACAAGGCAAAAACAAAGAAAAGAAAAAGAAGAAGAAAGAAAAACCAGCACCACCCAAGAAGTAGTCAAATCGTCTAAAACAGTTTTTATGCATCCCTCAGGTCAGTTCTCTTGATCTGGGGGATGTGTCATTGAGGGGAACAATGTCACTAGGCACTCAATACACAACGGCTATACTGAAAATAAAAAAATTAGCCAGGAGGCCGAAAATGTGTGAATTCTGTACACAGCATGGAGAAGGGGAGAAGTGGTATCTCACGATGGAGAATTATTCAAAGGACTTACTAAATCAAAACAGGCGGCGCGAATATGCGGTAGAGTTTCTGAATGGATTCGATAAACGAGTACCAAAGAGCCTCAAGCAACTGGACAAGATCCGTAAGACGCCGTTGATGAAACTCGCCAAACCTGTCTTGACTCACTTGCAGAAGGAAGATCACTACGGGCAGGTTGTGCCGGTGGAAGATGTGGAAAAAATCTTCGGCATGGTGCAGGGTGCGGTGCGGCTTCCCTGCGTCTGCCGGCGTGTGACCACAGGCAACATGAATGCGCGTTACTGTTATGGCTTGACCATGGACAAAGAGCTCATGGATTCGCTTGATGACTCTTTTAGTTTGGAGACTCTCTCAAAAGAGGAAGCGTTGGATTCGATTCGTAAACTGGATAAAGAAGGACTCGTCCATTCGGTGTGGACGTTCAAAACTCCCTTCATCGGCGGACTATGCAACTGTGACCAGGACTGCATGGCGTATCGCATCACGCATGCGCGCAAAGATTACCCGGTCATGTTCCGTGCGGAGTGGGTAGCGACTGTTTCCATGGATGAATGTAATGGCTGCCGATTGTGTATGAGGCAATGTCAATATGGGGCAATACGATATTCTTCCAATAATAAAAAAGTGGTAATCGATCCGTCCGCTTGTTATGGCTGCGGGGTGTGCCGAGCAAGTTGTAATAAGGATGCGATTGAGTTACATCCCAGAGAAATGGTGTTTGGCGCAGCTGGCTTATGGTGAAAGAGCACTACTTGTGTCAAGACTAAGTTGAATGAATTATGAATATCACACGCCCGGAAAAATCCGGGTGTGTGAGTTGGATATAAAAAATTCAATCATGCCTGGGTAGGGAGAGCGGCAGGAGCGGGAACAGGAGGAGCAACGGATACAGGCGGGGTAACCGTGACAAAGCGATTCTTCTTTTTATCGCGGATGGCTTGTTCGTAGACATCGAGCAGTTTTTTAGTCAAACTCTCGATATTAAAAGACTGTGCTTTCTTATAAGCTGCTTGTGCGAACTTTTGCATTCTTTCCGGGTTGGCAAGAAGTTTTTTAATCGCTTCAGCCAGGGCTTCCGCATCATTTTCGACAAGATATCCCTGCTGCCCATGTTTTAGTATATCGCGGGTGCCGCTGGCGTTCACGGCGACGACAGGAAGGCCGGCAGCCATGGCTTCGAGTGTTGCAAGTCCCTGGGTTTCTGTGATTGAGGCAAAGCCAAATAAATTAGCAGCCTTCATATAAGAAGGCGTTTCTGTAAACGAGAGTGAGCCAGTAAAGGTTACACGTTTTTGGATTCCGAGTTCCTGTGCCAGATCCTCAAGATTTTTTCTGTCCGGACCGTCGCCGATCAAAACAAGGCGGAATTGAGGATACTCCTTTAGAACCAAAGCTGCAGCCTGTAATAAGAGTGGCCAGTTTTTTTCGGAAGCAAGCCTGCCAATGGAGATCATCACGATATCTTTTTCCCAACGTCGTTTCTTGCGGATCTTTTCCCCGCTGGCTGTGCGATAGGCTTCCAAATCAATGCCAGTGGGAATCACAGTAAAATTATTTTTTAGGCCATATTGATCGACCAATATTTCCCGCATACTCTCTGAAGGGATAATGATGTGCTGGCAGCGGCGCATGAAATCCTGTAGCCAACGATCTACAGCGTTCTTCAAAAAATTTTGGACTGTTTCCGCTGATAGTGGAAAGTAGTGTGTGTACTCACGATATTGGGTGTGGAAGGTAAATACCAGGGGAAGATTAAGTTCCCGCGCTTTTGTTGCAGCGGTTTGCCCAAGTAGGAATGGATGATGGGTGTGAATAACATCCAGATTGATGGCTGGAAGGAGGCGGTCTATAAAAGGGGAGATGGGAATTGCAGCTGGGATATCGACTCCAACGGGCAGGTTCAGGCTTGAGTAGCGAAAGATGAACGGGTCTTTGTCCACATAATCCACGTGTTCCTGCGCAAAGATGAAGACGTTGTGACCCTGGCGGGTAAGCTCATCTCGAAACGAGCGAACTGAGCGGACGACCCCGCTGATGACTGGCAGATAGGTGTTCGTAAAATTAGCGATGTGCATGGCTATTCCACATCCCTGCTGACTGAGGAGATGATATCGTTTTTTGATTCAATGAATTGCTCAAGAACAAAATAGGCATATACAACCATGCCGGCATTCCATGTGAGTGGTGACTCTGACTTGTACCAAAAGCTGGATAAAGGCTTACCATCGGGACCATAGACTTCATGCACCTGCTGGTCGCGGACAATGACTTCTGCAATGCGAGACAGGATACCATGTGCTTCCTTGAAGCGACCAATGCGGGCCAGTGCGATGACGTGCCAGGCACCAATCCAAAGCCAGGCAGCATCGGTGTGATAATTTGCAACACCGCCTAGGCGATTTTCAATTGCGATCAAGTGAAGCGGATAAGACGGATAAGCAACCTTGGTCGGAACAGGATTAGCCATACCCGTAATAATGAGCGCGTCAGTTATAGACTTTGCCTGATCTGCAGATGCCAATCCCCAGGCAATTGCCAGCAGATTCCCGCTGCTGCTGAGCTGGTCGAGTGCGTCACTCGCGGCGTAGTATCCCAATGCCGGGCGCCAAAGATGTTCCTGAATGGCCCTTGCGACCTGCTCGGCTTTTTGTGTATAAAGCGACATTTCCTCTGTCAATTCAAAACGCTTTGCAGCTTCGGCCATCTCCTTCAAGGCCTTCCAGTAAATTACGTTTGTATAAAGTACGCGTCCTTTGGCTGCAATGCTATCCGCCCAGTCTGCGAATGCTCCCTGGCTGAGCAGGCCGTCTGTAATATCCTTGACCGATCTCTCTGTCCATGAAATGGCTTTTGCAAGCGCTTCCCAATGAGTTTTTAGAAATTCGTGATCTTCTGTCTTACGGCTATAGTAGATGGCTGCGATCACCATCAAGCATTGGCCATCCAACGAGATCGCGCCGTGTCCGCTTAAGTATTTGGGGCGCATGGGAATCTCGGTGGGTTGTTCTCTTTCGAGAAGGGAGTGCATCCAACGCGTGGCCATACCCATCGAATGTAATTTGACAGGGAATTGTCCCTCAGGGGTTTGATGATCGAGAAATGCCTCCAAGGTATCCTTTACCACCTTGAATTCCTTCAAAGCCAGCAAGCCATAGGATGCAAAACTAAAATCACGCGCCCAGCTCTCGCGGAAGTTGCGATAGCCGGCATGCAGGAGCTGCCTGGTTTTACGATTCTCCATGCGTCGCATTTCAATGGCTGATCGAAGGTTATCTGCTGCAATATACAAGGCGTTGGCTTCGACCGTATCGAAATCCTCGGCTTTGGATAACACGGCCCGAGACATCAGCCGCGGCTGTTTGAAAATAGCGTGTAAATATTGATACGTGATCAACGAAGCAATTCCCGCAGTCGCACCGACGGCAATCCCTTTGATAAAGCTGGGGAAGTCTGTATTCTTTTGCAGAGTCATAACAAATATTATATCTGCATCAATTTGAGCGTATATCGGTCACTTGGCGGAGAGAAAAGTATTACCCCAATTCCTTTTTGATTAGCTCTACATACTCTGGCGGAAGTGCGGACAAATCCACCTTCGTATCCCCAGCCATGATCCTGGACAAAACCCTGCCCAACTCGCGCATCTCCGCAGGGACACTCGAATCAGCCGCCGTCTTCTGCGCGGACTTGAAGTACTGCTCCGCTTCCGGACGCTTCTCGCGCGCGGATTGTATCGCCTTCGCGTCAGGAAGCGTTTGCCCAATTTCTTCCTGCCATAAAGTGTCAAATTTTTCTGCGCCCAATTTTTTCCGCCACCGAACCAAAGTAGAAGCCATGGTCTGCTGAGATTGTGGCTCGATATTCAATTGAAACAGCAACATCAGTCCAGATAGTAAGGATGAAATTGCATGCGCATGAGATCTGCTTTTCCAAAAAGCTGGAATAGGGGAGGGGAGGGGAAAGAGCAAGGATGAAGGGTGAATGCAGAAGGATGTGAAATAAGACTGAGACCCTTATTTATTCAGGCAGCGTTTTATTTTTATGGTCTATCGTCCAATGTCCACGGTCAACGCAAGCAGTGGGGTAGCTCTTCGCTCCGCTCAGAGAGACAAAGTTTATTTTCTTCCTTATGCTTTCGATAAGTATTATTATCGCAAGCATTGACAAGAATATAAATGTTCGTATAATGGAAGCCATGGCAAAGAAAACTGAGACCTCAACAATGATTACAGATGTGATGGCCAGATACATCGGGGTTGTGAAAGCGTCGCGTAGCGAGCACACAGGCCGCGCATACAAAAACGCACTCAAAGTTTTCAGTGAAGTGCTGGTTGAAAAATGGCTGGACCCTTCCACTACCCCAATTGAAAAACTTACTGAAGATGTCATCTCGCCTTTTGCCATGTATCTCAAAGTTTTTGCGCCAGCCACCGAATTCCTATATTTACAGGCCGTCAAAGGGTTTTATGAATACGTGGATTCTGAACGCTATTTGGAGATCAATATTTCACGCGTGCGCACACTTATGCGTCAGCGTGCGCGCAGGCCTGGTATTCGGCTGCCCCAATTCCCCGTCGATGATATTGAGCGTGTATTGAGTCATATTTCCGATCCTGAAAATTTAATCCCAACCGGGAAAAACGAGGGAGAATTAAGTGAACGGTTACGCGCAACCCGAGATCGAGCATTTCTACTCACTTTGGCAGATACTGGACTGCGTGTGCATGAAGCTTGCAAATTACGCCGCGGCGATATGGATTGGAATGAAGGCCGAGCCATCATTATTGGCAAAGGCGATAAACAGGCTGTGGTGAGATTTTCGAATCGTTCCATGAAAGCCATCAAAGATTACCTGTCGCTTCGTGCACAACTCGACGGCGGCTCGGGAAAACAATTAGCCACTCTGCCCCTCTTCGCTCGCCACGACAAAGGTGCCGGCAAAAAGATCAAGCCGATCACGCCGACAACAGGCCGCAACATTGTTGCCGAGCGTGTTGCAGAGATTTTAGGAAAAGAAGCAGTCGGGAAAATCACTCCCCACTCATTCCGCCACTATTTTGTCACAACTATTTTGCGAGCATCGGGAAATCTAAAGCTAGCCCAGGAACTTGCGCGCCACAGCAATATACAGGTCACGCAGCGCTATGCACACCTTAGTGACGACGAATTAGATAAGGGTTATTACGATATCTTTGAAGAAAAACGGAAATGACGATTTGATCTGTTATTGTTGAAACCACTCGCTTCTTTCTTTAACATAAACCTGATACGCCTTCGAGAGCATCTTCGTCCATTTACCAACCCACCCCTGCCCCACCGACTTATTATCAATTGAAATGATCGGCACCACACCCCGCGAACTGGATGTGAGAAAAGCTTCACCAAATTTTTCGTTGATGTGCGGCGAGCGATATTCTATGGACATCCCCTGCCCTCTTGCAATCCTTAAAATCGCTTTACGTGTGATACCCAGCAATATTCCACGCTGGGATGTAACCAATGTATTCCTGTGGATTGCATAAAAATTGGAAGTCATGCCTTCCAGAATTTTTCCATTCTTTGTAAGCAAAACTTCAAACACATCCTTGTCCACTTGTTTTCGTTGCTCAATGCTTGCTGAGATAAACCCAGTATCTTTCACGCGCGGTGCAGTACGAACCAATTCAGTTGTAATTACTTTGACACCCTTTTCATACACTGAAAGTGGCATGGGTTCAAAAGGCTGAATACCCGCATAAATTTTCCCGTCTGTATGCGTAAGGATAAGCCGTATACGGAATTCTTTTGGAAGATAAATTTTTGTCAGGTCAGCAATTCGAGATCGTAAGGTTAATTCGTCAACTGAAGGCGCAATTCTCCGCGCTAATGCAGGCAGATATAACCTTTGCAAATGTGCCTGTAAGCCAAGCACTTTCGTCCCATGCGACAATGTACTGAAGGTTGTATAGAATCCCTGAGGTAATTCCCGAGTCATTTCATCCAGTGTGGATGCTTGTGTTTCAAAAGGAATGTTTTTTGTTTTCAAAATTTGAAATGCAATGATTTTCATGCGTTTATTCTACTATTACTTTATAATTCAACGCCAATGGCCAACAGGAAGACCGATTTTCAGAAAGCGTCTCAACTTACTGCGAACGATTTGAATACAGTAGTCAAGACGATGCCAATACAGCAACTATCGCGACTTTCCCTACCGGAGATCGATGCAGTGGTTGAATTGGTGTCCAAGGTTGTCCCTGCTGGCAATGTGCCTGGAATGATCCTAAGCGGACTCGCCCGTCTGCCTGGTCGTCGCATTCCTATCCAGAAAATGCAGCAGGATGTCAACGCTTTGTTCAGTGGTGTGGAACAGGTGTTGGATCAGGCTATGTACGGCGCACTCTTTGCAGGTCCAGCCGCCATAATTTGGGGATATCAAAATTTACTAAAGCTTGCAGGGAAAGATCCAGAATCTGCCTTCCCTGAAGGCGCCTGGCAATTCTACGCGGGATACGCCTTACGTGAAGACACAGCCCGGCATACCAATGAAACGCATGGGTTCGATACTCTTCTACGTGAGCACAACATCAACTTAAATCCCGTTGACCGTTTGACCGCCTGGTTTATGTCTGCGGTGACATGCTTACATCAGTACAATGCCCTGCTTGAGAATGAATGGCGCGAGAGAGTTTCCATATCAACTTTGGAAGAAGCAGACATCAAGCGGGCCAAACGTCTGTTTCGCGCCTGGGAAATACAACGTCCATTTCGGCGGGAGGAAGATGGCGCCAATTTGGATTATCCAGCTTATCGAAGCTGGAAATTTGACCAATTTATCAAAGACAATCTGCAATCTCTGCCAACTTCTGCCTTCCAAAAATGGGAAGCTAGATTCAAGGCAATGATCCAACAGGATCTTGAACCGTATAAAAAACAAATGTCCATTCTCGCTTATCTGGAACCAGGCTTGTATGGTGAAACACGCGTCCCATTTAAGCTTGCTGAAGCGCAAATTGGCATTATCTATCGAGATAGTTATTACCTGTTGCCCGTCTGCGAACAAGGCACAAACAAACCGATAAATGTGAACAATGCGCGTGCACAGATCGCGGCCTTATTGTCATCCTCACAATCTTCGCCTTCACAAGTCTCCGCACTGGCAAGAGTAAAACGCTCTACACTCTCCAACTTGAGAAGTAAACTGAGTCCCGTGCTCGTGAATGATCTGGACAATCTTCGATTTGCGCCAATTCTCATTTCAGCAGATACGCGTTCCAATACGCTGCCACTCTCAGAATTGCGTCAGGTGGAACGCGGGGTCGGCTCACATGCAATGACAATTTTTGATACTGGCGAAACTTTTGTTTTCGATCAATCCCACATCTTTTTTGATGGTGCCTGGGGCACTGCATTATCTGAGATCATGACCAATGAAGCTCTATCCTGGGCGAGATACTTAAGTATGCTCCCCTCCCCTGCCCCAGCAGGAGTGCGACTCTACACATCCCTTACACTTCAACTTCAAGATTCAGATGTTAATCTTCTACAACAGGCTCCTCAAATATCTTCAGAGACTGGTGCAGAAACAAACAAAGTAAATCTCAAGGCTTGCCTTACACTTCGCAGGCAATTCAAACAACGAAGTGATTTACTTCAGTTGACGATCAACGATATGTTGGTGCTCTATCGGGCAATTCATGCGGCTACATATCAAGCATCCCCCAAGCTGCTTTCAGAAATAGACAAGCTGGCTTCCACCAAACCGAATGTGACAGCCTCTCTTCAGCAGCTTGTCGAGGAAGTGAGTCGCACCAGCCCTGCGATTCTGATTCCGATGGATGCCAGTCTCAAGGTCCCGCGTGAACGGGTTTATCCACTCAATGTCGAAGTCCCATTGATGGAACTTAATCTACTCGGTCTGCACTCCCAAACCATCAAAATGCTGGATGCATACGAAAGCTCCGTTGAAGATCTTGATGCCATGTATTCCGCGTTTGCGCATTTGCAGAAGTTGTATCTTGCCACGCTGGCAGGGTTTGGAGAGTTTCTTACCAAGGCAAAGGAAATTGCCATTCAAGGCGAAAGCCCAAGTGTGGGTGCGATAAAATTACTTGCACATCTGCCCCTGCCTCTTCAGCGCCTCCTGGACAAAGTCCCTGAACAATTTGACCTGTTGAATAATATTCTTAAAGGGCGTGAAATCTTTTCCAACGTTGGCGCAGTTGTACCTGCAAGCACCCTAACGCGGTTTGTCACTGCAAAAGATGATAGCAATCAAAAGCAATTGGCCTGGGGTGTGTTGACGGATGCGAAGTCTGTTATGCACATCTCCCTGCGGGATTTTCGACCTCACGTTGCTGCCTTATTGTCCATTGGCCGAAAGGACCTCGCCAGCCTGATCGTTCAAGATTATCTCGATGCATATGCAGAAGGTTTCAATAAATACATAGGTGAGCTTTCTCGAATTACCCTTGCCAATCGAGACGCAAATAATATAACCAAAAGAAAACGGAACCTAAAAAGTTAAATGACAGACCCACTGATCGGACAACAACTTGCGAATTTTCGCGTGGAGCGCTTGCTTGGGCAAGGTGGTATGGCAACTGTGTATTACGGACAGGATGTCAAACTTCAACGCCCCGTAGCCATCAAAGTTATAGACAAGCGCTACAAGAACGACCCCGCTTACGCAAAGCGATTTGTCAACGAAGCACGCATGATGGCAAAATGGCACCATGAAAATATTATTCAAATCTACTACGCCGACGATGCGCAGGGTTTTTCTTATTATGTTATGGAATATGTAGATGGTCAGGATCTATCCTCGGTGATGTCACTTTACGCTCAGGACAATGAGCTCATGCCAATTGCCGATGTGCTTCGCATTGGCAATGCAGTTGCCCGAGCTTTGGATTATGCCCATCACCAGGGCGTTGTCCATCGGGATATTAAGCCATCCAATGTCATGATCGCAAAAGACGGCCACGTACTGCTTGGTGATTTTGGCATGGCGCTTGAAGTTCGCGATGGTTCCATGGGAAGTATTTTCGGCACGCCACATTACATATCGCCCGAGCAGGCTCGTCGGTCGGCAGATGCGGTTCCCCAATCCGACCTTTATTCGCTGGGCATCATCTTGTATGAAGCAATTACTGGCATTACGCCATTTAATGACGAATCGCCTGCAAGCATTGCCCTTCAACATATTTCAGAAGCACCTCCCCTGCCCCGCAGTATTAATCCAGAGATCAGCCTTGAGGTTGAGTCTGTCCTGCTAAAAGCATTGGAAAAAAATCCGAAGAATCGTTTTCAATCAGGTGCGAAACTAATGAATGCCTTGGATGAAGCTTTTAACTCCAAAGTTTCTTCGGCAAAACTTGTGCTGCCTCCATTGCCTATCGGCGTGCCAACTATAAGAAGAAGCGACATTTCCATTGAACAAATTGCCAAACGCGATGCGCCAAAAAATACAGCTCGCAATCTGGAAGTTGAAGTGCCTCCAATTGCGCACTCTTCGAATCAACCCAAAAAGAAAAATTACTGGGCATATTTAATTTTGCTTCTTTTGCTTTTAGGGATCGGAAGTCTTTATTACGCAAAAAAAATTTCAATACCTATTACCATATTAGTCTCTGCAACAATTACCCCTCCGCCTCTCACGTTGACCGATGCGCCTGCTCAGCCAACCCAAACACCGACCCTGCCCTCGGCCACTTCAACGCAAGAACTCCCCACCCTTACTCCTACGCAAGCAACTAATACAGCAACAATGGAAGCCAATACCATTCCAACAATTAAATATCCAGATGGCAATAACTTCACCTTGTTTTGGAATGAGACAAGTTTTATCATGCTGAATCGCTCACGCGCCCGCCGAAGTTATTCTGGCTTCACTTTTGAACAGCTTGATAGTAACGAATTGCCAACAAATCGTTTTTTTGGCTATATCTGGTTCGAAACAAACTTTAAATATCTGCCATCAGGAACATGTATCGCCATTAATGTTCTGGAAAACAACGATCATCCTTACCTGCTGCCTGTAGACTGTGTAAACGGCTACATTACAACAGCCAGATTACACATTGATAAGGAAAAAGAAATGATATTTTGGAATCCTCAGGAAGGTTCCACTCAATTTCGTGTGCTTTGGTTGAAAGAAGAAATTGCCCGCTGTGAAATCAGCGCAGGCGTATGTGAACTGTTTGTTCCATAAGCAAGATTTGGA
Organism: Anaerolineales bacterium; assembly: GCA_043788255.1. GTDB lineage: Bacteria > Chloroflexota > Anaerolineae > Anaerolineales > Villigracilaceae > Villigracilis. Next base: position 716 of record JAYVUA010000023.1, on the reverse strand, counting down.
GAAAACCCATGACCCAACTCTTTATTTCATACTCGCGTAAAGATACTGAATTTGCCCAAAAGCTGACGGAAAGCCTCACGGCACAAAAAATGGACCTCTGGGTCGATTGGGAAGATATCCCGCCGACTGTGGACTGGATGAAAGAGATCGAGAAGGGAATTGAAGCAGCCGATATTTTCGTTTTCATCGTCAGCCCAGATTCGATCCGCTCCAAAGTGTGCGCCGAGGAAGTGGCGCACGCGGTCAAGAATGGAAAACGCATTGCTCCCGTGGTTGCGCGCGAAGTAGACATGGCGGAAATCCCAAATACCCTCTCCCATTTAAACTTGATTTTTTTCTCACATCCGCAGGATAAATTTGAAACTGCTTTTGAGAAATTAATGCACGCCATCCAAACAGATTTTGACTGGGTACGCACCCATGCGAGATTACAAGTCAGAGCGCTCGAATGGGGAAACAATAAAAAAGAAAGCAGCTTTCTCCTGCGCGGCAATGATCTCAAAGATGCAGAGGCGCAGGTACTGGTCAATGCTGAAAAATCACCCACGCCCACAGACCTGCAACATGATTATATTTCAACAAGCCGCGGCGATGAGAATATTCGTATTGAAACGGAGCGCGCAAAAGAACAACAGCTTTTACTTGAACAGAAATTAGGGACACGCCTACGGCGGCTGACTTATTTGTTACTTGTAGTTTTTACGATTGCCTATGGC
>JAYVUA010000022.1:0-24647 GCA_043788255.1 Anaerolineales bacterium | reverse complement strand
CAACCGCTTGACTCAAGACAGTATGATCAGTGGCCAATCTTCTTCGATTGCTTACACTTACGACAATGCCAACCGAATGACCAGCGCAGGTGGCGTGACGTATAACTTCGATGCCAATGGTAACTTGTTAAGTGATGGTGCGAATACTTATAGCTATGATTCCGCCAATAGATTAGTTTCCGTAAATGGGACAACAACCTATACCTACAATGGACTTGGAGATCGATATCAGCAAACGGTCAGTGGAAATATATCTACCCGTTTGGTGCAGCGAACTCTCGTGTCACTCCAGCAGCGATGATTTTGGCGGGGTTGTTTTTCTGTAGATACAGAGATATTTTTACAGATGCAAATTTATCAGTCCGCAGCGCGGAGGTTTAAATCTTCAGGAGAAGGTTTCTTTCCCGCCAGAACATCAAAAGTTAAGTCTCTTTGGGGGAAACCATTTCTGACATTGTACTCTTCAAATATTCTGGAATACCCAGCGCCGACTGCATAATCAAAATTTAAATCTGTCAGCAAAGCCACCTCACGGATTCTCGAAGTGTCTGCACCTTCGATCTCCACAAAATCTCCATAGGGCAGTTCATCCAGCATAATGTGACAGTGATAAAGATCGTAAATCGCCCGATACTTTTCATAAGTCAGGATCTGAACATAGCCCAAAGCTTCGAGAAACTTTTTTGCGGTCTCAAAATCGCCCACTGAAAATTCCAGTTCCTGCCGCGAGAATATCCCATTGACCAGCGTGCTGGGGCCTTTGAAGGTAAGGCATGCGTTCACGTCATTTCTCAACCGTAATACATGTCCCTTGGCCCTTAGGCTGCCATCGGGCAGGTCAAAGCGATAATTGATCTCATGCACACGCGCCTGAATTAAACGCGCCTTCATTTCAAGAAGGCGCGTTTCGATCTGTTTTAAATCCCGCACGTAAAACTTGACTTCAGTTTCCTGTTCGCTCATGACGACTAATGCATGCTGAGCAAGGCTTGTTTCTGCTCAACGCTCTCGCCCGCTTTTACACGGATTCTGCTCATAACCCCATCACGCGGGGCTTTCAGCTCGTTTTGCATCTTCATTGATTCGAGGATCAGCATTACCTGTCCCTTTTTGACTTGCTGTCCCTCCTCAACCAGAATCGATACGACCAGCCCCGGCATCGGCGCTTTAAGATGGAATTCGCCGCCTTCGGTGGCTCCTGCGCCTCCAGCTGCTTTTAGCCGCTTCTCGCGTTCATCCTCAACCTTTACCTGATACTGTCTTCCGCGCAGTAACACATCCCAATCTTCTTCGCCTGGATAAACGAAGGCTTCATAGGATTTCCCATCCAGGATCAAGGAGAAGACGGGCTGTCCACTCACAGGTTCAAAGTCAACCTGCAGCAGGCGCTCACCGATGCGGATGTGGTGTTCATCCACTACTTCAATTTCAAATTGTTGATTGTCAATCGTTGTAATGTATTTCATTATTTATTTGACCTCAATTGTCAATCAGGTCTCGATACTTGACCATCAATCGTAAACCTGTGTTGAGCTTGCCGAAACATCCAAAATCGCCAATCACTAGCGGTGCATGCGTTCCCAACGACCAACCCATTTCCAGTTGCTCGTATCGCGTTCGTTACGGCGCACCACTTGTGCAGACCGTTCGGTTTGTTGATGTTGAACCAGCGTGGCAAGAATGGCCGCGATCTCTGCGTTTGCCGAACGTGACTCAATCGCATCATCCATGGAAAAGCGTTCTTCCACAAAACGCGTGTCGAATTGACCACCCATAAAGCGGTGAGAATCCATCAGTGTTTGATGAAAGGGGATATTGGTGCGCACACCCACAATGCGATATTCCTCCAATGCGCGGCGCATACGTAGGATGGCCTGCGCGCGCGTTTCACCCCAAACGATTAATTTGGCGATCATCGGATCATAGAAAGGAGTGATCTCAAAACCAGGATACACGCCTGTGTCCACGCGTACGCCAGGCCCCGTGGGAATCAGGCTGTGCGTAATTTGTCCCGTGGAAGGCATGAATCCATTGAAGGGATCTTCCGCGTTGATACGGCATTCAATCGCATGCCCATTGAATTGAATCTGCTCTTGTGTGTAACTCAGTTGTCGGCCGCGTGCGATGCGGATCTGTTCAGCCACGATGTCCACGCCCGTCACCATTTCTGTGATGGGATGTTCCACCTGCAGGCGCGTATTCATTTCAAGGAAATAAAAATTTCGATCTTTATCGACCAGGAACTCGATCGTGCCTGCGTTGACATAATCCACAGCCTGCGCAGATTTCACAGCGATGCTGCCCATCGTTTCGCGCAGTTCTGTATCCAAAAATGACGACGGCGATTCTTCCAATAATTTTTGATGACGGCGCTGAATTGAACATTCGCGTTCGCCCAGGTGAATCACGTTGCCAAACGAATCCGCGATGATCTGGAATTCGATATGACGCGCGCCTTCAATTAATTTTTCAAGATAAACATTTCCATCACCAAAAGCAGATTCTGCCTCGCGTCTGGCGGATGCAAGCAGGGTCGGCATTTCCTCGATATTTTTTACTTCGCGCATACCTTTTCCGCCGCCGCCCGCGGTAGCTTTGATCAGCAATGGAAATCCGATGCTTGGCGCAATAGCCAGCAGATCATCGTTGGTCATATTGCCGACATCTTCCGTGCCAGGCACAATCGGCACACCCGCTTTGATTACCGTAGCGCGTGCTTTGCCTTTATCTCCCATCGCCGCAATCGATGATGGTTTGGGACCAATAAATTTAATGTCCAGCTCGGCGCATTTTGCGGCAAAATCTTCACGCTCGGCTAGAAAACCATAGCCCGGGTGAATTGCATCTGCTCCAGATTTTTTTGCCACCTCAAAAATTTTATCTGCGCGCAAATAGGATTCGCGTGAAGGTGCAGGCCCAAGCAGGTATGCTTCGTCTGCATAGCGCACGTGCAGCGCGTTGCGGTCGGCTTCCGAAAAAACGGCGACAGTCTCCAGGCCGAGCTCACGGCACGCGCGAATAATACGCACAGCGATCTCACCACGGTTTGCAATCAGAACTTTTTTAAACATAAGTGACTTTTTCGCTTTCATGGTTATAAAGGAATGTTTCCGTGCTTCTTGGCAGGATTCGCGTCGCGTTTATTGCTAAGCATTTCCAACGCATTGATCAAACGCGGACGGGTTTCCTTTGGTTCGATCACATCGTCAATATATCCGCGCTGCGCAGCCACATAAGGATTGGCAAATTTTTCTTTATATTCAGCCACCAACTCAGCTTTCTTCTGTACGGGGTCTGCGGCTTTATCAAGCTCCTTGCGGAAGATGATGCTCACCGCGCCATCAGGCCCCATGACTGCGATCTCGGCAGTCGGCCAGGCGAGATTCACATCACTGCGGATGTGCTTGGATGACATCACACAATATGCGCCGCCATAAGCCTTGCGTGTGATCACGGTCAACTTGGGAACAGTCGCTTCACAATACGCATAAAGGAGTTTTGCTCCCGAGCGAATGATGCCGTGATGTTCCTGGAAGGTGCCAGGCAGGAAGCCCGGCACGTCTTCGAAAGTGATAATGGGGAAGTTGAATGCATCGCAGAAGCGCACGAAACGAGCGGCTTTTTCGCTGGCGTCGATATCCAACACCCCAGCCAGCACCGCAGGTTGATTCGCCACAATGCCAACGGAATGTCCGCCTAATCTCGCAAAACCTACGACAATATTCTGAGCATAGTTTTCGTGAATTTCATAAAACTGTCCGCCATCCACGATCATGTTGATTACTTCTTTAATATCATAGGGCTTATTCGGGTCATCGGGAACGATAACGTTTAATCCTTCATCCATGCGCAGCGGGTCATCACTTGGAATGAACGGCGCATCTTCCATATTGTTCTGAGGCAAGTAACCAAGCAGTTTGCGAATGAGATATAGAGTATCTGCTTCACTGTCTGCGGCTACATGGCATACGCCAGATTTTTCAGAATGAACACTTGCGCCGCCGAGTTCTTCCTGCGTCACTTCCTCATGCGTTACGGCTTTGACAACATCAGGCCCGGTAACAAACATATAAGAAGTGTTGCGTGCCATGAAAATAAAATCTGTCAGCGCGGGGGAGTAGACTGCGCCACCGGCGCAGGGTCCCATAATTGCAGAGATTTGCGGAATGACACCAGATGCCATGGTGTTACGTAAAAATATATCTGAATATCCAGCCAGCGCCACAACGCCTTCCTGAATGCGTGCGCCGCCCGAATCATTTAACCCGATCATGGGAGCGCCGTTCTTCATGGCCATGTCCATGATCTTGCAGATCTTTTCTGCATGTACCTCGCCAAGGCTGCCGCCAAACACAGTGAAGTCTTGTGAGTATACGTAAGCCAGGCGGCCTTCAATCGTGCCCCAGCCAGTCACGACCGAGTCGCTCATGATCTTTTGTTCATCCAGGCCAAAGTCATGCGTGCGATGAACAACAAAAGCGTCCACTTCGTGGAAGGAGCCTTTGTCGAGCAATAAGTCCAATCGTTCGCGGGCGGTCAGCCTTCCTTTTTTATGCTGCGCGTCAATACGATCCTGACCGCCGCCAAGAAGGGATTGTTCTCTTTTTTCATTCAGTTGTTGGATTTTCGATTTTTCGCTCATGGGCCTCTCTCGTCAATGATTTCGTGGTGTATAGGATAAATATTATGATCGCCAGATTTACTATAACAGCGAACAGCCAGTTTGGATGTGGGCTTTGCCAGACCAACCGCTCGCTCCAATACCAGACCGAGTAGCCTGCTGCCGCCCCGAGAAGCAGTTTCTTTGTCCAGGCTTTTTTTTGCCAAATGCTCCAGACAAGAAAAATTCCTGTAACGACCCAAATCATACCGCTGATTGCTGTGACTATCGCTGCTGGATGTGTTGAGTACTCATTTAACACATCTTTCCACATTAGGGCTGTCGATACGCGAAGAACATTCCAGACTGTTAGGATTAACACCAGCCATATTAAAAGGGTTTCTCTGAAAGAAGGTTTTGTCATTTTATAAGGGTATGAATAGCTGTTGAAATAGAAGCAGGCAAACGGTCCGCTTTGAGGATGCGTGGTTTGAGATGGCTGTCAACCTGAAAGAGTGGACTGTTTTTCGTCAAAAGTATAACTCCTAATATTTGGGTTTATCCAAAAGATAAAACAAACCCTTGCCGCCATATCCGCCAAAGTTCGAAAGGTAAGGTTCAAATTGACCAAAATAAGGAGGGATCGAAAGCAGCTGTGTATTGGCAAAAACGATCTGCAGTCCGTGTTGACGCAGGTAGGCAGGCGCTTCCAGGTTTTGTAACGCATGAAAATAATCAACGCTATTGATCAGCCCATCCATATTGACGATGGTTCGGTCCTTGATGAAATAGCCGATATTTCCACCGCCTGTCATCCCGATCACGCTGCCCGGCGGCGTGTTGTTTTCAAGGAATGGAAGCACTTCCATGAATGGGAGATCGTTTGGGGTTGCGTTATATGGCATGATAGCTCGAATGTATTGGCTGAATGCGTATGCCATGTATACACTAAATAAAATAGATATTAACTCGAGCGGTATGCGTGTAAATTTTATTTTTTGTAATGGACGAAGTATCAGGTCAAGCAACAGGCTTGCTGTGAGAGTAATCAATATCATTTCACTAACCCAATACCATTCTTTGGCGCCGCCGTAGGCTGTGGTTGTGTATGAGAATATTTGGAGCGCACATCCAACTGCCAGAGGAACAAGAGCCAGGCTTGAGGTTTTGCTTAATACACGGCGGAAGTTGAACGCTAGAAAAACAAGAGTAAGCAAGACAACTATGAACAAGGCAATGTAGAAGCGTTCATCCCCGAAGTCAGCTCCAGGAAAGTATGGTTGCAGCCTTGGCGCAATTGGGACTATTAGATCGGTAGCAGGCTTCCAGGCGCTGAAGGCCCCTTGCGGACTCATGCCAAAGAAAGAATTCCAGTCTGAGGCCGGGCGTTCATAGGCTGTACTTGTTATTGAGCCCCACCATCTTTTTATTTGTCCGCTGACAGGGCTGGATGTGCCGAAAACTAGTTTATTAAATAGCATGTATAAAGAAAGAGCGCCGCCAACGACTCCGTAATACGCGAGTCCGTCGGTAAGCCAATTTTTCCAATTCATTTTTAGTTCCTGGGCTGGCGTTTCCACAAGTGAATTATCTTTAACTTTTTTACTTGTCAGCCAATGAGCGGCGAGTCTAATTGCGATAATCAACAAAGTACTTATTCCCCAGTCTGTGATAAATGCAGTTCTCGGGAAGTTTTTTCCAAAACCTAGCTGAACAAGCAGTAAATATATTGCTGTTAAAAAGATCGTGCTGACGCTCAAGGCGATAATGCATTGTTGAATTATTTTCCAGACAGAAATAAAACGCGGATGTTGATATGCCCCAAAGAAGTAGAGACAAATAACCTTTAGTGCTATGGATAGCATTGCAGCTTCCACAGCAGAAGCCGCATAATATTGGTTGTATGCCTCAAAGCCTGCACGGAAAGCTACAGATGCAGTCAATGAAGTAAAAATGGCGACGATATCCAAAGGCAGGAGATAACGCATGGGTTTGCCGCGGAAAACCAGCCAAATGCCGCACAGAATGACAAGAAATATCAAATCAAGGCGACTAAATAGGACAAGAACTCCGATTAATGCCAGTCCAACTAATTGTTTAGGCGCGATCTTTTTTACGCGCCAATCCGTCTCGAATAAGGAAAGTTTCGAAATAAGCAGAACGATTGTAAATGCCGCAAGGGGAGTTTCCAATCCGAATTCATATACGATTGAATGGATGTAGTAATTGAAAGCCCAAAATGCTGCGGCTGCCATGGCAACTGTATTTGATAGGTTCCTTTTTACCAATCGATAGATCAATACCGCAGTCGCGGCATTAAACCCAGCCATCACCATGACCATGACGCGCAACGGCAGAATTAGGTCAAAACGGGCAAGTGCAAAAACGGGGATGCATACAAGCATCCACAATGGGTGGTAGCCGTTCGTAAGATTGATACCGTCAAAGGTACTGCCCAGTCCCTGCGTAATATTTTGAGCGACCTTGAAGTAATAATAAGCATCATCCCGTGAAAACCACGCATTTGGAAAGTTGTATGCATCTGAAAGAGCCGCATACAAATGAATGCTAAGGATGGCTGAAATCAATAAGCTTTCAAAGAGAGAGAATCGTTTTAAGAAGTTCATTTGTGAGATATTGTGCGTAATCCTTCCAAAATTTTTACAACAACTTCTGTAATTTTTTTAACGCTCAATCCAATAACTATAACATGTGAGCCCAGGTGTTTTGCAATTTGTGTGGACGCATTGCGGCCTCTCCTGGAATCACAAGCTAACCTCCAGGCGAAATTTATTTATGGGTGGGCTGAAAAGAAGGGATTGAAATTGACTATTTAATATCCAATTCAGATCTTGAAATGACTAGTCTTTGAATCTCACTTGTGCCCTCGTAGATTTCAGTGATCTTTGCATCGCGGAAATATCGTTCAACTGGAAGTTCTTTGCTGTAGCCCATGCCCCCGTGAATTTGTACAGCTTGATGCGTAACGAACATGGCGGTTTCGGATGCGAATAACTTTGCCATGGACGCTTCAAGTGAATATCGACTTCCGCTGGTTTTTGAATTCTCTTTTGCAATGGCGGCATTGTAAATTAGCAGGCGGGACGCTTCGATGCGAGTTTTCATGTCTGCGATCTTGAAGCCGGTTCCCTGAAATGCACCAATAGGCTGGCCAAACGCTTCCCGCTGACCCGCATACTGGCGTGCGGCTTCGTAAGCAGCTTCTGCAATCCCAAGTGCCTGCGTTGCAATGCCGATACGCCCTGCATCCAAAACGGTCATCGCGATTTTAAAACCATCGCCTTCCGCTCCAAGCCGGTTCTCAAGTGGAACCCGGCAGTTTTCGAAAACCAGCTCACTGGTCGCAGAAGCTCGGATGCCGAGTTTGGGTTCCTTTTTCCCGCGCGTTAAGCCCTTGCTATTCCCATCCACAAGAAATGCGCTTATTCCTTTTTGTTTCTTTTTGGGGTCTGTCATCATGAAGACAACAAAATAATCTGCTACCGGTCCGCTCGTGACCCATGATTTACGTCCGTTTAGTACATAAAAATCTCCATCACGAGTTGCCTGGCTCTTCATGGTGCCGGCGTCGGAACCACTTTGAGGCTCTGTAAGAGAGTAGGCGCCAATGGCTTTACCTGAAGCAATGGGTATTACAAATTTTTTCTTTTGTTCTTCTGTTCCAAACTTCAAAATTCCATGGCAGTAGAGAGAGTTATTTACCGACATAATTACGCCGTGAGAAGCATCGACTTTACAGATCTCTTCCAAAGCTAATACGTACGCCAATGCATCCATGCCTGCACCGCCATATTCTTCAGGTACTTCAATTCCCATAAATCCCAGTTCCCCCATTTTTTTCATGGTAGTATGTGGGAATTCACCACTTTCATCGAGTTCTGCTGCAATCGGAGAGATTTCTTTTTGGGCGAAATCTCTCGCTGCGTCACGCAGCATTTTGTGCTCACTTGTAAGCGGGTAAATTGGAAGATCGGTCATTCATAACTCCGAAAGGCAGGATTTTTGGTATTATACCGCTTTGAAGTATTGGAATGTGGTACATTGTCATAATCGGAAAATGGCGATTGACTTCTAATTGGCGTTCTATATAATTAAAGTCCAGGAAGGTCAAAGTTCAATTTTTGAACTTCCTGGATGAGTATCTCGTGGAAGGAGGTTGGTAGGGATAATTTAGTCTGGTTAAGTTGTTTGGTAATTTTGATAATTCAATAAGGAGAGAGAGTAATGAAAAAAATCGCATTTAATTTGTTGGTACTATTTGTATTGGCCAGCTTTGTCCTTTCGGCCTGTGGAAGCGCAGCTGCTACTAAGGCTCCCGCCGCGACTGAGGCTCCAGCAATGACCGAAGTTCCTGCTGCAACAGAAGCCCCTGCCGCAACAGAAGCTCCGGTTACCGGTGGTGAAGGTGAAGTGGCAATCGTTGCATGGCCTGGCTATATTGAACGGGGTGCAAATGACCCCGCGTATGATTGGGTAACAGCATTTGAAACGGAAACTGGTTGTAAGGTTACTGTCAAAGACGCCGGAACATCCGATGAAATGGTGCAGTTAATCAACAGCGGCGGATTCGATCTTGTAACAGCTTCCGGCGACGCGAGCTTGCGTTTAATCTACGGTGAATCAGTTCAAGAAATCGATATTACAAAAATCCCTTCGTATAATACAGTTGACGAACGATTGCAGAATGCCCCCTGGCACACCGTGGATGGCAAACACTATGGAGTTTCCTATCAGTGGGGCCCCAATGTCTTGATGTACAACACCGACGTATTTCCTGAAGCGCCGACTTCCTGGAATGTGATCTTCGAAGAACAAACCCTGCCCGATGGAAAATCCAATAAAGACCGTGTGCAGGCATATGCGGGGGCCATTTATATTGCAGATGCTGCTCTCTATTTGAAATTCCATAACCCTGAATTGGGTATAACCGATCCTTATGAATTGAATGAAGCACAATTTGCTGCTGCATTGGCATTACTAAATCAACAGCGCGGAATTGTATCCAAGTATTGGAGCGATTATTTGGCACAAGTCGAAGACTTTACAACCGAAGGTTTTGTTGTAGGTCAGGCATGGCCTTATCAGGTAAATACCTTGCAGTTCAACAAACAACCCATTGCAAGTGTTATCCCTGAAGAAGGCGCAACCGGCTGGGCAGATACGACCATGATGGCCGCAAATGCTCCCCACCCTAAGTGTGCCTATCTGTGGTTGGAACATTCTCTTAATCCAAAAGTTCAAGGTGACGTAGCTGCGTGGTTTGGGTCAGTTCCCGCGGTTCCTGCCGCTTGTGATGGTGCCAGCGAATTGTTTGGAAAAGAAGGCTGTAAAACCAATGGCTTCGAAAACTTTGACAAGATTAATTTCTGGAAAACTCCAATTGCCGCCTGCGGTGATGGAAAAACTGATTGCGTGACTTATGATCGTTGGACTGAAGAGTTCACGAAGATCGTGGGTCAATAGTTTGTAAAATGATTTATCCTGTTGAGCCATGCCGTGTTGGTATGGCTCAACAGGAATGTATTGTGAGGGACCAAGATGAGTGATAGTAACGCAATCCAATTTTTAAATGTTAGCCGTATGTTTTCAGTCAAGCAGGATAAATTAATTGGAGAAGTAAAGGCGGTTGATAATGTTTCTCTTGAAATTCGCGATGGCGAATTTTTTTCTCTTCTAGGACCTTCTGGCTCTGGCAAAACGACCAGCTTGCGCATGATCGCAGGGTTTGACCGCCCCACATCAGGTCAAATCCTTTTATATGGACAGGATGTTTCCAACCTGCCGCCTTATGAACGTGATGTAAATACAGTTTTTCAGGATTATGCTTTATTTCCGCATATGACGGTGGGGGAAAATGTTGGCTATGGGCTTATGATTAAAAAGATGGAAAAAAGCTCTCGCGAAAAACGCGTGGATGAAATGCTTGACCTTGTTCAACTGGTTGGTTTTTCTGGACGCAAGCCTGCTCAACTTTCAGGCGGACAACGCCAACGCGTCGCTCTAGCCCGCGCACTGATCAATCATCCCAAAGTTTTGCTGCTCGATGAACCCCTTGGCGCATTGGATTTGAAATTACGCCAGCAGATGCAGATCGAGCTTAAGGCTATTCAAAAAAGAGTTGGCATTACCTTTATCTTTGTCACTCACGATCAGGAAGAAGCCCTGACGATGAGTGACCGTATCGCGGTCTTCAATCATGGGAAAATCGAGCAGGTGGGTTCTCCGTCTGAAATATATGAGCATCCAATAACCCAATTTGTTGCGGGGTTCGTGGGAGTTTCCAATCTTGTTTCGGGAGACGTTGCAAAACGCATTACGGGCTCAGATGCCAAATTTTCAGTTCGACCTGAAAAAGTGCGGCTTGGCCTGGCAAGTGACCTATCTGAATCTGATGCATTTTTTGCGGATGGTAAAGTACGGGATGTGATCTATCTCGGTTTGTATACCCGCTACCTTGTCGAATTAAATGGCGGCGGTGACCTTGTGGTGGTGGAGCAAAACTTAAAAACCACATCCATGGACGTAATGAAAGCAAAGGATCAGAATGTGCGCTTATTCTGGAAAAAAGAGCACGTTAGTTATTTAGGAGCCTAGGATGTTAAACCGACTCTCCACATATTTTTATTTGCGTCCCAAAGTTGTACTTACACTTTTGCTATTGCCGCCCTTGCTGTGGTTTTTAGTTGTATATATTGGCTCGCTGCTCACCATGCTGCTCAACAGCTTTTTCTATTTGGATGGCTTTACTGGAAAAGTGATCCATGAGTTTACGCTGGATACCTATGCAAAGTTATTTGCTCCTACAAACTTGCAGATCTTTCGCCGCACCACACTGATGGCCGCCAGCGTAACCCTTGCGAGTGTGATCATTGCCTTCCCACTTTCCTATTTTATGGCTCGTTATGCTTCTCCACGAATGAAGACATGGCTATATCTTGCGGTGACTCTGCCGCTATGGTCAAGTTATGTTGTACGCATTTATTCCTGGAAGTTGATTCTTGCACAGGAAGGCATCATCTCATGGTTCGCGCATATCATCCATTTAAACTGGCTGCTTGATCTCTATTTGAAAATTCCTGGGATTGGCGGCCCTTCCTTGTCTGTTTCTGCGACAGGCATCTTTTTGGTCTTCGTATATATATGGCTGCCTTATATGATTATCCCAATTCAAACCGCACTCGAACGAGTTCCTAAATCTTTGTTGGAGGCATCCAGTGATCTTGGAGCCAGCCCCGCGCAGACCTTTCGTACTGTGCTTTTGCCGCTGGCTTTCCCGGGCGTGATTGCGGGTTCAATTTTTACTTTCTCACTTACATTGGGTGATTTTATTGTTCCCCAGTTGTTCGGCAATTCGAGTTATTACATTGGCAAGGCCGTTTTGGTCTATCAGGGTACCTCTGGCAATATTCCTTTGGCTGCTGCGTTTACCATGGGACCGATTGTGATTATGATCGTCTATCTTCTTATTGCCCGTAGGCTTGGAGCATTCGATGCCCTCTAAAAATACAACTCAACCGAGCGGCGAACGTGCCTCATGGTTATTAAAGTTAAGTGCAATTGGCGCCGTACTTTTTTTGCACATCCCTATGTGGTTGATATTTCTTTATGCATTCACCACGGATGAATCGGCATACACCTTTCCGCCCCCGGCATTAACTTTGAAGTGGATTCCGCAGGCGCTTGCAAATACAGCCATGCAGGATGCGTTATTCCTTACGATTCGGGTGGCCATGCTTGCCACGGTTACGGCACTGATCCTTGGAACACTCGCCGCTGCAGCGGTGTATCGACATGATTTTTTTGGTAAAGAAGCAATTTCATTTATGTTGATTCTACCTTTGGCGCTGCCAGGCATTGTTACAGGGATTGCCATGCGCTCAGCCATTAGTTTGATGCATATCCCGTTCACATTCTGGACCATTGTGATTGGTCATGCCACCTTTTGTGTTGTTGTCGTTTATAACAATGTGCTGGCGCGATTCCGACGTTCGAGTAATTCCATGATCGAAGCCTCCATGGATTTGGGCGCCAACTCATTCCAAACATTTTGGAATATCGTGCTTCCGAATATTGGCACAGCGCTGCTGGCAGGCGCGATATTGGCCTTCTCTCTGTCATTTGACGAAGTTATCGTCACCACCTTTACGGCAGGTAACCAGCAAACATTACCGATCTGGATTTTTAGCCAGATGCTCAAACCGCGTAATCGGCCGATCACAAATGTCACTGCCATGTTGGTGGTGCTGATCACAGCGTTGCCAATTTTGTTTGCGCAGCGTATCACTGCTGGTAATTCTGATTCTGAGGGCGGAAGTAAATAAAATATAGTTGATCTTCAAAACAAGCAGCAGAGGGAGTTGCTAATCTCGTGGGCCTGCCAAAAGATTTCACCACGGAGTAACTGTGGTGAGAGACTTCATTAGCCCATTCTTTTAGAAAGTGTCTAAAAAGTCAATTTTATTGGACACGAAGACACAAAGGAAAAAAACCTGGTGGCTTGGTGACTTTGTGCCTTCGAGGTTAGGTTTTCAGACACTCTCACAAGTGTAACCTTGCTGTTTGTTTTTACTTCTCTTGTATAATCCATACATGAACAATAAATCTTTTTCTTATTTAAATCAAAAATGTGAAGCTCGTGACCATGCCGAGGGCGGATGCGGAGTTTTTGCAAAGTCTGCGATTGCGAAAGGGGATTTGGTTTCTCTCTGGGGCGGGCGAATTGTACGTAAAGATGAATTTGACCCGTCCTTGCCGCGATTTACACAACGGGTTCTCCAGGTGGATGAAGACTTATATTTACTCACCGCCGAAGAGAAAGAACCCAATGATTGCTTCAATCATTCCTGTGAACCCAATTTGGGGTTTTTCGGTCAGATCGGTTTGGTTGCCTTACGTGATATTAAAGCAGGTGAAGAATTAAATTTCGATTACGCCATGTCTGATGGTGGACCATACGATGAATTTGAATGTTTTTGCGGCTCGCCAATTTGTCGCGGAAAGATTACTGGCGAAGATTGGCGGCTTCCAGAATTGTGGGAGAAATATAAAGGGTATTTTTCTCCATACCTTGCGCGCCGAATTGCAACCTTACGCACCCAACCGTGATTCCCTCCCGAAGGACATCGGGACGATGAGAGCGACAGCGAAGGGTCTCTGAGACAATCGTAGAGATGCTCACCTACAGTGCACCAAATGCAGAGCGACACTGGATAAGGTGAGTTAACACATCTAACTTTAAATTAATCTGAGAAACTTTATGAAATATTTATTTGGTGAAAAATTAAACTTTGACTGGAAGGTTGTCACTGTTACGATCCTGAGTACTTCGTTGTTAATTCTCGATCATTACCATCAGTTTACATCCCAAAAACATTTGGATCGAGTCATTCTTTACCTGCTCATTCCGCTTTTGGTGATCGTTCTTTTGTTTCGGGAAAACCCAAAAGAATACGGATTTTCCTTCGGGGATTGGAAATTGGGATTAACCTATACCGTTCTCGGTATTCTCCTGATGGCGCCAGTGATTTATTTTCTCGGTCACGATAATGCCTCCATGAAATCGTATTATGAGGGTTTTCTACCTGGCTTGCCGTGGACAACCTTTCTGGACCTGATCGGCTGGGAATTTTTATTTCGCGGCTGGATATTATTTGCATATACCCGAAAATTTGGCCCCGAAGCTTTATGGCTGCAGGCTGTACCTTTTGCGATTGCTCACATCAGCAAACCTGAAATCGAAACACTATCCACTATTTTTGGAGGATTTGTGTTTGGCTGGGTTGCCTATCGCACAAAATCTTTTGTGTGGCCTTTTCTGATTCATTGGTTCATTGCCACGTTTGTTATTATTGTTGCCGCAGGAGTACTATGAAAAACTATACACTTCGTCCCGCAGTGGAGGCAGAGTCCACTCAAATTAAGGCATTAATTAATTTAGTCGAGATCAACCCTACAGGTTTGGATTGGAAACGTTTTCTCGTCGCAGTGAATGATGCTGGGCAGGTAATTGGCTGCGGGCAGATCAAGCCTCACGGAGGCGGCATCCGGGAACTGGCTTCGATTGCTGTGCATCCTGATTATCAGGGACAGGGGATTGCGCGGGCCGTGATTGAGAAGCTGCTGAATGGTTCGCAGCGCCCATTGTATTTGACCTGTCTTTCGGCCAATGAAGGTTTGTATGAAAAATTTGGCTTTCGTTCCATTGCTCATGCAGAAATGCCGCGTTACTATCAAAGATTATCGACGCTCTTCCAGGTTGCAGATGTGATCCGCCGTTCGGGCTACGAATTAAGAGTGATGAAGTTGGAGTAAAATCAACTTTATGAAAAATGTACTATATGTTTTGCTGGGGGTGATCGCTGGGTTTGTGCTGGCAGGTGTGCTGGTTTATGTATCGCGCGCTCCTTCTGGCGAGCCGATCATCTTGCAGCCAGCTCCCACCGCCGCGCCAATTGCAGTGCATGTGATCGGCGCCGTGCCGCGGCCTGGGTTATATGAATTCCCCGAAGGCGCGCGTGTGCAGAATGCGATCGACGCGGCTGGCGGTTTGCTTGCAGGCGCAAATGCCGATGCCTTAAATCTTGCGGCTTTGTTGACCGACGGCCAGCAATTGGATATCCCTTATCAATCTGGCGGCGAGCCATCGAATGACACTTCCACTTTTGAACTGCCTACTTCTGAAACTCAAACACCCACAAGTAATTCAAATACAGAGCTGATCAATATCAACACGGCTTCATTGGATGAACTGATCTCACTGCCAGGGATCGGCCCGACCACCGCGCAAAAAATATTGAATTATCGTGATGCGAACGGCCCGTTCTCAGCCATTGAAGATATTATGAATGTGTCTGGAATTGGCCCCGCCACTTTTGACGAAATAAAAGATTTGATCAAAACCTAATGCCGCCTTTGGATCATTTTTCGGTCATCGCTCCACTGTATGCTCGTGTTTCCTATTCAAAAAGTAATCTCATGCGGGAATTTGCCGAGCTGCCCGTCAAAGGCCGCTTGCTCGATGTCGGCGGCGGGACTGGAAGAGTCTCCTCCGCAATCTGTGACCTTGTAGACGAAGTGGTCATTGCTGATGTTTCTTTCGGGATGCTGGACAAAGCGGATCGTTCTGCGCTCAAGCCTGTCTGTGGCGGTTCTGAATCTCTCCCTTTCGCTGACAATTCCTTTGAGCGCGTCATCATGGTGGATGCGCTGCATCACGTGATCAATCAAGCCGAAAGCGCCCGTGAAATGTTGCGCGTTTTAAAGCCAGGCGGGGTTCTTGTCATTGAAGAGCCTGATATCCGCACTTTTGGAGTGAAGTTGATTGCAATTGCAGAAAAGCTATTGCTAATGCGAAGCCACTTTCTTGCGCCAGATGAAATTATGACATTGTTTGCAAACTTTGTGAGCGGGGAAAAGAAAATTAAAACAGAAGATGGAACCGCCTGGATTATCATCAAAAAATGAAACTAAAACTGGTGAACGTCACTTTTTCTTTGGAGCCTTGGCTCCATATTGCCTGGCGAGAGTGCTATACTTAATGTAAATTAATCTTTGGCCGTCCATAAGCAGCTATATGGAAGGTTGCCGTCTAAACCTTAGTCGGCTTGCTACTTGCACAATCAAATTATCGGGAGAAAAATATGAAAAATAAAACCACGCAATTTTCATCAGTATTTCTGTTCTTGACCATTCTACTAACTGCTTGTAACGGACTAATCGCAATCGAGCCAACCGCAACCATTACCCCCACTTCAACAGAAACGCCTATTCCGCCTCCAACTTTCACTCCTACCGCAACGCCAACTTTGCCACCAACAGAAACGCCTATTCCACAACCAGCCTCTCTTAGTGGCACAGTCTTTTTATCCAGTGATACCTCAAAACCTTTTGTCTCATTGGTTGAATTGCGCCAAGGAGATAGTTTTACATTGATTGCAAGTAGCGCAACAGATTCCAACGGGATGTATAAAATTGAAAATATAAATCCTGGAAGTTATGAATTATGGATTCTTATTACTACTCAATCCGCAATAATTTCAGGATGCAATGACGTAGCTCCCCAAGATAATGCGTGGGAATTAGGAATAACCTTCAACGGAGGTTTTGCACTGACTATGAAAAACGCTTATCTTAGTAAGGGCTTGTTGCTAATCGAAAATTTACAATCGCCTGATATGAAAGCCGAAGGTTTTTTTATGGTGCTATATGGTTTTGAAATTAAATCAGGGATAGCAAATAAGATGGACGTGACTCTGATTTGCAAATAGAATTGAATAAATACAGCAAGCGAGTCTTCCTGCACAAAGCAAGCCAACACAGCGTGCACCCGAGCTGGGGAGCCTGCGCAAATCCCAGGTAGTTTTCTACGCCTTATCATTTTTCCGTTCGGACGGCGTCCCGCCCCAACGCGGGTATCCCGCTAATAGCGTGTGGGACTTCCCTCCCACTCGGGAAGAACACCCTCGGGGCGCTGACGCAAACCGTTGGGCGATTCCTTACAAAACAAGGCAATCAATGAAAACAAAAAACATCATCATGGTTTTACTTGTCACATTTATTTTGGCTTCATGCGCACCAATGACTGAAGTTGTTCCAATAGAAATGTCCGTTCCTGTGACTGTCATTCCGATGGCTGATGATTTCTCTTTTATTTTTCAAGAAAACGCATGTAGTTCCTCTAACCTTCTTGACTATTTAGATACATCCAGCGGTGTATTGATACATACTTCACTTGATGAAACAGAATCACTTACTATCCCATTCAAGCTCTCTGAAAAAGAAATGGAAACAGTGTATCAAAAAGCAATTTCCAGCAAATTTTTTGATTACCCATCTAAAGTTATAGCTCGTGGCGAAGTTCCCTTTGCAACTTTCCGCCTCAAGATAATTAATGGAGCTTCCACAAATGACGTTAAATGGACGACTAATTTTAATTTTGAACCTAATTTCCCAGAAGATGATAAGTTGATAGAACTTTATGTTCTTGTCCAAAATATAATCCACTCACATCCAGAATATCCAGCGCCAAAATCTGCTTGTGCTTAATAATGAAATAAACCCATTCATTTCCAATAAAACAACAAAAACGCCCTGTCAGGGCGTTTTTGTTGTTTCTTTACTCACTTGCCAATACATGTCTCGCAATGACCAGCCTTTGAATTTCGCTTGTGCCTTCGCCAATGGTCATCAAACGGGCATCACGATACATTCGCTCTACTTGATATTCGCGGCTGTATCCATTCCCGCCGTGTATTTGAATGGCTTCGTAGCAAACCCGTTCCGCCATCTCAGTGGCATAAAGTTTTGCCATTGCGGCTTCCTTATTGAATGGGCGGCCTTGGTCTTTAATCCAGGCGGCTTTGTGCAGCATGGTCCGCGCTAATTCGATCTCGGTGGCCATGTTCGCCAGTTTGAATTGAATTGCCTGAAACTCTGATATGGATTGACCAAATGCTTTGCGTTCGCGCGCATATTCCACAGCGGCTTCAAATGCAGCTTGTGCCAGACCAACCGAAATTCCGCCAATGCTGATGCGGCCTGCATCCAGGGTGGCGAGAGTTTGCTGTAAGCCGCGTCCTTCCACGCCGACTAAATTGCTCAACGGCACACGGACGTTGTTATAGGTCACGCCGCTAGCAGGGGAGCCTCGTAATCCCATCTTTTTTTCTGCGGGGCCGATATTCAATCCTTTTGAATCTGTTGGCACAAGGATCATGCTCAAGGATTTTGATCCGCCTTTGGGATCGGTCCGCACGAGGGTGATGATATATTCTGCAATACCTGCATTTGTACACCACATCTTCGCACCATTGATGACCCATTCATCGCCTTGTTTTTCAGCTTTTGTAATGACCCCGCCCTGAATATCTGAGCCAGCTCCAGGCTCGGTCAAAGCGAGCGCGCCAAGTTTATTCTTGCCTTCCGCAACCAAGGACAGCCATTTCTTTTTGAGCTCTTCGGTTCCGTATAAGGCGATTGGCGCGGTGCCTAAGCCGTTATGGGCAGTGAAGGCCAGGGCAGTTGAGCCGCAGCCCCAGCCAAGTTCTTCCATCGCAATTGCCGATGAGATCATGTCCACATTGGAGCCGCCGTATGCTTCGGGGATGCTCATACCCAGCAAGCCGATCGGCCCGCCTTTACGGACTGCGTCCCAGTTGAATGCTTCGTTTTCGTCCACCTCGCGGGCTTTTGGCTTTACAACCTTCCCCACAAAATCGTGAACGGATTTTTTCCATGCTTTTTGTTCATCGCTTAGATCGAAATTCATTTTATTGCTCCTGCGTTTTTATTTATATTGTAACCACTTTGGATGCTTTCGTTGCTGCTCCTGTTGTTGCAGGGGTCTCTTCAAGGTTTGTCGGGATAACCCGCCCCTGCGTATTACTATTTATTAAGTTCTTTCATTAAGATAAGAGCTTCACCTACCTTTGCTTTCCCTACAAAAATTTGCACGACGCTCATGTCATCATCAATGGTTTGATCCTTGTTCTGAGCAAGTGATTCTTGACACAGCTCTGCATCTACTCCGTTTGCCTCAAGATACCTTTTCAACAAATCAGCTTCCGAGCGGCCGTTGATTTCAGCAAAAAGTTCGTACTTCATTTCATCCATATTACCTCCATAAGATGATAAACAGTATTGTCCACAGCGAACTGACGATAAATTGGCGCATGCCGATTTGCAGCGGCTTGGCTCCGATTGCAGGATGGTCTATGCACCAAAGTGATTCCAGCCATTGAATTAAAAACGGGATGAAAATTAACGGGGGCAACACCTTGTTTACCGGACCAAACAGTATTGACACAAACAAATTGAATGATGTGTATAAAAACACCTGTCTGCCTGACCGAAACCTTTCCCAGTGGGTGGGGATGGATTTCCAGTCTCTTTGTTCAAGCATGAGATAAACATGCATAATGCTCGCGGCACTTTGAATCCAGCACAATATCCATAGCCACCAACCGAGGGGACTATAAGTATTATTTCCAACCCAATACGCGGCTGGAGCAGCGAGCGCCAGGACTCCAGTTGCGATCATCTCAACATTTGCTTGCTTGCGTTCATCTCGTTTACTCACAAGCCATAAGTGCCAGACAAATACAGGAATCGCGGGTAGGGCAAGATAAAGAATATAACCAAACCCTTCAAGTACTAATCCGAGAATGGCCAGGGATGTGATGCTGCCGTAGATCAGCAACCAAAAACGGGCGGCGCCCAGATCCGTTTTTGGGCGTCTGCCAGAGATAACTTTGACGAGAACTGTCATGGGTTGACGAAGCATGAACGCAGACATCGCAGCAATACATAGGTTGAAAGTCGCGGAAGTGAAATTCCCACCTGCGAAGATGCCGACCAACAGTGGGCTTAGAATGAAGACCCAGGAGCCATGGTCCTGCGGAATTCCGATCTGTTTTTTGAAGAGTTTACGCATATATGGGCAAGCATACAAGAGAACCATTGTGAATGCAAGGTTGTTATAATATGACTTAAATCACTAGAGGAGAGTTCAAGAATGGCAAAAAAGAAAGTTGTAAAAAAGGAAGAAGCTAATAAATCTGAGAAGATGATCCAATATATTGCGATTGTTGTAATATTGATCGTAGTTGTTGCAATTGCCTGGCCGTTTATCCCTAAACCGAAGGCTGCTTCTCCCACTGGAAGCTTAACTGCGTGCGGCACATTTGAATCAATTGCTGCGGCAGAACAATATAAGTCTGTTCCGCCAATGGGTGTGGATGCGGCGAAGCAATATTTTGCCACTGTCAAAATGGCGAATGGCGGTGAATTTGTAATTCAGCTTTATCCAGATAAAGCACCGATCACCGTTAATAGTTTTGTTTTTCTTGCATGCAAAAACTTTTTTGACGGCGTAACTTTCCATCGTGTGCTTGATGGATTTATGGCCCAGGGAGGCGACCCAACCGGTACCGGGTCAGGCGGACCTGGATACGAATTCGTGAACGAAAACAGTGACTTGACCTTTGACAAGGACGGCGTGGTAGCCATGGCGAACTCCGGACCTGACACCAATGGCAGCCAGTTCTTTATCACTTTTGGGCCGCAGGAATTTCTAAATGGCGGTTACACCATCTTCGGCCAGGTGGTTGAAGGTATGGATGTAGTCAATGAAATTACGCGTCGTGACCCAGATCAAAGCCCCACGTTTGCAGGCGATGCGATTGCAACGGTTACGATCACAGTAAAATAAATAAAAGCGTAACAAAAGAAAGGTGAAGCCAAACGGCTTCACCTTTCTTTTGTTTTTAAGTTCTAATTTTCCTATTAATCTTCTTCTGCATCGCGCATGGAGCAAAGAGCTTGAAGCTCCTTCTCGCGGACATATTGCTTCTTAAGTTGTGGTTCACCCATTGCCTTGTTGGGAACGATATCTAAATTTTCGATCCAATTAATAAACGGTTCCAGATAGGGTTGGTTTTCATCCGATTTATATCCCTTGGCAGTGTGCATGAAAGGCTTGAGGTCGTCTGGAAGCTTTACAGGCTGGTCTCCGAAATAATAAAACTGCTTGGAGGCGAGTGCGAAAAGTCCACTCAAATCTTTTTCCTGACTGGCTTCGCGGTGCATCCCTGTGCGCATTTTAATGTTATCAGGTGAAATGTAATTATAGATACAGTCTCCCACGCGCATGCGATAATCGAGATTACGCCAGTCGGGTTTTTTCTTTGGGAGAAAGGTTTTGCAGAACTGATCGTATTCTTCCATGGTCATTTTAGTGGTAACTTTCATGGCGTACACGATATGGTCTGATATATCGCCAATCGGTGATTTTGAAGAGCCAAGGCCAACAATCCAATCGCCAACTTCGGCGGCAATGCGAATAGCAGGTTTGCGGATGGCGAGTGTGCAAACTCCCCAGAATGGATTTGGTCCTGCGCCATCGTCATAGGTTAAAGTATAGGAGAATAATTTCATTAGGTTTTTGTGTTTTCCTTATTGTTTAATAAATATCAGGGTCGTCGACAATTGCCGGGGGTTCGGCGATTAACGGGTAATGCCAAACTTTGCTTTCGTACATCATGGCAGCTAATTCGTAGGCGGTCAGTAAGTATTCAAAATCCTGTGCTTCGATAAATCCCACGATCAATTTATGCGACGGTTTTTCAGTTTTGAAGCTTTTCTGAACACGCCCTAAAAAATACTTAGCGCTTTCTTGCGAGATTTGAAAGCGAGAGGAAATGATTTCAAATGGCTTGAGTTTATCCATGATCTGTTTTTACTCTTGCTCGATTTGTTTTAACAAGGCGGGGATTTGTCCAACATGCTCAAGTTGATAAAAGCCCGCTTGGTTTTCCTGCGGCATATCGGTAGCTTCATGCAGCCAGGTGGTTTCATAGGGAATGTACACTGCTCTCCCGCCTAACTCAAGTATGGGGAGGATATCCGAGCGAAGTGAGTTACCAACCATCAGAATTTTTTCTGGAGGGATGGAGTACCTCTTGAAAACCTGAGTATAACTTGCTGGTGTCTTGTGGCTGACCACCTCAATATGTTGAAAATATTGACTCAACCCAGAGTGAGCAATTTTCGTTTCCTGGTCGAATAGGTCGCCTTTGGTGATTACCATTAATCGGTGATCCGCTGCCAATTGTGGAATGGTCTCCTTCACATGGTCAAGCAATTGAACTTCGGCGCTTAACATTTCCCGGGCAATATCAACCAGAACTTGGATATCCCTGCCTAAAATGCGGCCTTCCGTAAGCTCCACAGCAGTTTCGATCATCGACAATGCAAACGCTTTGATCCCATATCCAAAATGTTGCAGATTGCGAACTTCTGTTTGATACAGTCGCTCGCCAACCCATTCTGGTTTATGATATTGTGATAACAGTTGAGCGAATCGGTTTTGGGCATCCACGTACAGGCGCTCGTTATGCCAGAGCGTATCATCCGCGTCAAATGCAAGAATTTCAAATTTGGGCATAAACTATAACCTAGTAAAATTATTTTCCAATATGTGGTTAAAATGGAATGAGATTTGATTATACAATATCATAATGACAGGATCGGCAGAACAAGCTTGGCTAATGGAATTTACCAGCGCTCCATAAAACTGGTATTGCTTTTTATTGTTTGGATGGACTATTGGAGGTAGATCATGACAGAAAAATATACCAAAGGGGAAGCACATGGCTGTATCGTTTGCGGAAAGTTGTATCAGCTTTATGTGGTCAGCGACGCGAATGGAAAGTTTGTTGACTGCAAAGTGATGAGCGATGGGGCGAAACATGTTCCGAATCCGCGGCGCCCATTGGTTGCATGTGAAAATCATTCAGAAGAGCAGATCAAGGCTGCTGTGCTCAGGGCGTATGGGGAACTGCCTGACGATGAGGACTTTTAAAATTTTCCAGGTGTTGACCCCTTGCATAACTATATTCTGGAGTTCGGAAGTTCTACTTCCGAAACGCAAAAGTAGAATTCTTGTACACCCGTAAATAAGTTTTCCTGACTTTTGCAAATGGTCTAATATAGAATTGAGAGCAGGGAAACCTTTCGTGCTCTGTATCGTATAACTGCGCGGCAGGCTTGTAAGAATAAGCCTGCCGCGCTTGTCTTTATACGTAACTTTAAACAAGGAAAGCAGAATTGTCAGATATTATTGAACGTCCGTCGTTGTTACAAACCTACACCCGTAGTTTTAGTCCGCTCAAGAATCGCAATCTGCGTATTTATCTTGGCGGGCAAGCCGTCTCGTTGCTTGGCACATGGATGCAGGTTGCTGCGCAAAGCTGGGTGGTCTGGGAACTTACTCAATCAGAGAAGGCGCTCGGAATTGTTGTCATGCTCGGCAGCTTGCCGCTTTTGCTGCTTGCTCCCTGGGCAGGTGGAATCGCAGACCGTTTCAACCGCCGCTTTATCCTGATTTCCACGCAAGCCATCGCCATGCTTTTGGCATTTAGTCTGGCCATATTGATTCAAACGGATTTGATTCAGATCTGGCATATTTATCTTTGCTCGCTCATTCTCGGAACGATTTCCGCGCTTGATTTCCCAGCTCAGCAGGCTTTTATCGGCGACATGTCTGGCATGGGGCAGGTACGTCAGGCCGTGACTCTCAACATCATGGCTTTGCAAGTGGCCCGTATGCTTGGACCCGCGCTGGGAGGTTTTCTTCTCAAAGCAGTTGGAAATTCCGTTTCTTTTTGGATCAATGGATTGAGTTTTTTGGTTGTGATCATAAGTTTGGTTTTAGTCCGCTCGCATCAGGCTGCACATAAAGGTGGAAGCGCACGCGGACAATTTCGCGAGACTGTGGATTTTCTCCGCTCTCAACCCCGCATGATCGACTTAATGATCTTCGCTTCACTCGTGACTTTTTTTGGACTCTCCATCTTCAACATTCTCCCCGCTGTAGCAGACCATGTGCTGCATGGAGATTCGCAAACGTATGGTTTGTTATTCGGCGCGTCTGGAGCAGGCGCGTTGACCTCCACCATTTTCCTGCTGCCGCTTTCTCAAGCCGCAAAAAGAATCGGCCTGATCATCACTGCCGCAGCCGCCTGGATGGGGACATTTTTCCTGCTCCTCTCTCAGTCAACATGGATTCCCTTTTCGATGGCAGCCATCTTTTGTATCAGCCTTGGCGCGCCGCTTGTGTTGACAACAGGCTTGGGTGTAATGCAGCTCATGGCTCCCATGGATATGCGCGCACGCATCATCAGTTTGTTTACCATGCTCACCTTTGGCTTACAGCCGATCTCGTCTCTTATTATTGGGTACTCGGCTGAAACGCTTGGCGTACAAACTGCTATTTTTCTGAGTGCCATAAGTCTCATCACAGGCGCAGCGTTGATGTTCTTCTTCCGCAATGGGTTACGTCAGTGGGAACTCAAGCCTATTGTGGAGCCAATACTTTCGGCTAAAGAAAAAACTGAGATGCAAAATTCTCATTAAAACTTCTCTACCACCGTACTATTCAGGGTAACCTAAGTTGCCTAACAGAAAGACCAGCGGCGTGAAAGAAACTGAGGATTAAATCGGGTCTGCGCCGCAAACGAGCAAAACCGAG
>JAYVUA010000021.1:0-14509 GCA_043788255.1 Anaerolineales bacterium | reverse complement strand
CAAGGCCCGAGAACGTATTCAACGCACTATAGCTGACGCGCGTTTACTAGCAACTCCAGCTTCATGCAGGCGAGTTGCAGCCTGCAATCTGAACTGAGGACAGCTTTGGGGGATTGGCTCCACCTCGCGGCTTAGCAACCCATTGTACTGCCCATTGTAGCGTGTGTGTAGCCCCGGACATAAAGGCCATGCGGACTTGACGTCATCCCCACCTTCCTCCGGCTTGATACCGGCGGTCCTGTATGACACATGTAACATACAGCGAGGGTTGCGCTCGTTAGCGGACTTAACCGAACATCTCACGACACGAGCTGACGACAGCCATGCAACACCTGTGCAAGCTCCCTTGCGGGTCGTTCACCTTTCGGATCACTACCACTTGCATGTCAAACCCGGGTAAGGTTCTTCGTGTAGCATCGAATTAAACCACACGCTCCGCTGCTTGTGCGGGCCCCCGTCAATTCCTTTGAGTTTTAATCTTGCGATCGTAGTCCCCAGGCGGTAAACTTATCGCGTTAGCTGCGGCACCGATGGAGTTTAAGCCACCGACGCCAAGTTTACATCGTTTACGGCTAGGATTACCGGGGTCTCTAATCCCGTTTACTACCCTAGCTTTCGCGTCTGAGTGTCAGAAATGGTCCAGAAGATCGCTTTCGCCACTGGTGTTCCTCCCGATATCTACGCATTTCACCACTACACCGGGAATTCCATCTTCCTCTACCACTCTCAAGTCTGGTAGTATTGAACGACCTCTCCTAGTTAAGCCAGGAGATTTCACGTCCAACTTACCAAACCACCTGCACGCGCTTTACGCCCAGTGAATCCGGATAACGCTTGCCTCCTACGTTTTACCGCGGCTGCTGGCACGTAGTTAGCCGAGACTTATTCCTGAGGTACTGTCCTTGCTCATCCCTCAGAAAAGTGCTTTACGACCCGAAGGCCTTCATCGCACACGCGGCGTTGCTGCATCAGGCTTTCGCCCATTGTGCAATATTCCCTACTGCTGCCACCCGTAGGTGTATGGACCGTGTTTCAGTTCCATTGTGGGGGGTCACCCTCTCAGGTCCCCTACCCGTCGTAGCCTTGGTGAGCCATTACCTCACCAACTAGCTGATGGGACGCAGGTCCCTCCCAAAGCGAATTGCTCCTTTAGTTATCAGTTTCTAAATCCGATAACCACATGCGGTATTAGCAATCCTTTCGAACTGTTATCCCACACTTTGGGGTAGGTCACCAACGCGTTACTCACCCGTTCGCCACTAGGATACTTTCGTATTGCTACAAAAGCACCTCGTTCGACTTGCATGTATTAGGCACGCCGCCAGCGTTCATCCTGAGCCAGGATCAAACTCTCCGCAAAAAACATCACCTTTGCAGGTGTTAAAGTTACGGATTTTCTGGTTCAACAAAAATTTTTGTTTCCTATCACTTTTCAGTTGTTAAGGTGCTTGCCATTTGAGCGGACGATATTTTATCTGCTCTATAACCATCTGTCAAGGTTTTTACAGACTAAAATACCGATGCTTTTTTCTTTCGCATCGGTTCATCAGACTGCAAAACTTATTTGCTTTGAGTCTCTGATGTGAGACGGTTACTCAGTTGTAATCGATTTGTCGGGTGACGAAATCTTTTTATTTCTACTGGCGAAGGGCAATTATATGCATATCTCTATCCTTGTCAATAGATTGCAACACATTCGAACCTTAAAATATCGACAAGTTTTAAACTGGTTACTTAGAACACAGAATCTGCATTGATTTTAAAAACAGCAACATATCTTTCAATCAACTCCATCTCTGCTTCTTATTCGTTGACCAATATACTGTACTGAAGAATTGGGTTTGCCTTTGCTTCAACAATAGCATGTGTTAATTTATTGAGAGTACGAACAATCAAATCTGCATCACATATCAACTATAAGGTTATAGCTTACTATATTACAAACGACAGCTTAAATCTTTAGGGTCGCCAGCGAACAATATAAAATTCCTTGTTCAGTAATTAGTTTTTTAAAGCGAGTAGACACGCCATAAATGACATTATACCTTCTCTCCTGCAGGCCACATGCTAAACGAAGAAATGGTTGGATATCACCACGAAATCTATAAGTATGAATAGTTGTTTCCATTAGGGCACAGATTTAAATCTTATTGATATCGTATACCTTCAAATTGATAGTGCTTAAAGTATACTCAAACTATTCAAGTAATTTCATAGAAACAAAGCTATCCATTATTTTTACAAGGAATTCTCATTAACATGAAGCAAATAAATAAAACGAGAATTACAAACTGGCTCAAAGAAAGTCCACGCTACAAAGATTTTCTTTTGCAACCCCGTCAACTCACCTTCTTCGTTTTGGTAAGCCTTGGTCTCGTAATTGCCACATACATATGGTTCATTAGCTTTGGGCATTGGACAATATGGCGCAACACAACCGATTTTTACGATCAGCTTGCGTCAGCCTTTGCACATGGAAACCTGGCGCTCGAAAAAAAAGTGAGCCCCGACTTGCTTTCACTAACAAACCCATACGATCCAAAGGAGCGGAAAGGGATAGACTATCCATTAGATTTTTCATTGTATAAAGCAAAGTATTATCTTTATTTTGGACCAGCGCCTGCCCTGCTGTTAATGATCTTCAAGTTTTTAGGTGTTGGGATAATCGGTGATTATCTTCTCACTTTTATCTTTATTTGTGGAATAGCTATATTTCAAGCATTACTGATTATTGAAATGAGAAAGCAATTCTTTCCCAAGATTCCCTTTTGGATAATACCAATTTGTATTGTATTTAGCTGCCTAGCTTCACCATTTGCCTGGATTTTAACTGAAGCAAGAGTTTATGAAGTCGCGATCACAAGTGGACAGTTTTTTCTGATTGCAGGTATTTATTTTAATCTTTGCGCATTAAAAGAGAATGCCAAATTACCTGGAAGTTTCCTTATCGGCGGCACTTTATGGGCTTTTGCTCTGGGGTCAAGGTTAACTCAAGCCTTGCCAATTGGTTTTCTTACATTTGGCATCACTTTGCTATCCATAAAATCTTATTATAAAACAAGGTCACTTTCAAAAACTATTTATTCGATTACATCGTTGGGATTGCCGCTTGCAATAGGAGTTGCCGCCCTTGGATGGTACAACTGGGCACGTTTTAGCTCTGTATTTGAAACAGGATTCTCATATCAACTTACAACCTCAGAGATAAAAGGATACAGCCACGAGTTGTTTTCATCACTTTATGTACTGCCAAACTTATATAATTATTTTGTTGCACGACCAAAAGTTGTAAATATATTTCCTTTTTTACAACCAATTCGAGGAAGGGGCAACTTATTATTTCCTTTTCTTGAATTACCAAAAATCTACTATACCCGTGCAACTACTGGCATTATCTATAGCACCCCTTTTATTTTCTTCGCGGGAATACCCATGTTTTCCATCTTTTTTCGAAACATGGGCTTGAGTAACCAGACAAACTCAAATACGGATACAAATTTATTAAAATGGCTATCGATTGGGCTAATGGGTTCATTTCTTTTTGGGTTGATACCCTTTGCCTCATATTTCTGGGTAGAAGGCCGCTTTGCCATGGATTTTTCCCCATCCCTCACAATACTTAGTATTGTGGGTTTTTGGTTGGGCTATAGCTTTCTCTCTCGCTGGCCCATTGTTCGTAAGGCATATGTCATCGCAGGGCTTGGCCTGATGATTACTTCAGTAGTAGTTAGTAGCCTTCTAGTATTTTCGTTCCGCTCAGAAATTTACATGGGATGGAATCCTGATCTATGGAATTTGTTTCAAAGGTAAAAGTGAATTAGTCGATTCTCCCGTAGCAAAAATATCAACTATTGGATTTATGAGCTAAGAATCAGCCCAGTAATAAAGAGGCTGATTCTTAGCTCATTTCCTGTCTTCCAGATAAGGCGCGCAATAAGGTGTTTTGATCTGCATACTCAAGGTCACCGCCAACGGGCAAACCTCGGGCAAGACGTGTAACCTTCACGCCCATCGGCTCCAACTGTTGACTTAAATACATGGCGGTCGTATCCCCTTCCATGCTGGGATTGGTGGCGAGGATCACTTCTTTAATTCCTCCATGCGCAACGCGCTCCACTAGTTGCTTGATCTTTAGATCATCTGGACCAATGCCTTCGATGGGAGAAAGGACTCCCTGCAAGACGTGATACTTCCCATGAAAGCCGCCAGTGCGTTCAAGAGCAAGGACATCCAGTGCTTCTTCAACGACACAGATCAATGAAGATTCACGCTTGGGAGAATCACAGACTTCACAAAGTTCATGACCTGCTTCGGTGATGTTGAAACATTCCTGACAAAAGGCTGTATTGGCTTTCAAGTTCGCCAGCGCGGACGAAAGATCTTGCGCAACATCTTCAGATGCACGCAATAAATAGAAAGCCAGCCGTGAAGCGGACTTTGGCCCAATGCCTGGCAAGCGTTCGAGGGCGGTGATAAGGGATTGGATGGATTCGGGGAGAAGCATATATTATCTCGTAGGGGCGAAGCAATGCTTCGCCCCTACCCAAAATTTAGAAAGGTAACCCACCCGAAAGCGGACCCAACTTTTGGTTGGCAAGTTCACGGGACTGGTCGAGCGCCATATTCACAGCAGACAAGACCAAATCTTGCAGCATCTCGGCATCTGCGTCTTTCAGCAACTCAGGATCAATGACCACTTCGCGGCATTTTTGATCACCCGTCATGGTGACTTTTATTGCGCCGCCACCCGCAGTTGACGTGACTGTTTCATCTGCGAGTTTGGCTTGTGCTTCTTCCATTTGTTTTTGCATACGCTGCAATTGCTGCATCATGCCTGATTGCCCGCCAGCGGCTGGGCCACGATTAAATCCTTTTGCCATAATTACCTCGATATTTGAAAATTGATATTCGATATTCAAATATCGAATATCGCTCTTTATCTTACATATCCACAATTTCGCCGCCGTGTTGAATGGCGGTGGCAACCATGCCATCTTGCGAAACGTTTGCTGGAACTTTACCTTTCGCGTTGGTTACGATACAGCGAATGGAGAGCTCTACATTGAAATTATCTTTGATCAATTTTTGAATAGCTTCAATTTGATCAGGCTTATCGATCTTTGAAACCAATACATCACTGGCGAGACCAAGTACGAGCGTTTTGCCTTGCACATCAATCATCTTGACCGAGTTTAACAAAGCCGAAAGATTCGCCTGTGACTTTGGCAAAGACGCAGCCAGATGTTTCCATGATTTGATAATATCACCTGCATTGATAACAGGCTTATCTGCAACGGATTCTTCCACTTTCGCAGACGCTTCACTCTCAACCTCAGGCTGGGATTCTGTTCTTTGAGTTGTAGCAGGCTGAGGCTTAGCCTGACGCGGCGTGGCGATTTGAGGAGATTCTGTTGGAGCGTCAAGCACTTCTGCTAGAGCAAGTTCAATGCTCAGGGATGGCTGCCAGCCGCCGCGCAAATCCGTCGCAGCGTTGTTAAATATTTTCATCATGCGCAGGACATCGGAAGTGCTGAATGATTTCGCGTGCGCATCCATTTGGATTTTGACTTCGCGCGTGGCTTCGACTTGATCGATGTTGCCCATTTGAATGAGCATGAGGCCGCGCAGATATTCGACAATTTGACGGGCAAGCGAGCGCGGATCGGCACCAGAGTCGAGGGCACGGTGAATGGTTTCGAGACCGTGCGCAGGCTGACGGTCAAGGACGGAAGAGATAAGATCCAAAACGGTTTTGCTCGTTGCGGTGCCAAGGACAGTTTGCGCGAGGGCAAGTGTGATGGTTGTGCCAGTTGACGCAAGTTGATCGAGCAGAGATTGCGCGTCGCGCATACCACCCGCTGACTGGCGCGCAATGAGTGTGAGGGCTTCATCATCGGCGGTGAGATTTTCAGCGGCGACAATATGTTTTAGGTTGGTGACGATCTCATCCACTGGCACACGGCGGAACTCATGACGTTGACAGCGTGAAAGCACAGTGGCGGGGATTTTGTGAATTTCAGTTGTGGCTAAGACAAAAATGGCGTGTGGAGGCGGTTCTTCAAGAGTTTTGAGAAGTGCGTTGAAAGCACCGCCAGACAACATATGAACTTCATCCACGATATAAACTTTGTATTTTCCTTGTGAAGGAGAGAAATTTATTTTTTCGCGTAAATCACGAATATCATCAACGCCATTATTGGAGGCCGCGTCAATTTCGATGAGATCCATAAAACGATTTTCGTTGACAGCTTTGCAGTAATCGCAAGTGTTATCGGGTCTTTGCGCGGGGTCTTCATTGAGACAGTTGACAGCTTTCGCGAGAAGACGCGCAACCGTTGTTTTGCCCGTTCCACGCGGACCCGCAAAAAGATAGGCGTGACCGACACGGTCCGCTTTGATGGAGTTGGTCAGCGTCTGGACAACGTGATCTTGTCCGATGACGGTGTCCCATCCTTTGGGGCGATATTTTCTGTAAAGGGCTTGTGTCATAGTGTTTAAGTGTCAGGTGTCAAGTTGAAGGTCGAAAGTCAATATTGGATATTCGAGAACTTAATTCGAGTATCGAATAACGTTTTACGGTACTCGATACACCGCTCTCAAATTACCTTGTGCATCAAATAAGCGGGCATTCTCGCCAGAACTCCATACGGCGTCACCTATGCCCCAATACAAGTCAATGACGGTATCTGTGCCAGTGGCTGTGTGAATTTGCACTGCACCGTTCGGATAAAGTGTGAGTTGCGGGAACTTGAATGTGTTGCCATTTTCGTCTTTCAATTGCCAGCTCGTCAAATCCAACTGGCCATCGCCATCAAATTTTACAACCACGATCTCCGAACTCAAAGTCCCAGCACCCACCACGCTGCTGATCTTCACAGCGATATCTGTCTCTGGATTAAGTGTAGACACTGGAGCCGAGTCACCATTTGCTGGTGCTGCTTGTTGAACAGCAGATTGATTCAGGGCTCGATAATTGCGGTCATACCAGAACAAGATAGTCCCAGTTACACACGCAGAGACAAACACATTCAAGAGCAGGTAATAAAACAGTTTACGACGGTCCATGAATGTTTGTATGATAGCACAAAACGTTTAAACGTTCGGACGTTTTAACGTTTCAGAGATATGGCAACCCAATCGCCGATCTGAAGTTGGTTGCTTCTTTTCAGACCTTTGGCCTGCCCAGCCGCAATGACAGATTCTGCCTGATGATCGAGGATCCCGCTTAAGATGATTTCTCCATCAGGTTCGATTAGATCTGCGAGACCTGCATCAAAGAGACGGATGAGGATCGGACCAAGGATATTCGCCACCACCAACGGTGCAGACTTAAACTGGAAGCTGCCACTTAAAACTTCAGTCACTGATCCCTGCCCGAGAATCAACTCCTCGCCCACTCCGTTCGTTTCTGCGTTTTCGCGCGAGTTTTTTACAGACTCAATATCAATGTCCACACCCAATACTTTATCTGCGCCAAGTTTCAAGGCGGCGATGGAGAGGATGCCAGAACCACAGCCAATATCGATAACCTTCATGTCATTCTGAGTGAGCCCTTCTTTGGCGAGCGAAGAATCTCCAACACTATGTAGAGACCCTTCGCTGCGCTCAGGGTGACACTTATCAAAATAAACTTCCATCAACTCCAAACACAATTGCGTTGTAGGATGTGTGCCTGTGCCGAATGCCATGCCAGGGTCAATTTTGATGGGGATTCGTTTGGGTTCTGGCGACTCCAACCACGCGGGCAGGATCAGGAGTCTCTGTCCGATGAGAATCGGCTTGTAGTGCTGCTTCCAGGCTTCCATCCAGTTTTGATCCGCGATCTGCTTGTAAGTAGGAGTCGGCACGGGAGTAATCATCCCCAAATAGAAAAGCGACTCTTCGAGTTTTTGTCGCGTCTCTTCCAGTTGATCATTGACTTCCAAATAAGCGCGGACGGTGATGGGACCTGTCGCAGTGCCTTCATCCTCTTCATCTAAAAACTTTACACCTTGCTCGGTCATTACGCCGTTGGGTGCAAAACGAGCAAAAACATCCGCAACGGATTCGGCGAGCTCGCCATTTACAGTCAGTGAAACCTCAAGCCAATTCATTTTTTATCTCCAAACCAAATAAGTAATCGTTCTTCCCAGCCAAACAGCAAAGAGACCGAGAATCACATTCGCACCGACATTTGCAAGGGCATTCATCATTTGACTATCACGCGCCAGGTTGAGCGTTTCATTTCCAAACGATGAGAAAGTTGTGAAGCCGCCAAGGAAACCTGTAAAAACAAATAAACGGGATTCGCTCGTAAACACGCCGCGTTCTTCGGCAAGCTGGGCAAGGAAACCAATAATAAAACACCCGATCACATTGACGGCAAGTGTGCCAAAAGGAAAGTTAATACTTTTCGTGGACTGTTGAACATATCCGCTGGCAAGATAGCGTGCCACCGAACCAATAAATCCGCCGATGCCGACGAGGAGGATGTTAGTCAAAGTTACTCCATGGAAACTGTATAAAGTAGACTGGTAAACACGTAGACAAGTATCTTATGCTGCTATTTCATGCAAACTTTTGTGAACTAAATGAATCAAGTTCTTTTCAGCGAACAACATTTGCGGCAGATCATTCACGTCAAAATATTTCATTTCAGAAATTTCAGAGCTTTCCTTGAAAGTTCCGCTTATGATTTTACACAAAAATATCAAACTAATATTGTGATCTTCCTTCGAACTCTCAGCCAGCAGCAATCTTTCCACTTCTATCTGCATACCCGTCTCTTCAAAAAACTCGCGGACAATTGCCTTTTCAGGCTGTTCGTTATATTCAAGTCCCCCCGCAGGGATACCCCATTCAAATTTTCGATAGGTATGTTTGAACAAAAGAACTCGTCCTTGTTCATCAAAGATCATCGCCGCAACCGCCGCTCGAAACTTGGGGCGATACATCCGCATGGCGAGGATGTGAATCCACATTGGGAGGGTACGCCAGATTCGCAGGAGAGTTTTCATTAAATTCTTCGGTCTTCGTATTCTTCATAGGGCATATCAGACCGCATGGGATCCACCTTATAAGCGCGGTAAATAATTTCACCTGAAAATTCCAGCATAGCTTTCAATCGTTTATTGATGACCTCGCGCTTAACCAGACCAAGAGCTTTATCACGGCTTACCCATTCAACTGATGAACTTTCATCACTTGTCTTGAGCTCTCCTGATATATATTCACAAAGAAAATCCATATTGACAATAGAGGGTTTGCGCAAATTGGAATAAATGCCAATTAAAGACTTTACCTTTACCACGACTCCCGTTTCTTCCAATATTTCCCTTTCAAGTGCATGCGGCAAAGTTTCACCTTCTTCAACCTGCCCGCCAGGAAATTCCCAATCGCCATAACGTGGACTCTTCAGCATAAGCACTTGGTCTTTTGCATTGGTCACAAATCCACCAACAGCAACAATATGCACTGGATATTTATATTCAGTCATTGATATTTTATATCATGAAAATAAAAAACGAGCAGACTCTCATCCGCTCGTTTCAAATTACCAATGACTAATCACCATTTACCGCCCTATCCCCCAAACGCATCATTTAGCCAATCTAAAAATCCTTTTTCCTGCGGTTTGACTGCTGTCCCCAAACTTTCAGCCAGTTTCTCAAACAACTCACGCTGTTCTTTCGTTAATTTATTTGGGATGGCTACATTCACCATCACCATTTGGTCACCACGCTGATGTTTACTGCGGACATGCGGCACACCTTTGCCTTTGAGATGGAAAATTTTTCCTGGCTGTGTGCCAGCGGGAATCTTTAATTTTTCGTCGCCATCAATGGTCGGCACATGGATATCCGCGCCGAGCACAGCTTGCGCCACGTTGATATCAAGGTTCAATAAAATATCATTCTCGCGGCGTTTGAAGAACTGATGTTGCTTCACATCCAACACAACAAACAAACTTCCATTCGGGCCGCCAAACACACCTGGCCCGCCTTCGCTATTCAAGCGGATCTGCGTACCAACGTCCACGCCAGCAGGAATTTGTACTTTCTTCTTAACATTCTTGCGTTCCAAACCAGCGCCGCGGCAAGTCTTGCAGGGTGAAGAAATTATTTCACCACGGCCATTACAAGTGGGGCAAGTAGCACTTTGCACCATCTGACCTAAAAAGGTCTGGCGCACCTGGCGTACTTCGCCTTGTCCATTACAGGTTGTACATTTTGTTGGCGTTGTGCCAGGCTCAGCTCCAGAACCTTTGCAAGTGGAACAAGTCTCTTCGCGTTGGAATTCAATTTCTTTGTCAACGCCAAAGACAGCTTCTTCAAAAGTTAACGTGACCTGCATTTGCATATCACGTCCACGTCGAGGTGATTTACGTGACTGGCGGCGTCCCGAAGAAAAACCAAAACCTCCGAGGATCTCTTCGAACAAGTCGCCAAAGTCTGCGGAGTAATCATGCGGAGAACCGCCCATGCCGCTAAGCCCTTCTTTACCAAAGCGGTCATAGCGCGCGCGCTTGTCAGAATCTGAAAGTACGCCGTAGGCTTCATTAATTTCTTTAAATTTTTCCTCGGCGTGTTCTTCCTTGCTCACATCAGGATGATACTGACGCGCAAGTTTACGGAACGCGCTTTTAAGCTCATCATCCGATACGCCTTTGGGGACACCAAGAATTTCGTAATAATCGCGATTAGACATTATTCGTTAACTTCACCATCTACAACTTCAGGGCCAGTATCTGGATTTGGATTAGAACCCGCTTCGCCCTCAGCCGCAGCCTGTCCCTGCTCATAGACAGATGCACCTATCTTTTGAATGGCCAGCCCCAACGCTTCCGTGGCAGCTTTGATCTTCTCTATATCCTCACCCAGCGCCACAGACTTTGCTTCTGCAACCTTGGCTTCCACGTCACTGCGAACTTCCGCAGGGACCTTATCGCCGAACTCGCGCAATGCCTTCTCGCCAGCATAAGCAGTATTATCTGCATTATTACGCGCTTCGATTAAATCCTTACGTTTACGGTCGTCCTCTGCATGCGCTTCCGCATCCTTGCGCATATTTTCAACTTCGCTATCACTCAAGCCAGAAGATGCGGTAATCGTGATATGTTGTATGCGCCCCGTTGCCTTATCCTGCGCGCTGACTTTCATAATACCGTTGGCATCCACGTCAAAGGTCACCTCGATTTGCGGCATACCGCGCGGTGACGGCGGAATCCCATCCAATGTAAACCTGCCCAACGACTTGTTATCACTTGCCATCGGGCGCTCACCCTGCAAAACATGGATCTCAACCTGAGTCTGGTTATCACCCGCAGTTGAAAATACCTGTGATCGGCGTGTTGGGATGGTTGTGTTGCGTTCAATTTGCGCAGTAGCAACGCCGCCCAATGTTTCAATCGAAAGAGTCAGCGGAGTGACATCCAACAACAGAATATCTTTTACTTCTCCGCCGAGCACACCCGCTTGAATGGCTGCGCCAATGGCAACTACTTCATCAGGATTCACACCCTTATGCGGGTCCTTGCCAAAAAATGCTTTTACACGATCCTGAATGGCGGGCATGCGTGTCATGCCACCCACTAATACAATTTCGTTGATGTCACCCGCTTTCAAGTTCGCGTCAGCCAATGCCTGTTTGACAGGAGCAATCGTTCGGTCGACAAGATCCGCTGTGATTTGTTCCAGCTTGGCGCGGGACATGGTCATCACTAAATGTTTGGGGCCGCTCGCATCCGCAGTCAAATAAGGCAAATTGATTTCCGTTTGCATTACGGTTGAAAGTTCGATCTTTGCTTTTTCAGAAGCTTCCTTCAAACGCTGTAATGCCTGGCGGTCACTATGCAGATCAATGCCATTGTCCTTCTTAAACGTTTCGATCAAATAATCCATGATGCGTAAATCGAAATCATCCCCGCCAAGGAAAGTATCTCCACTCGTGGAACGGACTTGAAACACACCATCGCCTACTTCCAAAACAGAGACATCGAAAGTGCCGCCGCCAAGGTCATAAACGACAATAACTTCATTCTTCTTTTTATCAAGACCATACGCAAGAGAGGATGCAGTGGGTTCGTTGATGATACGCAAAACTTCAAGGCCAGCAATCTTGCCCGCATCTTTGGTGGCATTTCGCTGCGCATCGTTAAAATAAGCAGGGACCGTAATTACAGCCTGCGTCACTGGCTCACCAAGATAAGCTTCTGCATCTGCCTTGATCTTCGCAAGAATCATCGCCGAAACTTCAGGCGGCGAGTAATCTTTTTCATCAAGTGTTACGCGCACATCGCCATTTTCAGCAGCAGTCACCGCGTAAGGTACACGCTTCTTAGTATGCTCCACTTGGGCATCATCAGCCTTACGTCCCATAAACCGTTTGACTGAAAAAATCGTATTCAGCGGGTTGGTAATGGCCTGATTACGCGCTACACGTCCCACCAAACGCTCGTGATTTTTATTCACAGCCACCACAGAAGGTACAAGCCGTTCACCTTCTGCCGACGGAATCACTACAGGTTCCCCACCGCTCATCACCGCCGCGACAGAGTTTGTTGTGCCTAAATCAATTCCAATAATTTTGCCCATAATTGCTCCTTAATGTTTTATGCCATTGCGAGGAGGATGTTCTTCCGAGGAAGCAATCTCCAATTATTAGGAGATTGCTTCGGACAAAAACAAGAGTGCCCTCGCAATGACATGATTATTAATTTACTGTGCCACCCGTACCAATGCAGGTCGTATCACACGCTCCCCAAGCATGTATCCATTTTGCACCACGGCGATCACATGTTCACTTTCAACATCATCGCTTGGTTCATGCGTAATCGCTTCGTGGAAGGTTGGGTCAAATGCAACGCCATTTGCTTCAATGCGCTTCACACCTTCACTCTCCAAAATGTTCTGGAGCTTGCGCGCGATCAACTCAATGCCGCTTGCCCACGCATCGTCTGCGGGACGGTTTTGCAAAGCGCGTTCCAGATCATCCAAAGCAGGCAACATCTTTTTAATGATATCGCCTTTCATGCTGGAGTAGGTCAACTCATTATCGCGTTCGATGCGCTTTTTATAATTCTGAAACTCCGCCTGCGACCTGGCCCAGCCATCTTTATATTCAGACGCTTTGGCTTCCATCTCCGCCAATTGGCCTTGCAGCGCATCCGACTCAACGTTTGTCTGCTCGCCATCAACGGGCATTGACTCCGCTGTGGGTTGAGGCTCATATACATCTTCGTGTTTGTGTTTCTTTTTGTCTGTCATGCTTCCACTCTCATTTTAGTTTTTTTTGGAGTCGGACAGCTTGCTGTCCGATCTTAAGCAGTAACCTGTCTGACTCCAGAGTTACTCATTCGAAATATTATCATTCACCAAATTACTTAGTAATCCTGCAACATATCTTACGGTTGGAATTGTGCGCGCATAGGA
Organism: Anaerolineales bacterium; assembly: GCA_043788255.1. Taxonomy (GTDB): domain Bacteria; phylum Chloroflexota; class Anaerolineae; order Anaerolineales; family Villigracilaceae; genus Villigracilis. Next base: position 1,100 of record JAYVUA010000021.1, on the reverse strand, counting down.
CATTCGCATGGGGCCTAAAACACCCAACGTTCCCGTAGCCAGACCTGGCGCGCCATATCTCGCGATCACCATCGAGCATTGACGAAGTTCCTCCCACTCGCCTTCGCCGCCGATCAATACTTGCAATCCGCCAACACTGCTATTCGTGGATGCGCGGGCAAGTAGATCCTGTAATGTAGACCTTTCTTCAAACAACCGCATTGCCCAGCGCACATCATCAGATGATTCTGCAAATTCTGGTTCACTCAAAACATTGGTGAGCCCATCTGTATAGATTTCGCCTGAAGTACTTTCAGATGTTTTCTTCAGGTCTTGAACAAGCAGTGTGATGATATCCTGCTCAAGCGCATCTGCACGTGAGGAAAGTGCAGCAATTGCATTTACGGAAAGACCAGCCAAAAGCGAATTGAGATGTGCAGCAGCCTGACTGAGTCGTTCTTGATTGACGGGTTCGGCTAAAGTCAAAACCTGCTGGTTAACTTCTCCGCCGTCCATTACGATCACCATTAACACCTGGCGTCCCTGGGTGGAGATCAATTCAATATGCTTGAAACGGATCGTTTCTGCATGCGGCGCCGTGACCAGGGACACACCCTGTGATTGATGCGCAAGAATGGAGGCTGCAAGAGTCATCCATTCCACAACGTCTGGCCGCACCTGGAAGAATTGCTGCGAGATCGTATTTTGTACTGATGCAGGCAACTCTGCCTGATGCATCATCTGTGCAACAAAAACACGATATCCTTCTTCTGTTGGCACACGGCCTGCCGAAGTATGGGGCTGCCTTAGGTAGCCCATCTCCGTCAGCGCTGACATTTCATTTCGGATGGTGGCAGAGCTCAGGTCCAAATGGAAACGCTCTACGAGCCGCTTCGAGCCAATCGGCTGGGCAGAGTCGATATAGTCACGTATGATGAGAAGAAGCAGGCTCTTCTGGCGCTCGGAAAGATTTGTCATATTCAGAAATTAGCACTCCCAAAATGAGAGTGCTAGTTATCTACGAATAATAATAACAGTCGCTATAGGGGAAGTCAATAAGAGGAGTGTAAGAAAACCTCCCACATTGCTATGGGAGGTTGAAGAGGCTAGGGAGAAGTCCG
>JAYVUA010000020.1:0-41279 GCA_043788255.1 Anaerolineales bacterium | reverse complement strand
GCACGAGGCATTACAGGGCTTATCGCCCCGCCAATACGCAATTCAAAATGCCTGATTTTGTCTATTTATCTTTGGTATATAAAATGGGTACTTGACACTGGCTTCTTCCTGTATAACAGATTCTTCTATTGCAATTGATTCTACTGTCGCAACCGGCATGCCTGTTGCAATAGGTTCTTCGGTGGCAGATGGAATATCGGTCCCAACAGGTTCCTGAGTTGCAACTACTGGCTCCGTGGGCGGTAGGCTATCATCTGCGAAGGCAGTCACTGTATTGAACAGGGAGATTATCAACACAAAGATAGTCATTATTAATGTCAAGGCTTGTTGTCGGGTTGTTTTCATATTTATCATCCTGATGTTTGCTGTCTATGGTCTTTTTATTCCCAGCTTATTGTTTATTCATTCTACCAAGTTTTTTCACTGCTGTGTGGCGTATAGACAATTTCCATCTGTTTTCTCGATTAAGAATATGCTGATCGTGTATTTTCATGAATGTGGTCACTAGGCATGTATCAAGAGTCTGGGGAACTTATCTGCTTGCTATTTCATCTTTAACCTTATACAATCATTTCAAACTCGGAGGTAAACATGAAACAAGATCGCTTTCTGACTGGCATTTTGATCGGAATTGGAGTGCTGATTTTACTCGCACTTACCTTATTCTTTACAAGAAAAGACACGAAAGAGTATAAGGTCGGAGATTCTCCTGACGTGGCTGTCTTTAATTATGTACTTGCCGTGACCAATAAAGATTACAAGACCGCCTATACCTACCTCGCGGATAAGGAAAACAAGCCCACTTACGAAGTATTTCGGCAGTCCTTTTTTAACGGAAGTGTCAATTCGGATAATGTCGGCGTGGATGTAGGCGAGGCTCAACTCGATGGAAGCGATGCCTATGTGGATTTGACTCTGGTCTACTCTTCCAGCGATCCATTTTCGGGCGGCTCCAGCAGCTCAGACCGTGCCCAACTCGTCAAACAAAATGGCGAATGGAAAATAACCTATATGCCCTATAACTTCTGGGCTTACGATTGGTATCAAGCACCCGTTAAATAATCGGATGTCATTGCGCGGAGCACCCTCTGCGCAATGACATGAGGAAATCATTATGAAAACAGTCAGAAGACTTTATTTTTACACTATCGCCTTTATCAGCTTTGAAGTGGTGCTGTGGGGGCTGATTGGTTTGATTCGTTCCATCGTCAACCCAGCCTTGATCACCGATAATGCACAAGCGCTGGCAACTGCGCTTTCGCTTATTTTGGTAGGTGTGCCTTTCTTCCTTGTCCACTGGTTGTGGGCACAACGCGTCTCAGCACGTGAAGAAGAAGAAAAGACCGCCACCTTGCGCGCAGTTTTTTTGTATGGCGCACTCTTTGCCACGCTTCTGCCTGCTGTGCAAAATCTTTTGGCACTAATCAACCGTACATTCATTGGAGTTGCAAAAATTTCCTATGAACGGGCTTTGATCGGTGGCACCCAAACCTGGCCTGATAATTTGATCGCGATCGTGCTTAACCTGTTGATTGCTGCTTATTTCTGGAGCATTCTACGCGCTGAGTGGCCGTCCCTGCCAGATACCGAAAACTTCAAAGATATTCGCCGCATCTATCGCTATCTCTGGATGCTTTACGGCCTTTTGATGATCGTCTTCGGTACTCAGCAAATTTTACGTTTCATCTTATACATCCCTACAAATTTAATCGGCTCGATCGGGCGTGAAACCTTTGTTAACGCGACTGCTTTGCTTGTCGTTGGCGCACCGATCTGGTTCTTCTCCTGGCGCTTCATTCAGGACGCTCTGCCTGATCCTGCTGAAAATAGCTCTGTCCTGCGCCTCGTCATTCTCTACCTACTCGCCCTCGGTGGGACAGTCACTGTGCTGACGACAGGCGGAAATATTTTCTACAGTTTGCTCAGCCGTCTGATCGGTGAGGACATATCAACAACTGACTTGATTCAAAAAATCAGCGGGCCTTTTTCGGTATTGATTCCCTTTAGCGTTTTATGGGTCTACTATGGCGGTTGGCTCAATAAGCAATTTAATTCCGAAACCAATGCTCCGCGCCGTGCTGCGATGAAGCGCGTTTATTTATACATTCTCTCTGTTATTGGGCTAACAACATCGATCGTCGGAATTCTGTTGCTGTTAACGCTGATTGTTGACCAGGCCATCGGTAGATCAGATGTGACTTCCTCAGATTTCATGATCAAACAACTGGCAGGCGCAATTGCTGTCATCGTTGTAGGACTGCCTCTTTGGCTGCGGACCTGGCGCCCGATGCAAGCAGAAGCCCTTGCCGAAGGAGAGATGGGCGCACATGCACGTCGTTCGATCGTGAGAAAAGCTTATTTATATCTGGCGTTGTTTGCATCTGTCTTAGGGACAATGGCGCCTGCGGCCATCATTGTGTTTTTGCTCATTCAAGCAGCTTTGAAGGGTCAGGTTGAAGCTGACTTTCTGAGCTCCATCTTGAAAGCTTTGGAAGCCCTGATCGTATTCGCTGTGATATTGGTCTATCACCTTTCAGCATTGCGCAAAGATGGCGCGGTACAGAAAGAAGTATTGGAAGAAAAACAATCCGAGTTTAGTGTGGCAGTTCTTGACCATAACGGAAAATTTGGCGAATTAGTCAAAGCGGCTTTTGCGAAGTATGCGCCGAAAGTCCCAGTGACCGTGCTGAATGCAAATGAAAAAATAGCTAGTGACGTGAAAGCCAATGCCTTGGTTTTGCCAGGCGCTCTCGCTGTGAACACGCCAGAAAATGTCGAGGCGTGGATCCGCTCATTTAATGGGAGCAAGCTCATCGTCGCAGATGATGCGGCGGGCATTTTCTGGATGAATGATTTCGGGCAGGCGGCTCAGTCTGCGCAGGCGTTGGCTGAAGGTCAGGAAATCCGCCCGCAATCTGCAACTCGGGCAACTCCAGCCTGGACATATGTTGTATATGTTTTCGCGGCGTTATTTGCATGTCAAGTGGTGATTATTTTAGTGACTCTTGGAATATCCCTGGTGACGGGCAATTTCTAGGTTTTTCTTGTGACTTTCGTTATTGCCACGAAGTATGCTTGATAAAACTCTGCTTACTTCGTGGCTTTATTTTTGGTCATTTGCTTTTAATGATATACTTTTGAAAAATTTCAACTTTATGATCGAGGGCGATAACCTATGAAAGTAACTGTCCTTCAAGAAAATCTCGCACGCGGTTTGAGCATTGTCTCCCGTGCTGTTTCGCCGCGCAGTACGCTCCCCGTTCTTTCCAATATTTTGATCGCAAGTGACGAAGGTCGTTTGCGGCTCTCTGCCACCAACCTTGAGTTGGGTATTACCTGTTGGATCGCAGCACGTATTGATGAAGAAGGTTCAACCACTGTGCCGTCGCGCACATTCAATGATCTGGTGAATACACTTCCCGGTGATCAGGTGCAATTGACCCTCGATGTAAAAACACAAAGCCTGCACGTAAAAGGCGGCACATCAAATAACGATATTAAATGTATTGATGCGCAGGAATTTCCTCCGCTGCCTGTCCCTGAAATGGATGGCGCCATTCAATTGAATGTGGCTGATTTCAAAGAGATGATTCAGCAGGTCGCTTTTGCCGCTTCTACCGATGAAGCCCGACCTGTATTAATGGGCGTACTGGTACACGTGGAAAAAGATAAACTCACCATGGCTGCGGCAGATGGTTTCCGTCTTTCAGTCCGCAAGGCTGTGCTTTCCAACCCCGTGCCCCAGCCGTTGAATTTAATTATCCCCGCGCGCGCTTTGAATGAATTGGCCCGTGTGGCCGGTGATAGTGAAGAACCGATCTATATGGTCTCGCCAAAAAATCGCGGTCAGGTTTTGTTCCGCGTGAAAGATGTGGAAGTCGTCTCGCAGTTGATCGATGGAACTTTCCCGGATTATCAGCAGATCATTCCGCGCAATTACAAATCACGCACTTTGGTTTCCACAGCATCTTTGCTCAAGGCTTGCAAACAGGCTGAGATCTTTGCACGTGAAGGCTCGAATGTTGCCCGCTTCGATATCAAACAAGCCAACGGTGAAATGCAGCCCAGCGAAGTGGAAATCTCTGCAACGTCTGAAGAGACAGGCAAGAACGAAACCATCGTTGAAGCCACAGTGGATGGCGGCAGCGTTCTTATCGCATTCAATGTGAAATTTTTACGCGAGGCGCTTGAAGTCATTCGCACTCCGAATGTAGCATTGGAAACTTCCGCGGCGAATGCACCCGGTGTTGTACGGCCGGTAGGCGATGATAATTTCCTGCATGTCATCATGCCGATGCATTTGGGATAGAAATGATTTGTTGAATCAAAATCGCCAGACATTTTTCTGTCTGGCGATTTTTTTGTCTTAATTTATCAGAACGTTTGTTCTATGTATTTTCCACTTCAATTTTGACGGGGAAGCTGCTCCTGAGTCGAATGGCATAGACTAACAACCCAACAGCAAGGATTGCAACCAAAGTTTCCAGCCCTAACGTGCCGAGTAAAATATTTGTCCCTGCTGTGATTTTTGGATATAAATAAACAGCAAGCGCATCTACAAATGCATGCCATAGCAACGCAAACCAAAACCATTTACGTTGACCACTGACTATGCTGTACATAACCAGCACAGATAAACCAATGTGTAAACACATAGCAGAAATACGTTCCATAAATCCGAAGAAAGGCATCACATCCGATTGCGCCCAATATGTTGTTACTTGTGCTTTTACGATTTCAATTTGTTCTGCGGGAATTCCCAATGAAGAAAAATCTGTCATGGAACGCATGGCCATCATTTGCACAAAGGTTGATATTGCAAGGATGCCAATAAATATTGCTTCAATGCCGCCATGTCCAAGCCCGATCGTAATTCCATCTTCCCAGGTATGCGATTTTTTCATAATGTACTTGAAGAGAATATATCGTGAGGTCTCTTCGAAGATACCTGCAAGTAAGCCAAGCAAGATCGCATTAAAGACCACGCTCCATGACTCAGGTGGAGATGGCAGCATTCCATTTTTGAACATCGCGGTTATTCCATAAAGAAAAGGAATATGTAAAACCTGTGACGCAATGAAGGTCAAAGCGCCAGCGATAAATAATTTACGAAAGTCTTTGAATGATAATTTGAATTTCTTTGCAATGAAATATCCAGCCATGAGCGGCAGAAGAATCATTCCAATTGAACTGATAATCGTGTTTACTAATAACATGTGTATCTCCTTGTTTCGATTTTATGCAGGCATGCTGCGTAATCTTCTTGTTGTATTGGATAGTGAACGTTTTGCAACGACAGTCACTTTGCCGCTTCCTTCGGGAGTGTAGACATGAGTTACTTCCCATCCTTCAACACCCCATTCATTTAACATCGCCTCGATGTTCTCATCTTTTGTGCCAAACATACTTCCAATGGTTTGCACACGATATTCCCATTGTTTGATTTCTTCGGTCATTTTATACTCCTTGTTTTACGGACGAAATAGATGAGTTACTTTTAACAGAAGCCAATACAGCGTCATTTTTTCCTGGCGTTTCACGTGAAACAATAAAAAGCGTGACCCATTTTTAAGATCACGTTTTTTATTTACGACTTGGTTTCGTTACGATACAGTACGTACGAATACGCTACAAGAAATAAAGTTGACCCGATCAGTGGAACGAACATTAACCAGAAAGCTGTCATGCCGCCGATGAGTCCGCCGAAGATGGCGAATGCACCAGATGCCATAAATAAAATCGAGCCGAGTTGATGGGTCTTGCCCCACACGCTGTCACTGGATAAAGTCCATGGGGTACGGATACCGATAAAGAAATTTCGTTTGGCTTTCCGTATCATCCATCCAATGGCGATGAATAATATGCCTATGAAAGGCAGCATGGCTGCGCTCATCTTGAAGCTCGTATTTCCAAGACTCCAAACCAAAGTCAGTCCATGGACGTAGAGCATAAAGGCAATGATTAGCACGATGAAGATATTGAAGCTCTCGCGGAATTGCGCGATATTTGCCTTGAGCGGGTCAATGCTCGGGATAACCAGGAATAGCACCATCATCCCGAGTGTGACGAGAGGCATCATAAACACGCCCCAAAATTTTGGCATGGTCCCATCCACCTGGTCATTGGCATTCCAATGAGATGCCATTTGGTCAGGCAGTTGATTCCATAATGCTGCACCAGCGACGACGGCGACAGTAATCAAAACAAGCGAAATAAAGGTTGTAGCTTTTGTAGACATTTTTCTCCTTGGATCGTTTCACGTGAAACGTAAATTATTTATCTTCCTTTGGTAAATTATTCTGTGCCATCGCAACCATACCGCTCATGGCACCAAGATTCATGGAGTCAACTGCGGAGGATGGCACAATCACCAGCGCGCCTTTTTCTTTCAATCCTTCGAATAACATGTTCATCGCACGCAAGTGCAGCGCGGTGGGATTATTGATGTAAGCCTTTGACGCCTCTGCGAATGAAGCCGCGATTTGCTGTTCAGATTCGCCGAGAATCACACGAGACTGACGTTCACGTTCGGCCTGCGCCTGGCGAGACATTGCATTCTCAAGATCTGGCGGAATGATCACATCACGGATTTCCACAGATTGCACGGTTACACCCCAAGGCGTCGTGCGTTCGTCAATGATCTTTTGTAGTTCAGCATCCATCTTCCCACGGCCAATGAGAATGTCTGCCAGAGTCATTTGCCCGATGATCTCGCGCAACGCAGTCTGTGCGGCCCATGAGATCGCTGAGTTGTAATCGGTAACTTCAAGCGCGGCCTTTTCCGCATCCCACACAACCCAGAATAAAACCGCATCTACATCCACAGGCACCGTGTCTTTTGTGAGCGTCTTCTCGGCAGAGAACGATGTGACTGCCACACGGTGGTCGATCCACATTACGGCTGTATCAATGATTGGAATTACCCAGAATAACCCAGGTCCTTTCAGCCCGTTGAATTTGCCAAGGCGCAATACAATCACTTTTTCCCATTGCGAAGCGACCTTCATCGCGAACAAAAAGTAAGTGCCCACTAATGTCCAGCCAATTACCCAGGTACCTAGGAGTGCGTCTGGATAACGGCCATCTGCCACGATTACGCCTAGGACTGCGATGATCATAAACACACCAAACAAAGCGCCTGCAATTGGTGAAATGTGTTGATCATCTTTTTTTCTTTTATCGATTGCTGACTTAATAAACTTTGTATTCATTTTTGCATTCTCCTGATTTATAACTATTCGATATCGTTGGAATTCGTTTCTTTCCTGGACTTCAAACTGTCTCTGACCATCGGGCTGATCTCTTTCTCTGAGAAACCCAACCGAATGGCTTCGGCTATAAATCTCTGTGTAAGTGCTTCCAGTGATTCATGCCTTAATCTTTCACTGACTTCTGGCGGCGGTTTCTCTGTGATGTAAGTGCCGCGCCCTTGTTGCGTTGAGATGATGCGGACTTCATCAAGGATGCGATAAGCGCGCGCAACCGTATTAAAGTTGACCCTCAATTCAGAAGCCAGCGCACGGACTGTTGGCAGCTGATCGCCAGGCTTTAATATCCCATTGGCAAGCTGGCTTTGAATTTGATTTGCGATCTGGGTATAGATGGGTAAACCCGAATGGAAATCAAGGTGTAAGGTGAGTTTCTTCTCTGCCATATATCTCCTTTATTGTACTAATTGTATCATTGTAATAATTGTAGCTCTTAAGTGAGTTTTGTCAAGAGGCTCAAGAGTTGACTCTGCCTTTTGTGTAGAATCAGGTAAAAGTTAAATTAAGATTCGCTGTACTACTTACAGTCCTCTTATAATTTAAAGATTATCTGCATGGTAGAATTCAATCGCATTAATTAAAGGAGTGTATAAAATGGAATCAAAAACTGGTACATGGACTGAGAAAAAGGGTTTAGCCCAAATGTTAAAAGGCGGCGTCATCATGGATGTGGTGAATGCTGAGCAAGCCAAGATCGCGGAAGATGCGGGCGCGTGTGCGGTGATGGCGTTGGAACGCGTCCCTGCTGATATTCGTGCAGACGGCGGCGTGGCGCGCATGTCTGACCCTGACATGATCTTGAAGATCATGGATACGGTCAGTATCCCTGTGATGGCAAAGTGCCGTATTGGGCATTTTGTGGAAGCGCAAATTTTGGAAGCCATTGGTATTGACTATATTGATGAGTCCGAAGTGCTTACCCCTGCCGACGAAGAACATCATATTTTGAAGCATGATTTCAAAGTGCCGTTCGTTTGTGGATGCCGCAATATTGGTGAAGCATTGCGCCGTATTGGCGAAGGCGCTGCTATGATCCGCACGAAAGGCGAAGCTGGGACTGGTGATGTAGTAGAAGCTGTTCGCCATGCGCGTTCAGTGATCGGTGCCATTCGTCAACTGCAAGTAATGGGCGATGAAGAGCTGATGACTTTTGCAAGGAACAACGGCGCACCTTATGAACTCGTTAAAGAAGTGAAGCAACTCGGCAGGTTGCCTGTTGTCAATTTTGCAGCGGGCGGCGTGGCTACCCCAGCAGACGCTGCCTTGATGATGCAGCTCGGTGTGGATGGAGTGTTCGTGGGCTCTGGTATCTTCAAGAGTGGCGATCCTTCAAAACGTGCAACTGCTATTGTCAAAGCTGTGACCCATTATCAGGATGCTTCCATCCTTGCTGAAGTAAGCAAGAATCTTGGCGAAGCCATGGTGGGACGTAACACTTCCCAAATGCCTGAAGGTGAAAAGATGGCGGGTCGTGGTTGGTAAAGTTATTGTAGGGGCACAGCGAAATCAGGAAAAACCTTATTAATTTTTTCGTCTTGCTGTGCACCTACGGAAATTGAAAATGAAAATTGGAGTCCTCGCCTTACAAGGCGATTTTGCAGAACATATATCCATGCTAAAACGTATTGGGGCGGAAACAGCCGAAGTACGTTTGCCTGAGCATTTGAACCTCCTGGATGGTCTTATTATTCCAGGCGGTGAGTCTACGACCATGGGCAAGCTGGCAGTTGCCTATAACTTAATGGAGCCATTGAAAGAGTTTGGCAGAGACCATGCTATTTGGGGAACTTGCGCAGGCGCGATCTTTCTATCGAAAGATGTAAACCGTGACCAGCCTTTGCTCGGTTTGATGGATATTAAAGTGCAGCGCAATGCTTTTGGCCGACAAATAGACTCGTTTGAGACTGACCTTGAGATCGATGAGTTGATGAAAGTTACCGGTACAGAACATCCGTATCATGCGGTTTTTATTCGAGCGCCGTTGATCGAATCAGTGCATGGTGATGCGAAGGTGCTTTCTGCGCTTGAAGATGGACGGATTGTCGCCGCGCAACAAGGTCATTTGCTGGCTACATCGTTTCACCCTGAGTTGACAAGTGATACGCGTTTCCATGAATATTTTGTTTCGCTGGCGAGTTGAGACGTTTGAACGTTAAAACGCGACAACGTGAAATACAATGTCTATTCGCTCTCTCGATCTGTTAGACCTTCCCATTATTGCACGCTATCGAAATGACGTATTAACACTCGATAGCACGCGTGCTCTCACGCGTGGGCATCCGCTTGGGGCAATGGGATTGCTGGCTTATATCAACCCTGCGCGGCATTTGTATGCGGCCATTGCCAATGGCGGAGATATTTCTTTATTGGGCGGCGTAATTCATTCACGCGGGGAATCGTTTGCGAAATTGTTATACCTTGCCCCTTCTTATCAATTGCATAACCCTGAATTGCCTCTCTTGATCGAGCATCTTGTCATCCAGGCGGGCGAATGGAAAGCCTTTCATGTTCTTGCAGAAGTGGAAGAATCAAGCGATGTGTTCCCTGCATTACGCATTGCGGGATTCTCCGTCTATGCATGGCAAAGACTTTGGGATGTGAGCATGATCGAGAAAACAGAATCAGGCACCAGTTTGGGTTGGAGGTGGGTGCGTTCTGTAGACCTGCCCGCGGTGCAAAGTCTGCATTATCAAATTGTCCCGCCGCTGATGCATCCTGTTGAGCCTGCTCCGAATCGGCTTGTCGGGTTTGTGTATTCTGAAAATATAAAATGTTATGCGAGTGTCACTTCTGGGATGTATGGCATTGTGCTGACTCCTCTTATTCATCCTGATGAACATAACGTAAGCGAAAAAATTTCCACCCTGGTCTCCAGCCTGCCTGATCGGCGTGGACGCAAAGTATATTTAAATGTCCGCTCATATCAAACCTGGCTTGAGCCGGCACTCGAAGACCTTGGCGCAAAAGTTTCTCCGCGCCAGGCTGTTATGGTTAAACATCTTGCGCGCTTGATCAAGGAAGGCCAGAAAGTGCGGACTGTGCCTGCAACAGCAGGAGTGCAGGCATCACAAGTTAGCAGAATGGATGTAGATGAATAAATGGCATAAATACGATGAAGGTAAAAGCATCAATAATGTGAGCACAGAGGGCGGTATGATCCTTCGCGATGAGGAGCACGAACTGGGCGCACGCATCACAATCAAACGCGGCAAGGATTTTTTATCTGTCTCTGGTCATATTTATGGTTGGATAGATCACACCCGTTTCTTTAGCAGTATTCACGAAGCAGAGCGCGAATACGATGCAATGAAAAATGCACTTGGCGAGATGATGAATCTTATCGAATCGGTTGACTCAAAAGATATCAAGGTCTGGGAAGCGATCTCTGAATTCGTAAGGCGGTTTCCTTAATGTTGAAGGCACTTATATTTGACTTTGACGGGTTGATCCTGGATACGGAGACACCCGAGGTTTTGGTTTGGCAATCCATTTATAAAGATCATGGATATGAATTGCCTGTGCATGAATGGGAGAAAACTGTGGGCGGATACGGCCTTTCGAATTTTAATGCGGCCGAGCATCTCTCGCTTCTTTCTTCGGGACAGTTGGATTCTGTTTCTTTGAAATCGCGTTACCGAAAGGAAGCCGATGAAATTATCCGTGCCAGTTCCGTTTTGCCAGGTGTGGTTCAAATGATTGAGCAGGCAAAAGAAAATGGCTTGCAGGTTTCGATTGGCTCGAGTTCTCCGCATTCATGGGTGGATGCACATGCAAAACGTTTGGGGATATTTCATTATTTTGACCATGTCATCTGCGCCGATGATGTAGCGCCTGGCAGAACAAAGCCCAACCCGGATATATATTTGAAGGCGCTGGAACAGCTCAACGTTAAGAAAGATGCGGCTGTCGTTTTTGAAGATTCCGTCAATGGTGTTTTGGCTGCCCGTCGCGCAGAGATCTTTGTGGTGGCGGTTCCAAATCCATTAACTGCAAAGATGGGCGTTTCTGGTGATCTAACAGTTTCCTCCCTGGCTGATTTATCCTTACAGGACTTAACAGATATAGTTAATCAGAAATTAGGATGATGTATGCTTTTAACTCGTAAAAAATATCTGTTTGCCTTTGTGATTCTTGTATTGATTGCCGCAGCGTTTTTTTTGACGAGGAGAAATAAACCTGAACCTTTAACTATTTTGGTGGATCTAACCCCCACGGCTACTTTTACCCCAGCTCTTATCCCAAAAATTATTCCCATTAAAGATAATCCGCTAAAAGATTTGGTCATTGCTGCCGGTGATTATCTGGTGCGCCAGCAGCTCCCAAATGGCGAGCTTTCCTATCAAGTGGATTTTATGACGAATGAAAGATCCTATGCTCCATCCTATATCCGCTTGGTTGGAGGAACTGGCTCTCTTTTTACGGTGTGCAGAGTTTCGGGCGATTCGAAATACTGCAAAGCAGGCGATCTTGCGCTTGACCATTATTTGGAAATGCTGGTAAGCGACCCGCAGCATTTCACTGGAACATGCCTGTATACAAATGGCAGTTGTCAATTAGGCGGCGCCGCAATAACTGTAGATGCTATTTATAAACGCTGGCAGGCCACAGGCGATTTTATTTTGCAGGATCGTAATTTATTAACCACAGCAATTGACCTGGGCTATTTCATCGTTTCCATGCGAAAGCCTGAAGGCGGCTTTTATCATTCGTTTGATCCGCACTTTGCGGGCACGGTAGACCCCGATTATTTTGTGCTTTATTATCCTGGTGAAAGTTTACTTGCGCTAACCCAGCTTTATGAAATGACTGGCAATGAATTCTGGCTCGCACAGGCCCGCGAAGTAAATGCATACTTAATCACTCAACCTGTTACGGAAGATCACTGGCACAGCTACGCCTTCAGCATGCTTGCCCGTTTGGATAAACTTAGCCAGGCAGATAAAGATTATGCAAAACAGATTGCTGATGTTGTGATCGAGGGACAGGTCCGTTCACTCAACCCGACGAACACCAGCATCTCAACGGCCACGAAAGTAGAGTCGCTTGCGGCATTGGCTCAGGCTTTTTATCTGGCAGGGACAGATTATGAGTGGCTTGACCCTGAGATTCGTACGTTCATCACTTTTGTGCGAGCCCGCCAATTACCAGATAATAATTGCAATTGGGATATCAACGATGATATGATATTAAGGTACGGTGGTGGCATTTTCAGCAGCTGCGAAGAAGCCTCCATCCGCATTGACGGTCTGCAGCATTGGATAAACGGAGTCACTGCATATTTGGAATATGAGAGTATGATAGGGGCGAAGTAGGTTTACGGCTTGGTTTCAAGGCCGCGTTATTGAAATGAAATGAAGAATGGAGATTAATATGAGTATTGGAAAAATAAAATGGCAGGCTGTTGTTGCAAAATATGCCTACCCGGAAACATGGCGAAGTTTGTGGCAGGTGGTTAATTCGGTAATTCCCTTTTTTGTACTGTGGTATCTAGCATACCGCAGCCTTGAAATCGGATACTGGCTGACACTCCTGATTACCATTCCCGCTGCAGGTTTCATGGTTCGCATATTCATCATCTTCCATGATTGTTGTCACGGGTCGTTCTTTAGAACCCAGCTGGCCAATGATCGTTTGGGGTTGTTGCTTGGCGCTGCAGTCTGGACTCCATACTACGAGTGGAAGCATTCACATGCAATCCATCACGCCACTGCTGGTGACCTGGACCGCCGCGGCGTTGGCGATGTGTATACGATGACCGTGGAAGAATATATGGCCGCTCCCTGGTATAAAAAGATTGGCTATCGAATTATGCGTAACCCATTGATCCTGTTCACGATTGGCTCGACAATTGTATTTACCCTCACGCATCGTTTCTGGACCTCTGAATCTGGCAAGCGTGAACGAAACAGTGTCATCTGGACGAATCTTGCGCTCCTTGGCTTTGTCGGATGGGCGATATACCATATCGGCTGGCAAGCCTATGTTCTGGTTGAATTGCCCATCCTGCTGATGGCCTGCGGCGCTGGTGTGTGGCTGTTTTATGTCCAGCATAATTTTGACCCAACCTATTGGGAACGGCATAAAGATTGGGAATTCTTCAAAGCTGGCATGGATGGAAGTTCCTTCTACAAACTTCCCAAGGTCTTGCAGTGGTTCACAGGGAATATTGGTTTCCATCATATTCATCACCTCAGCCCGAAGATTCCCAATTACAAATTGGAACAATGCCACACAGAGAATCCTATCTTTCAAATTGAGCCAATTACGGTTCGTGATAGTTTGAAATCCTTATACTTCCGCCTATGGGATGAAAAGGAAAAGATGCTTGTGGGTTGGCGCGAAATTAAAAAATATAAAATGAAAACCCAAATGGATAAGATGTAAATAAGAAGGACTGGCAGAAAAGCCAGTCCTTCTTGTTTACATAAATTTATTTTTCGGGAATTGTCGTTCGGGGCACCTTTTCTTTTTGAAGATAAGCCTGCAGCTCCAGGATCATGGATTGATACTTTGGGTCATTGATCATGTTATCCATTTGAAAGGGGTCGGTCGCAAGATTATAGAATTCAGACATATCGTTGTCTGTTTCAATATAAACATATTGTCCAGTATGAATCGCAGTCCAGTGACCTCGATCAGGCCAGGCTTCGAGCAAGAGATGGTCTCGCCAGTTTCCCGTTCCACTTAATAATTTGACCAACGACATTCCATCCACGGTTGAAGGCATTGGAGTATCCGACAGTTCATAAAGTGTTGGGGCAATATCGATATTGGCAACCAGTTTATCTTCAGTATATGGCGTGGGAACGAGCGCTGGATACCGTATTGCAAACGGAACTTTAACAGATTCCTCGTATGCGGTGCTCTTGGATTCCAGGCGATGCTCACCCCAATGTTTTCCATTATCAGAAATAAAGATAATGACGGTATTATCCATTTCACCGCTTTCTTTTAGTTTCGCTAAAATTTCTCCCAAAGAACGATCGAGGGCTACAAGAGTCAGGATTTGCCTGCGCCTGATCCTGTCGATTTGAGCCGAGCTTTCGTCATCAAGCAGTGCTTTGTTGGCAATTGAGTTGGGTTTATCTGACATATCTGCTTCGTTATAACTGGGTGGACGGAATGGCGACAGATCTGTATAAAGTGCTCCATCCTCTTTGGCCGGGGTGTAGGGAGGGTGCGGTGCATTGGGTGCAAAAACCAGAAGAAAAGGTTTTCTTTGATGCGTGGCTTTATCTAAGAAATCGATTACATAATCTTTGAATAGATAGGTCATATAGCCGGTAAATTTTCCCCACTTCCCATTTACATTCAGGTTGGGATCATAATAAGATGGGACCGTACCGCCAAAAAATGAAACCCAATAATCAAATTCCGGTCGGGCATTCCCATCCCAGGAATTTAGATATTTTCCGACCAGCCCGGTGTAATAACCATTTTTATGAAGGTCCTGCACAACGGTTGGGAATTTGAGCGGATTTTCGTTTACCTCGACTCCATGATTGTGAGCATACATACCGGTAAGGATGCTTGCGCGGCTCGGGCAGCAAAATGGAGTTGTAATATAACCATGTGAAAATGTCACACCTTGATCGAAGATCAGGCTTTGTGTGTTGGGCATGTACTGCATGGTGTCAAAGCGTTGATCGTCTGTGACAATGATCAGGAAATTCGGGCGCTCATCGTGAAAATAGCGCGGAATGGCCTGGCAGGATTGGAGCGTAAAGATCGTAAGGAAAAGAAACCACGTGAACCGTTTGGGAAGTGACATTGGGTATTCCTGATGATTATTCTATAAATCCCGAGTAAATAGCTTAAGTTCAATTTCATCTTCTGGCAGCCTGATCATTTTTTCGAACTGGAGGCCGAGTTTTTCAAGAACACGGATCGAACCGTGATTATCTTCTGTAGTGATGCCTGCAATGCGTTTCATTCCAAGTGTGTTTTTTGCATAGGCCAGCACTGCAAATGCAGACTCTACTGCATAGCCTTTTAACCAGAATTGCGGCAGGAAGGCGAAGCCAACATCCACATCATCCAATGCATCTCTTTTGATGAGGCCGCAAATGCCGATGGGCGTTTCACTGTCTTTGAGCAGAGTCAGGCATAAGCCGAAGCCGAAGCGTTCGTAATGGCTGATCAATCTCTTCGTTAAAAAGTCGCGTGCATCATCAAGAGTTCGAATGCCTCGGTCTCCGATAAATTTTATGAAGGAGGGCTGATTGTACAAGTCGAAAATAAATTCGGCATCATCAAGCGTGAGGTTGCGAAGAATTAAACGATCTGTTTCAAGTATATTCATTCTACTTTCCCGCCTGAAAAATTTCAATCGGATTTCCTGATGGATCTTCCACCAATACTTGCAAGCCACCGGGCCCGGAGATGATCTCGTTCCTGAAAACTGCTCCTGCCTGTTTTAATTTCCCAACAAGCGAATGGATATCATCCACTTCAAGGACGAGGCGATTCCAACCGCCAGGCTGTGGAACGCGGCCATCCGGCATGGCTCGCGCGGCTGAGGTTTCAGGCCCGCTGATCCAAAGCTTTAGGTCTGCGTTGGATATGATCGCGAAGGCTGGGCCCCAGCGTTCGTCAAGCGAGAAGCCGAGAAGGTGAGTGTAGAACTCAACCGCCTTATCCACATCATGGACCATATATCGAATGTTTGCCATTTTTAAAGATGCCTTTTTATTTGTTGGATTTGTTGATAGGAATTATATAACCGATTTAACCTTGAAATAAAAGACATCCCGTCTTCTCCCAGAATTTCTTACTTTTTCATATCAAGTATTGAAAGTCCATACCAATTGTTATATACTCTTTCAAAGGAGCGGCTCAAGAAGAGCCTGTATCAGGGATGGATGATACGAATCACAAGCTAGAAGAAAATGATGAAGACCCAGGGGCGGAAATTTTAATTCCTGAAAATGTATTTTTGATATTTCAGGGTGTAAAAGCCATTCCTCTTAATAAGCCGCTTATTAGTATTGGCCGCAGTCACGATAATACGATCGTGATCGATGACCCGCGCATTTCACGGCATCATCTCGAAATACGGGTCGTGCAGGATCATTTTGTAGTGTTTGACCTGCACTCCACAGGCGGGACTTACGTCAATGGTCAGCGGGTGAATCAAGGCCTGTTGTACCCAGGTGATCTCATTTCGCTGGCGGGAGTCAATTTGGTATTTATCCAGGATAATCTGCTGCCTGGGCGCGGCAAGGTCAATACAGATTCAATTGGCCCAGGCGTACATTCCACAGCCATTTTTGATTCATCCATGGCAGATAAATATAGTAGCCTTAAAAAGAAACCTCGTAATCCTTTGGATTAGACTGAATAAGAAAGCATGTAGTGGGGCTTATATCTTTATCCTAAATTCCCAACTAATCCTAATTCAGGTGCGATCTTGCGCATGGCGAGAATCACATTGCCCACATGCTCCCAAATGTCCACACCGAGCACTTGAGCAGCATGCTCCATTTCAGAGCGATCAGTCCCTGCGGCAAATGCTTTATCCTTCCATTTCTTTTTTACCGATGAAGCTTCAAGATCATATAAGGAATGGGAAGGACGTACCAACGCGACTGCCGTTATTAAACCTGTTACTTCATCACATGCTGCAATCGCTTTTCTTCGAGTTGTATCCCGTGGCAGTTGAAGATGATCGGCATGGCTGAGAATATCCTGAATGATCTCTTCGCTCATGCCGCGCTCGCGCAACATGGCCGCGCCTGCCTGCGGATGCTCTTCGAGTGTGGGGTGTATCTCCCAATCAAAATCATGCAGTAAACCAATTAATCCCCATTGCTCAATATCTTCGCCATATTTTTCGGCATAGAAGCGCATGGCGGCTTCCACAGAAAGCATATGCCTTACAAGGCCTTCGTTTTTCACAAATTCACGTACAAGGTTCAGTGCATCATTGCGTTCCATATTTTCTCCTCGCTAAAATATTTTTAATGAATTGGTTCAGGCTCGCCCAGTACGGGTAACGGCTTTAAGATCAACACATCCCATACAGCTTGGAAATTAGCAAATAATTCACGCGCGTTCCAGTATAACCGCGAGGTTTTGCGAAAATAAATATTACTCGCTTCTACGCCCGTGGACTTTACTCCAAGCCAGTTGCATAAAAATAATGCGCGAGGCAAATGAAAAGACTGGGTAACCAGGATTGCAGAATCCA
Organism: Anaerolineales bacterium; assembly: GCA_043788255.1. Classification (GTDB taxonomy): domain Bacteria; phylum Chloroflexota; class Anaerolineae; order Anaerolineales; family Villigracilaceae; genus Villigracilis. Next base: position 23,822 of record JAYVUA010000020.1, on the reverse strand, counting down.
CTTGAAAGATTGCACGGGCGCGATAACATGTGTCATATGTGCGGCGACCCGCATAATCCAAAATTATATCTTCATCAGGGACACTTAGCCCAAGCGCGTACTGGCGCATGGCTTCTGGTTCGTTGTGTTCGACAAACCTGTTGTCGCCGCTCATCAATAGCTTGTTCACTTTGCCTTGCTGGTATAGTTTCACTGCGGTCTCCACACGATCGCGTAAGACGGGACCTGCGGAGCCATCGCGTAATAAACCCGCACCGAAAACAATTGCGACTCGTTCAGCATGAACGTTCTCAACTAAAAATGTGCGGGGGGCCGCGTAAAGTAAAACAATTAATTTAGGCAGCAACAAACCAGTCAAAACGAACAGACTGAAAATGAACGCTATACGCCAGGCGAACCGTATTAATTTAATGGACATGAAATTAATTGTAAAATAATTTATTGAATCAAGTCTGTCAGATCCAACCCTGAAGTATTTACATAGTTCTGAAAATCTGCATACGCCGCATCTTCCACCACCTGTAAATCATCGATCCCATATACTGTTTGGATTGCAGATTTTCCTTCAGGGGTCAGCATCAAGTCAATGAATGCACGCTGGAGAACGCGGCGCATTTCAATGGGCAGCTTATTCGAGAGCGAAATATTTTCATAAGGAATAATATTGGGTATGCGCCAGATCACAATAACCCGATCCATAACGTCTGGATAATTTGCTTCCAGTGTTGGCGATTGACGCGCATCGATAAACGTTGCTCCGAAATCACAGATATCAGCAGCATAGACGGCGCGCACTACACTGGGTTGACTCTCAAGGAATGCTCCGCTTCTCGTCTGGACCTGAGCCTGATTCAGCAGTCCGAGCGGCACGACATACCCTGAGGGAGACGTGTTGTCGCTCCAGCATGGTTTTTTATCTTTAAATTGTTTTAACGCTTCATCAGCTTGTGCGGTGTTTTCATTTCGCTCTGCGTTGAAATAGGATACAAATCCGCCGTCACGATTCGCGATCAATTGCGCGCCATACGTGGTTTGACCATCGTGTGTGCTTGCAAGGATTGCAGTGGCTGTGTCATTTTTACGTGCGAGCAGATATGCAAAAGGGGAAAGAGATGCGATTTGGGCATTGCCTTTGCCCAAAGCTTCAACAAGATTATTTTCGGAGGCAGGTATAGTGGTTACAACTTTATAGCCTGTATGCGCTTCAATAAATGCTGCAACAATATCTCCTGCGGCGATGACTTTTGCGCTGGGGTGGGGTGAAGGGGCTAAAGCGAGGATCAATGGATTTTTTTCAGTACCAGGTTCGGCCGTGGAAAGAGGCGTTGGTACAGGAGTGGCAGTCTGTGTGGGAGGTGGAGTCGGTGTAGGGGTTCCCAAAGTCAATTGAACTGGGAGTGAACATCCAAGAATTGCGAGGGAGAGTATGAGCAGGGCTTTTTTCATGTTGTAGAATTGTATCCGCACGATTATGCTGATATGGCTATAATAAGGTGAGTTTAGAAAGGATAATTATGAAAAACAGTTTAAGCACAATTATGTCCATCCTGATTTTAGTCGTTCTGGCAGCAGGGGTTTATTTTATCGTACAAACCGTGCGCGAGAGTGCTTCGGCGGCGGCTTCGGCAGCTTCGGCGCCATTTCAGGGCTTGCAGCAAGCCAATGAATCCATGCAAACGCAGGTTTCCCAACTGCTGAATCCTACGCCTACCATTATTCCAGACCCTGTTACTTATATTAACGAGATCCGTGCCATTGCCCGCCTTGAAACCATTCAATACACAATTGAGAAAGTAATCACTGCGGAAGTGGGCCAGGGGACATTTGGATTTGCATTTGGCGATAGATTAATATTTGTAGCTCACGGCATTGTGATCGCGGGAATTGATATGGAAAAATTGCAGCCCGGGGATATGCGTTTGGATAATGGCGTTTTGTATGTGCGCCTGCCCCCCACTGAGATTTTTGTTGCAACACTGGATAATGAAAAATCATATGTGTACGACCGTGATACAGGCTTGTTAACAAAGGGCAGTATAGACCTTGAAACACTTGCCCGTCAGTCAGCGGAGGATGAAATCCGCAAGGCTGCACTTGAGGATGGTATCTTGACTCAAGGCCAGACAAATGCAGAGAATTATTTGCTAAAGTTCTTTACAGCACTTGGGTATAAAACTGTGTTGTTTGAACACTAAAAAATAATATTTTCAAAAAACACGGGCTGATTTTTTAGCTCGTGTTTTTTATTATGAGATTAGGGTGTGCAACTTACTGGAATATTAACCTGCTCAACCAGTTCATTTGGCGTGAGGATGTATAGTTTTACCCAGTATTCATTGGGTGCACCTATTTGATAGTATTCGTTTATCACCTGCGTTCCCGCTTCTTGAAAAACCAAAGTGCCAACATCTGATATGACACCTGTACTCACCTCCCATTTCCATGTTAGTAAGGCGGGACCATTGGTTGTAATCTCTGCTGCCAGAAAAACAGTCTGCGGAAACTGAGTGCAGTTTACTAAAATGCGGCTGGGTTCCACGCGTAAAATAAAGTCGGTTACTGATACAAAGGGAGGCTGTGAAATGGGCAGTTCGGTCATAGGTCCAGTAGTTTCGATTACGCTTGTGGAGACCCAGCAATAACCATCGGGATTGCCAGGGTCACGAATATATAGCCAGTCAGATGAATCATTCCTGCCGATTACTTGCGCAGATTGTCCTTTTTGCAGTTCGTTTACCAGTACATATTCTGTGCCCGGACCCAGCCTGCAATTTATCAACTCGTCTTTTACAAACATAACCACTTTAACGTGGGTAGCTGTGAGTATCAAAGTAGGCGTGGATGTAGGGCTTGGCGTAGACGTAGGCACAGCGCTTGGCGTAGGTTTGGGTGCTTGAAAACTACACGCCATCAATGCTACTGAGAGAATGCCTGTATACAAAACGGGGCGGATCATTTTTCCTCCTTGGAAACAAAAGGCGACCATGTGGTCGCCTTGATAACTACGTTAGTTGTAACAATGAAAGTCACCTTTTGATACGGTTCTGCAAACCTGTTTACAGGGAGATAGTACCAAAGGGTGATATCGACCTTGTAAACAAAAGCAGGCTTGCTCATGAGTATTATCTCAGTTTCAATTCCCAGATATGAACATTCGTGGGGCTGGGTGAGTAAGGGTCCAGCATCTCCACGCGTAACACCTGTACTGGTGTTGACTTGGGAAGATCAAAAGAAAGCTCTGGTTGGTCAACGGTTCCTTTGCCTTCAAAAACATAGATAATTGGTTCTGCATCTGGTGTGGTGTAACACTTCAAAGTGATCTTGGCGTTGACTGAACCAATGATGATCGAAAAGCCTTTGATGATTTTTTCTGAAGGGAACGTCATCTCGATGACGAACGGGTTAGCTTCAAGAGTTTTCATAAAGGTATAAGGATCGCCGTCAAAAACCTGCTCGATGGCATTGGTTTCCAAAAATGAATAGCGAACTTTTACATCCTGACCGTCAATCTTTACAACTTTTTCCTGAAGCGCCAGGCGAAGTTCTTCCTCCGCAGCAAATATTTGATCGATGTTATCCACATAACGCAAGCGAACAAAATAGAATCCAGGTTTTCCATCTGGGTATGGGACGATCTTTTCAACACGAATATCTGTGAATTTTTCCTGATTCTTGAGCGTGCTGTATTCTTCGGGAATCATGACAAATACAGTGTTGTCGTCCAGTGGCAGTTTCTTGTCAATATGCCCCTGGATACTCCCGACACCAATAGGTAAGGGATCGTTCAGAAAAAAGCGGATGACAACGTCCGTGCCGTTTGCCCAGCTTGGCGAAAGAATGATCCTTGATTCAGGGTACTCAATTTTATATTGTTGGATCGCATCGAAAATCTGGAAAGCCCCATACTGCATCCCGCCCATGCCATAATCTTTGTACCAGAGCGGTCCATTCTTTAATGCATCATTCAACATGTTGAAATTCATTCCAACCAGGGTTGCAAAAACGATTAGTGCGATCAAGATTTGCGGGAGATGCCAGCCTTTCAGTGATGATGCCCTGTTGGAGGTCATCAGCTTTTTTGCAAGCTGTTCGATGACCCCAGACACTTGAAGTGCGAGAATTACCATGAGCGCTAATACAGCATCTTGGTCAAGGCTGTTTTTGCATAAATAAGCGATTAAGCTGCCAGCAAAAATAATAAATAATGTCAGAAGAGAACGCTTGCGGGTTAATCCCAACCCGGCGGCCAACCCGGTAAGGCGTTCTGCGGGATTTTCGATCCACAATAAAAATTGTTCGAAACCAATGGAGGTTAGAATCACCACCGGAATAACGAACATCAGCACACGGGTTATGCTGGTTTGAACAAGAGCCCCGGAAATTGGAGAGACCAACATAACCACAAGAATTGTGCGATACGCTGACTCTCGAAGATGGCGCAGAACTTTTGCCAAACCCAATATTGCAAATGGCAAGGTTATCGCCATAATGTGGCCATAACCTTTCATTAAATGCCGTCCGAGATCACGTTCGTTTGGAGAATACCAATACCATGCGCCCAGTCCTATACTGTATTCAGAAAAATAACGTCTGATCTTTTCTGATAAGGGGATATTTTCCACTAGGTAGGAACCCAATACATGCAGATGAGATATTGCGGCATCTGGATTTTCAATGCGAAATCGAACATATGGAAGCGAAAAAATAACCAGTAAAACCAACCCTTGAAGAGCGGTAATGCGATGTTCCCAGTGATAGCGCCAGTCGGAGATAAGAAGAGCAATCGCAGTTGCAGGAATGATTAATTGGGCAGGGTTGTAGGAATAAAATGCAAGCGCACCCAAAAATAGAGCCAGGTACAGGTAACGATCTGATTTATATCTATATAATAAATAAGCGCATAATGTCCCCGCATAAAAAGAGGAAAACTCTGCGGTCTCAAACGCAGTTCGTGAATGTAAAAACCATGCAGGTGTGATCGAAAGGAATAGCGTCCCAACCCACCAGTATTTAGCTTTGAAAACATCGCGTAAAATTATTCCCACTGAAAACGCAGCAATTAAAGTAACAAAGACCGATGTTGCCCGTGTAACCAACGCTGACTTTCCAAACAGAATAAGCGGCAGCCATTGCAGATAAACGCTTAAACTCAAATTGAGATATTCGCCATTCCTAAAATAGGTTGGGAAAAAAATCGACTCGGCTTTGTATCCGTTTTTGATCAGATCGGCTATGGACTGAGTTTGGATGGCTTCATCTGTAAAAAAATAAATAGGGAAATGAGTTAAGCCGATCAAACGTGTGAGAAGATAAACAGCGATCGCGGCAATAAATAGGAATACCGCAATATCATAACTTTTTAGGCGATTTAGAAACGCTTCAACTCTGACCCGCAGCCTGCCAGGTGATACTAGCGGCATTTTTTCTGGCTGTTGAATGACTTCCGCTGCCACCTGTTCCACATTGACTGTGATCGGCAGGTTGCCATCATCATTCGCTTCCCCAGCCTGAACAGTTATTTGTATTTTTGTGCCCGGAGAGATGGTAAAGCTGATCTGTTCGTTTTTCTTTTTTGGCATGCCTGTTGTTTCCTGTTTGTAAATTTTACCAAACAAACAATATGTAATTTTCTTTGCACAAATACTTTTTTTGAGGCAGTTGTGTTTTCAAAGGATTATAAGGCTTCCGCCAATATTCAACATGCTTATATCCTTGCGTGTGCGACCTTCCCAGGCAATCTATCAACAAGAAACATCCTAAATCAGGTCAATGTTTATGCCATAATAATTAGAATATTTATTCTTTATTGGATGAGAGGAGATTCCGATGAGCAAAAAGTAATGGTATTTGTTGGAACAAGCAAAGGTGGTTTTATTTTTAGCAGTGACGCAAAGCGGAAGAAGTGGCAGGTAGAGATGCTTCGAGATAAAAGCACTCTCAGCATTACATATTCTTCTTATTCATTATTCACGTTAATTTAATAAGTTAGATATCCACAGATTCGTTTTTTGCCAGTGTGAAGTAGAACGTAGTTCCCTGACCTAATTCACTCTCTATCCATATTTTTCCTCCATGAAATTCAATGATGCGTTTGACAAGGGCAAGGCCAATTCCTGTGCCTTCACTGGCTGGGTCCAGTTTATCGAACATTCCAAAAACGCTTTCGTGATATGGCGAGTCGATCCCCATGCCATTATCGCGGACAAAAAATATGGGGTGGTTTGATTCGTCGTATCCATTCATGCCGATGACGATAATGGGATTTTTTTGATTGCCAATGTATTTCGCTGCATTGTCGATCAGGTTTTGTAGAACCTCTGTCAGCCGCATTCGATCTCCGTAGACGGCGGGCAGGCTTGGCTGAATCTGAACCGTGATATTGCGTTGTTGAATGCGTCCGTGAACGATTTCCAATGCTTCGCGGATCAAATCTTCAAGCGGTATTTCCTGCGGTTTGTTGATCAACCTCCCGACACGCGAAAGCTCCAGAATATCCTTTAATAAATTATCCATCCTGTCGGTTGCAGTGCTGACCCGCTGCATGTCCTTGCGAAAGCCTTCCATATTTCCCTGGCTTGCGCTCTTTTCCATAAAGCCAAGAAATCCTTTGATGGTAACCAGCGGCGAACGAAGATCGTGAGATACAGTGTAAGTGAATCTTTCAAGTTCGGCATTTTTGGATTCGAGTTCATCGATTAATTTTTGACGTGTGGAAAGTTCAATTTGTAGTTCGGTAAACAAACGCGCGTTCTCGAGCGCAATAGCCACCTGGTTTGCATAAGTGACAGCCAGTTCCGCGTCTTTTTCAGAGAACTGGGCTGTTTGAAATCCATCCAATGCGATAATTCCTGTTATTTTTCCTTTCACTTTTAAGGGAACAGCCATCCATGCATGAATGTTGTTGTGAGGAATTTCGTTGAATGTGGGAATGGAAACCTGTACATCGTCAAAAAGAATATATGGAACCTGTCCTTGCACAACGGGATAAGCAGGTTCATTTTCATTTATGATGAAACTTTCATCCTTTTTAAAATCAAACCCCCGCGCGCTCACAATTTCAAGCATATTCTCATTTATCAATTGAACGGAAGCACTATTATATGGGAGCACCTGTTCCAGTTGTTCAAGAATTCGCTCAATGGCTTCGGATTTCTCAAGTGTTGCCGCTACGATTGCCACGCTTTTTCGCAGGGTTTCGGCTTCAGCATTTTTTCTTTCCAATTCATCAATTAGGTTTTTACGTTGCTGTAATTCATCCTGAAGCAGAATATCCACTTGTTGACGCTTAATGGTGGCGCCCAACAGATTGGCAGCGACAACCAACCCATCCACTTCGGCGTTTGACCATTCATGTTCATGAGCCATATCATCGAACCCTATGGTTCCCCACCATGCTCCATCTATATAGATCGGCACATCCAGTAAGGCGTAAATCCCCCGTGAACTGAGGTCTTCCATATCTTTAATGGGTGCATGTTTTTTATCGCCAATGTATGGAATGCCCTGGTTGACGCTTTTATTCCAGTTCTCCATATAATCTATATCCATGGGCATGTTGATATATTTTGGATTTTGCAAATCGCTTATAAAACCTGGCGCCACCCATTCAAACTTAATGCTCATCAGGATTGAACCATCTTCAGCGTGATGATTTTCAAAAATGTAGGCATGGCTTGTGTTTAGGGTGTTTCCCAGCCGCTCAAGAAGTTTATTTACTTCTGTCTGCCAGATCTCCACTGTCCAATTTGGGACTTTTAAAAATAGGTTGGCAGCTTCTGCAACCACTTCAAGAATAGCCTCGCGCTGAAGTAGTTCGTTTTCAGCTTGCTTGCCGAGAGTAATATCCTGTACCGCGCCGTAGATACCGACAAGCTGATTGCTGTTTTCATCCCAGAGAGGATGTCCATAGGAACGCACCCAGCGGACTCCTCCATCTTTTCTAACCAACCTGATTTCGGTGACAACTTTTTGGTTCGCGCGCAGTTGATCCATGTCATGGGTATCTCGCCCTCGATCATCAGGATGGATTATGGACAGCCAACCGCCATGGGCAATATATTCTTCAAGGGTATATCCAGTAATGGATTCAAACGCTCCGCTTGTCCATTGATCTGTTATGGTGCCATCCGGCGCGTAGCGGATGGAAAAAGCATAATCAGACATTACGGATGTGATCAAACGATAACGTTCTTCGTTTGACCGCGCCCGTGAAGCAGATTTGGAAAGACTTTCAAGCGCAACTTGCAGAGGAACCACCGTAAATACAAGGTTGATACAAAGAATAATCCATACTGAAATGGGCGGAAAAGTAAATATTTGCGGGAATTGCACACCAAAATTACCAGCCAGGAGTAACCCCAGGCTGGTTAATAAACTTAAGCCTGCATAGAAAAGTGTGCCTCTTCCGCCAAAAATAATACCTGCGATGACGGTCCCTGATATAAAAAAGAGAATATCAAGGCTGCGTATGCCGCCTGAAATACTGGTCATCAAGACGGTCATGATCCATAATGTGCTGAGCATCAGGATGCCGTCAGCGATTACATAGCCGCGTCGATTCAACAGCATTCCCCCAAATACTATTAAGAAACCAACGAACAAGATCAGCGATGCAACTTTTTTTTCAGGGAAGATGAACAAAACCCCAAGTGTGCCAAGAATGGCGATTGCTCCGCCCATATTGATGTGCAAGGCTTGCAAGGCGCGGGCATGTAATGTTTTCTCTTCGTCCTCGCCAAACTCGGGCGCTTTAAAAAAACTGCCGATCTTATTCCACATCTATTTAGCTCCAGCAGTTTTTGGCTCGGCTGCTTTGGGCAGGCTGAAATAAAAGATAGTGCCCTTACCCAATTCACTCTCAACCCAGATCTTGCCGCCGTGAGTTTCGATGATGCGCTTCACGAGGGCAAGCCCAACGCCTGTGCCTTCGCTTTTTGCATCCAGTTTGTTGAACAAGCCAAAAATGCGTTCATGATATTCAGGCGCGATGCCCATGCCATTATCACGGATGAAAAATACAGGTATGCCTCGCTCCGCATCTTCACCGCGTTGACCGATCTCAATATGCGGGTCGGCTTGATCGCCCATGTACTTCGCAGCATTATCAAGCAGGTTTTGCAGAGCTTCAACCACGCGCGGTTTATCAGCAGAAATGGCTGCCAGATTGGGTTGGATATCCACCGTGACCCCGCGCTCTTCCAGACGCCCATGCACAATATCCATTGCTTCGCGCACCAGGTCGGTGAACAGAGTATTTTCAGGCATATTCATTATGCGTCCAATCCGCGAGAGCTCGAGCAGCTCATTGAGCAGCCTCTCCATCTTGTTAACGGAGTCTTGAATGCGCTGGGTATCCTTCTTGAGTCGTTCCATATTCCCTGAAGCCGCGTCGATTTCAAGATAACCGAGAAAGCCATTGATAGTCACCAGCGGAGATTTCAGATCGTGCGATACAGTGTACGTGAAACTTTCAAGTTCGGCGTTCTTAACTCCAAGCTCCTCAATGAGTTTTTCGCGCTCGGCTTCAGCATACTTGCGCTCTGTAATATCAAGCGCAGAAGTTAACGTATAAACGATATCATTTACATGAAACTTCTCAATAGACATCAGCACCGTAAATATTTCACCATCTTTTTTACGAAAACTTAGTTCAAGATCTTTGAAAGTATCCTGGTCTTTGAGAACACTATTTGCTTTCTGAATATCACCCGGCGCCAAGAATATATTCAACTCAGACGCGCGGCGGCCAATAATATCGTCCCTGTCAAACCCAATCGTATCAATGAAAGATTTGTTCACATCGACAAAAGTATTATTGGCATCTTCAATGGTCATCATCACCGGTGTCGTGTGAAATGCCTTTGAAAACTTTTCCTCAGAGAAGATCAAAGCATGTTCGGCCCGCTTCCGCTCAGCCAATTCATCCTTCAACGCCTCTTCATCTATCTGACGTTTGATAGCGGCACCCAATACATTTGCGGCTACTTTGATCACATCCACTTCCATGGATGTCCATTCACGTTCATTAAAAATATCGTCAAAGCCAAGCGTGCCCCAGTGCTCGCCATTAATAACAATCCGTATTTCAAGCAGCGCCTTAACATTAATGGATTGCATATACTGCCATTCTTCTTCATTGAAAAAAGAGCGGCTGCCAACCAGCGGCTCGCCGCGATCTAAAATTTCATACATACGGTCAAAATCCATGGGGTTAAGCGGCATGTTTTGAAACTCTGCATCTCCCAAATCTGAAACACAATCGGGCGCAGTCCATTCATATGTCATTGAGCTTAAAATTTCGCCATTCGAGCCATTATGCTTTTCAAACAGATAAGCATGCGATGCGCTGAATTCCATACCCAACCTTTCCAGAACAATATCCATTCTTTCGCGCCAGTTGGATGTTCTCAAAAATTGTTCGGCAGCAAAAGCCATGGCTTCCAGAATCGATTCACGTTTGCGTAAACTGGCTTCGGTCAACTTTCTTTCGGTGATATCCTGCATAATGCCGATCGACGCATAGGACAAATTAGATTCATCGAACAACTCCACAGCACTGTCTGTGATCCAGCGCGACTCCCCAGCGCGGGTAATCACACGCATATCCGATTTCCATATTTTCAAAGTGCCAGATCGTGCGCGCGTTACTGCCTCATCAATAGGCAGGCCCTGCCCTTCACCCAAAGGAATATTTTCCTTCAGAATATCCAGCCATAATTGAATTGTTACTTCATTTGGCTTGTAGCCAATAATATTCTCGATCTCACTCCCCATGAATGTATACCGATTTTCCTTGTAATCACGATAATACGGGACCGCCCCAGCCGCACCAATTGCCTGTCGATAGATCGCCTCAGACTCCCGAACCGCTGATTCGGCTTTCTGACGCTGGATCGCCGCGCTGAGAACTCCTGCCGCGATCTTGAGCGCATCCACCTCCGCAGTGCTCCACTCGCGCTCGTTGAGCATATCATCGAAGCCGATCGTTCCCCACCATACTCCATGTACAAACAACGGCACTTCCACCATCGCTTTCACGCCAAGTTCAATCAGGCGTTCCTTTTCGATATCAGGGTAGTTGGTTGCATTGCCAACGAAAACCTCTCCTTTTCTTAATTGATCATCGGTGCTATCCACACCCTGCAGAGGATGAGTGCCTTGATAATTAGGGTCATCCAAATCGTTGAGAAAACCTGGGGCAGTCCACTCATAGGTTAGAGAGGAAAGATCAAGGCCATTCTCTCCAACATGATGTTCAAAAAGATAAGCGTGCGTTGCGTCTATGTTTTTACCCAGCCGCTCGAGCACATTGTTTATATTCATACGCCAGTCAGATGTTTTAAGAAACTGCTCCGCTGCAAACGCCACTGCCTCTAAAATTAGTTCGCGTTCATGCAGTTGATCCTCCGCGTGTGTGCGTTCCACCAGCTCCTGCTTCAACTGGTCCAGCAGGTTTGCCTTGTCAATGGCAATCGCTGCCTGAATTGTAATGTTTTCCATCAATTGGATTTGCTCCGGCGTATACGCATTAATCTGCCTGCTTTGCACCGAAAGCATACCGATCATACGGCCGTTTGATATGAGAGGAACACCCAGAAATGTATGCAGAATCAACTTACTGTCATCCACCGGGTTATATATATTTTTCACTTCTGGTTCAACTACATCTGTCAGATATAAGGTTTTTTCACTGAAAATTACCGCGCCGGTCAAACCCGGCTTTTCATGTAATTTGCGCGAGGCCTCTTCAATTGGTCTGCCTTCATGGAAAAAGACAGGAAAGCTGACCCTATCTGTCTTCGCATCGTAAATGGCAACATAAAATGCATCCGCCTGAATCAGATTACTGATCTCGGCCTGCAACGCCAAAAGCGTATCGTATAAAGTTTTACCAGAAGCAAGCGAAACGCCAAGGTTGTACAACAGGGACATTTCCTCTGCACGTCTCTGTGAATCGCGCTCCATCCTTTCTTGTTTCTCAAACCCCGAAATTTTTTCATATTGGAGTAATGCGTGCTCTTCAATCTTTACCATTCTTCGAATCGTGTGGATGAAGAACGGCACAGTGGCGAGAGGCACAAGGGTTGCGATGAATGTGCCAAGCAGGATCAAATCAAAACGAACTTCACCCCAAACCCAAATGCAAAATATAATCGTGACAGCATCTGTGATCAGGATTGCGATGGCCACAGCAATCGCTATAATTTGCCATGCATGGCGGGAAACGAGCAGGGATTTTAGTTTTGTTTGCATAGGGATATTATTTTCCTTTAGGGAGTGTAAAAAGGAATGTTGATCCTTTTCCCGCTTCGCTCTCAACCCAGATCCTGCCGCCGTGGACTTCGATGATTCGTGTCACGAGGGCAAGTCCCACGCCTGTGCCATCGCTTTTCGGGTCTAGTTTGTCGAAGAGGCCGAAGATGCGTTCGTGGTGTTGAGCTGGAATTCCCATGCCATTATCTTTGACATAAAATATAAGTTTGCCAGGCTCTGCGTCTTCGCCCTGTTGACCGATCTCAATGTGCGGAGTGGTTTGGCTGCCCATATATTTGGCGGCATTGTCGAGCAGGTTTTGCAGAACCGTTGTCAGACGCTGACGATCTCCTTGAATGGCTGGCAGGTTTGGCTGAGTCAGAACCGTGACTCCGCGTGCTTCAAGCCGTCCGTGGACAAGTTCCATTGCATCCCGCACCAAATCTTCAAAGGGAACTGTTTCCGGTGCGTTGATGATGCGGCCAATGCGTGAAAGTTCCAGCAATTCTTTAAGTAATAAATGCATTTTATCAACGGCATCTTGAATGCGCTGGATATCTGTTGTTACGCGGTCTGTATTGCCTGAAGCCGTATCTCCTTTTAGGTAACCGAGAAATCCATTGATGGTGACAAGCGGCGATCTCAGATCGTGTGATACGGTATAGGTGAAGCGTTCCAGCTCTGTATTTTTTGCTTCCAATTCCTTGATGAGTTTCTCACGTGTAGATAACTCATTTTGAAGATCAGTGAATAAGCGCGCATTTTCCAATGCGATGGCGACTTGATTTGCGAATGTGACGGCCAGTTGGGCATGATGCTCATTGAACTGGTTGTGTTCGTAGCCATCGAGGGCGATCAACCCGATGATCTTTCCGCGAGTTTTTAGCGGGATCGCCAGCCAGGAGTTGATGATGTTATGCGGCGGATCTTTGAAATCAAGAAGCTCTGCCTGAACGTTGTGATTCAAAATATATGGAACTTCGCCGCGAAGTATTGGAAAGGCGGAATTAATTTTATTAACTTTTATTTCCATTTTTCCGACTGGGTTTTCAGTAGGCAGGTTGCGGCTGGTGATCAATTTTTGCACATTCCCTTCAACCTGCCAGATCGAGGCGCTGTCAAATGGAACCACACGCCCGATCTGGTCGAGGATATGTTCAATGATCTGTGTGAATTCAAGCGTGCCGACAATTGTGGCGAAACTCTCACGCAGGGTTTCGGTTTCAGCATTTTTAAGAGCAAGTTCGGCGATCAATAGTTCGCGTTCAATTTCCGACTGCTTACGTTTGGTGATATCACGTTGAATGCCAAAGAAGCCTGTGATGCGTTTTTGTTCATCATACAGGCAGACGTACTCACCCTCAAACCAGGCTGGTGTGTCATCTTCTCTGCGCTCATAGGTTTCAGTGTGTAAATGACCATTGTCAAATAGCTGCCTGCGTAAGCGAAGCCCTTGTTGAGGGTCATGTGCAAAGATATCACTGGATGTGCGGTTGAGAAATTTTTCTCGGGTTATACCGTATTGTTCCAGCATGGCATTGTTTACATCTGTATAACGTTGATTGGTAAATATATGGGCCAGTATTTTTTCCTTATCGATAGTGGCGGCCCATTTTTGCGGCACATCAAATATGCTGAAGAAAAAACCATCCAGAGATTGATTAAAAAAAGCCTCGAGACGCTGTTGGTTTTTATGCAAGGTGACTTCTGCCAGTTTCCGCCTGGTAATGTCGCGTACGTTTGCAACCAGGATCGTCTTTCCGTTGTACTCCAACATTCGAGCGCTAACTTCTGTGGGAAATATTGTCCCGTCTTTTCGCCGATAGTTGGATTCGAAAATGAGGCTGCCTTTTTCCTGCACAAGGGCAACTCTTTCCTTCCATACATCCATGCTGGTAACATGCTCGGCGATATCTGCCACGCCAAGCTGACTTAATTCCTCGCGGCTGTAACCAAGTTTTTCATGAGCGCTTTTATTGAAATCAATATAGCGGCTGGTCTGCGGATCGATTAAATAAAAGGCATCGTTGGTCTCATCCATTAATTTTCTGAATTGAAGCAGTGAGTTTTCAGCCTGTTTGCGCTCAGTGATATCTAAAAATACTCCGTGAACGAATTGGACATCGCCAGCTTCATCTTTTACAACCACGGTTTCGTCACGTACCCAGCGCCAGTCGCCGTCTTTGTTGCGGATTCTATATTCAATGGATGATTTATCCTTTTTTGACATATAGTATTCCACATCTGCAAGCACACTTGGGTAATCTTGCGGGTGAACTATTTTTTTCCAGAAGAATGGATCACGGAGCCATTCTTCTGCTGAATAACCGAGCATGGTTTGGATCTGCGGGCTGATGTAAAGCGTACGTGCTGATACATCTGGTGAAATTCGATAGACAACAATTGAGGTTTGTTCCACCAGTGAGCGGTAAAGGGTTTCGGCTTCATTGCGCTTTGCTTCCATTTCTTTGCGAAGCGTAATGTCTTCAACGGTTCCCTCGTAGTAAAGAATATTTCCATCTGTATCGTGAATAGCCTGCGCATTCATAGATGTCCACAAGGTTTGCCCATCTTTACGGTACTCCTGTGTTTCATATCCTTTTATTTGTTCGCCGGCGTCGAGCCGCTGACGAACTATGGTTCTCATTTCCGGGTTGATATAAACCTGGGATGCAATGTCGGTAATGTTGTTGACCATGTCGTCAGGCGAATCATATCCATACATGTGTGCCATTGCAGGGTTTACGCTCACAAGTTTCCCCTCTGGCGTGCTTTGAAAGATGCCGTCTATTGCATTTTCAAAGATGTTACGATATTTTGCCTCGGCAAGTTTCCGTTCTTTTAACTCCAACTGTAAGTGCAGGTTTGTTTGAAATAACGATTCAGATATGATTCGAACCATCATTGCAGTGAGGACCAGGATAATGGTTACTGCAAAAAAGTCTCCGGGCGCAGTGTGCTCAAGCCTATTAGGCGTGTAGGCTCCAGATAATTCTCCAAATACCAGCCAGGCGATACACATGATGTTGTAAAGGATCAGGAATACCATGGTTCGTTTTCTAGTAACCAGACTTGCGACTATGAGAATGACTGGGTATCCAATGACACTGATCTGGTGAATTCCCAACCCGTTGGTTGCCACGGCTGTAAGTATTGATATCAAGACGATAAATAAAAAAGAGGCAGTCAGTTCAAATTTCTTACGGCGAATGAAATATAAAGATGCCACAATGGGTAACATGCTGATTCCGAGCAATGTTACGACGAAGATATTATCGGTTGAAAGGACAATAAAAAATCCCGCGCCAAGTCCGATCAATATCAGGACAATAAACCAATTGAAGATGCTGGTAACGCGCTTTGTATCCCCATATATATCAAGCAGGTGAGAATCGGTTTGTTGGCTGGTTGATGGATTTGTCATTTTCTTGTTCCTTGAACGCGGCGGAAAATTAGTCGTTTTCAGATAAATATTGTACCTCTTGTGTCAGGGCTGGTTAACAAAAAAGACATGATTTTCCAGCAGTTATAAACGAGGGCGGTTTTGGTTTTTTTCGGTCTTCTATAATTTAAAAAACGTTAGGCTAAGTACCCACAAAGGGGTACTTAGCCTAACCCGCATAAGAGATTTTCAAAAAGGGCATGCTTCAAATATCACTTTACGCAATGTTGTTGCGAAGCAACACTTGCGCCGTACACCCATGAGAACCCCTGTTTTTATGGGAGAGACTCTTACCTGCATGATTTGCTAGGCAAATCATGTGCGGCGCAAGTGTCGCTATACTCAGAGAATCATGGATGAAGTTAATAAATATTTTTATTTTTTAAGTGAAAACAAAAAGTGGTGCCTTTTCCTACTTCGCTTTCCACCCAAATACGGCCTCCGTGTACCTCAACGATGCGTTTCACAAGCGCCAGGCCGACGCCAGTGCCTTCGCTATTGGCGTCCAGTTTATTGAAGAGTCCGAAGATGGTTTCATGATATTTGGCTGCAATACCAATGCCGTTATCTCTCACGAAAAAAACAGATTCGCCTTTTGCGTCATAGAATTGACCGATCTCAATCAACGGGTTGGGTTGGTCACCCATATATTTTGCAGAATTATCCAGAAGATTTTGCATTACCTCGATCAGCCGCGGCTTATCTCCATAGATGTCGGGCAGCTTCGGTTGAGTCCCCTGCGGGGATAATATCTGAACTGTGATCCCTCGTGCTTGAAGCCTGCCATGGACAATTTCCAGTGCCTCACGGGTTAATTCCTCAAAAGGCAGCATTTGGGGCTCGTTCATCATACGCCCGATTTGGGAAAGTTCGAGCAGTTCGCCAAGCAGACGATGCATTTTATTGACAGCATCTTGCACACGCTGTGCATCTTCTGTGTGACGTTTAATATCGCCTGCGATTGCATCCTGTTTGAGGTAGCCAAGAAAACCATTGATTGTGACGAGCGGGGATTTTAGATCATGTGAAACTGTGTAAGTGAAGCGTTCCAATTCGGCATTCTTTGATGCCAGTTCCTGAATGAGGCTTTCCTGCTCAGCCTCGATTTTTTTGCGAAGTGTAATATCTTCCACCGTGCCTTCATAATAAAGTGTCTCTCCCTTTTTATCTCGAATCACCTGTGCATTCATCGAAGTCCATAATGTGGATTTATCCTTGCGATATTCCAATGCTTCGTATTCCCTGATTTCTTCCCCGGCTTCAAGACGTTCGCGGAGCACATCTCTTGACCCTGGGTCAAGGTAGATGTGCTCCGCGACATCAGTAACACTCTTCACCATTTCCTGCGGAGATGTATATCCGTACATGCGGGCCATGGCCGGGTTGACGCTTAATAAATGACCATCTGGCGTGCTTTGAAAAATTCCAATAATCGCATTCTCAAAAATATTTCTGTATTTTTTCTCGGCCAGTTTTCTTTCCCCTAATTCCTGTTCAAGCTCCTTATACAACTGAGCATTAAGCATGGCAAGCGCAGAGCGGTCTGCGATATCTTGAAAAAAAGTAAGATCCTCGGGTATATAGTTTTTGTTTGGCGTGTGACGCGCAAGGCCGATGACTCCAATAAGCTTTCCCTGCACGTGTAACGGCGCCAGCATCAGGCTATAGATGGGAAGGTTTTTGTAGTACTCCCGTCGTTCCGGGGGACATTGTTCGATCAATGCTTCAATGGAAATGGATGGAATAAGAATAGGGGCGATTTTGCTGATAACGTGGGCGTAAGCACCTTCATCCGCTCGAATGGGGCGCGCGGATATTTCATCCTTGAATATCTGGATCAATTTAGGGTTGGTATTGTAAACAGCGGCCAATTCAAGAAACTCGCTCTCCGGCGAATATAAAAGTATGCTGGCTCCGTCTCCGATCAACTCTGCGCATCGACGCACCACAGTTTCCACAACTTGCTGATAATTCTGATTGGTCTGGGTAAGTAATTGAGAAAAGGATGCCAGCACTTCGATACGGGTTACCTGGCTGCGGACCTGCTTTTCTGCAAGCTGAACACGGAGAAGGTTATTTTTCAAACTATCGGTGATAATGTGGATGATCACCGCCGTTGCAATGACCAGCATACTGAATGTAATGAACATGGCGAGGCTGGGCGGATCTGGAATATAAACAGGGGAGAAATTTTGATTTTCAGCGTAAATCACAAATCCAATACTGGATACGCAAAGCAGGCAGTAAAAAATAAAGGCCCTTCGGTCAAGGATCAGGCTGGCAAAGATCAGGATGACTGGGTAGAGAACAGAAACCAGGGAATGGATACCACCCCCGGCAAATATTCCCAGTGTGAGTTGCCCGAGTGTGGCGAGGATAAACAGGAAGGCTGCAAATTCGAGTTTGCGAAAGCGAACCAGGAGTATAACGATGCCAAAAGTGATTGCTGTGGTGAGGATCAACCCTACGTAAACGGGCTGCCCAACCACTGAATAGATAATACCAATGATCGATGAACCAAGAACAATGGTTAGAGAAATCACCTGAATATAAAAAGACGAGAAATTTTTACTGGGATCGTTGAAGTTGGGCTGTTCAATCCACTCTTTGATATTTTCCTGAATATGTTGCATGAGCTTATCCTAATGGCGCTGATTCTTTCCAAAGCTATTATAAGTTGAATGTAACAATTAAAAGGCAGACTTTATGTCTGCCTTTTAATTTATGTAAAACACCTTGAGCTTATTGCGCGATTAACAAATATGAAACCCTGGCCATTACCTGCGCCATTTTTCTTTTTCATCAGGTTTCCTCAAAGGCAATTTATATGTGAAGTTTGTTCTGCATTTCTACAGGAGAATGGCAGGAGTAGCTGGGATATTAATTTACTTTACCTGGACCATGAAAGTCATGGTCTGTTCTGGAGTATTGTTGTTTGCTGGCGGAAAATAGCTGACCTTAAATGTTGTTTCTCCAGGTCCAACAGCATCGAACACCCAAATATCCATGCCTCCGCCGCCAACAAGACCTTCCGGACTTGTGCTTTGATATTCAGTTGCGTGGACCACCATGACCTTCGAGTCCCAATCATTCATTACCTGCCAGTGATAACCAGTAGACGGGTTGGACGGGACAGCGATATAGAATTCGCTGCCCGCTGTGGTCTCAATTGGGGTAGCTGGGTCGGTCAGAATATATTTCTCAACCGGTGGAATATCGGGCGGCGAAACGATTGGTGTAAAAGTTAATGATTGCCCTGCACAAGCAGTGATCAGAAGCAGGCTGGCTGGAATTATTAAGCTGAACAAAAGTTTTTTCATCGGGTAATTGTCTCCAGGTATGAAACGCCTGGTAAACAGAAAAGTTCCCTGAATAAGAAAAATGCAGATTGCTGAATAACCCGCATTTCGTAAAATAAAAGAATATTGCTACCTAAAACGGTATGCTTGCATTCGCAAGGTTAAAGAGTTGTAAAAAGTGACTTACATTTTGGATAAGTTTGCGTAAATGTATAGTACCGCCATTGTGCCATTGAGTTCATGGATATAAAATGTCCAAGTTGTTGTAATTCAATTTTATATAAGGAGATTTGGAACGTATGAAAAAATTGTTTTCTTTCTTAATGGTTGTTTTTGTTGTGGTATCTGCCTTTTGGTTTACTGCTGGCTCTGCGAGCGCTTCAGGCAATTTTGTGGTCTATATTCCCGGCGTGACCAAACAGGATGTTAAGAATGCTTCCATGTTTGCAGGCTCGGAGTATCAAAATATATATTGTGTCTTGAAAGATGAAGACACTGGCAAGGTGGTTTGCAATATCCCTGGTAAGTATGCCGGCCAGGACGTGACAATTTATGTCGCGAATCACGTATATAGCTTTCACATCCCTGAAGCCCGTACAGAGGAAACTGTCACCTGTACGCCTCCTGAAGTGTTAGGTGCCATGGTTTTGATGAGTCCCGTAACAAGGTTTACACCTACCAGTTACACTGTTTTTGTTGCAGGTGATACTTTGCAAGCTGTGAGCGATACTATTTCCTCGTGGGGCGGTGGTTATTACACTCTTGAAATTGTGAGCGGCCTCCAGTGCGGGATTGAAGAGGTTGGATAAATATTTACTAATCTCGAAATTTTCTTAAATCAAAAAGTGGACGAAGGCTTACCTTCGTCCACTTTTTGATTCGCTGACTTATAAATATCTCATTCAATGCATAGTCAAACCCCAAACTTTTCCTTCCTCATTTCGTCATATCCGCAATGATATGCTCCACGTCTTCGTTTACTCCCAGCAAGGTCACGGATTTGCGCGAGCTTAACCAGTTTATGCCAATGAAATACAAGCCAGGATAATTTGTGATGCCGCGTTTTTGAATTGGAAAGCCGTCTTCATCGGTAACGGGAATTTTCACGAGGCTGTAATCGGCGCTGTAGCCCATCGCCCAAATAACCGTGTTGATGTTCGCGGCTTTGAGATCGAGCTCGGTGATCACTTCGGCAGAGTAGCCATCCTGCAAATTAGGCAATGTTTCCTGCGGAGCGTTGATGCCGTTCTCTTCGATGTATTTGTCTATCATTGCGACAATATTTTTTTCGGCTTGGTCCACTTTGGCAAGGTTCTCTTTCAGGTCTGGCTTCAATATTACTTTTCCATCCTGCACATCCGCAATATGACCTAGCAACTTCACGCCATCGCGAGCAAATTGATGCAGGTTGAGGGAATGACCACCGTCTTTGCCGCTGAGGGCAGGGTTCCCAGCAAATTTAGCTTTGGGTGATGGCAATGTTTCGACAAGTTGCGAGATAAAGCCTGTATCCTGGAGCCAGGCAAAGCAATCCCTGCCGCGATAACGGCGCGGTACACGCGGCGCAAAGCCTGTGGCTAAATAAACGATGCGTCCGCTTTGATAAAGTTCCTCCGCGATCTGCATCCCCGATTGCGCCGAGCCGACCACCAACACTGCACCTTCTGGTAATTGATTTGGATTGCGGTAGTGACCTGAATGAAGTTGTAAAATATTCTTTGGAATGTTTACATTGAACGCGGGAATCTTCGGCTTCTGGAATGAACCTGTCGCGATGACTACGTTTTTTGCTTGATAAGTTCCCGCCTCTGTCTTGACCTGATAACTGCCGCCTTCGAGCGGAACAACTTCCAACACTGACGTTTTGTACTGCACAGGCAAATTAAATTTCTCAACATAGCGTTCAAAGTACGCAACGATTTCATCCTTTAGCAAGTAGCCATCAGGATCGTTTCCAGCGTAGTGCGCGCCAGGGAGCTGGATGGTCCAATTGGGGGTGACGAAGGTGAACGAGTCCCAGCGGTCATTACGCCAGGCATTGCCCGCCTTCTCCGCCGCCTCAAAGACGACATGTTCACGCCCTAGTTGTTTCAAGTGATAACTTGTAGAGAGTCCCGCCTGCCCGCCGCCGATAATGATGGTTTCGATTTTTTCCATGTAGTGAATCCTTTGTCAGTAAGATGGTGGATAAAACACGAGAAGGATAAGAAAGTAACAGTCACCTTGCTTGTGACCGTCACTTTCTAAACTATATGTTGTTGCGAGGAGGGCGCTCTTTGCCAAATTTTCCATTAAATTTGTATCCAACTATTGCCATCCTGTTTATAACCATGCGTGGAGGCATTGTTCTTAAGCCAAATAATAAGCCGAATGTAAATAGGGATTTGTTTTTCTGGTTTAGATTTCCATTCATTGAATAAGTCGTCTACATTTGCCTCCACAAAGTCTATTTTTGGAATTTCAGCTTCGATTTGATTGAGAAGACCTCGCTCATAAATTTCATAGGGATCAATAAAGCCCAACCGTAAAGTCTTTAAAGCGGTTGGTGGCAATTGAATAAAAATTCCGCCGTTTTCATGAGCCTCTCTGGCGGCGACTTCATCTTCTCCTAAAACAAGCCGAGCATTGTTTTTCTTTGGCAGGGCATTAATGTTGGGTGTGTCCAAAGGCGGCGGCGCTGTCTTGGCTCCTTCGACTACGCCCATTGCTACTATCCCAGTTGCTACGTACGGATCAATATCCTTTACTTTGGTGCAGTGAAACTGAAAAACTATGGAAGAAACTACCATGCCTGCACGGGCGGCGTTCAGGTAATCAAGCCCGTAATTTTTCATGATCTTGTCATATTGGTCTTGATATTCCAACTGGACTTGCTCCACTGTCATCAAAGGCTTGTCTTTTTGAGGAAATTTTGTAACCATAGGCTTTGACATTACGTCAAAGCCGTTTTGCTTACAATAGAATGCAAATAGGTTCATTAATTGAGGCCAAGCTTGATTTACTTCTTCTGAAAGAACAACAGTGCCAGACTTTACATTGTGGCTGTAATTCATTGCCCTAAACAGATTGGTACCTGCTATTCTCGACGCAATAGCTAGAACTGTACCTGCATGTAACAAGTGGAATTTTCTCTTGAAGCTCTTTTACAAATTCCATTGCCGCCTCATAATGTTTCTTCTGCATTTCAGGCGACATAAGTTCTTTGTCCATTTCTGGTGATGGAATTTGCGTTTGTTTTTTCGACGGTTTTTTGAAAAAATCAAATAGCGACATAATTACCTCTTTGTTAATTAAAGTGACAGTCATTTGCAAGATGACTGTCACTTTGGTTTACCTCTTCAACTGACGATACTTCACCCTATGCGGTTGCAAATCTTTCCCGAATTTCTCCATCATCATTTCTTCGTAATCAGACCAGTTACCGACATACATCTTCGCAATGGACTCGCCTTCGAAGGCGATGATATGTGTGCAGATGCGGTCGAGGAACCAGCGGTCATGGCTGACGACGACGGCAACGCCCGCGTATTCTTCGAGAGATTCTTCGAGCGCGCGCAAGGTGTTGACATCCAGATCATTGGTGGGTTCATCGAGCAGCAATACATTCGCGCCTTCGGTTAATGTCTTGGCGAGATGCACGCGGTTGCGTTCGCCGCCAGAGAGGATGCCGACTTTCTTTTGCTGGTCTGCGCCTGCGAAGTTGAACGAGGAACAATATCCGCGCGAGTTGATTTTGCGTTTGCCAAGTTCTAAAAAGTCTGCGCCGCCTGAAATTTCTTCGTAGACAGTTTTCTCAGGGTCGAGGGTACGGGTTTGATCGGCATATGCGAGCTTGACGGTTTCGCCGATTTTGATCGTGCCGCTATCGGGAGTCTCTTTGCCTGTGATCATCTTCAACAGTGTGGTCTTGCCCGCGCCGTTGGGACCAATGATCCCGACGATACTGCCTGGGAGAATGGAAGCAGAAAACCCGTCGAGGATGAGACGCTCGTCATAAGACTTGGTCACTCCGTCGAATTCGAAAACGATATCGCCAAGACGCGGGCCTGGCGGGATGTAAATTTCCAAATCTTCACGGCGCTTCTCGGCTTCCTGACTGAGCAGCTGTTCATAGGATGTAACACGTGCCTTACCTTTGGATTGACGCGCCTTGGGCGACATGCGAATCCATTCGAGTTCACGCATGAGAGTTTTTTGGCGCTGACTTTCAGCCTTCTCTTCATTCGCGAGTCGGTTTTCTTTTTGTTCGAGCCACGAAGAATAATTGCCCTTCCACGGAATTCCATAGCCGCGGTCGAGTTCGAGGATCCAACCTGCCACGTTGTCGAGGAAGTAACGATCATGCGTGACGGCGATGACAGTGCCTTTGTATTCGCGCAAGTGATGTTCAAGCCACGCCACGGATTCGGCGTCGAGGTGATTGGTGGGTTCGTCGAGCAGGAGAATGTCTGGTTCGCTGAGCAGCAAGCGGGTCAGTGCGACGCGGCGTCTTTCTCCGCCAGATAAAATCTTGATCGGCGTATCGCCTGCGGGGCAGCGCAATGCATCCATCGCAACTTCGAGATGCGAATCCAGATTCCAGGCATCGTGCTTGTCGAGTTGTTCCTGCAATTTGGATTGCTCGGTAACCAGCGCGTCGAAGTCTGCATCGGGTTCGGCGAATTTTGCATTGACCTCATCGAAGCGCGCGAGCATTTCGACGATGGGCGCCACCGCCTCTTTCACAACCTCGATGACTGTTTTTGTTTCATCGAGCTTTGGCTCCTGTTCGAGCAGACCAACGCTGTAGCCTTTCGCCGCGGAGATCTCGCCGATGTATTCATTATCAA
>JAYVUA010000019.1:0-21549 GCA_043788255.1 Anaerolineales bacterium | reverse complement strand
CATGAAACATCCCATCAATGGTGGTTCGAGCAAGTGGCAAACGATCAGGCTTTGCAGCCCTGGATCGACGAAGCAATGGCTACCTACTCCGAGCGGATTTTTTATGAAAGCGTCCATCCTGAACTTGTGAGTTGGTGGTGGTCGTATCGAATCGATTTTTATAAACCACAGGGTTTTGTGGATATTCCAATTTATGATGGTCAGGGTTTTCGTCCCTACACAAACGCGGCTTACTTCCAGGGCGCGCACTTTCTTGAAGCCCTGCGCGGGCGCATCGGTGACGAAGCCTTCTTTGCATTCATTCAGGGTTATCTTGTACAGAGCCGAGGCAAGATCGTCACCGCATCTGATTTCTTCCGCATTCTCAGCCAGCATACCAGCACAGACTATTCAGATATTGTGCGCCAATATTTCCAAAACTCCTATTAATGAATCAACATCGCCGATCGCACAATCTATTTAAACGGGACACGTTACGAGCTGTATCTATCTTTTTGATTTTATCTTTTCTAGCTGCATGCACTTCGCCCACACAGCCCGCGCTTCAATTCCCGACCTTCATGCTGGTGACTCAAGACCCCAACTCTTCACCCACACCGACGCCATTTCAACCGTCAGGTCAAATGGATACAGCTGTTGCTACATTTACACCCATACCTTTTGCATCAGCGACATCAGCAAGCACAATCACACCACTACCTACACAAACATTCACCGCGCTTCCACCTGCATCAATGCCTGCATCTGCGACGATATCTGTCCCGCCGCCTGTTACCTCTTCGCGCACAAACTACATCCTCTACACAACACTAGACTTTAATGCCCATACACTTAGCATAGACGAGACGATTCGCTACTATAACAATACTGGCATTTCATTATCAGACATTGTGCTGTCGGTACAACCCAATCGATATGGCAACACATTCATCTTGAATTCGATTAATCAGGACAACGCCGCGCTCACAACGTATTCGCTAAACAGTCAACGCCTGACTTTGAATCTTCCCCAGGCACTTCAAGCTGGAACCGCTACAACGTTGACCCTGAACTTTAATCTCAAACTCCCCACCAAGGCGTCCACAGGGTTGTTTGGATATGATTTCAATCAAGTCAATCTTGTGGATTGGTATCCTTTCGTTGTGCCATATATTAATGGCTGGGTCTTACATGATCCATCTTATTTTGGCGAACACCTTGTATATGACTCCTCTGATATCGAAGTAAATCTCAAAACAGGAACTGATGTGGTGATTGCGGCAAGTGCGCCAGCCGAACAAAATGGCGAATGGACACGTTATCGTTTATACGGCGCGCGCACTTTCACACTCTCAGCGAGTGACGAATTTCTCGTGGCAGAATCAACTGCCGGGTCGGTGGTGATCCGCTCGTATTATTTCGATGGCTATCAGTCTGCAGGGAATGGAATCCTGTCTGCGGCGGTGGATGCGGTCAACACGTACGAGTCAAATTTTGCGCCTTATCCGTATCAAACTCTTGCAATAGTGGAAGCGGATATTCATGATGGTCAGGAATGTGACGGGTTGGTTTTTCTCGCCACGGATTTTTATGCCCAATACAATGGGACCTCAAGAAGCAACCTGATTACCATCGGCGTGCACGAGATCGCACATCAATGGTGGTTTGGGCTGGTGGGAAATGACCAAGCGACAGAACCCTGGCTTGATGAAGCATTGGCAACGTATAGCGAACGCATTTTTTATGAAAACAATTATCCTGCGAATATTTCGTGGTGGTGGCAGTTCCGTGTGGATTATTTCAAGCCAGGTGGTTACGTGGATTCGTCAGTCTATGCTCCCAGCTCGCAGCGCGGATATGTAAATGCTGTCTACTTAAACGGCGCGCACTTTATCGATGACTTGCGCGAACGCGTGGGATATGGAAATTTTGCAAAGTTCTTAAAAACTTATGCAACCCGTTACGCCCACGGACATGTCACTTCGGCAGATTTCTTCTCAACGTTACGTGAAACCATCAATGTGGATTTCAGTGACTTAATTACGAAATATTTTTCGCAGTCTTATTAACCGTTACGCAAATTGTCTCACAATACAGCAGGCGCATCCCTTCAATGATTGTCAAGGTGCTGGCGGGTGCCTCACAAGATAAGGTAAATAAATAAACATGAATCGCCCTTATACATTTATCAATGTCGCCGCAACCGCCGATGGAAAGATAGATACCTTCGAGCGGAAAGGCGCTGCGATTTCGTCCAAACGAGATAAGGAACGCGTGGATCAATTACGTGCAGGTGCGGATGCAATTCTTGTCGGGGGGAAAACGCTGCTTGGCGAATTGCCCAAGCTGACAGTTAAGAGCGAAGCGCTCCGTGAGGGCAGAATCAAACGCGGGGTGCCGCCGAATCCGATTAAGGTGGGGGTTGTAACAGTCGCAGATATTCCGCTTGAATCAGATTTTATTAAAGCAGGTCCAGCGCGAGTCGTAATATTTACAACGTCACAGACATCTATAAGCCAGCTCGAAATTCTGCGTATGAACGGCCTTGAAGTATATACACACGACGAATCACAAGTGGATTTGATGAAGATGATGGAAACGCTGGGCGAAATTGGTGTAAGTCGTTTAATGGTGGAAGGCGGCGGGACAATCAATTTCGAACTAATGAAACTCGGGCTTGTCGATGAATTAATGATCTATATTTCACCAATGATCTTCGGCGGAGAGCATGCGCCTGCACTTGCATCAGGGCTGGGTCTTACACGGAATCACGCCATTGCGTTGAAATTAATAAATACTGAAACGCATGAAGACGGTGGAATCGTTGTACGATATACGTTGTAATCAAAATATATTCGGAGCGCGGACTTCAGTCCGCCTTGTCGTTGAAAAACAGACTGAAGTCCGCGCTCCATTTTTTATAAGAGGAAACCATGACTACATTTACTCACGAACAAATCGAACTTTTACTCGAAGAAAATAACTGCCACGAATGCGAAGGCATTGGCAAGGATAATGTCTGCGTGCGCATTGAAGCCATCGCCGAACTGCCTTCACGCTTTGGTGATTTTCATATCGTTGCATTTTCAAACAACCAGGATGACAAGGAACATGTTGCCATTATTAAAGGTGAAGTGTTTGAAGCTGCCGATGTACCCGTGCGTTTGCACTCTGAATGTTTAACAGGTGATGTGATCGGTTCGCTGCGCTGTGATTGCCGCGATCAACTTGAAGCCGCGTTAAAGAAAATCGGCGAGATGGATAAAGGCATCGTTCTCTATCTTCGTCAGGAAGGCCGCGGCATTGGGCTGACTAATAAGATCCGCGCATATAGTTTGCAGGATCAGGGTCTCGATACGGTTGAAGCGAATCTTGCGCTGGGCTTCCGTGATGACGAACGTGATTACGCGATTGCCGCGCACATGCTTCAGTCGCTCAAGATCCAGTCTATTAATTTGATGACCAACAACCCAAAGAAAATCGATCAACTCATTCAATACGGCGTAAAGGTCAACTCACGTATTCCGCATATTCTGCCGAGCAATTCACACAATCGTTTTTACCTTGAAACCAAAGCCGCCAAGTCTGGTCACATGATCGATTTTCATGGCAAGCCGCACCTCGAAGAACAAAGCGATAAACCGCTGATCGAAGGCATGAACGAAAGCGACCTATGATCAAAACCGTTGTCATCACGGGCGCAACAGGTGTGCTGGGAAACCTGGTTGCGAAAACTTTCGCAGAGCTCGGTCACAACCTTGCGCTGCTTGACCGCAATCAAAATAAATTGGATTCCCTCACTCGTGATTTGAATCTACCCAAAGAGAGACTCTACACCCAGCCCATTGACCTGCTCAACGGACCAGCGGTTTACGACTCAGCAAAAGCTGTTCATTCCAAATTTGGCAGTATCCACGCTTTGATCCATCTCGTCGGCGGCTGGACAGGCGGCAAGACAATCCCAGAGTCAAACGCGGATGATCTTACATCCATGCTCAACCAACACGTATGGACGACGTTTCATTTGCTGCAATCCTTTGCCCCGTATATTGCCGCGAGCAAGTGGGGACGAGTCATCATCGTATCCAAACCTGAAACAATAAAACCATCTGCGAAGACAGCCTTATACACTGCCGCCAAATCTGCCCAGGAAAGTTTGGTGTTGACTTTGGCTGAAGAATATATGGAAAGCGGCCTCACTGCGAATGTGATCCACGTAAAAGCCATTGACATCAAAGGCAATGGCAATGGAACAACACCTGCCGAGATTGTAGCCGCAATGACCTATATTTTTTCAGATGAAGCCAATAAGTTGAACGGGACAAGAATTTCGTTATTTTGACAGGCAAACCAAACCTTCGAGGTCTTTGAGACCTCGAAGGTTGTAAGACGCAACATTACTTCTTCTTTTTCTTAACCGTACTCTTCTTTGTAGGTTTTGGGGACTTCTTTGCCGCAACTTTCTTCACAGGCTTAACAGGTTTTGCTGCTTTCCTACTCTTTCCTTCTTTCTTTGTCTTCTCAGGCTTCTCTTCCACAACCTTCAGCACCTTCACAAACCTATCTACCGTCCAAGCCACGATCACGGATGTGACCGCTTCGCCTGGCTTCACTTCGACAATCGCATCGCCTTTGGTGGCGGCGCGTTTGCGGATTGTGGCGGCGTCCAATCTCGCAGACTTGGGTGCGCCTTTACTAGTATGAATGGTGGCAATGTGATTCGGCTTGCCCGAAGCAACGCCTGCAATCGTAACTTTCTTTGGTAATGACCAGGCATTCACGCCCTTGCCATAACGCCCCTGAGTTGGGAATTCTTTTTCGCTGACGCGCTTGGCTTTTCCATCAGAAGTCATCAGCAGGATTTCACCTTCGGCGGGCAGGATTTCCGCGCCAACTAGTTCGACACCGTCGTCCAGTTTGATTCCGTTGACACCCGCGGCAACAAGTCCCATGGGACGCACGTCATCTTCCTTGAAGCGGATCGCCATACCGCTGGATGTGACTAGCAAAACATCTTTCTTCTTGCCGTCGGTTAAACCCACCCAGCCGAGTCTATCGCCTTCGTTGACTCTCGCCAATACAAAAGTCTGCGCCGAGGGGCCGGGCATTTCTGTAATAAGACTCTTCTTGACCATGCCAAAACGTGTGACTGTCAGAACACAAGTCTCTGGCGGGAATTCGGATCGTTTGGCGGGCATGGAAAATACAGCCGCGAGTTTATCTTCTTCATTTAATGGTGAGGCTTTGAAATATGGAATGCCATCGGATAAATGTCCGTTCGAGCCGATCTCAGGTAATGTGTGCAATGCGATGGCGGCGGCTTTTCCATTTTCAGCAACCAAATAAAGTGTGTCTGTGGATGATGCTCTCACCAAAAAGTGCGGCGCTTCATTGCCTGACGGGCGCGGCGCTTTGTCTTCATGCGTGCGCGCGATGATGCCATCTGCGGTCACGCCAATCCACACAGTCTGCTCGGTGATCAAGTCTGTGGCGACTAATGACCTTACACCTTTTCCACTCTTCTTGAGATTCACAATTTGCGTACGGCGTCTGTCACCGTATGCAGCTTTCACACGTAATAATTCGTCCGATACAACAGCACGCATTCGTTTTGCAGATTTCAATAGATCAGTTAAATCTTTGATGACCGCAGTCACTTCTTTATATTCGGTTTCGATCTTCTTACGTTCGAGCGCGGCCAAACGGCGCAGCTGCATATCAAGGATGGCGTTGGTCTGCAACTCTGTCAGCTTGTAGCGCTTCATCAGTTTTTGACGGGCAGTATCCGCGTCGGGTGCGCTGCGAATGATCTGAATGATTTCATCCAAATTTTTAAGCGCTGTTAAATATCCTTCAAGAATATGCGCGCGCGCTTTGGCTTTATCCAGGTCAAATTCAGCGCGGCGTTTGATAATGGTTAAACGATGCTCAACATAAACGCGCAATGCCTGTTTCAAAGTTAAGGTGCGCGGTTCGCCATCCACAAGCGCAAGCAGATTAATGCCGAAAGTGGTTTGCATGGGCGTACGTTTATATAGTTCGCGCAGCACAGATTCAGGTTCGGCATTCTTCGTCATTTCGAGGACGATGCGCATGCCCTGCCGATCGGATTCATCGCGCAGATCGGATAAGCCTTCAAGATGACCATCGCGCGCCAGCTCGGCAATGCGCTCGATCAAACTGGACTTGTTGACCTGATACGGTAATTCTGTGACAATGATTCGGCTTTTGCCTCTTTCCATCTCCTCGATGTGCGCCTTGGCTTGCACGGTCACACGTCCGCGCCCCGAACCATACGCGGACTCAATATCCTCTTCGCCTTTTTCCTGAATGATGATGCCGCCTGTCGGGAAATCAGGGCCTTGCACGAACTCCATCAGTTGCTCAACATCAATATCATCGAGCTTGTCCCACTTCTCGATCATATACACCAGCGCATCCACAATTTCGCCGAGATTATGCGGTGGGATGGAGGTTGCCATACCGACAGCGATACCGGTTGCACCGTTCACCAAAAGATTTGGAATCGCAGCGGGCAGAACGCTTGGTTCTTCGAGTGTGTCGTCAAAGTTGGGCGTGAAGAGGACCGTATCTTTATTAAGATCAAACAGAATATCCATCGCAGCGGATGTAAGACGCGCCTCTGTATAACGCATGGCTGCGGGCGGGTCACCATCCACCGAGCCAAAGTTGCCCTGACCATCCACCAGCAATGTGCGCAGTGAAAAATCCTGCGCCATACGCGCCATGGCTTCGTACACCGCTGAATCTCCATGCGGATGATATTTACCGAGTACTTCACCGACGATACGCGCAGACTTTTTGTATGCCGTATCCGCGCGAATGCCCATGTCATACATCGCGTATAGAATACGTCTCTGCACGGGCTTGAGTCCATCACGCGCATCGGGCAGGGCACGCGCCACGATCACGCTCATCGCATAATCGAGATACGATTGCTGCATTTCAGTGTCAATGTCTATTTTTTTTACAATACCAAGTTCCATAGTTACTCCCAAAATCTTTTAACCACAAAGGGCACTAAGGGCCACAAAGGAAAAGATTTAAACCTTCGTGTTACTTCGTGTCCTTTGTGGTGAATGAATTTTTGTTCTATTTTCTGGCTTATCTTACGGGGAAAGATAAGATGCGTCAAGAGAATCGAAATTGAACATTGCGACTATAATTGGCAAAATTAAATCAACAAAGGAATCACATGACATCCAACACCGATTCAGAAACTGTTCCAACACCTTATATAAATGACCCGCGCATTGAAAAAGATGCCGAAGGCTTATGGCATGTCCGTGGTTATGCGGAAGCGCGCGACCTGCTAAAAGAAGAATTGATCCAGGATGGATTCAACGCTGAAGATCTTCGTAAAGCGGGCTTTGAAGGGGTTCTTTACCAACATGGCGAGGCACATCGTCAGTCGCGCGCTGCGATTGCCAAATACTTCAGCCCGGCCACGGTAAAACAATCTCATATGCCGATGATTGAAAAAACAGCCGACGAGCTGCTTGCTGAATTAAAAGAAAAAAAGACGATCAATCTTAAGATATTGAGCAGACGCATGGCTACAGTTGTGATGTCTGCTGTGGTTGGGTTGAATCCGACCGCTGGATTGGTAAAGCGCCTTGATGCTATGCTTCATTCCAGCCCCAACCCTCCAAGTAATCCCATTGGTAAAATCCTGCAATCCATTGAGGGGAATTACCGCCGCTTTTCATTTTTATTTGTCGATGTAATGCCAGCCATTCGAATTCGTCGAAAATCCCCACAGGACGATGTAATCTCTCATATGCTATCGAAGGGGAAACGTGTACTTGATATATGGGTCGAGTGTATTGTATATGGCGCGGCAGGTCTGGCAACGACCCAGGAATTTATCTGCGTTGTATTGTTACACTGCATGAAGAATCCAGAAGTGCGCGAAATCATGGCTTCGGATAATGCGACAGCCCGCATGGAAGCTTTGAATGAGATTTTGCGGCTTGAGCCTGTGATCGCCAATATTTACCGCAAGGCACATACACCCGTCACGATAAACACTGAGGGCAAGGATGTCACCATCCCTGCAGGAGATCGCATCGCCTTCCATATTTATGATGTAAATGTGGATGAAAAAGCAGTTCCTAAATCCCCGTCACAACTTCATCCGCATCGCGAAATGGAAAAAGGCACCTACCGTTCGATGTTGGGCTTCGGTTCAGGTTCCCATCGCTGCGCGGGTGAGCACCTCGCCCTCGCTGAAACGGATGTATTCATCAATAAACTACTGAAAGAACCCTACCTGCACATCCAAAGTGGACCGGAGATCATCCGCAACGATACAGTGGAAGGCTACGAAGTAAACAACCTGATCATCTCAGTAGAATAAAAAATCAAACTCGCCTCGGAATTTTTTTCTCGGGCGAGTTTGATTTTAAGAACATAGGCATTTCAGGTGATTGAACTCTCCCGTCAAAATTGCTACACTTCATTCAATTGGAGGTGACCATGAAACTTAATACAGCAAAAGAAGTTTGGATCGCGCGCATCATCGCCTGGGTTGTGCTTGGCGCAATCTCGTGCGGACTTATCTTTATGACCACGTTTATGGTTGGGCCAACTTTATTCAGCGGGGAATTTATGACCAACAAGATCGCGCTGGCTGTATACTGCCCGGGTGCAGAATCGTCATCGTTGGAGAAGGGCGCATCCACGCCAACTACAAGTGACCCAAACGGCACGTATGGTCATACCGTGGAAGTCACCTGCTTTTTCGCAGATGGAAGCACAAAGACCATCCGAAATGAGCAATATGCACTTGCGTCCATTGGCGGTATGTTTGGGCTTGGCGGCTTGATCGGGGTTGTGATCTCCATTCCGCTTTTTCTTATCCCATTTATTTTGATACGAAAGAAAAAAGAGAATCTATAAAAATAAATGCTGACTTTTCGAAAAGTCAGCATTTATTTTTATTACGGCTTGTAATCAATTTTATTTGTTATACATAGTCCCTTTTGACCTGTTTCAGAACACAACGTTATTATGATATGCAGTTTATGTCCTGTAAGATCGTAGGCAAATGCCGGGGCACTTAAAAGATAAGTATCACCTGAATCCAACTTATCTTTCGTGGTGGTTTTCAAACAACCATCAATATTTGTAAATCCATCAGCCAGGTTCTCAAGCCTCACGTTTGTATCTTTATCTTCCACGGCGATATCAATTGATTTAAATTGAATCGGACCTGTGTTTTTTAATTTGACCTCAATCCACCAATTCGTGTTACATAAGTCAAAGCTGGAATACTGGGCGGAGAATGCCGGGGCTGGGGTGGGCGTCAGGGTAGGCGTAGGCGTAGGTGGAGGCGTAAAGATAGGCAAAAGTAGTACCGGGCCGGTCAATGTGGCATATGCGCCCCAAACCCAGCAAAACTCAGGGCTCAAATTTGGGTTGCGGATATACCAGTAATTATTGGTTGGGTCACGGCCAAAGATTTGAGCGGTCTGACCAACCAACAAGGCACCCACCATTACATAAACTTTTCCCGGTCCATTTCGGCAATTTGTAGGTATGGAGACACTTATTATTGGGATTTCCAATATGGCTGTGGAAATTTGTGTTGGCGTAAGAGTTGGGGTGGCTGTTTCAGTGAGTGTCGCGCTAGCGGCTGGCGGCTCAGAAGTAAAAGTAATTGTAGGTGTGAATTCAACCGTGGGAGAAAATGGAATATTTTGTGTTAATCCAGCCACTACTGTCTGTGCTGCAGAAGTACTGATCGCGTTTGCATCAGGGATGAAAACAGCGGGCACAGCACAAGCCAGGCTGCCAATCAACAACAAACTAGCTGACAAATAAAATTGTTTAGATCGCAACATGAATTTTCCTTAAGACATTTTCTTTTACGACGATTTTAACTCTGCGATAGTTCCCGATTAATTGGGTATGTACCAAATTAACCAGCCTTTGTTCAGCCATTTTTTATTTAAATTAATTTTATATCCTTTCGCAGCAAGGCTCTCTACAGAAGCAGTAAACCATTGCTTCAAGCCAAATACTTTTGCTGAAGATGTCTCTGCCGCAGAACTTTTCCAGGCTTCGAAAAAATCATAAATGGGTTCACTATGAATTACATGGTGAATATAATTTTTGGGCAGTACGGCCTGGAAATCTGTGATATCAAACCCCAAACGGAAGCTTGTACTAAATACAAGTGCCTCAATTTTCCATCCTTTTTCCTGCTTTCTTACAAGGTTCGCTGTCCAAATGCTTCCAAATGGATTCGATGTGCCTTCGATCATTAATCCGCCAGGCAAAACATATTCAGCGAGACGTTCGTATGCAGGCACAAAATCCACTTCTTCATACTGACGCAGGACATTAAAAGCGCGGATCAACCTGACCGATTCGCCTGCTTGCAAAGGCAAATTAAATCCGCCCAACCGAAAGTGTGTGATCTCGTCTGCGTAAGGTAAGGCCGCATCCACACGTTCCTTGTCAATCTCAACGCCGAGGATGGGAAGATTAGGATTGACACGCCTGAAACGCTCAGCGCTTTCGAGGGTGGTGCGTGCATCAAAGCCGTAGCCAAGGTCAACAAATAGAGAACGCTGAAACAGACCATCGGTCCGCGTGAGAAGCGACGGCTCATAGAGCAGGATAAAGTTATCGACTCGACGAAGTCGATTCGAAGCAGTCTTTCCGCGGGTTGGTTGTCCCTCTGGTTTTTTTGAATAATTACGCCGAACATTCATAAGTAGATTATAAAAGACAAAGGCGACCTTGGAAGGTCGCCTTTGTTGTATAGTTGATTTTTATTTACTACCCAATATTGCCCACATCGGGGAGGTTTGACCATTGTGTTGCGTTGTGAACAGTTTCTGTATCTGCGAAACGCCCGTGGACAAAGCCCGTTCCCGCAGGAATGAGCTTGCCGATGATCACGTTCTCTTTCAAGCCAAATAATGGATCGGTTGTGGAGCCGATGGCTGCGCTTGCCAACACCTTGATGGTATGTTGGAACGAAGAAGCTGAGAGGAACGAATCGGTGCTGAGGGATGCCTTGGTAACGCCGA
The DNA here is from genome assembly GCA_043788255.1 of Anaerolineales bacterium. Lineage (GTDB taxonomy): Bacteria > Chloroflexota > Anaerolineae > Anaerolineales > Villigracilaceae > Villigracilis. Next base: position 10,507 of record JAYVUA010000019.1, on the reverse strand, counting down.
GCAAAACTTCCTGGAAGCGTGCCGCGATCTTTCCGTCTGCAAGTAGTGCTTCGTTCTGTTTGCGTATTTCAAGACGATCAACCGCATCACCCGGCAAATACTTGGTATCGCCTGGGCGTGTGACTTGCACTTTGCTCAGCATCTTGCGGATGATCACTTCAAAGTGCTTGTCGTGAATGTTCTGACCTTGTGAGCGGTATACCTTTTGAACTTCGGTCATCAGGTACATCTGGCAGGCGTCGCGTCCCTGGATCTTCAAAATGCGGTGAGGGTTGAGTGAACCTTCTGTGAGTGCCTGACCAGCTTCCACATGAGCGCCTTCCTTCACAAGCAAGCGGGAGGATGTGGGAACGTCTGCGATCACTTCTTCGCGCTGTTCGTAGGAAACAACGATCTTGCGTTCTTTCTTTTCCACGGCAACACGTCCACCGTGCTGGGCTGTGATGTTGGCTTTATCTTTGGTTGCGAGGATATCGCCGGCCTGTACTTCGGATTCATCCTTGGCGATAAACTTCCACTCTTCGGGAAGCGCATATTCGTCATGAACCATTTCTGCCTGTTCAATATGAACTTCGCGCATATCCGTATATTTTTCAGATTGCATAATTCTTACAACGCCGGCGATCTCAGCAACAACGGCTTCACCCTTTGGCATCTTGCGGGCTTCAAAAATTTCTTCCACGCGGGGAAGACCGGTTGTAATATCTGACGCACCGCTGGAGGCCACACCGCCTGTATGGAAGGTGCGAAGGGTCAACTGCGTACCAGGTTCACCAATAGACTGGGCGGCCACAATACCAACGGCTGCGCCAAGTTCCACGGTTACACCGCGCGCAAGGTCAATGCCGTAGCATTTTGCGCAGATGCCGTGTGTAAGCTGGCAGGTCATGGGAGAGCGAAGTTTTATTTCGGTTACACCTGCGTTCGCAATCTTGCGAGCGAGGTCATGTGTAATCACTTCGTTGTATTCGGCAAGTACTTCACCGGTATTCGGATCCAGAACACGGTCAGCTGTGAGCCGGCTATAGATTCGGCTCATAATGGCTTGGCCGGCAACATCATCTGACTTGCGTACCCAAATCCCTTCATGTGTACCGCAATCGTGTTCGTTGATGATGATGTCCTGTGCGATATCAACGAGACGACGGGTCAGGTAACCTGCATCTGCGGTACGAAGAGCTGTATCGGCAAGACCTTTACGTGCGCCATGTGTGGAAATGAAGTATTCCTGCGCAGTAAGACCTTCGCGGAAGTTGGAACGGATCGGCATGGGAATGATACGACCAGAAGGATCAGCCATCAAACCACGCATACCTGCTAGCTGGGAAATGGTCGAGAAACCACCTTTTGTTGCTCCGGAGGTGGCCATGGTGGAAAGGTTGCCATCAGGATCCATATGTTTTCTTACAGCAATGCCTACTTTTTCAGTAGTCTCTTGCCAGATCTGGATCTCACGTTCGTTCTTTTCCTGTTCCGTGAGCAAACCACGGCGGAAGTCACGCAAGACCACTTCAACGGCCTTAAGAGCTTCTTCAATGATAGGCTTGCGTTCTGGAGGAATGGAAATATCCGCAACCGCGAGTGTTGTGCCGGAGCGGGTGGCGTATTCAAAGCCAATGCTCTTAATATCATCAGCTACATCGGTTGTAACTTCTTGTCCGCATAATTCATAGACTTCAGCGATCAGATCCTTCACGCCGCCTTTATCAAGTTTCTGATTAATAAACTGAACTTGTTCTGGCAAAACGCGATTGAAGAGCACGCGTCCGATTGTAGTGTTGATCAGACGATATTCTGACGCGGGCAAGCGATCACCCTTATCGTCATACCAGGTCTTCGCGCGGAACTTAATCTCAGTATGGATGTCAACTTGATCAAGAGCGTAGGCGAGTTCCACTTCGTTAATGTCTGCAAAGGCGCGCCCATCCCCACGGTGAACAGCTTTCTTTTCCATGGTCAGGTAATAGACACCCAACACCATGTCTTTGGATGGGGAGATAATCGGTTCACCATCAGCAGGCTTAAGCAAGTTTTTGGAAGCAAGCATGAGTTCGCGCGCTTCAGTTACCGCTTTCTGTGAAAGTGGAACATGGACGGCCATTTGATCGCCATCAAAGTCCGCGTTGAAGGCGGTGGTAACGAGCGGATGCAATTGAATGGCAGAACCTTCAATGAGGATCGGCTCAAATGCTTGAATACCGAGGCGGTGCAATGTAGGCGCGCGGTTTAGCAAAACCGGGCGGTCACCAATTACGCTTTCGAGAGCTTCCCAAACTTCAGGTCTGTTGCGCTCGATCAAACGGCGTGCGCCTTTGACATTGGCAGCATAATTATTTTGAACAAGTTTGGCAATTACAAATGGACGATATAACTCAAGAGCCATGCTCTTGGGAAGACCACATTGATTTAATTTCAGTTGAGGACCCACCACGATCACAGAACGACCGGAATAGTCCACGCGCTTGCCGAGTAGGTTGCGGCGGAAACGTCCCTTCTTGCCTTTGAGCATATCACTCAAAGATTTGAGTTCGCGGCGTCCACGACGAGAAAGTGCCTTGCCGCGCTGTGAGTTGTCGATCAAACTATCCACAGCTTCCTGTAACATGCGCTTTTCATTGCGGATGATGACATCCGGCGCACCTAGTTCAAGAAGTCTCTTCAAACGGTTGTTACGATTAATCACACGGCGATAAAGATCGTTAAGATCGGATGTCGCAAAGCGGCCGCCATCCAACTGAACCATTGGGCGCAGATCTGGAGGAATGACCGGGAGAACAGTAAGGATCATCCACTCGGGACGGTTGCCAGAGCGGCGGAAAGCTTCCACTACCTTCAAGCGGGTTGTAGACTTCTTGCGTTTTTGCTTGCTCTTGGTAGTGCGAACCTCATGCCAAAGTTCCTCTGAAAGTTTATCGAGGTCAAGGCGTTCGAGAATGTCAAAGAAGGCTTCGGCGCCCATGTCGGCGCGGAAAACCTGTCCCCAACGCTGCTTAAGTTCGCGATAGCGAATTTCACTGATGAATGTGAAAGGGCGAAGTTCTAAAAGCTCGTCACGCAATCGGGAAGAGTTATTTGAAGAAGCGGATGTTTGTGTTTCCAATTCACCGCGCAAGGCTTCCATTTCCAGATCGGCTTGAGCTTTAAAGGTGGCAGATTGCGTCTTCAACGCTTCAACTTCACGCTGCTTTTTATCCTTCAACTCATTTTCAAGAATTTCCATTTTCTTTTGGACATTCTTTTGAATAAGCGTAATGTGTTTACTATTGACCTTATCGCCGGCATCAAGAATTTTCTCGCCAGTCAATTCGAAGACAATGGTTTTCTTGGCAGGTTCGCCCATTTGTTCCTGCAATTGCTTCTCAAGCTTCTGGCCCTCTTTGATAATCGGGTCCATTTGCTCGGCAATACCTTCATCATAGCTTTGTTCAAGTGCGGCTTGCTTTTGCTTAAGCTCGGCGATCTTCTGATCACGTTTGGTTTTGATCTCAACGATCTTGGAGTTCACATCCGCAGCCTGCTCACGCTCTGATACCGAAATTTCATCTTCAAGGCGTTGTAAGGCTTTCTTGCGCGCATCCTCGTCCACATACGTAACGATGTATTGAGCGAAGTATAAAACACGGTCAAGGTTGCGGCGGGAAACATCAAGCAGCATACCCATTTGAGATGGGATGCGGCGTGTATACCAAATATGTGCAATGGGTGTGGCGAGTGTGATATGCCCCATGCGCTCACGACGGACCGCGGAACGGGTAACTTCAACACCGCATTTATCGCAAGTGATACCTTTGTAGCGCGGGTTCTTATATTTACCGCAATAACACTGCCAGTCACGGGTGGGGCCAAAAATGGCTTCACAAAATAACCCGTCTTTCTCAGGCCGTAAGCGGCGATAGTTAATTGTTTCGGGTTTGAGAACCTCACCATACGACCACGATAAAATCGTTTGGGGTGAGGCAAGGCTGATACGAAGTGCGGTAAGTCCCTTAGTTTCCACTGGTACTCTCCTCAAAAAAATAGAGATCAATTCGAGCGTTCTCTGGCATCTTAACGCAGAGACAAACAAAGGCAAGCGCTTTGAGAGTATTTTCTCAAGCGCTTGCTGTTTATGACTCGGTTTTTACATCCAACTAGAAGATTATACGCATGCGGGGGATGCACGTCAAGGGTGTTAACTAGTGAAGAGTCCCTGACTTTAAAGTGCAAATCCGCTTCATTCTGACCTTTAGCCTGCTACGCCAACGATAATATTTTAAATTGCAGACCCTGCCTACGGCACAATCGGCGTAAAGGTCTCAGTAGGGGTCTCTGAAGGCAGAGGTGTATCTGTTGGAATAACAATGATTTGGGTAGCTGTTTCCGTTGGCAGGGGAACAGCTGTAATGGTAGGAACTTCAGTAGGAGGCAAAGGCAGGCTGAGGTTAAGAGAGACTCGTTTCTCCACATCCGTTTTATCACCAGACAAAGTCAAACGCAATGTAATGACCCCATTCGGGATATTTGTTAGATTCCAGGAATAAAGCGTTCCATCTTTTACAGGGGTATTACTTTCGATCAAAGTAGACCACGTGCTGGGGTCTGCGCCCTGACCATATTCCAGAATCCATTTTTTAAACCCTTCATCTGCGGTAGCTGAACCTTTGATCTCCAAATTGATCGTTGTAATCACCTGCCCATCACTCAGGCTCATTTCAACAACAGGCTGGGGATCGCTGGCGCGGCATTCACGGTCTGGCGCATAATAAGGTTTGCGTGGCAGATCATGGTTTTCAAGCCAGTCACGGCCAACATCTGTTTGAAACCACTCGCGTGCCCATTTATCGGTGACGTTCAAAACTGTCTCATCTTCGCTTGGACCTTTACACACATCAGATGCTTCCAAACCTGTCCACAAGTCTATTTTTACATGGCGAGCAAGGTCTTTTCCTGGAGGCAATGGGGGTTGATCAAATGCGAACACTTCGGTGTATTGATTGCCACATGAGTTGGATGGCTCTGTTCCGGAAAGCCTGCAAACAACCTTGTCCACAATTCCAGATGGACGGGTGAATGGAGTAGGCGAGCCATTGGTCAAATAAGGGACTGCAAACTCCATAAATTGCGCCCAGATCGGAGCCGCTCCGCTCAAGCCTGATGAATTAACCATGGGCGTGTAATCTGCGTTACCGATCCATACGCCGGTCACAAGATCAGGAGTGTAGCCCATTGTCCAGTTGTCGCGGATATCGTTAGTGGTACCAGTTTTTGCCGCAACAGGGAAGGAAAGGTTCAGCGGCGAGTTGGGGCCAAACATCAAAGAGCGCGCGTTGTTATCTGAAAGGATGGATGAAATAAGGTACGTATGTTCGGCACGAACAACCTGCTCACCTGCCGGCGGTTGATATTCATAAATAATTTTCCCTGCAAAATCTGTGATTTTGAGAATGGACACAGGCGGTATTCGTTTGCCGCTGTTGGCAATAACAGAATACGCCGAAGCCATTTCCATCAAGCTTACATCGCCGCCGCCAAGTGTGAGCGAAAGCCCATAATCATTGCGGGTTAGGGACGTAATCCCCAGCCTCTCAGCCATTCCGATCAAACCTTCTTTTTCAGGCGTATTTGGATCATCATAGATCCCAACAAATTCCAACGCTTTAACGGCAGGGATATTAAACGAATTGGAGAGAGCAATTCGCACTGTGACTCCGCCATGGAATTTGCCATCATAATTTCTTGGTTCATAAGGCGGATTTGCGCCATCGGGAAACTGAGTCGGCACATCCCAAATCAGTGTGGACGGAGTCCATCCTTTTTCAAAGGCAGCCAGATAGGTAAACGGTTTTATGGATGAACCTGGCTGGCGGGTTTGACTGGTTGCCATATTAACCTGCCCTGAAATCGCATCATTATTAAAATCTGGCGAGCCAACCATGGCAAGAATTTCACCAGTGGATGGACGAATAGCCACCAATGCACCATTATGAGTATTGTTATCCACCATGGATGCGACCTGGTCTGTAACAAGCTGCTGCGCTTTATCCTGCATGGTGGCATCCAATGTTGTGTACACCACGAAGCCGGAACGATAAATAGTCTGTGCATCATATTGCGCTTCAAGTTGTTCACGCACAAAATTAACCCAGTGCGGATATCTCGCATCAAATGAAAGCGGACGGAATGAGTAGAGCTTCATTTCGTCTGCGGCTTGCGTCGCCGCCTGCGGATCAACACAGACTGGTGACGGGCTGTTGCTAACTTTGATGCAGTGTTGCGCAGTGCTTTGCTCGAACATCAACACGAGCACCTGCTGTTGGCGAAGCAAGGTTGCATCGGCATTGGTATAGATATCATATACAGCCGGGGATTGAGGTAAGCCCGCAAGAAATGCCGCTTCTCCAAGGGTTAGGTCTTTGGCTGATTTCCCAAAATAGGTTTCAGACGCAGCTTCCACGCCGTAGGCAAGATTGCCGTAATAAATTTCGTTTAGATATAATTCAAGAATATCGTCTTTCGAATAACGACGTGTGATTTCAGCAGCAAGGATGATCTCGCGGACTTTACGTGAATAAGTGCGTTCCGCCCGCTCCTCAGGAGACAGTAACAATGCACGTGTCAATTGCTGGGTAATTGTCGATGCGCCGCCACCCTGCCCACCGGTTCGATAGTTTGCCCATAAAGCGCGAACAATGGCCCAAAAGTCAAAACCGGGGTGGGTATAAAATCCTTTATCTTCTGTTGCAATAGTTGCGGCAACAAGATTGGGGGATATCTCTTCAAGAGGAATTTTAGTGCGTCGGCCTTCGTTGGGGTCAAGAATTTCGTAAAGCAACTGCCCATTGCGGTCTAATATTCGTGTGGTTTCAAATTGAGATGCCTTGTCATTCAGCCCGCCCACGTTAGGAAGAGCACTGGCAATGGAATAGTATTGATAAACAAAATACGAACCTGCACACAAGCCGAAAACAACGAAAACAAAAGTCATCACGATCAAACCGCGCAAAAAGCAGCCTGTATTTCCACGCAAGTTAGACAAGGAGAGTTTCTTTTGTGCTGGTGGTATTTGAGGTTGTGGAGGAATCTGTCTTGAGGTCGGCTCATATGCAGCGCGGGTGACACGGGTACCTTCCATATCTCTTTCATCCACACGGCGCGGCAAAGGCATATTATCTTTATCCAAAGCGGGATGATAATATTTATCTGTCACATTGGAAGGAGGCGTTTTGGGGTCCGGACTATACACCCCCTGAGTCTCTTCTTCAGATTTTTTCAATCGACGTAATCGGTCATTATCTTCGTTGCTCATAATTTATCCATAAAAAACTTTTCAAACATAAAGGCCGCAATCGACACAAAGAAAAACCTTCGTGTATTTGTGTCCTTCTCGTTTAGCTATTTTTGGGTTTTCCTACCTGGGTTTACTCAACACCAGCAGGTTCAACGAACCGCGTTGGCAAATCTCATCGCTTTGATTCTTGACCACGATCGCCGCAATGATCGCACCGCCGCCAATACGCGGAAGTGCTTTTGTTTCTGTAATCGTTAATTCAGCAGTGATTGTGTCACCAATGAAAAATGGTTTAACAAATTTCCACTCGCTAATTTCGCGGAAAGCCAGCACTGTGCCTTCCAAAAATCCTGTCTGCATGACAAGGCCAGTTGCAATCGACAATCCTAAAAGTCCATGCGCGATGCGTTGACCAAATTGAGTCTTGCTGGCAAAAGCCGCATTGGTATGGATCTGATTGAAATCGCCAGTCAGTCCCGCAAAATTATAAATATCACCTTCGCTTACAGTCCGTCCAACGGTGTTAATTTTTTGACCAACAGAAAATTCCTCAAAATATAGTCCTGGCATACTATCTCTCCTCTTTTTAATCAACACAGACAAAAGGGATATTTATCCGCTCATCTGTTCATCCGCATCGCGCAGCAATTCGTTCCCCAAATTATACCTGTTTGACCTTCCGCCGTTTCACCCGTACAATAGGCGCCATGCGCGATTGGTCTTTAAGCCTCGGCGACCCGCTCTACCTTTCTCTAGCGGCGGACGCCCGTCTGTGCAAGCCAGATTACATCAACGATCACATTTGGGAAGTGGAACTCGGCGGGGGAGATCCCGAGCGCGCGGCCGTTGCTTTACATACAACCTTTGGCCTGCGCGCACGTTCCATGCGCCTATTCCTGCGCTTCACAGAAAACAATATTTCCGTTACAGACCCTAACACATTTGTAACAAAACCGACACTGCGCCGCTTCTACTCAAACTTCCTTACACTCGATTTTGTTCCCCTTGAAAACCTGTTCATCACAACTGAATTCTGGGTTCCTGAATCACACGCTGTAGCCGGGCGGGTGATCCTTACCAATAAAAGTAACGCCGTGCGCCAACTCAAATTGGAAGTCTGTACCACGCTCGCACCTCTCGACGGCCAATCGATCATCCCAACTCAACAACAATTAGTGAATATTTTAGCGGGGCAAACCAGCGGCATTGCACCTGTCTTATTCATGACTGGCGGCCCCAAGCACGGCCCCGGCCCTTATCCTTCGCTCTTATTGGACCTGGAACTTGGTCCCGGCGCGACAAGGCAAATTAGCTTCGCTGAGGCAGCTCTCGATACCATTGCCACATCTTTTGAACTTGCACGCCACAGCGCGGCCCGTTCATGGGAAGCTGAACGTACTCGCATTGAATTATTAGACGCATCACAAGTATTAGACATCCGCACCGGTGACCCAAGCTGGGACGCAGCACTTGCCTTTAGCCAAAAAGCCGCACACGGATTATTCTTCAGCGGCAGTGAACAACTACCTCACCCATCCTTCGTGAGTGCGCGCAACATAGACAATGGCTTTTCACGTAAAGGAGATGGCGCAGATTATCCGCCATCCTGGAATGGACAATCAGTACTGGAGACTTACTATATCTCCAGTATCTTGCAGGGCGCTCCCAATGTAACAAAGAATCTTATTCTTAATTTTCTCTCCACGCAAAATGAAGACGGCGAAGTGGATGGCAAGCCCGGCCTCGCTGCACAACGCGGAAAATTAGCCGCCGCCCCAATACTCGCCAGCCTTGCATGGAAATATTATCAAACCACAGAAGACGAATCATTTCTGGCAGATGTATTTCCGAAATTAATAAGATTTTTCTGGTCTTGGTTCTCTTCCGCACACGACCGTAATCGCGATGGTGTACCCGAATGGGATCATATCCTGCAAACCGGTTTCGACGATAACCCCATCTTCGATGTCTGGCATCCATGGTCACAGGGACTCGACATTTCACTCGTTCACAGCCCATCTCTGGAAGCCATGCTTTATCGCGAAGCTCAATCGATTGCAAAGATCGCAAAGAAAATCGGCAAGCCCGATGAAGAGACCGCATTAGTACAATCACAAGCTGAGACTTTGAAAGCCTCCATCATTGCAAGCTGGAATGCGAATCAAAGTTTTTATTCCTATCGTGACCGCGAAACAGGATTGGTTTCAACAGGCAAGATTATTGCAAAAAAAAGAGGTGATGGCAACTTGCGCCCCAAAGCGGAGTTCGAGAGTGGCGTCCGTTTATTGATCGAGATCCAAACCAAAAATCCAGCTGCGAGACGGCCCGAAGTAGAGATCAGTGAATACTTCACGAAATCCAAAGGCGAAGTTGAAACTATTTTAGGTCATCAATTTCAATGGCGCACCGGCGGACTGGTTGCTACAACTCAAAAATTATTTACACGTGTTGGCCGAGTCAGCGTGACCGGGCTTGATGAAAAAGATAAGGTAACCGTAAAGCTGATTGATACAACAGGCGAAGATTTAACATTGGCGTTGCCGCTTTGGGCGGGCATCCCTGAAACACAGCAAGTGAATGCGTTGATCGGCCGCAACATTTCGACAGCAGATCGGTTTGACCGCCCGTTTGGACTACCGTCACTTCCGTCTTCACCCGACCCTGAAGCAGATGATGTTTCAATGAGCGTCTCGCTCCCTTGGAATCAATTGATCGGTGAAGGTTTGCTTGCCTACGGTTTCCGCGCTGAAGCCACTCGCCTAACCGCGCATTTGATAAACGGTGTCATTCAAAATTTAAAACAAAACCATGCTTTTTATCAACGCTATCATGCTGAAAAAGGCACGGGGATCGGTGAACGTAATTCATTGCAGGGCTTCGCGCCTGTTGGCTTCTTTATGCAAGCCTTGGGCGTGACTATTCTTTCCTCTACAAAAGTAAAACTTGAAGGCAGGAATTTATTCCCCTGGCCTGTGACCATCAAATACAAAGGCCTCACCGTGGTGCGCGGAATTGACCAAACTGTTGTTACATTCATCAATGGTGAAAGTGTGATCGTAAAAGAAGAGGGGACTTGTATTGTTGAAATATAGATTTTACAAGTTCAAACCTATTCAAATTCAAAGCGATGGTCATTTTTAAATTTTAGCCTTATGGCTAATTAACCCAAGCTGCTACCTTGAGGTGAAAATTGGGTTAATTATGGGGATTAAGTTATTTACGATATTCCAACAACAAATA
>JAYVUA010000018.1:0-25666 GCA_043788255.1 Anaerolineales bacterium | reverse complement strand
TGGAGGTGTCTCAAACCGTTTGCTTGGATCGGTAACCAACTCTTCGGGCTTGGCGCCATGCTTAGCCGCCAAAGATTCAAGCCATGCCACTGCATCATCTTGTTCTTGTGCGGTGGAGCCGAGGCTTTCAACAGTTGGAGCAGGAGTTTGCGTAACAGGTTGTTGCTGATTTAGATTTTGCGCTTGTGAGACCCATTCTGGAGGTGTCTCAAATCGTTTGCTCGGATCGGTAACCAACTCTTCGGGTTTGGCGCCATGTTTGGCTGCGAGAGATTCAAGCCATGCGACTGCATCATCTTGTTCTTGTGCAGTGGAGCCCAGGCTTTCAACAGTTGGCGCGGGGGTCAGGGAAGATTGTTCTTTATTATCCAAACCACTTAGCCAATCAGGGACATTTGCAGGTTGGGCTGATTCGGTTGCATTTGATTTATCGTCCAGGCCACTAAGCCAGTCTGGGGCATTTACTGATGCAGATGTATCGGAAGAATCGCCAAGCCCACTCAACCAATCGGGGACATTTGCTGCTTGAGCAGGTTCGTTAGCAGCCTGAGGATTACCCAAACCACTTAACCAGTCTGGCGTAGCAGATGGTTGTTCAGTTTGATTAGTTTGTGAATTATCGCCAAGTCCACTTAGCCAGTCAGGGACATTATTTGCTTGCGCTGGCTCAGAAGGTTGTGAGCCACCCAGCCCGCTTAACCAGTCTGGGGTATCGTTTGATTTAACAGGTTCAGCAGAGAAATCAGCAGAAGACGCATCACCAAGTCCACTCAACCAGTCAGGAGTCTCAATGGATTGAGCTGGCGTAGCTTGAACTGGCTGTGCGGAAGACGCAGATGGCATTTGACCTTTTAGCCAGTCAGGCAGGTCAGCAGGTGCGAGGTCACCGGGAGAGGGTTCTTCATCAAACATGGATGTAGGCTTTTCCGGAGAATCAGAGGCTCCCCAGCCTGCGGAACGAAGGAAATCTGGAATTTCAGCATTTGCTTGAAAAGCAGAATCAGGTGTCGGCGGAGTCTGATCCGAAGAGTCTGAAACTCCTCCAGACCTCAACCAATCTGGCTGCTGGTCTGATGACGATACTGAAAGTGCAGCAACTGAAGAGGCACCCAATCCAATACCCAGCGATGATCCCCACTCCTGCCCCATCGGCGCTTCATTGCCTGTATATTCAAGTCTTTCCAAATTAATGGCAGCATCAGCAACTTCAGTGGATTGAAATACAGATCCTTTTGCAAACGTAGCATAAGGATCCAACTCACCAACGCGCATACGATACACTTGAGTGCTTTCGGCTGCGCCGGCAGTGGCAGGTAATAACTCAACCATAATACGATTTGCATCAAACGAAAATGGATAGCGCTTAAGTAATTGCATACACATATCTGAAGCATCAGATTTTTGACCACCCTTAAAATATGCAAGCGCCAAAAGCACCTGCATGTCACCACGCTGCGGGTCTTGAGCAAGAACAGCGCGGATCTCTGCAATTGCCTGCGGATATAACTCACCCTGCACATACATGTGCGCGAGCGCGCCGCGTGTCATGCGAATCTTTGGCGGCTCCATTCCATCGCGGCGGCCATAGAGTCTTTGCAATTCTCCTTGAATAGCGGCATTCGCTGACTTCGCCTCAAATGCACGTTCCATATGCCAGATAGAATCATCAAGTTTATTTTCTTCATCACGGATAATGCTCATGCCCACATGGGCCACAAAATCATCAGGAACCGACATGAGAACACGGCCAAACACATCAACCGCATCGTTATAGCGTTTCGACTCAAGATACGATTTACCCAGCAAGCGATATGTCTCAAGGTGCTTTGGGAAGGTTTTCAGGATGTGATGACAGTGAGCAATCGTCTCATCTGTCCTACCCTGATCGATCATTCCTTCAATTTCGCGATTGTAAATTCTTAGTGATACTTTTGCCATTACCGTTTTCCTGAGTTCAAGTATGCCTGATTCGTAAAAAATTTGCAAGACTATACGCTATTTTACTCGTAAAACAGAGGTAATGGCGATACAAATTCGTCACTAAAAGCATGTGCAGAGAGTACTTCTTTACGAGCTTCTGCCAATTTCGCCTCATCATTTGCATGAATCTCGAAAAGAGGTTCTCCAGCTGTTACTCTATCTCCAACTTTTTTGTGGATTAAAAAGCCAACTGCGTGATCGATAGCGTCGCTTTTTTTAGCGCGGCCCGCCCCAAGCATGACCGAAGCCTCTCCCACGATTCTCGCATGTACCTGTGAAATGAAACCGTTTCGAGGAGCATTCACTACTTCCACATATTTTGCCCGCGCAAATTTTGACATATCGTCCACATAAGCCACATCCCCGCCCTGAGCTTGAACCAGTTTTCGGAAGGTTGCCAAAGCACTCCCATCCATAATGGATTTTTCAGCCATTGCGCGGCCTTCATCCAAATCTTTTGCACGCTGACCAATTACAAGCACGTGTGCCGCTACATGAAGACAGTGCTCATAATAATCTTTTGGCGCGCGCCCGCGCAACAACTCAATGGCTTCGATCATTTCAAGTGAATTTCCCACCGCGCTGCCTAAAGGTTGATTCATGTCTGAAAGCAAAGCGACTGTTTTGCGGCCTGCCAATCGTCCAATATCCACCATGAGTTCGGCAAGCTCGCGGGCTTTATCCAGAGTTTCCATAAATGCTCCGAGACCCACCTTTACATCCAATACAATAGCTTGTACACCTGATGCAATTTTTTTACACATGATCGAAGATGCGATCAATGGCATGGATGGCACAGTGCCTGTTACATCTCGTAACGCATACATTTTTCCATCTGCTGGTGCGAGGTCGAGGGATTGACCTGTAAGCACGATGCCTTTTTCTTTTAGCTGTTGTTTGAATTCATCAGGGGTCAAATCCACGCGATAGCCGGGAATCGATTCCAGTTTATCCAATGTGCCGCCGCTAAAGCCAAGTCCGCGGCCTGACATTTTCCCAACGGGCAATCCGCAAGCCGCAACCATCGGCATGACCGAGATACTGGTCTTATCTCCCACGCCGCCTGAAGAGTGTTTATCCACTGCGATGTCAACTACCTTGGAAAGATCAAGCATCTGGCCTGAACGAGCCATGGCAAGGGTTAAATCTGCTGTTTCAAAGGGAGTCATACCGTTTAGTAAAACGGCCATTGCGAATGAAGATACCTGATAATCAGGAATATCCCCATTTGTAAACCCACTCACAAAAAAATCAATTTCCTGAGAGGTTAGTTCTTTTTTATCGCGTTTCTTGATGATGATATCTACTGCACGCATATAAATCTCCTATATAACTTCTATTTTATCGCAAAGTAATTGGAAAAGATGAAGATAGAGAGGTGAAAAATATAAAAAGCCGTGAATGATATTACATTTACGGCTTTACTTCTCACACCTAATTTTTAAATTTATCTTATCGCTTAATCAACTTCTGCCCTTCTTTGCTATCTTGAACTGTCCAACCTAATAAAGCGATCATATCACGCAGGCGGTCTGATTCAGAAAAATCTTTTCGGGTACGAGCTGCCTGTCGTTGCCCGAGCAATTCTAAAGCTTCGGCAGGAGGCGATTCCACTTCGATTTTTGAAGCATTCATTACCATTTCCCAGGCATCGGGTCGAAGTCCATACTCGACAGAAGCTGGAAAAGTCAATTGGCCAAGTTCATTAAGTAAAAATTTCGCACCCGAAGGGTACATTTCCATGCTATTCTGTTTTAGTACCGAAACCGAACTAACTCCGCTGACTTCGCACGACAAATTATCAAAGTCTACAATAATTCCTGAGTGTTCATCCAACCCAACCAGAATGTTTTCTGGAGGCAATAACTTTCGCCATTGATCAAAACGCTCGATGCCCACAAAACAACGGCTGGTATCAAGGTCAATCCCGCCTTCGGCATTATTCCAATGTGGAACAAAGGAAACACTCATTCCAAAATCTGCGAAAAGATTCAAACCAGGATTGGTATGTATATCTTCGCCAGCTTTGTAAATCTCATAAACAGGCAAAACCCAGGCACCCACCGAAATTGTAGCAGCAGAAGCAAATATCAATGTGGCCCCAAGCCTGTGCCTTGCGCGGATAATATCCCAGGCGAGCGTGCCTCGCAATTGACGGACAGCGTAGCTTGGGCTGCCGGGCCCCATGAATATCATATTCGCCTGTAATAATGGTTTTAATATTTCGGGATTATCAGGGCTAAATTCAGTCCCCTGTTTACGGGCAGGGATGATATCTATCGTCGGCTTATAGTTTTGCAAGCGCGCCTTGAGAAACTCGCCCACTTTCCCAGCCACTTGAAATGAATTCAACTCAAAACCAGCAGTTGTCTCCATCACAGCAATTCGTAAAGGATCTGAAATTTGGCGGGCAAGCGATTCAAAAATACGTCCGCCTGCGAGAGAGGTTTCACCTGAGCCAAGAAATGCAATGTGTCCTAAATCCATGCTACTCTGATGATTTGTTGAGTTGGTCTATTACGTTAAGAAATTCCTTGTTATCGGGTATATCTCTCATGGACGTACCATAGTGAACAAAACGAATATGCCCAGTGATATCAACAACACAATTCAAAGGCATACGGCCTAATTTAAATAAATTAACCTCCTGACGATATAGTTTCGAGACCACATGTTCTGGGTCAGGCAGGCCGATGAAAGGAAGGTTTTCCTTTGCCCAATAATTCTGAAATGCAACCATCGTATCGGGCCCTACAGCAACGATTTCAGCACCGCGTGATGTAAAAGCGGAATAACTATCCCGCATACGCGCCAACTGCGCGCGGCAATATGGTCACGTAAAGCCGCGCAAAAAGGCAAGCACGATTGATTTGCTTCCACGATAATGGGAAAGCCGAATAATATTTCCATGTATATCTTCAAGTTCAAAATCAGGCGCGAGTTCGCCCGGGGTAATGAGATTTAATATCATGGAGTATCCAAAGCGGGATTCTTTGCCAACACTTCATAATGCAATTCTTTTATTTGGATAATTCCTGTAAAAACTCAGATGTAGCGCTGACAACCTGCGCCTGTTGATCTTCACTCGAGATCGTTGCAGCATTATCGCCTGGCTGAGGACCATAGTTACCAAACTGCGCATGGTTTCCACCATCAATCACCACGTATGTAGCATCAGCTACCAACAAGGGGCGGGTCTCGTCAAACTTTGCCATACCTGCCATATCATTTGTCCCATAAATGGAAAGCATTTTAAGATCGCTAGTGCTCAACGAATCATCAGCAGGATATGAAGCCCAGAAAATAATACCTTCCACTTGCGGGTGATCCTTTGCGAACAAAGCAGAAGCCACGCCGCCAAGGGAATGCCCACCAACCGTCCAATGTTGAATCTCAGGGTATTGAGCAAATACAGAATCGGCTGCATTAATATCAAAGAACGCAAGGTTCAAACGTACAGGAACCAGCACCACCAAATATCCCTGCTCGGCAATTGCTCGGAGAGGCGCGGCATATGAGCGGTAATCCACGCGGCCGCCGGGATAGAAGATAAAGCCTGTTGTAGGTTTTGTATTAGCGGGCTCAAAAGTTATAAAGTCACCCGTTGTGACAGTTACTTTCGAGTCACTTTTGAGAGCGGCTAGTGCTTCAGGTGCAGGGCCGAGGGGAGTCTCAGCCCAAACGACGAATCCTGCAACAAATAGAGCGGCAACAATTACAAATCCAAGAAGGACACGTTTAACTATTTTCATTAATCAATTCTCTCGTTTTTTTCCAAATTTGGTCGAACATGTCAACAGTCAGTTTTCCTGTCAACGTATTTTGCTGGCTGGGGTGATAGGAACACAATACCCACATACCATTTACCAGTTGATAAGACGCACCGTGCGCGAATTTATATACCGAACTGCGCATTAAATATATTTTGAGAATCCTCTCAAATGCTATCCGACCCAGACACACGATTACTTTGGGGCTGAGAATTTCCAATTCCTGCTCAAGATACGGCTGGCAATTATTTAATTCCGCAGGACTCGGCTTATTATCTGGCGGCGCGCAACGGCCTGACGCGGTGATATACATATCTTTGAGGATGAGACCATCGCTTCGCGACTCCGCCCCAGCTTGATTCGCGAACCCAGCTCGATACAACGCTGGGAAAAGAAATCCACCCGAGGCATCCCCAGTGAATTGACGTCCCGTACGGTTTGAGCCATGCGCCCCGGGCGCAAGTCCTACCACGAGCACACGCGCATTCGGGTCACCAAATCCGGGGACAGGTTTTCCCCAATATTCTTCGTCTTTATAAGCCTTGCGTTTAACGCGCGCAACTTCCTCCCGCCATTCCACGAGGCGCGGACATTTATGACAGACGATGATTTCTTTATTGAGCTGTTCTAGTGGTTTCAAAAATTAACTCCGTAACATGTCATTGCGAGACGGTGCTCTCCCGTCGAAGCAATCTCCACGATGAGGGGATTGCTTCGGGCAAAGAACAAGAGCGCCCTCGCAATGATATTAGGTTATCAGCATCGCATCGCCAAAAGAATAAAAGCGATAACCTTCTTGAATGGCAGTTTCATACGTTGACAAAATCTTCTCGCGTCCCGCAAATGCGCTAACCAACATAATCAATGTCGATTTAGGTAAATGAAAGTTTGTAATCATCGCATCTACAACTTTAAATTGATAGCCGGGGAGGATGAAAATATCTGTCGGGCCAATAAATGTCGATATTTGATATTCGGAATTCAGGAATCGGGGATTGTTTCCGAATTCCGACTCCCGATTCCCACCTGCCGCTGATTCCAAAGTCCTCACCGATGTTGTTCCAACAGCAACTACCCGCCCGCCACTCTGTTTTGTTTCGTTAATCAAATCTGCTGTTTCCTGAGAGAGTTCACACCACTCTGTATGAATTTTATGTTCTTCAGGATTCTCTTCTGTGACAGGGGCGAATGTATCCAAGCCAACATGCAATGTGACATAAGCAAGCTTTATACCTTTTGCTTTTATTTCATTCAGCAATTGCGGTGTGAAATGTAAGCCTGCCGTTGGTGCAGCGGCGGAACCCACATCCCGTGAGTAGACTGTTTGGTAGCGCTCAGGGTCGCTTAGCTTTTCATGGATGTACGGTGGAAGAGGAACATTTCCCACTTTGGAAAAATATGGCTCAATAGGCTCAGAAAATTTGATAAGCCGTTCAGAGCCTTCCAGGATTTCAAGTATTTCAGCTTCGGGTCCATTCTCTACAAGCACCTTCTTGCCTACGCGCAAACCTTTTCCACCCACTAAAGATTCCCAAGTCAACTCGTCACGGCGGCGCAAGAGGAGTAATTCCACTTGACCGCCAGTTTCTTTTTTGGCAAAGATCCGCGCGGGAATCACACGTGTACGATTCAAAACCAATAAGTCATTTGGTTTCAAGTAATCAATGACATCACGAAAAATTTTATGTTGTATTTCACCTGTACCACGGTGAAGCACAAGCAAACGCGAAGAATCGCGCGGCTCAACGGGAGTCTGCGCGATGGAGGATTCGGGGAGGTGGTAGTCGAAATCGGAGGTTTTCATTTCAACAATTTTACCCTCCTCTGCGTTAGATTGTGATTGACGGCAAAGCAAACTATGTCATAATTGCCAGCAAGGAGCAACGGACATGAAATCAAAACCCTTCTCACTTTTTCTTTTCACAATTCTGCTGGCTTTGCTCATGAGTTCGTGTTCACCCGCACAGGTGACCGAGCTACCCTCTCAACAACCCGCAACGACAACGACAAAACCCGAAGCGACCGCAACGGAAACACCAGCTCTCACCGAGATATCTGGTCCAACTGAAATTTCACCTACCGCCATGCCTCAGATTGAGCTCATTGGCATAGTCCCTATGGAAGAGTTTCCGTCGTTGACGCATGCGCAAGCACTCGCGCATTTTGAGGAGGCAATTCGTCTAAGTCAGGAGCCCAATGGGCTCACGTATAAGGTAGATGCGAATGGCTATGGCAATACAACATTTGAGCACCAATACTCTAATGGCCCAATATACGGTAAAAAGGTGCGATTTGGCTGTTTTGTAGAAAGGGGTGGATGTAAGGTCCTTGACAGTTTCCAGTTTCCCACAGAGAGCGGTACGAATTTGCGAATGGTACTCGTAGAGATGGCGGTACAATTCGCAGACGGGACGACAGGGCCGGTTGTGTACCCGATTATTATGGATTATCCCACATTTGTGCCAGGCGGAAATATTGATCAACACACAGTAGGCAGCATATATGAATTAAATCAACAAGCAGATAAAGGAATAGTAGAATTCCATTTTTCAGTAGAACATTTGATTAAAAGCAAAAATCCAATAAATCCTGGGCTTCGAGAGGTCATTGCTGCGCAATTTGCAGAAGGATCTCGATCGCAAGGGCTTCTTACGAAGATGTACGATCTGGCCGATAAACAACGGTCGCTAACACAAGACGAGCTCCGAGAGCTCTTTGGTTTGCTCACTAATTTCTAGTTCTTATTCGTGTCGTATTTATATGCACACGCTTTTGCGATATGGTATGCTGTATGCATGAGGCGTTTTGGCACCAGTGCGATTGTTATAGCAATTTGTATATATTTAGTGAGTGCCGGCGCACGTACATCACCCTCGCAATGACATTACAGCAATCTTTGCTGACCCTGCTCCGTATACGTAAATCCCAAATGCTCATACGCGGACTTGGTCGCGACGCGGCCTTGCGGGGTTCTATCAAGAAAGCCAAGTTGTAAAAGATATGGCTCGACCACATCCATAATCGTATCCTGCTCTTCGCTTATGGATGCAGCGATGGTATTTAAGCCAACAGGCCCGCCGTTATATTTTTCGATGATGGTTTTCAATACGCGGCGATCTACGTCATCAAGGCCCAGGGGATCAACTTGTAACAAATCCAATGCTTCTTTGGCAACCTTCTTCGTGATGACCCCGTCCGCGCGGACTTGGGCAAAATCACGCACACGGCGCAGCAAACGCAATGCCACACGTGGAGTCCCACGGGCGCGACGAGCCATTTCGGTAATGCCATCTTTCTCGGCTTCAACTTTTAACATGCCCGCGGCGCGCGTCACAATAGATTGCATGGCGGGTAAATCGTAATAGTCCAGGCGATAGACTGCACCGAAGCGTGCGCGCAGAGGAGCTGTGACCAAAGCCAAACGTGTCGTTGCACCTACGATGGTAAAACGTGGAAGTTTCAAACGAATAGAACGGGCTGAAGGTCCTTTGCCGATGACGATATCCAAAGCAAAATCTTCCATGGCAGGATAAAGCACTTCTTCAACGGCACGTCCGAGGCGATGGACTTCGTCAATAAATAAAACATCCCCTGCGCGTAAATTTGTCAGGATGGCAGCGAGATCGCCTGCACGCTCAATAACGGGTCCAGCCGTTACTTTGACATTAACACCCATCTCATTGGCGAGAACATGTGCCAAAGTTGTTTTACCCAGCCCAGGAGGCCCATAAAAGAGAACGTGATCCAATGCTTCGCCGCGCTTGCGTGCGGCATCAATTAGAATGGACAAATTCTCTTTAACCTGATCCTGCCCGATCAAGTCATTTAGTTTTTCAGGACGAAGCGCATTGTCAATGCGGTCATCGGGCTTGGCTTCCGGGTCAAGGGGCTTTCCTGACGCGGAGCTTGTCGAAGGACGGGAAGATTTGGTCATAGCTGGGATTATAACAATAAACCGCATCCCAGCTTTCAGTTAAGTGGGATGGGGGCACTGGTGAGTGCGCCGCACCTGACTGTGATTCCCTGAGCAGAGCGATACTTGCGCCGTACACCAGTGCGGTGAGGGTCTCTACCCCTGAAATCTGAGATTCTTCGCTATCGCTCAGAACGACACCGCGCAAAGTGCGACACACCCTCGCTCTCACACATTAAATAAAACAGGGATGACACAACGTATGGTCATCCCTGTGAAAAGATTTGCTCTTCGGCAGTCTGGCGATCTTGATCACGAAAAAATATTTTGTGATTGTAGACCCATGACTTTGCGTCGTCAGGTTTCCCTGATTTTGCCTTTCGGTAAGCCGGTCGGTCCTGACCAGAAACTTATACTGGTTTTAGACGCTCTGGCTTTGCGTCGCCGTCTTTTGGCGGTTTTGCTTTTGTCGGCAGTCTGGCGGCCCTGGCTCAGTTCAGCGGTAGGCCCATGACTTTGCGCCACCGGGTTTTCCCGGTTTTGCTCTTTCTCGGAGCAATTCTATTATTGCACTTTTTGTTTTTGATTTCAATCACTCAGATGTTCTATAAATAAATTGCTATTGGGCTGCATCCAGAAAAGTTGCTTCAACAGTCATGCCCCAGCGCAGGGCCGGATCAGGGTTTTCAACACGGACCTTCACTGTATAAAGAATGTCACCGCCTTGTTGTGTATAAGCCTGGCTGATCTCAGTAATCGTTCCTTTGAGTGTGAGGTCGGGCAATGCATCCGGGATGAGCGCGGCCTTTTGACCAACACTTAATTTAACAACTTCAAGTTCAGTGACATCCGTGGTCTCAACAGTCCACGCACTGAAATCAGCGATGCTGACAGCGCGGGTATCTGTGCCAACCTGTTCACCCGCTTTAACACTGACTTCAGCAACAACACCGTCAAATGGCGCAGTGAGAATAAAATTAGATAACACATCTTTTGCGGCATCGACATTGGCTTTTGCCAGGCTCAACGCATCCGCATTCGGGCCATCCTGACTGATCTCGTATTGATGCTTGGCTTCAGCTTCCACAGCAAGCGCGGCATCATACGCGGCTTTGAATTCATCACGCTCACGCATTTTGGTCTCAAGGTCACGCACGGCTTGGTTGTAATCATTCTGTGCTTTTTCAAGAGCATCTTTGGCCGTCTTACGTTTGGAGTTATCCTTATCAAGGTCTTTATATTTATCGAATTCATCCTGGGCATCTGTCAGGTCACGCTGACGGTCTTCGACAGTAGCTTTATCATCTTCAATATTCGTTTCGATGGTATCCACATTTACATCTTCCCATTTCTTTTCAGCCGCAGCGCGGGCGATCTCGGCATCCATGTAAGCCTGCCAGAGTTTTGCACGGTCACCGCTTTCATTGCGGAGAAGAGTATCGTACGTATTTTGAGCGACTAAAAACTGCGCTTCAGCTCCGCCCGCATTTGCGAGGCGCACGAGAACATCTCCCTGTTTGACAGTGTCGCCTGCGTTAACAAAAACCGTTTCCACCACTCCACGTGATAGAAAGGATAGATTCGTAGCATGGATGGGCTCAAGACGACCCTCGGCAACAACTTCAGTTGTAGAAATTGCATTTACTGCAACAGGAACAGCCGTGGGTTGAGCCCCACACGCAGTGATAAGAACGGACAGGATCGTTAGTGTTGCGATAATATGTAATATTTGTTTTTTCATTTTTTACCTTCTTATTATGATTATGTCATTGCGAGGAGGGCACTTGCACTATCCGGCGTGGCAATCTCCCACTTGATGAGGAGATTGTTGCGGCTATTGTCTTCACAATGACGCTTTATTCGTAAGCCAATACTTCTCGAATGGTAAGCCTTGCCGCATTACGCGCTGGCAAAATAGACCCAACCACCGAAAGAATCAGCACCAATCCAAACCAAATGGCATATCCCAAATATGTGAAGACCACTTTAATGGGCGTTTCAAACACAGCCAGGCTGACAATCGTGGAAAGCAGATACGTAAACGGAATCGACAGGATGATCGCCAGCATAAAGGACATGGTACCAATCACAAAGCCTTCGCCGATCACCGTCCGCATTACAGCACGGTCGTCTGCGCCAATAGCGCGCATAATGCCGATCTCACGCGTCCGCTCAAGCACATTCATGCCCATCGTACCGGTCAACCCCATGGCACCTACAATGGCTGTCAGGATGGCCATGATGAGCAGAAAAACCACCAGCGTATCCAAACTCTCCGAAGCAGTATCCAGCGAGGCCAGTCCAGATTCGGCATTTCGCACTTTGAATCCCTGGGCGCGGAAGTAATGATCCAGTTTCTCCGCCATCAAATCCTGGGCAGCACGATCATGTTGAGTTGTCACCACGCGGAAAGAAGAGGCACGGTTTACAAGATCAAGTACCTGTGATGAATATTCAAAAGGCGTGTAAGCCAGGACCCCTTCACGTCCGACAAATTTGAATATACCCACCACTTCCCACATTTCTTCACGGCCTTTGATCTTCAGCCTCATTGAATCTCCAGGTTTTAAATCAGGAAAATATTTCAGAACAGCCTCGCTAATCGCAAGTTTGCGGACATCATCCGCGCGAATCCAGCGGCCTGCAGCCATGAGAGGGTTTACCAGCTTTGTATCCGCTGGGGGCGCGAGCATATTCAAATTTTCTGCCACTGTCCCATCAGGATACAACAACTCAGAACTAATGAACTGCCAGCCTTCCACACCCTCAACGCCATCCAACTGCAAAGCATATTGTTCCACCTCACGCAAGCGATAAGCTTTGTCAAAATCCAGCGTCACATCCGCGCGGAAATAACTGCCGATCTGTCCAATGTAATCATGCAAGGTCACTCGTACATTAAACACGGCAATGAAGATCGCGCCGCCCATTGTTAATGTGAAAAGGGTCAAAATTAACCGTCCGCGGCGACGGAAAGTATTCCGCAAAGAAATAATAAATGGCCGTGGAATATGAATACCGCGTGTGGCAAGAGCTCGTGTTACCTGTACCAACATATAATCAAACCATGGCAAACGGTCTGACTCGCCAGCATGCGGTTTGTTCTCGTCTCCAGCAAGGTCGCCGCTCAATGCGCGCAAGACCGTGATCCGTGAACCATTAAGTACTGGCACAAGGCCCGCCACCAGCGGAACCAACAACCCAACTGCCACTTGAATCATCAATGCCATCGGCACAATTCGATAACCGAGTAAATTAAATCGCAATTCGCTTGAAATGTATAACGCCAGGCCATACGCGCCTTGCCCGCCAAGTGGAACGGAAATCAATAATGCCAGCACACCAAACGCCATGATAAGCGTAAGATACATGGCAAAGACCTGCTTATTTCTCCCGCCTACCAATTTGATAACACCAATATGCCGCAAGTGCTGACTCAACAAGGCGCTCAGTGTATTCGCGATCAATGAGCTTGAAAGAAAAACGATCAAAATTCCAAGTGCCAGCAAAATACCAAGAATGGCATTTACCGTATCGGCAAGCGGGTGCTTATGTGTTTCGGAAAAACGAGTGCGTGCCACAGAAGTACCGTTTCTCTCCAACCTATCCTTCAAATCCGCACCTACTTCACGGATATAGGAAATATCATCCTGTCCCTGGGCAACGGTTACATAGGCGCGGTTGAATAACTCAGGCTGTCGCAAAGTGGGCAGTGTCTTCATTACCGTATATGCAAAGGGCGGCGCAAGAAAATCACCAGCGCCTGTACTTACATCCTGCACAATACCGACGACTTTCAACTCTTTGAGAGTGCCATCTGGTAATTCAAAAACAAGATTTTCTCCCACTGCGACTTTTAATTTTTTAAGAGCATCCTTCTCCAACAGGATTTCATCTTTGCCCGCTTCAACCCCACCCGAAACTGGCACCAGCAAATTGACATGATTTGTGCTGAAATTTTCCATTGCCACCAGATCAATCGCCACCCACTGGTCACTGTTCACAGGCCGCACACGGAAGTTGATCACCCGCCGCCCCTCAGCTTCTCCCACACCGCGCGCATTATGAATTGATGTCAGCACATCAGCGTTGTAGTTAGCTGTGCGGACTTCTACATTCGCGGGGTTGTTCGCCGCATAGGAAACACTCATATCATTGGAAATAATCTGATACGCACCCGAAATCACCCCAATCGAAAATACGCCGACCGCAATGGAAAATACCACCAGCAGCGTCCGCGCTTTATTATCTATTAAATCGTGAAGTACTTTACGCCATCTTGGTCGCATAATGCTCTATGAGACCTGACAGGTTTCAGAAACCTGTCAGGTCTTTATCTCCTACTTCAATAACTCACTCACTTCACTACCAGAGTAAGGCTTCACGGTCACATCCTTGATACCGTCACGCAGGAATTGGGTGACGCGTTCAGGGTTGATCGCGGAGGTTAGGATCACTGTCTTGGATATGAACCCTGCTTTTGAAAGAGCAGACAACACATCGGTCAACAGAACGGATGCGATGTTTTCATCCACAAGAATCAGATCAGCGGCTGAGAACTTGCTCAAGTCAGTGGATTGAGTTAACTTGATCTTTGTCCCTTTGAGTAACTCTGCAAAAAGATTGGCCCAGTCATCATTATCGTCGATCAGCAGAATATTTTTCACACTGCCTGCTTCAACAGCCAGATCATTTACACGCCCCTGCGGCATGAATATGGCAACCGTAGTGCCCTTCCCCGCTTCGCTGACCAAGGCAATGCGCCCTTGCGATTGTGAAATGACATGCAGGGCAGCGGGTAAACCGAGGCCATGATGCGCAACGCCGCGAGTTGTAAAGAATGGCGACCAAACCTTCTGGGCAACGTCATCGTTCATACCAGCGCCATCGTCTTCAATATCAATTTGCAGGATGCCGCGATCTTCGGTGGGACGCGCATTAACTTTAATTGACTTTGCCCCAGCTTCGACAGCATTCTGCAAAACATTGCCAAGTGCTCGCGTAAGCTGAGTGCTATCGGCGATCACATAAGCGGCTGCAGGGGCGATATTTATCTCGAGAATATTTTCTGATATATCACGCTGATTAGCAGCAGTCTTTAACACATCAGCAAATAAAACAGGACGTGGCTTCTTCTCACGTACGGCACCGATCAATTGCTCTTTCACTTGAATAATCATCAACGCGCTTTCAGAGATCATATCGAGGTCTTCTTTGAGTGACTCAATGTCCACTTTGCCATCGGCAATCTCTTCGCGCAAGCGGGCAACTGTGAGGGATATGGGCAGCGTCTTATTGCCAATCCAATGAATTGCCTCGGTGGAGGCAGAAGTAAGCGCTTCAAAAACACTATTCCGCAAAATTTCATTGTGCGCTTCTTTAAGCTCATCGATCAAATGCGCATTATTGATACCTACTGCAAGATGCTCAGCCATGGTGAGAAGTGTGGTGATGTCATCTTCACTAAATGCACGCTCTTCCGAACTTTGAATGGTAACCGCGCCCAACGCCCTGCCGCCATAAATCAAAGGCAGTGCCATTTCAGAACGGGTATGCGGCAAATGCGGATTCTTGAAATGCACGCGCTCTTCACCAACATCCAACGCAATACGCGCTTCACCCATGGCGATACATGCGCCGATCATCGAGTCAGTGCCAACTTTCAGCTTATGCCCATCCGCCACCATGGCTTTACCTGCCTTGCCATAGCCTGCACGCAAAACAGCGTACTCGCCTTTTTCATCCAGCAAAAAGATGCCTGCATAATACAAACCATAGGCTTCGCAAATAATATTTACAGTTTGCGGAAGCAACTTTTCCAGGTCAAGAATGGATGTGACTTCCTTGCCCACGCGATTGGCAGCTTTCAATAAACGCGATCTGCGCTCGGCCTGACGGTGCAGGTTTGAATTTTGAATTGCGATCGCAAGCTGGTCTGCCATGGTTTGCAGCGCGGCAATATCTTCTTCATGAAATGCAGATTCTTCAGTGGATTGAACTGTCAGCGCACCGATCACATCCTCACCCATGATCAATGGAAGCGCCATCTCTGAACGCGTTTTTGGAAGGTCGGGATTCTCAAAGAAAACTGCTTCAGCTCCAACGTCCAGAGCGATGCGCCCCTGACGATTGGCAATGCACGCGCCAATCATCGAGTTGCCGCCCACAGCGAGCTTATGTCCCGCATTGATCATGGTCTTGCCAGCGGCGCCGCGTCCCGCTTTCAGGACCGCATACTGCCTGGCATCATCGAGAAAGAAAACGCCTGCATAATAAAAACCGAACTCATCACAAATAATATCCACTGTGCGTTGAAGCAGTTCGTATGGATCAAGAATGGTTGTGATGTTCTTGGCCGCGCGTGCTGCGGCCTTTAATAAAGTTGTCTGTCGTTGAATATCGTTTGTCATCATAGCCTCTTATTTTCCATCCAATATTTTTTGAATCAACTCCACCAGTCCCTGCTCACGTCCTTTTACAAAGAACGCGTTCGCGCCGCGTGAAACAGCATCCTTGGCCCTGCTCACTTCATCATAAGCAGTCAGAATTACAACGGGCAGATCGGCTTTTTGCTTTTTCAAATCATCAAGCAGGTCCAGACCAGCGCCTGTTTTGGGTGTGCCATCAAAGCCAGGCATGTTCAGATCCAATACCGCAATATTGATCTCGCCAATATTTTGCGTGAAAGTCGAGCTTCCGCTTATACAATCTGAGGCAGTGATCACATCAAAGCCTGCGCGCAAAAGAGTCTTCTCGAGGCTTCGTTGGATCAATTTCTCATCGTCTACTAAAAAAACTGTTGTCATTTGTCCTCCAATTATTTTTTCTCTACTGGTAATCGTACTGAAAATAACGCGCCATTGCCTGCTTCACTTTCCAGTGAAATACTTCCACCGTGTTGATTCACGATTTGTATCACCGAAGAAAGACCAAGTCCTGTACCGCCGCTGCCGCCTTTTGTAGTAAAGAAGGAAACCCAAATCTTTTCCTGTATTTCCTTCGGAATACCCGGGCCGTTATCTTTCACAGTGACCAATACAAAATTTGGGTCATCTGCACGGCGGCCTTTTACATAAATTTTCGGTTCAAAAGATTGCGTCATGGCTTCCCATGCATTCTTGATCAAATTATTAAAGACTTGCTCCACCTGTCTTACATCCACGTGCGCATCAGGCATATCATTTGCCCATTCCAACTCCACCACCCCATTGGGCAGGCCCATACTTGCAACTGTGTTCGTAATCATTTCACGTAAGGATACAGCCGCATCGTTACGCTGACGCGCAGGTCCAATCAAACCTTCCTTAATTCCCAGAATTGTGACCGCGCTGTTTTCAACGATATCCAAATCTTCAAAAAGCGATTCGACACTGACCAACGCCTTGAGTCGATTCGCCTTCATAGCAGACATCTTCTCAAGCACCTGTTTCAGATCAATGCCCTTTGCTTCCGCTTCTTCCCTGACCGTTTGAACTGCTACGGCGATCGATTCATTTTTCTCATCTGGTAATTGTGCAGCAAGTGCCAGCAGATATGTCATATCTTCACGGACGCGCTTCACACTGCCTGGGATCGGCGCTGCTTTGTTCCCAACCCAGTGAATAGCTTCGCCAGTTGCAGTAGCAATCGCTTCAAATGTTTTGGTGCGCAATAATTCCACGCTGGTATCTTCAAGCTTATGCATGGTCTGTGCATTGCTAATAGCAATGGCAATTTGATCCGCCATCATTTGCAGGGACGTAATATCCTCTTCAGTGAACGCATTGAGTTCATCGCTTTGAACCGTTACCGCGCCCAATGATTGAGATTTGGAAACCAACGGCAATGCAATTTCTGAGCGGGTATTCGGCAGGAAGGGATTTTTGAAACGAATGTCATCGCCAACCCCGCCACCTAAAGCGATCTGTGCCTGCTGACTTAAAATAGCATTCCCGATCATGGATTTATCATCCACAGGCAGGCGGTATTTTTCAGCAAGCATATTTCGTCCTGCAAGTGAATACCCAGCGCGCAAAACAGCCGATTGCCCATCATCTGAGATCAAGAATATTCCCGAATAATACAAGTCGAATTCGCTGCAAATAATATTTACAGTGTGCTTCAACAAGTCATCCAGGTCCAAAATGGATGTGACCATTTGACCCACGCGCGCAGATGTCTCCAATAATTTATGTCTGCGCTCCAGCATGGAAAACATGCGCTGGTTTTGTTGAAGCAAATGTTTGTTCTTTTCCACCGTGCTGCTCAATTGGCGGATATTACCTTCAAGCCTCTCAACCAATTCCTGTTGATAAGCCTGCAAATGGATTTCGGCATCTTCCAGAACTTCAACTTTTCCATTCAGATATGCGTCCACTTGTTCTGCAAAATCGGCATCGATCGGCTTGGAAATAAATCCCACCGCGCCAGCCGCAAGCGCGCGTTCACGAGCGCCTGGAGTAATATCTGCTGAAAGGATCACTATGGGCGTATCAGGCAGCATTTGATGCAATCTTGTGGCCGCTTCACTGCCAGACATGTTCGGCAGGCTGTGATCGAGCAAAATCAAGCTGGGGTTTGTCTCCTCAGCAAGCTGCAACCCATCCAATGGGTCGGAGGCTTCAAGGACAACATATTTATTTGCAAGCAAACGCCGCACCAGTGAACGGGATTCGTCGCTGTCTTCTATATAAAGTATTTGCGAAAGTTTACGTGGATCTTGCATGGATATTGTATTCTCAATATAAAACTGTTAGTGTGTGGCGCGATGATCTTCTATCTTATGTGTTTCCAGACGTTTTTGCACAGTTTTGGATATGGCTTCAACGGTAATCGGCGATTCTTTCATCACGCGGACAAAATCTGCGCGGGGAATCAGCACTACTTCTACAGGCTTATTCCCAGCTCGCACATTGCCAATGGATTTGCCGCCGCGCAGCAACTCTGCTTCGCCAAAGAATTCGCCAGACTGCAAGCGCGAGAGGACATATTCCTGTTTTTTCTTATCTTCTAAGATTACTTCCACTTCGCCTCTGCGGATCATAAAAAAGTAATCCACACTTTGATCGCGCGAGATAATGGTTTCATTGGGTTGATACTTGCGTTCTTCGACCAGCTTTGTAAACTCAAGCATGTGGCGGTGCCTTAACTTCGGCAGGGATATTGAAATGGTCTCATTGATCAACTCGCCATCAGAGATGATGATATTGCGATGCGTGCGAGAAGTCAGCGACGGATCATGAGTAACCATGACAATGGTCTTGCCCTGCGAAACAAATTGTTCAAATAATCGAATGATCGTATCAGCCGAGCGCGTATCAAGATTGCCTGTTGGCTCGTCTGCCACCAATAAGGGAGGGTCACAAGCCATGGCACGCGCAATGGCGGCCAGTTGCTGCTGTCCCGTGGAAACGAGTATAGGCAACTTATTCGCAAATTTTTCAAGGCCTACGAGTTTCAATAACTCCATGGCGCGCGCAGGACGTTCATCGAAATCATATAGATCAACATAATCCATGGGGAGCATTACATTTTCAAGCAATGTCAGCATTGGCAAAAGTTGAAAGAATTGAAAGACAATTCCCAAATTCTTGCCGCGCCATTTCGAGCGCTGACTTTCCGTTACACCTGTATAAATATCCGTCCCATTGACCACGGCCATCCCTTCGGTGGGATGGTCAATGCCTGTGACCATGTTCAACAAAGTGGATTTGCCGCTGCCGGATTTCCCAACAATGGAAACAAACTCACCACGATTGATGGTCAGGTCTACACCTTTGAGCACGGTGAATTCCCCTGCTGCGTTGCTGAAACGTTTGACGACGCCGCGTAGTTCGATCATGGAATCAGGTGCAAAATCAGCTACTTGGACGGGGCCAGTTTTCCGTTTGGAACGATTCGAAGGCTTGTTCATTTCCTTCTCCTAATCGTTTTATCCGCTGAAACTTCGGTTTCTGTATCCAGCAATTCGCCATCTGTGATGGTCATATTTCTTGAGAAGCGGCCCGCGAGTCCCATATCATGAGTGACCATAATAATAGTTTTGCCCTGCTCACTAACAAGATGTTCAAAGACATCAAAGATATGATCGGCTGTGATCGAATCAAGGCTTCCCGTAGGTTCATCTGCAACAAGGATGGAAGGGTCATTGGCAAGGGCGCGGGCAATGGCAACACGCTGCTGCTGTCCGCCTGAAATAAAGGCTGGCAGTTTTTCTGCATGTTCTTCAAGCTCAACCAACTTAAGCAGTTCCATCGCGCGGTCGCGTGATCTGCGAGGATGAAAATTTTCAGAGAGGTCAATCGGAAGTGTGATATTTTCGATCAGGGTGAGCATTGGCAAAAGTTGAAAGGACTGATAGACCACGCCCATGTTTTCGCCGCGCCATTGCGCACGTTCGTCTTCGCTCATGTCGTGCACCGAAATGCTTTTGCCGTCAGAATTTATAATGACTTTTCCACTAGTGAGCTGATCCACGCCATTGATCATATTAAGCAAGGTTGATTTTCCCGCCCCCGATTTTCCAACAATTCCAATAAATTCACCTGCATTGATTTTGAGATTGACGTCTTTTAACGCGACAAAATCCCCTGCTGCAGTGGAATAGGTCTTGGATACATTTTGTAATTCAATTAGATGTGCGGACATAATTAATATTGATTTTACCGCCATAGTGCAATTTGTAGCAAAGCAGCGGTTTGCAAATGGTTTTCAATTGCTTTGCAAACACGCGAGCAGCTTGCTCACTGCCCCTAGCGGCTTAACTTTAGTCACTGCTAATACTGGCACAATCCCCGCTGAAAATACTTCACGTACATTTCCCGCCATCCAATGCTTTAGCAGAATGCCCACCGCATTGGATTCAGAATTCAACAGATCAGACATATTCTGCGCGCTGACTGCCACTCTTGCGGATGAAGTGACGCTTCTTCCTTTCATAACAAGCTGGTCAAACGCCATTTGCACATCCTCCCCTGACGCATATACCCAAACCTGCACAGACCCTTGCGCGAACAATACCTGAGCCTCTTCAAGTGACAAGTTCTGAATAGGGCTTTCACGATTTGTAACAATCAACAATTCTTCTTCATCAATTTGAAAGACAGGGTAAATAATATTTTCAGGTTCCCCCACCCGCAAATAAATATCAGGCTGGTCGGCATTGACATTCAACCCAATGGATAGATTTGACGCACAACCATAAAGCTCCGTCAACCAGGGTTGTGCTGCTGAAGTGGCATAAACATTGATAATTTCAGTTTGAGAAGGTTGTGCTGCTGGAGCACAAGAAGATATGAGGAATAAAAAAATAAGAAAGATCAAGGCGGGCTTCATAAAAACGCTTTGGCAATTAATACAGTCACACCCAATATCGCGCAATATACAGCAAATACATATAGTGAATGTTTACTAAGATAGGCAATTAGCCATTTAATGGCAAACCAGCCCACCACTGCCGCTGTGACAAACCCCATGATGAGAAAGGGTAAAAATGCAAGGGTTCCAGGCATGTCAATTACTTTGATGGATTCATACGCGCCCGCCGCAAGCATAATTGGCGCAGACATGAGAAAAGCAAAACGCGCCGCCGCAGGGCGGTCAAATCCACGAACCATGCCACCTGCAATCGTTGAGCCTGAACGTGACGCACCAGGAAATATAGCCAGCACCTGAAACAATCCAACAGACAGGGCATCCAGCCATGTAGCGGAGTCAAGGCTTCTCTCGCGGCGATCAAAATATTCCACCGCAGTTAACATGATAGCCGTGATCAGCAACCTGACACCCGACAAATCGAGCAGGTCCTTAAACATGGATTGAACGACATCTTTTAATAAAAAACCTGCGATCAATGCAGGGATCGTTGCCACAATGATCAACCAGCCCAAACGCGCCTGCAAATTTTCAAATGGTTTTTTGTGTTTGATGCCAAGAAAAAATGCTTCCGTGATCTGCCAAAAATCCTTCCAAAAGAAAAGGAGCAGTGCGAAAACAGTTCCAAGTTGAATAATGATGGAGAATGAAAAGGTCTTATCGTCAGCTGGAATGCCGAGGAGTTTTTCTGCAATCAGCAAATGAGCAGTGGAAGAGATAGGGATGAATTCGGTCAATCCCTGAATAATACCGAGGACAAAGGCATGAAAAAGAGTCATGTTATTTTAAAGTCTGCCATCCATTGAGATATTGAAAATTGCATTCAAAATTTTTCGTCGTCCCGAATTGACCGTCATAAACCACTGTGTACATCAAGCTGTCGCCGATAAATCCCTGTGGATTGACTTCGCTTTTAGCTCCTTCGACTTCAGTAACAACACACTCCCGCCTTGTTAGTAAATCAAATATCAAAAGTAAATATGATTTGGGCTGTGCGACAGCGTCGTTCTCTTTCCATTCCTGCACAGCAAGAAAACGCGAATCGTGAGACCACAAACAAACATGACCAAATACTCGGTTCTGCAAGGAAAGCTCAATCCCATCAATACCCAGGGAATAAAATTCCAGGCCTGATTGAATCTTGCCAAGGGAAGTCAAAATTGCTTTACGTTTCTTATTTGGGGACGGGACAATAATTGGTTTGTTCATTATTTTTCCTTCGTAATTCCTATTTACCATTAATTTTTCTCTCTGCATTGCCGCTCCATTGAGCAAGCCAGCCATCCACACGGGATTCAAAGGATCCGTCCATGATGGTACTACGGATTTCAGCCACCAGCCGTATCAGCGCACGCAAATTATGAATCGACAAAAGCGTACCTGCCAGCAATTCTTTTGCCACAATTAAGTGACGGATATAGGCGCGGGTAAAAGTTTGGCAGGTATAACAGTCACAGGTTTCATCAATGGGGCGTGTGTCTCTGGCAAAGGTTGCGTTCATCATATTGAACCGCCCATCAGGAGAAAACGCAGAATGATGACGCGCCAAACGGGTAGGCAGAACACAATCAAAAATATCCACGCCACGCGCGATACCGTTAATCAGATCTTCAGGTGTGCCGACTCCCATCAGATAGCGTGGTTTATTTTCAGGCAATAACGGCATGACCACATCTAACGTCTTGTGCATTTCCTCCTTCGTCTCCCCCACAGAGAGTCCGCCGATGGCGATGCCAGGCGTATCGAGAGAAGATATAAATGTCGCTGATTCAGCTCTCAGGTCCGCATTGACGCCGCCCTGCACAATGCCGAATAAAGCCTGATCAGCGCGAGTCTTCGCTTTGACAGAACGTTCGGCCCAACGATGAGTCCGATCCATGGCGATCTTGCTATAGGCAATGTCGTTTGGATCGGAGCATTCATCAAAGGCCATGATGATATCCGCGCCGAGATTCTCCTGAATGGCAATCGACTTCTCGGGCGTGAAGCGATGCGTGGACCCGTCAATGTGACTCTTGAAGGTCACACCATCGTCGTCAATTTTGCGCGTGTTGGAAAGCGAGAAAACTTGAAATCCGCCCGAGTCGGTCAGCATGGGGTTATGCCACTGCATGAATTTATGTAAGCCGCCCATATCGCGGACGAGTTCATCACCGGGGCGCAGATATAAATGATAGGTATTGCTCAATACAAGTGAAGCGCTGATGCCTTTGAGATGATCAGGCGTAAGGGTCTTGACCGTAGCCTGCGTGCCCACAGGTGCGAAGACTGGCGTGATGAGATCACCGTGAGGCGTGGAGAAAATGCCTGCGCGGGCACGGTTGGTTTTGGATTTAACTTGGAATTCAAACATGGGAGTGATTATACAGGATGAACAATCGTAAAGCTAAAATAGAATAAGGATACTTATATTTGAATGATAGAATTAGAAAATGACAGTGCCTCAAGTTCAATTAAAAATGAATTTTATCGAGTCAGAGGAGATTCAGGAAATCAAGAAACCTGAACTTTCCAATGGCCGCGCCAATAAATTAAATCCACAAGACCGCGCCTTTCACGATTGGTATCGGTTTGTGTTGTCTTTTCCCCCGCATTTGGTGCAGGATTACATCCATAAATTTGGATTAAATAAAAACAGTGTAATTCTTGACCCATTTTGCGGAACAGGTACAACACTCGTTGAAGCCAAATTAGCAGGGATAAGAGCAGTTGGATTGGAAGGCAATCCATTTCCACATTTTGCTTCGTCAGTCAAAACAGATTGGGGTTTGGATGGAGATAAATTATCCAAGCAAGCACGCCACATCTCAGAAAAAGCCCTTGCAATTCTTAAGTCACAGGGAATTGATGACAATTTCTCATTTAATGGCAGCAATAATTTAGAACTCAAAACCCTGAAACCTGAAACTGAAAAACTCATCCTGGCAAACTCAATTAGTCCGCTTCCATTGCATAAAACTTTGGTTTTGTTTGAATGTCTAAAGCAATATGAAAACGAGCCATTTTACCGTCATGCATTATTAGCTCTGGGAAATGCTTTGGTTTTCAAAATTAGTAATCTCCATTTCGGACCAGAAGTGGGCGTCAAGAATCTAAAAA
The DNA here is from genome assembly GCA_043788255.1 of Anaerolineales bacterium. GTDB lineage: Bacteria > Chloroflexota > Anaerolineae > Anaerolineales > Villigracilaceae > Villigracilis. Next base: position 1,552 of record JAYVUA010000018.1, on the reverse strand, counting down.
CAGATATGCCTGTTATCTCCAATTGGCTTTTTGAAATAGAGAAAATAGCAAAGGATTTGCGTCAAATCAATGGCAGATCGTATCCCGATGTAAAAGTTCATCTCGCGGACGCACGCAGTTTCGACATGATTGAGTCAAATTCCGTGGATGCGGTTATTACATCACCCCCATATCCTAATGAAAAAGATTACACCCGAACCACACGCCTTGAGTCTGTTTTGCTTGGATTTATTAATAGCAAAGAGGAATTGAGGGAGTTAAAAAAGAGACTCGTCCGCTCAAACACACGCGGCATTTACAAAGGCGATGATGATGATCAATGGGTCACTGCTTTTCCAGAAATTCAACGTATTGCAGAAGCAATCGAAAAGCGGCGCATAGAACTCGGGAAGGATTCTGGATTTGAAAAATTATATGCTAGAGCAGTGAAGTTATATTTTGGCGGCATGGCAAAACATCTGGCTGACCTACGTAAAGTCCTTCGCCCAGGTGCACAACTCGCATATGTAGTTGGAGATCAAGCATCTTACCTGCGCGTTATGATAAGGACAGGCCAGATTTTGGGAGATATTGCCAAATCATTGGGATACGAACTTGTCGATATCGATTTATTCCGTACTCGGATCGCAACAGCCACAAAAGAGCAATTGCGCGAAGAAGTTGTCATTTTGAAATGGAGAGGGTAACTTATGGAAAATAAAGAACCAAATCGTTATACCAAGATTCTTGAAGCCATTTTTGCAAAGCACTTCAAGAAAGGCATGACTGAAATTGAGTTCGAGCGAACAGAAATCAATCAAGTCGCAGATAAATTTGGCATCACATTACCAAAGAATTTGGGCGATGTCCTTTATTCCTTTAGATACAGAACTCTTTTACCAAAATCCATCACGTCAAAAGCTCCAAAAGGACATGAATGGATCATCAGACCAGCGGGCAAAGGGAAATACAAACTCGCGATTGTAAAACAGGCAACTATAATCCCTTCAAACGTTTTGGCAGAAACAAAAATTCCTGATTCAACTCCTGGTGTTATTGCCAAATACTCAATGAACGATGAACAATCTCTTTTGGCAAAGCTTCGCTATAATCGCTTGGTTGATATTTTCACTGGATTAACCTGTTATTCTTTGCAAAATCATTTGCGAACAACCTTAAGTGATGGCTCGCAAGTTGAAACCGATGAAATTTACATTGGGCTTGATAAGCGTGGCGCTCATTACATTCTACCTGTCCAAGCAAAAGGCGGCAGGGATAAAATCGGCATTGTTCAAATCGAACAGGATTTCGAATTATGTGCGCTGAAATTTCCAAGGTTAATTTGCAAAGCAATTGCCGCACAATTCATGGCTGATAATCTGATTGCTCTTTTCGAGTTTGAACAAACAAAAGATGGCATTAAGGTATCTTCTGAAAAGCATTACAGGCTTGTGAGGCCCGATGAATTGTCACCTATTGAATTGCAAAGTTATTCTGTGCGACAAAGTTGACAACAAAAGAACCGCAGGCATATGCCTGCGGTTCTTTTGTTGTCAACTTTGTCGCACAGAAT
>JAYVUA010000017.1:0-25693 GCA_043788255.1 Anaerolineales bacterium | reverse complement strand
GCTTCATTGACGATTAAATATTTGGTGGGTAGGGGCGCGTCGTGACGCGTCCCTATGATCTCGGCAGCAAGTTTCTCTGTTTCACGCGAAGCTGTGCCGTTGCCAATGGTGATGAGCGTGACATGATGGCGATTGATCATATCTTGCAACGTGTTAATCGAGCCCTTCCAATCGTTCTTCGGTTCGTGCGGATAAATGACGCCTGTGTCGAGTAGTTTGCCAGTGGCATCTACCACAGCGACTTTACAGCCAGTGCGGAAGCCAGAGTCAAGACCGAGCACAACTTGATTGGCAAGCGGAGCTTGACCAAGCAATGCACGCAGGTTGGTGGCGAAGACTTGAATGGCGTGGTTATCGGCGACTTCGCCTTTCTCACGACGGACATCGCGTTCGATGGCGGGGAGTAGTAATCTTTCAGCAGAATCTTGAATGGCGAGTTCGAGCTGTTCGGCGAAGGGACTGATGATATCTTCTTCGAATTCGGCTTGAATAGCGTCGAGCCAGTCACGACCGGGAACATCAACATGCACGCGCAGGATGCCTTCTTTTTCGCCGCGCGTGATGGCGAGAATTTGATGCGGTTGGAGTCTGTTTACATTGCCTTCGAATTCATAATACGATTCGTAAACCGCTTTTTCATCGAAAGAGTCTTTGATTCTTTCGACACGGACTTTGCCAGACTTAAGCGCTTTTTCCCGTGTTGCCGCGCGGACGTTGGCATTCTCACTGATCATTTCAGCAACGATGTCGCGCGCGCCTTGCAGGGCTTCTTCGATATTGGTCACCTGGTCGTTCATAAATTGCTTCGCCAGTTCTTCAGGAGAACCAGAAGATTGATTCAAAATGAGATCAGCCAATGGTTTCAATCCCTTTTCACGGGCGACCATGGCGCGGGTGCGGCGTTTCTTTTTATACGGCGCGTATAAATCTTCGAGTGCGGTCATGGTGACTGCGGCGTTGATACTCTCGCGCAATTCGTCTGTGAGTTTGCCTTGTTCTTCAACCGAAGCAAGGATGGAAACACGGCGTTCGTCGAGTGCGCGCAGGCGAATGAGTTCATCGGCAATGATGCGGATCTGTTCGTCGTCGAGGGAACCTGTCATTTCCTTGCGGTAACGGGCAATAAATGGGACGGTGTTGCCTTCGTCTATTAAGTTGATGACTGCCGTCACTTGCGATGGCTTGACATTGAGCTGGGATGCGATCTGATCTGCGTGAGTCATAGGAAGCGATTTTATCAGGGAATACAGAATGATGAATGTAGAATGCAGAATAGAGAATAGGAAAAGGTTGGCAAAAAATAGGGCACAGAGATTGCTCTCCATGCGCCATTGTCTATCGTCAATGCTCTATCGTCTTATAAGTAAATCGTCGAATGTTCTTTTACAGGATGTTGACGGAGACCGCCGGCCATAGACCGCGGTCCGCCGTCGGCGGTCAACTTGTTATGTTAAATTTCTTTTGGCGTTTTACTTAGCTAACTCGGAAATAATTTATCAAACACTTCGGGACAATACTTCTGCACCATGTCACTTGAGATGCCATTCTCTTTACAAATCTCGGCATAGAAATCCACGCTTGGGCGGCGGATGCGTTTTTGGGTATCAAGGTCAAGTCCCCAGAGGCCGAAGCGTTGAGTCCAGCCGCGTTCCCATTCGAAGTTATCCACCAGTGACCAGTGGAAGTAACCCTTCACCGGCCAGTTGAAATTGACGGCGCGCCATACTTGATGTAAATGCTGCGCGATATAACGCGGACGCATGTGATCATCTGAATCTTCCACGCCGTTTTCGGTGATGATGATCGGCAGGTGCGGATATGTGCGGTCTGCCCATTTGATCGAAGTGAACAAACCTTCGGGAATGTTGGCGAGGAAGTTTGTATCGCTCATGTCCGCGTTTTTGGGGTATCCGCTGTTGGAGAATAATTCGCCAGGTTTGGTAATGTCAAACCAAACGGTATCGACGGAATAATAATTCAGTCCAAGATAATCCTGCGTGCCTTTGGCTTCAGGAATGTTTTGATTACCAACGGGAGATCTCATCACACCTGTTGAGATCGCAGAGGGGAAGGCCATATTGAGGCCGTTGTAGCGGATGTTGCGCATGAGTCTGTCCAGCGGCGACCAGCTCAAACGTGGAACCATGGGACGATAATGCAATGCGTAGCCGACTCTTGATTCAGGTTGTAACTCATGGATGGCACGATAGGCGGCGGCGTGCGCGCGGATCATATTTCCCATCACACGCATGGATAATTTTAGATTTTTCTTTCCAGGCGGGAAGGCTCCCTGCACATAACCGCTCAATGCGTAAACATTCGGTTCGTTGATCGTACACCAGAGTGTGTTGTATTCTTTTAAAGCATCCACCACTTTGCGGGTGAACTTTTCAAATAATGGCACGATGTCTGCATTTTCCCAGCCGCCGCGCTTGGTTACCCAAAGTGGATCGGTGAAGTGATGCAGGCTGACCAGCGCGGTCATGTTGCGTTCTTTGAGTCCGCGTAACATGGCCCGATATTTTTCGATGGCTTCTTCGTCCCATGTATCCGGCGTGGGTTGAATGCGACTCCACTCGACAGAAAAGCGGTGCGCGTTCTGCCCGGTTTCGGCGGCGCGGTCGAAGTCCTCCCGCCAGCGGCCACCCCACCAATCGGCTGCCAGACCAGATGTCCCGTTGGTATGACCGTCCTGTTCCCACTTCCACCAATTGTTATTTGTGTTGTTCCCTTCCACTTGATGCGAGGCGGTGGCAGTTCCCCACAAAAATCCTTTTGGGAAATGATAGGTTGCTTGAGGCATAAAAATAATCTCCGTTCTAAATATTCAAAGGATGACTCTGGCGAATCACTTTTTCATGCTTGCCAGGATCAGGCGCATAAAATTGATGAAGGTTGGTTTGCCAAACAAGCGGGCGATCTCGCGTGTGGATGCGACATAGCTTGGCGTGTGAGTGGTGTTATCTGCCTGTTTGTGGAACGGAGCGCGATAGACTCCTTTTTGGATTTTCTCGAACATGAAAAGATTATTTACATTGCCAATGCCAGATTGAACATCGGCCATGCTGTTGCCAGAGAATGCGCCCCACGGCGCACTCATCAACACATAGGCCAGCCCGGCAAAGAGATTGATGCAAATTGTGCCATATCTCAGGTCAGCGATGCCCTGCTCCAGTGCAGCCTTGACCTGTGGCTCCGCTTCTGTTTTGGGTGAGATAAGGATATACGCGGCCAGGTTTCCCCATAAAGATTCGTTGGCAAATATTACAGCCTTGGAGATAAAGTCAGATGTGTCTTTGGCATCCAATGCTGTTTCAGCGAATAAACCGCAAAATGCTTCGGAGCGAAAGGCGATCTCATCTTTCTGATTCGGGTCGAGATTTGGAATCAACACCCAGGGAAGTTCGCCTTCGCCTGCATTCCCGATTTTTTTGGCTTCGTTATGTGCAGCCAGAAATTCATTATGAAAGCGTTGCGCGTTGGGATAGTAAGCCTTGCGCGCAGGGTATTCATTCAACGCGGATTCAATCGCGCTTAAAAACTTTTCGCGCAGGTCCCAATTTTTATTTGTAATGATCACACGCGGCGACAGACAATTAAACCCCGCGTTGACCACCAGCCAAAAAGCCGCCTGCTTTGCCTGTTCGCGCAATTCGGCATCTGTCCAGTCGCCGGGGACAATGATCAACGGGTTTACGCCGCCCAATTCGGCTGTGACAGGTTTTTGGATGACGGGTGTTTGTGCCGTCTTATTCTTTTCACCTTTCTCACGAACACCGAACACGATCGCATCATAGGTCTTGTCTGAGCCAGTCATGTGAATGACATCCACTGCCGCGTGATTGCATAGATAGACGCCTTCATTAACGCCGCCGTACACCAAACGCAAAAAGCCGCGCTCGATCAATGGACGGTAGGCTTCTTCGATCAACGGACCCAAATAGTCGTTGACGGGATTCATCTTTAAAAGCACAACCTGATCTTCAAGGAATAATTTACTGGTTATGTCGCATGGAACGAGCATGGACACATTCCCTGCGCCCAGTATCAGTGCCAATGTCCCTGCGTGATTTTTATCCTTGTAAATTTTTGCCTGTGCCGCGAGAGCTTCCTGTTCACTTACCTCAGGTTCCAGCCACACTTCGGCGCGATAGCCTGCGAATACAGCTTTCTCAAGCGGCTGTATTGGAAAGGTTTGCGCGGTCAGTTGACCATTACGGGTCACAAAGCCATTGGGCAGTTGTGGCTGCCCGTTCTTCAACACATCTGTCAACACTTGTTGTAGCCGCAAAATATTTCTTGGCACGCCTGCGAACATGGCCCACTCATCGCCTTCTGTTGCGTGACCTGGTTGATAGCCCTTTGCCTCTGTGCTGAAAACCACCCAGCGTTCAGAGATCGCGGTCAGGCGGGCTGCAATCTCATTTAGAATTTGAATGCGTTCTTTCACACTTGTATTGACCCACGTGTCTTTCTTTATGGTCAATTCGTTCAGCGCCTGATCAATCTTTTCGATGGTGGAAACTGGAGGGTGAATGATGGACATAAGCTCTCTGTATAATTAATAATGAGTTGGAATTACTTCCGCAATAAATAAGCCAGATATAAGGCAACTGACCCAGCGACTGCGGCATTAAGCGATTCGATTTTGCCTTTCATGGGCAATTTCAAAACGATGTCACATTTCTTTCGGACGAGATCATGTAACCCGTCGCCTTCTGATCCGACGACGAGTCCCAATGCGCCTTTGAGATGACGAGACCCCGCTTCAATCTCCACCCCGGCTTGATCCAGCCCAACGACCCAGATATCATTGTCTTTGAATGCATCTATCGTCTGGGACAGATTCGCCTGCGCGATGAGCATGTGCTCGCTCGCGCCAGAAGATGCATTGACTACGGCGGGCGTCACATCCACGGTGCGGGCTGTTGGAATAACCACGCCATGCACGCCCAGCGCTTCGGCTGTGCGAATCAGCGTGCCAAAGTTCTGCGGGTCTTGCAAGGAATCCAGCAAAAGCACAAAAGGCAATTCCCCTTTTGCATTTTCAAGAATTTCGATCACATCTGAATACGGGTATCCGCTGACCTCGGCCACGATGCCCTGATTGTTCTGATGCACTTTATCGAGCTTGGGGCGCGGCACACGAGTGACCTTGATCTTCTGGTCTTTTGCAATCTGAATGATTTCCGTGATCTTGCCCTTATCCTGCACCCCTTCGGCGATCTCAATTGAGAATACCTGCCTGCGTTTGGCACGCAAGGTTTCGTATATTGCGTTACGGGAATAGATGAGTTCTTTCATATAAGACTGATTTTACTTTAGAAACGAATTTCAAGAAATTTGCCCGACTCTTTTGTTCATGTGGACTATAATTATTGCATGGATAATCAGGAAGAAAAGCCCGAACTTACCCGCGCACAATGGGAAAAGCTGAATGACCAGTTTCAACGTACTCCTGACCCGAACGAAGGCTCATCGGCTTCGGGCGAACATTACATACTTGTTCATATTTTGAATCAATTTGGTTTTCACCCCACTTCAAGACTGGCAGCGATGAAACTCGCAGAGAGGTTACTTTCCAATGGATGGAAAAATGACGAATAAACCTGAATGGCTAAAACGCGGCGCGCTGGTAAAAGTACAACATTGGTATGGGGTTGTAGAAGATGTGGCTATTTCTGAAATGCGCGTGATGGTGTTGGTCAAATCCCCCAAGGGCATATGGCGTAATCAGCGCGACGCTTCGGAATGGCTTGAATATATTGAGGGACAGATCACTCACGCGGATTCCGCCGCGCTTGAACAGGATATTGAAGCACATGCTGAACGAATTCAGCGTATGTTGAATGAACTAAATACTTTCAGGGAATTAATTCATAAAGAGCCAGCGTAAAGATTTGTACAGAAAAGAGACTGTTACTTTCGAGTTAACAGTCTCTTTGTTCATTGTGGGGATGGATGAGTTCTTTCATAATAAAGCTGATTTTACTTTAGAAACGAAATGAGAGAAATAAAGCATGAGGTTTGGATGGGAATGGGGCAATAAAAACGAAAAACAACTTTATATGAGACATTGCCTATTAAAATGATTTGATATATCATTGCTAAAAGTTTTAGGGAAGACATGAAACCATGAGCATATCAAAAAAAGTAAAGAATATTAAAGTTTCTGAAAGCTGCTCCGTTGTAGATTTCTTCTGCGGAGTGGGAGGTATTACGCATGGGTTTGTCAAAGAGGGATTTAAGGTTGTAGCAGGATATGATCTTGATTCGTCATGTAAATATGCTTACGAAGAAAACAATAAAGGGGCAGTCTTTGTCAACAAAGACATAGAAAAAGTTACAGGCGAAGAAGTACAAGGTTTATATGCAAAGAATAAAATAAAGATACTTGTCGGATGTGCGTCATGTCAACCTTTTTCCACGTATTCAAGAAAGCGAGATGGAAAAGATGACTGGAAGCTTTTGTACTCATTTGGCAGGCTTGTTCAAGAAGCCAAACCAGATATAGTTTCCATTGAAAATGTTCCTGAACTTGCTAATGAAAAAAGATTCGATGTATTCAAAGGTTTCCTGAAATTGCTTGAAGATGAAGGCTATTTTGTTTCTTGGAAGATTGTCAAATGCCAAGATTATGGCATTCCTCAAAACCGTTCAAGGCTAGTATTGCTTGCCTCCAAATTTGGGGATATAGCATTAATTCCTCAAACACATGCTCTAGGAAAATATAAGACCGTAAAGGCTGTGATTTCAAAATTACCGCATCTTGAAGCAGGTGAAAGAAATTCGAAAGATCGCCTCCATATTTCTAGTCGACTTTCGGAAAAAAACCTTAAAAGAATTAAGGCGTCAAAGCAGGGCGGAAGTTGGAAAGATTGGGAAGAAACGTTGATTGCCTCATGTCATAAAACGCAAAATGGAAAGACCTATGTTAGTGTTTATGGCCGCATGGAATGGGATAAACCTGCTCCTACAATAACAACTCAATTCTTTGGTTTCGGAAATGGCAGGTTTGGTCATCCAGAACAAAATAGGGCCATTTCGATTAGAGAGGGCGCAATGTTACAAACTTTTCCTAAAGGCTACAAATTTGTTGAGCCTAAAGAAAAAGTCAATATAAAAAAATTAGGTCGACATATTGGAAATGCTGTTCCAGTAAAGCTTGGACAAATTGTTGCTAAAAGCATAAAGCGTCACTTGGAGGACATCAATGGTTGAATCTCCGTTTAAATTAAAAATTGGACTTAGTGTACTGAATTTACTTGGTCCAAATCTTTATAGCAATATAGCAGCTGTTTTATCTGAAATGGTAGCTAATGCCTGGGATGCCAGTGCCAGCGTGGTAACTATTGATATAAACCCTGCTAAAGATGAAATAAAAATTAGCGATGATGGGTTAGGAATGTCATTAGAAGATATAAATGAAAAATATTTAAATATTGGGTATTTGAAAAGGAAACAAACAGCTTCATCATTTACAAAAAATGGCAGGCACGTAATGGGAAGGAAGGGAATTGGAAAACTAGCTGCCTTTTCGTTTGCAAGAGAAATGAACATTATTAGCAATAACGGAACTTCTCCTATAGGGTGTAAGTTAGATTGGGAAGATATTGAAACTGCAATAGAAAACGAAACTTGGTATGCTCCTTCTCCATTAGATTTAAATAATACTGGTGTGCCTAAGGGAACAAGTGTTATTTTAAGAAAATTGCGGGGAGAGAAAATAAAAAATACCACTTTGGTCAGAAGAAAAATTGCGAGAAGATTTCTTGTACTAAATAAAGAGAGTGGTTTCCAGGTTGTTGTTGGAAAGACACCAATTTCATCTGATGATTGTCCATTCTACGAAAAGGTAGAATATATGTGGTATTTAGGGGATGACAGCAAACATTACTTGAATTTGTTTCCGAATTTGATACGAGATGCAACAAAACTAAAAGACCGTATTGAGATTAATGGAAAGGCTTTCAAGGTGCGAGGATGGTTAGGAACAGTAGAAAGACCCAGTGATCTTTTGGATGACGAGAATAATACTATTGCATTATTTGCTCATGGAAAAATGATTCAAGAAAATATTCTTAGAGAATACCAAGACGGAGGGAATTATGCGCAGTATCTTGTTGGAAATATTGAAGTTGATTTTTTGGATTCCGATGATGAACCAGATATTGTAACAAGCGATCGCCAGAGGGTCGTACAAGACGACTTGCGGTATGAGTTTGTTAGAGAATTTATTCATGACTGTATCAAAGACATAGCGAATAGTTGGAGCCACTGGCGTCTCGAAAAGAAAAGTGTATTGGCGCGTGAAAACGCAATCGTAAAACAATGGTACGATGGATTAAATAAAACTAACCAGCGTCAAGCATCACGGGTTCTTGGTAAGCTAGACAAGATGGACAATGTAACCGAAGAGCAAAGACTCGATTTGTATCAGGGCGCCATGTCCAATTTTTCTAGCATTAAGGATGTAAGTGCGTCCGCGTTAAAATCAATAGATGAAACATCCTTTATTAACTTATTGAAAACCGAAAATCAAAAAACACAAAAACCTATTGAAACCAAGTTTGATACGGGGGTAGAAAAAAAGGCTATAAACGGGAAGGATGAAAAAGCATCTTCCCCGCCAAAAACAAATGTTGAAACAAATTTTGTTGAAATTCGTAAAATTCTTGCGGAATTTCCGGTCGAAGACAAACTTAAAGATATTGCTCTATATGATTTAGAACAAGCTAAAAAAGCATATTCTGGCACTGCATATAAAGCATGCGTTGTTATGTTTGGAGCCATTCTTGAGGGATGTATGCTTGGAATTATTCGTCGGGAAGATGTGCTAAATAAAATAATCTCCGATGCTCAAAACGCTCCTAAATCCTTGCAAAGGTTTGGCTTATTAAATCCAGGTCTTGACCGCATTGCGCTTTTACAAAAGATTGCCGATGAACTAGGTTTTGAAGATTATAAATTAATCATCCATAAACTTATTCCAAGTATCCAAAACCTTAGGATAGGAGATATTCAGGTTTTTCGTAATACTATTCATCCTTGGCTTGCAATTAAGGACCCAGTACTTTATGGAGACATTGACCAAAATCGAGTGTCTCATTTACAAACTGGTCTGATAATGCTTTTGAAAAATATGGCTAAATGGAGTCCTTGATATCTTTCCGTATGGTTATTGAAAACTACTAAGACGATCACTCACAAGTTAAGGATTTTTTGAGACGCATCAAGGGCTTTTCGACCACTTTTTGGGCAAGATTTTGTATTGGTGGCTAAAATGTCTATTTGAATCTGAGCCTCCAAGTATAACAATTGAGCAAAAGTCCGCCCAATTGCTGAAGTTGATGACTTTCAGCACAGAGAAATTCTCTTTGACAGAACCTAAACTTTCTTAACTTGTGACTGATGTGCTAAGACCTAGAATCTCGGTGGCTTTTTGTAACCAATGTGCCGATTCTCAGTTCCCAAATTACAAATACTGTAATACTGCACTTTTCCACAAGTGTGGTATTTTTGTTGTATAATCAATATATGGCAGCATCAACCTATACAAAATACAAAAAGATATTCGCCGGCGAAAGCGGCATTTTGCGCGCATCCACTGCGATTGAACGGGGTGTGCCAAAGTATGTCCTCTACGGAATGGTGAAAGCGGGCGATCTCATCCGAGAGGCACAGGGGATTTACCGATTGAGTGAGTCTGAGCCGCTGGGCAACCCCGATCTGGTGCAGATCAGCCTGCGTGTGCCGCGAGCGGTGGTCTGTCTCATCTCCGCGCTATATTTCCACGACCTGACCACGCAAATTCCGCATCAGGTATATTTTGCACTGCCGCGCGATGTAAAAACACCAAAGATTGATTATCCACCCATTCGCGTGTTTCATTTTTCACAGGAACCATATCAGGCAGGCATTGTGGAAGAAGTTGTGGATGGCTTGAAAGTGAAAATCTACAACCGAGAGAAAACCGTTGCCGATTGCTTCAAGTTCCGTGAAAAGATAGGCATGGATATTGTGCTCGAAGCCCTGAAAGATTATTTCAAACAACCCCGCGCCAATGTTTCACTACTTATGAAATATTCAAAGGTCAATCGAGTGGAAAAGGTCATGCGTCCGTATCTGGAGGCGTTGCTATGACAGAACCTATAAAAAATATCACCGCATCAATACAAGCGCGATTGAAGAATGAAGCCGAAAAACAGGGAAGACCGTTTGCTGAAATCCTCCAATATTATGCAATGGAAAGATTTCTGTTTCGACTTTCAAAAACAAAGTACGCGGCGAAATTCATCCTCAAGGGCGGCTTGTTGTTTTACGTTTGGAATATTCCTTTGCGAAGGCCCACAAAGGATATTGATTTTCGCGGCTATGTGGTCAACAGTCGTGAAAGTCTTTTTCAAATTTTCAGGGAGATTATTAATGAGTCCGCGCCTGAGGATGGGATTATTTTTGATCCTAAATCAATTTTAGTTGAAGAAACACAAATAGACGCGGACTATCAAGGCATTCGCGCAAAATTGACCGCTCATCTGGGACGTTCAAAAATCTCTATTCAGATCGATATCGGATTTTCCGATGAAGTGGCATCAAAAGCCGAATCTGTGGATTACCCAAACATCCTGCCTGACCTCAAACAGGTCCGCATGAAAGGATACCCAAAGGAGTCCGTGGTCGCGGAGAAACTCCATGCCATGGTTCGCCACGCACAACTGAACAGCCGCATGAAGGACTATTACGATATCTGGTTAATTTCAGAGACATTTGATTTTGATGGTCAGCTCTTGCAAAAGGCAATTGAGACTACATTCAAGAAACGAGATACTGAATTGCTGATTGAAAGACCCATTGCATTGACGGCTGAATTTGGCACTATCAACCAAGCTCGTTGGAGTAATTTCCTGAAAAAGATGAATCTCGAAACCAATGAGAGCAATGATTTCGTAAACATCATCGGAAGGATTTGGACGTTTCTTCAGCATCCACTACAAGACCCCATCAACAAAACAAAATTGAACCTTCATTGGAGTCCGCGCAAGGGTTGGAAATAAAAAAAAATAAATGATGGTCATATGTTGTAAAAACGAAGAAAAACTGATATATCGACAACCATATATCAGCTGACTCACCAGATAAATAAAAAGGACTTCCGAAGCCAACGCCTCAGAAGTCCTTTTTACTTATTACTTTTTACTCGTTGCTTACTCCCTAAGTTACGAATACCGCCACATCGTCCCATCCTTGCTGTCTTCGATCGTTACGCCCATCTCTTTTAGCTGGTCACGGATCTCATCGGAACGTTTCCACTGTTTTTGTTGGCGGGCTTCTGTGCGTTCTGCGATCAATGCGTTGACCTGTGTTTCTTGCTCGCCTGAACCTTGTTTTTCTTCGAGTCTGAGCCCTAGCACATTTGCCAATTCACGGAAGATGCTTTGAGCTGATTTGAGTTGTTCATCGGTTGCGCCGCTGTCACGCGCGGTGTTGATGACTTTGGAGAGTTCGAACAGGGCGGCGATGGCTCCCGCGGTGTTGAAGTCGCTGTCCATGGCTTCGGTGAAATTTGCTTTAGCAGAGTCTGCGGCAGGGGTGAGGGCAGAAACTGATTCAGGGCTGAGTCCGCTGGCAGATGGGGAGGCAGGCCGCAGGGCGGATTTGAGGCGCTCGACATTTTTCTGCGCGGCATCCAGCGTGTCATCATTGAAAAGCAATGGCGCGCGATACGTCCCGTTCAAAACCAACATACGCATTACATCGGCTTCGCGCTTGGATAAAAATTCCTTGATGCTGACGATGTTGCCAAGCGACTTGGACATTTTCTCGCCGCCGAGTTGTAACATGCCGTTGTGAACCCAATAGCGCGAGAATTTCTTGCCTGTATAACTTTCACTTTGGGCGATCTCGTTTTCGTGATGCGGGAAGATCAGGTCATTGCCGCCACCATGGACGTCGATTTGTTCGCCGAGTTCAGCGAGATTCATGGCTGAGCACTCGATGTGCCAGCCCGGGCGGCCTTTGCCCCAGGGACTATCCCATGAGATTTCGCCTTCCTTGGCGGCTTTCCACAAAGCGAAGTCCATCGGGTGGGTTTTGGCTTCTTCAATTTCGATGCGTGCGCCGGCTTGCATATCGTCTAGTTTGCGGCCTGAGAGTCTGCCATAGTCAGCATCGCTGGTGACGCTGAAATATACATCTCCATTCGATGCGGCGTAGGCGTGGCCTTTTTGAATCAAGCCTTCGATGAATTGGATGATGAGCGGCATGGTCTGGCTGACCCGCGGGTTGGATGTGGCGGGCAGCACATTTAGACTGGTGAGGTCTTTTGCGTAATCTTCGATATAACGCTGTGATAGTTGGAGCGGATCTTCCTTGAGCGTTTTGGCGCGATTGATAATTTTATCGTCCACATCGGTGTAATTCATGACGTGCTTGACGGTGTATCCGCGATATTCGAGATAGCGGCGGATGATGTCAAAGACCAGCGCCGACATGGCGTGGCCGACATGCGCGTCGTTATAAACCGTCACACCGCAGACATACATTTTGACGAGGTTGGGTTCGAGGGTTTGGAATTCTTCGGTCTTGCGGGTGAGGGTGTTGTAGATTTTTAGCATGGGTTCTCTTTTTAAACACAAAGGACACAATGGTCACAAAGGTTTCAAGTTGGTTTAGGATGTTCTTATTTTACCGCAGACATTTGTGCCGTAAACAGTGAAGGTGATCAGTCTCCTAATGGTTGGAGATTGCTCACCGCACTGGCGTACGGGCAAGTGTCGTCACTTAAGAACGCTCCTCGCAATGACATACGATGTCGGTAAAACAAAACAGGACGCCGCTCTTGCACGCCCTGTTCACTGTTCACTGATTACTGATTACTTTTCACTGCTCTTACTTTTCACTTCTTTTTCTTCGCAAGAGCATCTTCATCCACGCGGCCAAAGATCATGCGTCCAGCAGCGGTTTGCAGGACTTTGGTGATGTTCACATCCATGTATTCGCCGATGTAATCCTTGCCGTTTTCCACGACCACCATGGTGCCGTCTTCCATATAGCCTACTCCCTGACTGTGTTCCTTGCCCTCTTGCATAATATTGATTCGTAAAGCCTCGCCCGGTAACACAACTGATTTGACTGCATTGGCAAGTTCGTTGATGTTGAGCACGGTCACGCCTTGGAGTTCGGCGATGCGGTTCAGGTTGTAATCGTTGGTCAACACGGGACTTTTGAGCTGCTTGCCCAATACAATCAGTTTATCGTCCACCTCGCGCACACCGTCCACATTGATATCTGAAATGCGGACGAGAATGTTCGGAAGTTTTTGTAATTCTGCCAGCACTTCCATGCCGCGGCGTCCGCGTTGGCGGCGTTGACCGTCAGGGGAGTCTGCTATATATTGGAGTTCGTTCAGCACAAAGCGGGGAATGAGAAGCGTACCGGGCAGAAATCCTGTTTTGGCGATATCTGCCACGCGTCCATCAATAATCACACTGGTATCCAGTAAGATGTTGCGGTTGAGGTTTGTCCAGGCAGATGCAGAGCCGCCCTCGTTACGCCCGCTTAAGGCGCTCAGCAATCCCATAATGTCACCCTGACGCATCACGAAGAGTGAAACCCCAAAGTACGAGAAGATCAGTACGCCCACAAAGGGAAGCACTTGTCCAAATGGTTTGGGTAATAGGGAAAGTGGAAAGCCAAGCAGGGCTGCGATCAAAAGGCCAACAACCAGCCCGGCAAGCCCTGCGAACAAACTTTCAGCAGACATACGGCCGAGCAATGAGCGCATGTAACGTGCGGGTCGGGTGGTAAAGTATGGAGTAAGGATAAGGCCCGCGAGTGCGCCTACCAGGCCAAAGATCATTGTTGTGCTGAAGCCATCTGCTGGCGGATTGGCTTGTGCGATATCAAATCCCCAGTAACCACCCCCAATTCCGAGAACGAACATTCCAATAATACGCAAAATAAATTCAAAACTCATGAATAACTCCTTAATAAATTGAAATAAAAGATAATAAATGATGATAGCACGGGTAACACACCTCGTCAATCACACAGATTGAATTCATATATTATTGTTATAATCCATGCATATATTGCAAACAAAACGTGCCAAATAGAGCTTATAACCCATTAATTATGCCGACTACCTAGACCGAGTAAATCTAATGACCCTTACTGATACTCTTAATCGTCCTTTGCGCGACCTGCGGATTTCCGTCACTGACCGGTGTAATTTTCGTTGTGTGTACTGCATGCCCAAGGAAATTTTCGGACCAGATTACGAATTTTTGCGCCGTTCCCAAATTTTGACCTTTGAGGAAATTGAGCGACTGGCCCGTGTTTTCGCTGCGCATGGAGTCCGCAAGATTCGACTGACCGGTGGTGAACCGTTGGTGCGTCGTGACCTGCATCTTCTAATCTCCATGTTGTCTGCGATACCAGATCTCGATCTCACTTTGACCACGAACGGGGCACTGCTCGCCAAACAGGCGCGCGCCCTCAAAGATGCTGGGCTGAAGCGAGTCACCGTGAGTTTGGATTCGCTTGATAATAAAATCTTTAAAGCAATGAATGACGTGGATTTTGAAGTGGAGAAAGTGCTGGCAGGCATGGATGCCGCTGCCGAGGTTGGCCTGCTTCCTATTAAAGTCAACATGGTGGTCAAACGCGGACTCAACGAATCCAGTATTTTGCCAATGGCTCGGTACTTCCGTGAGAAGGGTTATATATTACGTTTTATCGAATATATGGATGTGGGTCACTCGAATGGCTGGCGCATGGATGATGTAGTCCCTGCGGCGGAAATTATAAAAATGATTAATGCCGAAATGCCAGTCGAGCCGCTTGGCCCGAACTATAAAGGGGAAGTTGCCGAACGTTGGCGTTATAAAGATGGAAGCGGCGAGTTTGGTGTAATTGCATCAGTAACCCAGGCATTTTGCAGTACCTGTAATCGTGCACGTCTCTCCGCAGAAGGAAAACTATATACTTGTTTATTCGCTGTTAAAGGCCATGACTTTCGCGATTTGATGCGTGGCGGCGCAACCGATGAAGAACTCTCGACGGAGATTGCGCGAGTTTGGGGCAAGCGCGGTGACCGTTATTCTGAACTACGTTCTGAAAATACAATTGCTTTACCTAAAGTGGAAATGTCTCATATAGGAGGATAACATCCTCGATTCATATTACTCTCTCCTTACACATGTGTCATTCTGAGCGACAGCGAAGAATCTCAAGTTGAGATAGAGACCCTTCGCTATGGCTCAGGGAATCATAGCAAGGTATATAAACTGAATACTGAGAGTTTTAGAAAATAAAAAATTATTGGAGATTTATATGTCTTCAACCTATAAAATAAAAGCAGTTTTATTTGATCTTGATGGCACGCTTCGACATCACCTCCCCACTGGCGGGGAGGTTTTTGTGGAATATATTCGCAGCCTCGGCATTAATATTTCAAAAGAAGATCAGATCCGCTCTGACCATTGGGAGCATTTATATTTTGCAAGTTCTCCTGAAGTGCAGGCGGATAACAATAAATTTAGAGGCAATCTAAAAGCCTTTTGGGTTAATTTTTCAAAACGTCGTTTGCTGGCACTTGGCTTGCCAACAGATCACGCTGAAGAACTCGCGCCCAAAGTATCAGATCATATGGATGCATTCTATAAACCGAAAGTTCATGTGCCTGAAGATGCGTATACGCTTCTTGCCGCATTGAAAGATTCTGGCTATATGCTTGGCGTGGTATCCAATCGCGATGATCCCTTTCAGGAAGAATTGAATAATTTAAAACTTGATTCCTATTTTCAATTCGTACTCGCGGCTGGAGAAGTCAAGTCTTATAAGCCTGATACGCTTATTTTTGAACGCGCCTTGGAAATGGCTGGAACTTCTGCGCCAGAGACAATGTATATCGGCGATAATTATTTTGCTGATGTTGTTGGCTCGCGTCGCGCGGGGCTGATACCTGTTCTCTACGACCCAATCACTCTCTTCCCTGACGCGGATTGCACGGTCATCAAATCGTTTGCTGAATTGCCTGAATTATTGAAATAGGTTGATAGCTTGTTGTCCAACCCAAGAGTTAACGGCAATCATTGTTTCACAAGATTGAAAGGAGTAATCCATGGCCTGGGAACGAAAACTGATCCGTACTGTACGAGTCCGCAATTCACAAAAGCGAGGTGTGCTAGCCAAATTGCTAACCGCCATTGCAGATGCGGGTGGACATACTGGCAGCCTTGTGCTGGTCACTGAGACATCACAAAACATTGTGCGTGACATTACCATAACCGCAGATGATGAAGCACATGTTGAGTTGATCGTAGAGGCCATGCGGAAAAATGAAGGTACGCTTGTAATCGAAGTGCGTGATGAGGTATTGGAACTCCATCAAAAAGGTAAGATCGCCATTCGCTCGCGTTTCCCAATTGACTCGCTCACCACACTTCGGCGTGTGTATACGCCCGGCGTTGCTGAAGTGTGTCTAAAAATCGCCAAAGACCCTTCCATGGCGCGTTTGTATACCAGCATTAGTCACATGGTGGCGATCGTTACCGACGGCACAGCCGTTCTTGGGCTTGGCGATATCGGTCCGCTGGCGAGCATGCCTGTGATGGAAGGCAAAGCCATGTTGATGGAAACGCTCGTTGGGCTTTCGGGGATTCCGATTTTGCTGAATACAAAAGATACCGAAGAGATCATCGCTGCGGTTGCGGCCATTGCGCCAACTTTTGCGGCCATTCAACTTGAGGATATATCCGCGCCGCGATGTTTTGAAATCGAGGAACGATTGCAGGCCATGCTTGATATCCCTGTGCTGCATGAT
This sequence comes from Anaerolineales bacterium, assembly GCA_043788255.1. GTDB lineage: Bacteria > Chloroflexota > Anaerolineae > Anaerolineales > Villigracilaceae > Villigracilis. The sequence goes on along the minus strand of JAYVUA010000017.1, from coordinate 8,868 downwards.
GACCAGCATGGAACAGCGGTGGTTTGCACTGCAGCATTATTGGTCGCCACACGGGAAACTGGCACGGACTTGAACAAAGCGGTCATCGGGCAGATCGGACTTGGGGCGGCTGGCCATGCCATCGGTCAGATGATGATGCGCTTAACTGGGAATGCGGTCTATGGCGCGGACTTGAGTCAAGATGCACTGGATAGGTTTGAAAAAGCCGGGGGCAGAAAATCGAACCTAAAAGAGATCATGGAAAAATGTGATATCGTGATTGCAACCACTGGCGCGCCGAATCTGATCAAACCTAAAATGGTCCGCAAGGGACAGATCATTCTCGCGTTGTCGAATCCGAATGCTGAGATCGACCCCGAGGTTGCGATGGAACACGGTGCGGCCTTTGCTGCGGATGGAAAATCGGTGAATAATGTTTTAGGCTTTCCTGGCATTTTCCGCGGTGCAGTGGATGCGAACGTGCCGCGCATTACACATGAAATGTTATTGGCCGCCGCGCATGTGATTGCGGACATGACTCCGCCCGGTGAATTGGTGCCCAGCCCGTTAGATAAAAAAGTTCACCATGCCGTAGCCCGCGCTGTTGCAGAGACAGCCATCAAGCAAGGCATCGCCCGCGCGGATTACGTCCCGTATGTGGAAGAGTAGATGAAAAGCAAAGGATGAAGGATGAAGGATGAAAAAGAGATGACCTGTTCTGAAAAAGCAGGTCATCTCTTTATCTTTACTTATCACGTTTTACTTTTTACTTGCTCTCCCCATTCTTCAACGCCTCTTTCAATGTGACGCCCAGTCGCGTAATGCCCTCGCGAATATTATCTGGATTGGAAAAAGAGAAATTGAGACGCATTGTATTCGCGCCGCCGCCATTTGGGTGGAAGGATGCACCGGGCACGAAGGCCACCTTGCGTTTAATTGCCACTTTGAGCACTTCAGCCGCATCCATATTTTCAGGCAACCTGCCCCAAAGGAACATGCCGCCCAATGGTTTTGTCCACGTGACTTCAGGCGGGAACATTTCTTCCATCATTTCGAACATCACGTTGCGTCGTTCTTTATAAGTGGCACGGATCACCTTGACATGTTCGTCAAGGAATCCGCCTTTGGCAACTTCATAAGCAACATGCTGATTAAAGGAGGATGTATGCAAGTCAGCGGCTTGTTTTGTCATCACCAGTTTGCGGATCACTTGCGGTGGCGCGATCACCCACGCAAGGCGTAAGCCCGGCGCGAGTAATTTTGAAAATGTACTTAAATAAATAACATTGCCGCTGTATTCGCCGTTATCCTGGTTACGATATCGGCTGTCAAGCGTGACCACTGAAGGAATATGTTCACCTTCGTAGCGAAGCTGTCCATAGGGATCATCTTCAACGATAGGCACACCGTATTTATCGGCGAGTTCAATTAACTTTTTACGGCGTTCAAGACTTAGCGTTGAGCCCGATGGATTCTGAAAGTTAGGCAGAATATAAATGAACTTCGGGCCAATACGCAGAGCTGCTTCCAACTCGTCTACGATCATTCCATTTTCATCAGCGCGGACAGAAATGTATTGAGCGCCGTAGGCATTCCATGCCTGCAATGCTCCTAAATAAGTTGGCGATTCCACAACAACATAATCCCCGCGGTTAATAAATAACCGTCCAATAAAATCCAACGCCTGCTGCGAACCAGACGTGATCATAATGTTCTCGGTATTTACAGCCACACTGTAGCGTGCATTATGACGCGCGATCATTTCACGCAAGGGCAGGTAGCCTTCCGTGGTGCTGTATTGCAAAGCCTGCGCGCCGTGATCCATCAATACTTGATTGCAGGCTTCCTGAAATTCCTTTACAGGAAAAACTTCGGGCGCGGGCAGTCCTCCCCCAAATGAAATAATGTCAGGTTGCTCGGTCAACTTCAACAGCTCGCGAATGACCGAGCTTCCCATTTTTTGCATGCGATGTGCATAACGATATTCCCACGGTGTTTGCATTCACTCTCCTTGTAGAGATAAAAAAAGCCTGACAGGTACATCTGTACCCATCAGGCTGGCTGACTTAAGGCATACAAATGCCCAAAAGGTCGAGGCCTACTATTTGTTTCATGGTTTCTTTATCTTAACCATTTTCACGTGAGTCCGCAACCTCTTTAAGTATCGTGGATTTTATGACAAATTTCCCTCCATAATTTTCTCGACGGAAACCCGCGTGTAGCTATCCAAATGCAGATGAAGAGCCGCGTCCAACTTGACCCAAACATGCTCCTGTGCCTCATCATTTAGTTTCACTTCGAGTGAATCCGCCTTGCATGAATAGTCGAAGAAGATGAAGTGACGTTTTTTCCAGAACGCAGGATCGTAGATGAACTCCTGAAAATTGATGAACTTCAGGTCGTAAATATCCAACCCGGTTTCTTCCTTTGCCTCGCGGATGGCCGCTTCCTCAATAGTCTCTCCCAATTCCACATGCCCACCAGGGATGACATACCTGCCCGGCCATTTGTGACTCTTTACCAGCAGCAACTCACCCGCCTTATTGAAAATAAAAACGCCCACTGTTGGTTCGGGGAATATTTGATCGGCCATTTATTATCCTTTATCCAAAAATCGCTATTACCATTACACCTGCGAATACGATCGCAGACCCAACCACGCGGACTCCGCCCATCTCCTCTTTCAAAAATCGCCAGCCAAGAAAGGCTCCGATCACGGCGCTTACTTCACGAATTGCGCCTGAATAACTCAGCGGCGCAAATGTGTAGGCAAAAAGCGCTAGCATATACGCCACCAACCCCAACACCCCGCCAAGTAATAAATATCCGCGCTTTTTCTTCCACATATCCATAAAATGACTCCACCCGTAGCGGCGTGCAATATAAGGCGTGGTCACAAACGGAACCATCACAAACATGAACAGTCCATACGGCAAAGCAGGGCCGTGTTTTACGGCAGTGCCATCAATGAATGTGTATATAGAAATGATCAACGCAACAGACAACGCTGTGAGGATTCCCCGCAGATGCGGCTTCTCGCTTTTATTATTCAAGAGTGTGGTTCCGCCAATGACCATCATTCCGCCTGTGATCAAGGCAAGCCCAAAGTATCCGCCAGCAGTTAATTTTTCATGCAAAAAGATCGCAGTCCATAACACAAGCAGTGCGGGTGCCGCTCCGCGTGCAATCGGATAGACGAGGGAAAAATCATGGTCGCTGTAAGCGATGCAAAGCAAAATAAAATAGACTGCTTCAAGAAGCATGCTGATGATCGCGAACCCCCACATGGACTTTGGAGGCAGCCCTGTGAAGAAGATAAATCCCAATGAGAAGATGCCACTGAGAATAACCTGCCAGCCCATGGCAATATATTTTTCATCTGAACTTTTAAGTAGAAAATTCCACAACGCGTGCATGGATGCAGAAAAGAAAAGCAATATCAGAGCGGAAATTGGCATTGACTAGCTCATGAATTCAATTAACTTTTGGTTCACTTCTTCACTCGCATCATGTTGAACCCAATGTGTGGACTTGTCGTAAATGGTCAATTCTCCCTGGTCGCACAGATCAATGGATGGCTGGGCCATATCCACGCTGAGCGCAATATCACGCTTGCCCCATAACATCATGGTGGGAACATGCACACGCCGCGCATTTGACTTGTTGCGGCTGAATGCTGACCTTAATCCGCGTCTCATTGCTGCACGATACCAATTGACCATTGCGGTCAATGCGCCTTTTTGTGCCCAGGCTTTCTTATATTCAACCACATCAGCTTCTGTAAAGGTGCTTTTGCGGCCTGAAAGTGTCAGCATACGTGCCAAATACTCAAAATTATTTTTTCTTAATATCCACTCCACATAAACTGGGATTTGAAAGAAAAAAACATACCAGGATTTCTTTCGTTGCGCAGTGTTATTCAGCACAAAATCCACCATCACATCGGGATGCGGGACATTCAGGATGGCGAGTTTTTCCAAACGCTCTGGGTGATTAAGAGCAACCGTCCATGCGACTACTGCGCCCCAATCGTGACCGACCAGTTTCGCTTTTTGAATCCCAAAGTGATCGAACAGACCAATAATATCCTTCGCAAGAATATCCACATCATATGCAGATATTCCTTTTGGCTTGTCAGATAAGTTATATCCACGCTGATCTGGGACAATGACTCGAAAGCCTGCTTTAACCAACGCAGGAATTTGATCTTTCCAACCATAATGAAATTGTGGAAACCCATGCAATAAAATGACCGCCGTTCCGTTTTCAGGTCCGTCGGTCATTACGTGCAGATTGATATTGTTTGTAGCGATATATTGGCTTAGCATTCCAAGAGTATACCGTTAATTAAAACCTCCGAGATTTGGTTTAACGGGATGTCTTAATCTAATGCCTCTTCATTGATTATGACTGACTCGCATCCCCATACAACTTGCGATGCACCACGCTCAGCGCGCGCACTTGCTCTGCCGCATGATACGAAGACCTCACCAACGGATTCGACTCGACCCACTTAAAGCCAATGTCCATGCCGAAGGCTTTGAGTTCGGCGAATTCTTCCATGGTGTAGTAACGTTCCATTGCGAGATGTTTCTTGCTTGGCTGTAAATATTGACCGATGGTAAGAATGTCCACGCCCCAACTGCGCTGGTCACGCATTACTTGCTTCACTTCATCCATGGTTTCGCCGAGGCCGAGCATGATGCCTGACTTGGTTAATACATCGGGGTCAAGTTTTTTTGCGTTGGATAACGTGGCGGCGGCCCAGTCGTAATTATCCTGCGGCTGGACGGTTTTGAACAAACGCGGCACGGTTTCCACATTATGATTCAAAATTTCGGGGCGTGCATCCATTACAATTTTCAAAGCTTCGAGTGAACCTTTGAAATCGGGAATGAGTACTTCAATCGAACAGCCTGGCAGCACTTCACGAATTCTGCGGATGACCATCGCGAAGATCGGCGCGCCGCCATCACGGCGTTCATCGCGATTCACAGATGTGATGACCGCGTGTTTTAATTCCATTGATTTCACAGCTTGCGCCACACGTTCGGCTTCGCCCCAATCCATGAGACCAGGTTTGCCGTGTTTGATGTCACAAAATGCGCAGGTACGTGTGCATACGTCGCCGAGCATTAGGAATGTGGCAGTGCCGCTGCCCCAGCATTCGCCGAGGTTCGGGCACATCGCTTCTTCGCAAACGGTGTGCAATGATTTCGAACGCATCAACAATTGAATGCGTTCATAATTTTCACCCGAGGGCGCGCGCACCTTGATCCAATCTGGGCGGCGCAAGGGGCGTGATTCTGTTTCGGGTTTGACTCTGTCTCTCGTAGGGGTAGCAGCCATAAGGTCCTTTTGATGCGATTACTGTATCCGATTATTTTTTCTTAACGATTAATCTTAATCCGCGAACTTCGACAACTTCGACAAGGTCGCCCTTACTGATTGATTCTGACTCAGGAGATTTTTCTGCGCTCCACAATTCGCTTTCCAGTTGAACTTGTCCCGCATCCCCTTCAAACGTTTTAGCTGTTCCTGTTTTCCCATGCATTGACTCAACCCCCATCTGGGCCGGGCGGCGCTGCGCGCCGATTGCAACCAGCAAAATGGCGAAGAACATTAAGCCAAGGAAGATTCCCATACCAATGACCAGCGGAACAGATACTTTCTGAAACTCAGGTGTGCCCGGTGAATTGAATAATACCAACGCGCCCACAATAAAGGATGCCACGCCCGCGGTGGTAAGCGCGCCATGCGAAGGCGCTTTGATATCGAGAATGAATAGCACGAAAGCCATGATGAAAAATACAAACCCAAACCAATTGACCGACAACACGCCCATGCCATAAATGGCGAGGGTTAAACAGACCACGCCAATGAAGCCCGCTGCCCAGCCGCCGGGGCTGGAGATCTCGATCAGAATGGCTTGCACGCCAATTGCAAGCAGAAGAAAGGCGATGTTCGAATTGGTCAGCATGAATAAAAGTTGTTCGATCAAGCTGACATTAAGCGGTGATTGAATTGCACCTTTTGTATGCAAAGTAATCTCACCTGCGGCAGTTTCCACTTTGAAGCCTTCGAGTTGATTTAATAGATCGTTGGTATCTTTGGCAATGAAATCGATCAACCCGTCTTTGAGAGCTTCCTGGGCAGTGGCCGCCTTGGCATCGTCGATCATGGCATTTGCTAATGCAAGAGCTTTGGGCCCGCGCGGAGTAACCAGCGGACGAATTTCTGCTTTGATAATATTTTTAACTTTTTTATCAAGGGTTGTGGTCAGATCATTTCCGCTTGAGTCGATCGGGCTGGCCGCGCCAATGACCGCTTCCGGTGCCATTGCGATGACATGGGCTGCCATGGAAATGATCGCGCCGGCGCTGCCGGCCATGGCTCCGTTCGGGGTGATGTACATCACCACCGGCACACGGCTGGCGCGGATGGCCTGGATGATTTCCACAGTGGTGCCCAGATCGCCGCCCGGTGTATTTAGTTGAATGATCAGGGCTTGCGCATCCTGCTGTTCGGCATTCTTGATGCCCCTTTTGATATATTCCTCCATGACCGGCATGATCGGGCCGTCTGCATTCATCACCAATACACGCGACGAGTCGTTTTGCGCGTGGACTGTTGAAAAGAAGGCGAATACTGTCAAAACGAGCAGGAATACGCGGATATGTTTCATAATCAAAGATTATAAACTGGTTTAGGTGAGATGTTGATTAAGGAACAGCTAAACGAGAGCAAATACTTTTTTCTATATTTGCCCTTCAAGATAAGCTCGTGTCCGTTCGTGCTGCGGATTGGTAAATACTTCATGGGCAGGTCCCGCTTCGATGACTTCACCCAAGTACATGTAAATAACATAATCCGCGAGGCGTTTGGCTTGACGCAGCGTGTGAGTCACGATGACCGTTGTATATTGCTCTTTGAGGTCAATTAAACGACTCTCGATATTTTGCGAAGAGATCGGGTCGAGCGCGGAAGTAGGTTCGTCGCCGAGGATAATTTCTGGTTCGACGGCCAAGCCGCGGGCGAGGCAGAGGCGCTGTTGTTGTCCAATGGAAAGGCTGGTGGCGGGGTCATGTAATCGTTTATGAACTTCATCCCATAGACCGGCGATCTCCAGATAATGCTGAACCGCAGCTTTGTAATCTTTACGATCCTGCTTCATTTTATGGATGTGCATTCCATATGCGACATTGTCATAAATAGACATCGGTAATGGTGATGGCCGCTGTGCCAGCAGCCCAACTACCTTGCGCACTTCGGTCACGTCTACATCGGCGTCGTATATATTTTGTCCGTCAACAAGTACTTCGCCAGTCAAATGTGTATTGTCTGATAATTCGAAGAAGCGATTGAGGGTTTTCAGCAAAGTTGTCTTACCGCAGCCGGAAGGTCCCATAATGACCGTGATCTGATTCTTGGGGATTTCGATATTTACATTTTTCAAGGCTTGCTGTTTGCCGTAGTAGACATTGAGATTTTTTACTTGAATATGTGAGTCCATAGGTTTATCCCTTTGTAGGGGCGAAGCATTGCTTCGCCCCTACTTGATCGTATATTTATTCAACCGTGCAGAAAGCCAGCGTGAGCCGAGGCTGACCGCAAGAACAATAATGGTGAGAATTAATGCGGCTGCATATCCGCGCTGCTGCACTTCGGGATATGGTGAACCGAGTTGAAAGAAAACTGCCAATGGCAACGACGCTGTGGGTCGCATCAAAGATGTGGGAATGCGATCTGTATACCCTGCTGTAAATAATACAGAAGCCGCATCGCCAATGCCGCGCCCAAAACCTAATAAGATCGCTGTGGTGATACCAGGCAGCATCTGACGGGTGACCACGCGCAACGCCACTTCGAATTTGGTTGAGCCGAGCGCAAGCGCTGCATGTTCCAAATCCACGGGCATGCGGCGGATAACTTCGTCCATGGCGCGGGTCATGATCGGTAGTTCGATCAATGCCAGAATAATGATGCCAGCCAACAATGAAGCGCGGAGACCGAGAGCGATCATTAAAGTAAATCCGAATGCGCCATAGACGATGGATGGGATGCCCCAGAGCACATCCAATGAAAGGCGCACGTACTGTCCCCATTTTGAATCACCTAAATATGTTTTTAGATAAAGCGCAATGGGTACGCTGAAAAGGACTGCCAGCAATGTGCCGCCAGTTGCGAGATAGGTTGAGCCAATGATGGCATTAAGTATGCCGCCGCCTTTACCCATGTAGTAACCGCCTTCGGGAATCTTGGTGACCATATCCCAGGAGAGAGAGGGAAGTCCGCGCACGATGATGATCCATAAGATTAAGCCTAAGGCGCTTGCCACAATCATCAGTGAAACCCGCATGATGAATTTCATGAAGGCTTCCATCAGGTGACGTCTTTGCCATTGTTTTTTCTTTAAGAAGCCCATTTTCGCCTCAACATGCGCTGGATCACCAGCATGGATAGAATATTAAAGATCAGGATGACTACTAATAAAATGAGCGCGGCACTTAATAAAGCCGCATCATATAATGGGATGGACATCATCTCGCCGTAGTTGTTGGCGATCAAGGCCGGCAGTGGATAGGCTGAATCAAATATGGAAGTTGGCACTTGTGGAATATTTCCGACCACCATTAAGACAGCGATAGTTTCGCCAAGCGCGCGTGATGCCCCGAGGACGATGGCGGCGAGAATCCCCGGCGCTACTTGCGGCAGAATGATATTGCGAATAGTCTGCCATTGAGTCGCGCCGACTGCGAGCGATGCGTGACGCAAGTCATTGGGGACTGTGGAGAAAATTTCATACATGACCGAGATGATTAACGGAGCGATCATAACTGCCAGCACGATGCCCGCAGCGAGGATGCCAAACCCTGTCGGTTGGTTGAC
>JAYVUA010000016.1:0-15227 GCA_043788255.1 Anaerolineales bacterium | reverse complement strand
CGCCTGCCTGCCGTCTTTCTTCCATTTGCTCTCTCGTTAGGTACGATGGCTTCCATGTCATCCTTTTATTGTAAGGCTATTTTCGTTACCCTGAATAATTACACGAAATAAGCCGGCCCAGTTCAACAGGTCGGCTTATTGTTTAGTTCGTTTCGGGTAATTAATTTTAAAATCTACGTTAATCTATGGCATCCTTAAGTTTGGGGGTAATCATGTTTTCTTTTATTCGTCTTTTGGATTTCTTTTCAATTTCGCATCCAATGAAGACCAGATACCAGCCGCCAATTTGCTGCCTTCCTTGCGGCGTAGATTAACTTTGTAGATGGCTTTTTCTCCGTCTCCAATGCGAATCAGCCAGGCTTGCTGAGTCAATGTTGAAAGCGCATCCTGTAATTCGTTACGAGAGAGGCGGTCAACTTCAGGCAGGGATTCCATCGCTTCGTATAATCCCGGGTAGGGCATCTGCAATTCGCGCAGCATCAGGCGCATAATCTTTCGCAAAGCCGGGGGCAGGCCGGCAAGGTCAAGCGGAGTGATTCCGCCTTCCTGTTGTTTATCCTGTATTTCTTTATTTAACCGATCAAAGACTCCGGGCATGGCAACCTCTCCTAATAAAGCTCAGGCATGCTGATCGGTTCTGGCTGCGGTTCACATTCTCCACACCAGATTACATTTGCAACTGCGAGGCCTTTGGGGGTATTGTTGGCGCCCACAAACATCGTAAGGAATGTGGACATGGTCGCAGCGTGATCCTTGCATACAAAACGCCCACAAAATGCGCAGGATGCGCGGGCAGCTTCTTCACAATGCCAGCATTTCATCGTAAGCTCCTATTTCACTGCCAGAATAGCATCAGCTACCTGACGCAATCCTTTGGACCATTCATGGTCAGGATAACGCAAGGAGAAGAGATCGCTGCTGGCATTATCCGCCAGATCAAATGAAAGCGGCAAAATACCCGCAACCGGCGCGTTGAACTGGGCTTCGATCTCTTTCTTTAATTCAGCATGATCATATTTTGGCAATGCTTTATTTACCATCAACAAAAGATTGGGCACATCCAAACTACGGGCAATATCCACGGTTACAGAAGTACCTTGTAGATCCTGGTTATCAGGGCGAAGGATGATGATCAGAATGTCAGAAGTGGCAATCGAGAGTAGTGTTTCTTCATTCAAACCAGGGTGAGTGTCAATAAAAAGATAATCAAGGTCAAATTCTGTGATCGTAGTTTGCAAGCCCTCGTTTAGTTTATTAAAGTCAACGCCTTCTTTTAGAATTTGACTGATCTCACGGCCGCTGATACTGGAAGGAAAAAGCCACAGGTTTTTCCCAGCCAGCTTGGAACGCCCATCTTCCTTGCCTGTATTTTCGCCAATAAGGAAGCCAATTTCGCGGATGGTAGCTTTCCCATGCAGAAAATCATTCATGGTTTTTCCCATTTTATTTTCATCCAGACCAAATAGCACGTGGATACCTGGAGATTGAATATCTGTATCCACAACACCAACACGCTTGCCCGCCATGGCAACCTGTGCGGCAAGGTTGGCGGTAGTGTTTGATTTCCCCGTGCCTCCGCGAAACGAATGAATAGAAACGATCTTGCCTTTGTTCATGTTGCCTCCAGATAATTAATCCTGCGCTCGTTTTTGTCGTAAAGCCTTTGCCTGCTCTTTGAGGTTCGCATAAAATTCCGTGCTGGTGATCTCTTCAAATTCCTTTTTCCTGCGTGACTGATCAATTTCAAAGGTTAATTTTTCAAGTTGTTGTTTCAAGCCATCTTCACGTTCTTTAACCTTCCTTACCATTGCAAAGAAGGCTGAAAGCATTTGAGTGGCCTTATCATCATCTGATCCTGCCGCATCGTTCAACAGGGGTTGTGTTTGATCAATGAAAGAGTAATCGCCCTCGGCAGTCTTTTGAGACCAGTCAATAGCCCGTTCAATATAGGTTGTCGAAAAACGAAGTCTTTCAGAATAGCCGCGAATGATCGCCAGCGAAACATCGGGGCGCTGATCCAAAACGTTTTGAAAAACATCCTGCTTCAGCTCAAGTACTTCCGCGTCTTCTGTTGCGATCACAGTCGCAGAACGTGGAGCCCCATCAAGCAAAGCCATTTCGCCAATCGTTTCGCCAGGGCCACATTTATTAATGATCAATTCATCCCCTTTTGAATCCGTGGTAACGATCTTTACCCAGCCGTTGTGAATAAGAAAAAGAGAATCGCCGGGTTCGCCTTTGCGCATTAAAACATCATCTTTTGCCAATTTTCTTATGGATGCTTTCCCGGCAAGTTCGGCCAGGGCATCATCCGAAAGATCATGAAAAATAATTGTGTTTTTTAATTGAGCAGTAATTTCCTGACTCATTGTTTATCATCCTGTGGCGGGACCGGCCTCATACGTTGAGTGACTCGATCGTACAACCCGCCTCCTTTTTGACCTGTGCTTGATTCAGCGATACGAGAGTTGATCGTATCCCAAATTTTCATATCCGTATCCATATAAACGGTCCGCACGAACATCATACAATACGAGCCGATTTCGCCTCGCATAATCGCTATATCTAACTGTAATTCCTCAATGACTTTTTGGATATCGAGTTTTTGCTTTTCACTTGACGCCGAATCGATTAACGATGTTTTTATACCAAGCTCGGCCTGTTTACTGAGCATGGCTTTAACCATATCTTTCTTTTTTCGTCCAAATTGAATTTCAAACGGCTTAAGCAACTCGTCGATTTTCTCGATGGTGCTCAATGCTTTCACTTCATTTTTTGTTGTACGGTTTAGATCGTTCAAATTTTCTACAAACATGGCTTTTTGTATATTTAGTCCCCGCTTAATGACCGCATAAATGATACCTACACCAGCAAGGCCAAATACAATCGCAAATATGAGGAATGTCCCCAGGCTAACCATGGTGTTGAAGCCGATATGAAGAAAAATCGAAAAAAGGAAACCGATCAACACAGCAGCCCAGCCCCGCCAGGTATTATCCCCTCGGCGGTAAGCCAGTGCAGTACCAATTAATCCACTTGCCGTGGCGTGAACAAGATTAGTGGAAAACACACGTGCAACTGCAACAGCCATGGCAATTTGCGGATGACCTAATATATACTCGCTATTCTCGATGATCGCGAAACCAATTCCTGCGCCAAAACCATAAATCGCGCCGTCGACAACATAGTTAAAATCAGCGCGCTGCACGAGGTAGATCAATATCAGGGCTTTTAGGATTTCTTCAAGAATGGGGGCTGTAATACGAATGACCTGGCTACGTGTTGCCCAACCGGCCTTGATTAGCGCAGGGTTGATTTGTGCCGCTACAACATAAGCAAGGATTCCGCAAGCGAAGGTGATGATATTGAAAAGGAATTTTCCCGTTGCATACAGATCCCGTGTTCGAATGAAATACAAAAATGCCAACGGAATAATGAAAGCTATGCCTAAAGCAAGATATATCACCATAAAGGAATAATACCGTATCTACAAATGACCTGCAAGTTAAATAAGTGACAAAGCTGGTATCAGAAATTGCTTATTTTTATCAGGCAACTATATCCCCGTACACTCTTTTATTTGTCTTATTTGCGGCGCATAAACCAAAAAATGACCAGGATACCCCCAACGAGCAGGCCGATCACAAACATATTATTCATCGGCGTTAGCGCCGTGCCCGTAGTGGACGAACTGCCAGTTGTAAGCGATGGAGAAATGACAGCGAGGAGAATCAACAAAGCGACAGCTGCCAATCCGAACCCAAATTGCGAACGACCCTGAATGGAAAACCACTTTGTCCAAAAAGGTTGTTTAGCCTCTTGAGTTTCCCGTCGAATTCGAGCATTGAGGCGTACCTGCATTTGTTTTACAGTGGCATCGTCCAATGAAACAGACGGCAGAGACTGATTCAAACGGAGAAGCGTTTGTTCGAGGCCGAGCAGCTCATCGTCTGCATTTGATTCGGATTGTTTCATTTTTCCTTCCATAACCCGATCGGCAAAATCTGCCAATCGGTTATCTTGTTGTAAATCCAGGTGGTTATTGTTTTGTTTCATAATTATTTATCCAGATAAGAACGAAGTGCGCTGATTGCCCTGCGGAAAAGTGATTTGGTGGCTTCCAAATTCTGATGTGTGTAATCTGCAATTTCATTAAATTGCATTTCTTCTGCAAAGCGAAGCAGGATGATTTCCCTGTAGTTCTCAGGCAATTTTTGAAGGGCACTTTGTATATAAATGCGCTCCTCCAAAGCTTTTGCTGTACTTCCCGTCATTTTGCCAGATGCCTCGGATAAGGATGCAAGAAGCGGTTCCTGCTTTCGTGTGCGCCTTCTGTAAAACTCGGCCACTTTATGATTGGTTAAAGTACGCAGCCAGGTTCCAAATTGAGCTTCACCGCGAAAATTTGACAGAGACCTCAAAACAGCAATAAATATCTCCTGGGTTACATCTTCCACATCACTCTCAGGGATCACATAGCGCACCCTTTTATACACATTTGGGAGGTGACGCTGATAAAGCGTATCAAACGCTTCCCTGCTTCCATCCTTAAACTGCTTGATCAGGATTTCGTCGCTGGTATCTTGGATGGGTGTTTTGGAAATGTTTTCCATATATTTAGTGGCTGCCAGAAGGGAAAAAGGGTTGTTTGAATTTGGAGTTTCAGGCTAATTGCCTGTAAAAATCAAAGGTCGCTAGAATATAACATAAAAAAAGATACGAATGGCAGGGAATTGACTTTCAGGTTAGTTAGGCTATAATCTACGAGAAGAATAAAAAAATAGTTGATAAATCTATCACAAAAATTGGCGAGGAAAGATGTCCAAAATCATTTCAATTCACTCTTTTCGTGGCGGTACGGGAAAATCCAACACCACGGCAAATATTGCAGCACTTCTCGCAATGGACGGATTTCGAGTCGGCGTTGTAGATACTGATATTGCATCTCCGGGCATTCATGTTTTGTTCAACCTGGACGAATCTGACATGGTCCATTCCTTGAATGATTACCTTTGGGGAAAATGTACCATTGAAGAAGCCGCGCATGATGTTACCGCTAATGTTGGCGGCGAGATTAAAGGCCAGATTTTTCTCATCCCTTCCAGTATTAAAGCGGGCGAAATTGCACGTATTCTCCGCGAAGGCTATGATGTAGGTCTGCTTAACGATGGTTTCCGCGATGTGGTTGAGAAGTTAAATCTGGACTATCTGCTCATTGATACTCACCCAGGTTTGAATGAAGAGACCCTGCTTTCCATCGCAATTTCGAATGCACTCGTCATCATCCTTCGCCCAGATTCACAGGATTATCAGGGCACAATCGTTACCGTAGATGTGGCCAAAAAACTCGAGGTACCGCATATGTTGATGGTGGTTAACAAAGTCCCCTCCACCTTTGACCTTGACGATGTACGCACCCGCGTAGAACAAACCTATAACGCCACCGTTGGCGCTGTATTCCCCCACTCAGAAGAAATGATGTCGCTTGCCAGTTCTGGTATTTTTTCAATTCGTTACCCAGACAATGTAGTAACCAAAGCCTTGCGCAGCCTTGTTGATCAGTTAAAAGCCTTTAAAGAGTAAGTTGTCTTTTACTAAAACGAGTACGCCATGAGTGAATCGCTTTACGAAATTGCGCTAAAAGAACTTCAAGCCAGCACAGAAGATATTAGACCTTCAGATGTTGTTCTCTTTTCCGAACCATTACGTTCTGCAATAAATTTTGTAATTCGTCTGGGCCGCTTCAGCCTGACTGAATTTGTAGAAAAACTTGAATTCACTCGCGAGCAAACCAGCAAACTTGCAGAAATTTTAGTTGAGCGAAACCTGTTCGTAAAAACTAGATTCTCGAACGCAGAAGAAACATATTACGAATCCCGCCTCTCTGCAATGACACGGCCTCTTACACGTCCACCTTCAGATATTTGGAAAAAAATAGATTGACAGCAAATGTTCCTTGGCAGTTGAACTGCAAGGAACATTTTTATTTCGGCTATAATGCAATTTATGGCAGATAAACTCCTCTCCCACTACGCAGAACTTAAAACTCAGGTCAATTTCCATAATTATCGCTATCACGTGCTGGATGCGCCTATTATCAGTGATGTGGAATATGACCGCCTGCTCAATGAACTTAAGCAGATTGAATCCGATTACCCGGACTGGATCACACCCGATAGCCCCACGCAGCGCGCCGGTGCCCGGCCTGCTGACCGTTTCGAGAAAATTCGCCACCCTGCGAGTATTCTCTCCCTTGCAAACGCCTTTGGCGGTGACGATGCACGCGCATGGCTTGAGCGAGTCAAAAAAATAGATGATCGGGTTGAGAAAGCAAAGTTTGTCGTTGAGCCAAAAATAGACGGCTTATCAGTTGTCCTGCATTACCGTGATGGACTCTTCGTGCAAGGTGCCACTCGCGGCGACGGCGTGATCGGCGAAGACATCACTTCCAATCTACGCACAATACGGGCGATACCACTGAAAATTCCCGTGAACAGTAAACAGTCACCAGTAATCAGTATTCCAAAATATTTAGTGGTGCGCGGCGAAGCGTTTATCCCCAACAAGGAATTTGACGAACTGAATCGCAAGCTCGAAGAAGCGGGCGAAAAGACTTATCTTAATCCACGCAACACAGCCGCAGGTTCGTTGCGTCAACTGGACCCGCAGTTGACCGCCTCGCGCCCGTTGACGTTGCTCGTTTATCAGATCGTTTATTCCGAAGGCGGCAAAGTCCCCACGTCACAATGGGAAATTTTGGAATATCTCAAAGCATTGGGGTTTCCTGTTACAGATATAGCAAAGCGTTTTGATGAGCTCAACTCTGCAATTGCATATACCGAAACATGGAATGAAGGCCGCGATAACTTACCGTACGAAGCGGATGGCATGGTCATCAAAATAGATGACTTAAATCTCGCCGCCGATTTGGGATTCACTGGCAAAGATCCACGCGGGGCGATTGCCTTCAAATTCCCTGCTCGCGAAGTGACCACAACATTAAGTGATATCGGCGTTGCCGTAGGGCGGACTGGTGTACTGACTCCATATGCCATGCTAGTGCCTGTTGAAATTGGCGGCGTAGTTGTGGAACGCGCCACCCTGCACAACTTTGACTTCATTGCAGAAAAAGACATTCGTGTTGGAGACCGGGTATTAATCAAACGCGCGGGCGAAGTGATTCCATATGTCATTGGCCCCGTTGTAGATGCTCGCTCTGGCAAAGAGAAGACTTATAAGCCGCCCACGAAATGTCCTGCATGTTCGCAGGCCGTGGAACACTTTGAAGGTGAAGTAGCATGGTATTGTGTCAATGCAGCCTGCCCCGCGCAATTGCTGCGGAATATTGAGCACTTCGTCTCACGCGGCGCGATGGATATAGAAGGATTAGGTACTGAACTTGTAAAAATATTGGTTGAATCCAATCTGGTTAGTGATGTTGCTGACTTATTTACCTTAACTGTAAAAGATTTAGCCGTTATAAATGAAGAACTTAATAAACGACGAAGAGAAAAGAATCCTCCTAAAAATCCCACAAAAACTACTGTCAAAAAAGCACCGGATAAGCGTCCTGAAAAATTACTCAATGCAATTTTTGATGCCAGGAAACAACCTTTGCATCGATTAATAATTGGTTTAGGTATACATGGCGTCGGTGAGGTAATGGCTAAGGACCTCGCTGCGACTTTTGGGGATTTAGATAAACTTTCATTTACTTCGAATGAAAACCTCATGAGTATTGAAGGTGTTGGGCCGAACATTGCCGAGTCAATTGTTGATTGGTTTTCAAGGTCATCCAATAAGAAATTGCTCAAGAAGTTGAAAAATGCTGGAATTTGGCCTTCTGAGGATAAAAAGGCGAGTCAAACTTCAGGAAAATTATCAGGATTGACTTTTGTAGTCACCGGCACACTTCCGACATTATCACGTGATGGCATGAAAGAATTTATTGAGTCCCATGGCGGCAAGGTGATTGACAGTGTTAGCAAAAGAACAAGTTACCTTGTTCTTGGCGAGAGTCCGGGCTCAAAATTTGAAAAGGCGAAAAGCTTAAATGTAAAAATTATAAACGAGGATCAACTAAAGGAATTAATTACAACAAGGTGATCTATGAGATTTATATCAATTGATGTAGAAACTGCGAATGCCGACTTAGCCAGTATATGCCAAATCGGTGTTGTCTCATTTCAAGACAAAAAGGTTGTCGAAACTTGGGAATCACTCATCAACCCAGAAGATGAGTTTGACGATGTAAATATATCAATACATGGTATTACTGAAGAAAAGATAGCTCGTGCACCAATATTTCCAAATATTTTTGAAAACCTATATTCGCGTCTTGAAGAACAAATTGTTGTAAGCCATATGCCTTTTGATAGAATTGCATTAGCTCGAGTAATGGAAAAATATGATTTGCCTATTCTAAATTGTACTTGGTTAGATTCTGCTAGAGTTGCTCGTAGAACATGGAAACAATTTGCTTATTCTGGATACAGACTTTCGAATCTAGCCGAAGAGTTGGAAATCAAGTTTCACCATCATGATGCTTTAGAAGATGCTCGTACCGCTGGAGAGATATTAATTAAAGCTATTAATGAAACAGGGCTAGAGATCTCTGAATGGCTTGAAAGGGTAAAGAAACCCATTTTTGATGAAGCCAGCTATTCCAAAAGAGTAAAAAGGGATGGCAATCCTGAAGGTTATCTTTTTGGTGAAATTGTGGTTTTTACTGGAGCCTTATCAATGTCCCGTAAAGAGGCTGCAGACATGGCAGCTCAAACTGGTTGTCAAGTTAATCCATCAGTCACAGAATCCACAACAATTCTAGTAGTTGGCAATCAAGATATCAAAAAGCTTGGGGGTAAAGAGAAAAGTTCAAAGCACCGTAAGGCAGAAATACTTATTGGAAAAGGACATAACCTCCGCATTTTAACAGAAAATGATTTTATGAAATTCACAAACTGATTATGAACTGTTTTTTATTCAGCTAGACAGAACCTTTCCCCTCGGCTAAACTTGTAATATTCTGATTCGGAGGCACTACATGGATTTTCATAACACAAATGACTCTTTAACTCGCCGCGTCAAGGCGTTTACTGACCGCGTTTCAATGCTAAAAGAGAACGACCTTTATTATTACAACCAGCCCGTGGAAGAGATTTTACCTGGGAACAAAGTACGCGTGCGTGGACGTGAAATGGGCATGTACGCTTCTTACAGCTATCTGGGACTGGTCGGCCACCCGCGCATTAACGAAGCTGCGAAGAAAGCCGTGGACAAATTCGGCACGGGCACAAATGGTGTGCGCATGTTGGCTGGCACGTTGACACTTCACAAAGAACTCGAAGAGACAATTGCAAATTTCAAGCACGCCGAAGCCGCAGTTACTTACTCTTCAGGCTATGCCACCAACCTGACCGTCATCTCATCGTTGATGGGGCGCGGCGATTACGTATTTTCGGATAAATTAAATCACGCATCCATAGTAGATGGTTGTTTGATGTCTGGCGCAGAATTCCGCCGTTTCAGGCACAACGATATGGAGCACCTCGAAGGCTTGCTTAAGAATGCTCCCACAGATGTTGCCAAAATGGTGATCGCAGATTCCGTGTTCAGCATGGATGGCGACATCATTGACTTGCCGAAAGTGCTTGAATTAACAAAAAAATATAACGCGTGGCTCATGATCGATGAGGCGCATTCTGTGGGTGTTCTTGGAAAAACAGGCACTGGTATTGAAGAGCATTTTGGACTCGGCGATGTGATTGATATCAAGATGGGCACGTTGAGCAAGACCATTCCTTCCGTTGGCGGATACGTGGCAGCACGCAAGGAGATCATCACGTATTTGAGCCATGCCAGCCGCGCTTATATTTTTTCCGCCGCATTGCCGCCCGCGCAAGCCGCCGCCGCCAATGAAGCCTTCAAAGTTATTTTGGATGAACCCTGGCGCATTGAAAACTTAAATCGAAACACTCAACAATTTATCGGCGGACTCAAAGGCATGGGCTTCGATACCATGCTGACCGAAACTGCCATTGTCCCCGTCTTATGCGGACAGGATGAAATGGCATTCGCCATGACCCGTGAAGCGCAGCACAACGACGTGTTTGTTTTACCAGTCGCTTCGCCCGCTGTTCCAGAAGGGTTGGCGCGTTTACGCGCAACCGTCACTGCGGCGCATGAGCCAAGCGAGATCGCGCGTGCAATGGATGTGATCGGCACAGCAGGCAAAAAACTGGGTCTGATCAAATAAACTTGAAAACAAACAAAAGTTCCGAGTCCTCAACAACTCGGAACTTTTTGATTCTGATAGTTTCTGAGAGATTATTTATAACATTTTTCTAATAAATTCCCTGTAAAATCAATTTAACTTCAAAGGAGTTGAAAAATGAAATGGCAATGGAAATTAGGAAATTTTGCAGGGATTGACGTATACATTCACGCCACCTTTCTGCTTTTAATCACATGGGTTGGCTATAGTCACTGGCTTGAAAATCAAAACTGGGGCGAAGTTCTTAGCGGCGTCCTTTTTATCCTCGCGCTCTTCGCATGTGTGATTCTGCATGAATACGGGCACGCACTTACGGCCCGCAAGTATGGCATCAAGACTCGCGACATCACTATCTACCCCATTGGCGGCGTGGCTCGTCTGGAGCGAATGCCAGAGAAGCCGATTGAAGAATTGTGGGTCGCATTGATGGGACCCGCTGTAAACGTGGTCATCGCTGCGGGACTTTTTGCGTATCTTTTCTTAACCTCAAACCTGGTCCCGATGAGTGAGTTGACCATTGCCTCGGGCAGTTTTCTCGAACGTCTGATGCTGGTCAATGTATCACTGGTACTGTTTAACCTCATCCCAGCCTTCCCCATGGACGGTGGACGTGTACTGCGCGCCCTACTCGCCATGCGCATGGACTACGTCCGCGCCACGCAGATCGCCGCCACAATTGGTCAGGGCATGGCATTGTTATTTGGTCTGGTCGGATTATTTGGTAACGCCTCCCTGCTCTTCATCGCCTTCTTTATTTGGATCGGCGCTTCACAGGAAGCAGGCATGACCCAAATGAAAAACGCCATCAGCGGGATTCCCGTTGGGCGCGCCATGCTCACCGATTACAAGAGTCTTTCTCCGCGCGATACACTTTCGCGCATGTCACAACTAATATTGGCTGGCTCACAACACGATTTCCCCGTGATGGATAATGATCGCATGGTAGGCATCGTCACCCGCAATGATTTTCTCTCCGCGCTCACCCAGCATGGAGAATCCATCGCCATCTCTGCTGTGATGAAAAAAGATCTGCCCGAAGTAGATTCATACGAAATGGTCGAAGATGCCCTGCTTCGAATTCAAGAATCAGGCATACCCGCTCTGCCTGTAACACACGCGGGGCAGTTGGTGGGCATGATCACAGCGGAGAACATTTCAGAGTATTTGATGATCCACTCCGCGTTAAAGAGAGCCGCGTCAACTTCCTGAGTGGATTTGCAAGTGCAGATTAGAGAATTCTTAACCACAATTGTCTTCTTCTTCTGTATACTAATCCTTACTCCGATGGGGAGTAGCCACCCAATGATTTGGGATGCACAGTCGTCAATACGGAATTCATTTCCCGGCTGTTCTGTCAACGGCAAGACCATCGTCAATCTTTGGCGATGGTCTTTTTATTTGGGACTTTCGTCTGAATCATAAAGGTGATAAACATGTTTGAAAAATTGGAAACGATGATCCTGACCTCCCTGCAGGTGATCTTTGATGAGTTCGGCTGGGCTGGCGTGTTTGGCTTGATGATCTTCGAGAACGCCACAGGCATTACGCCCAGCGAAATTATCCTTGCTTTTGCAGGTTGGATGTTGATTGAACGGCACGGCATTACCCCAACCTTTATCTTAATAGCAGGACTATACGCAGGGTTGGGAAGCACAATTGGCGCATCCATCACCTATTGGGTTGCGCGTATTGGCGGACGCCCCATCATCGAAAAATTTGCGAAAATATTCCGCATGGACCTGGCCGTGATCGCAAAAGCGGAAGACCAGATGCATAGATCGGGCATAGGGCTCGTATTGATCGGGCGTGTCATTCCCGGCGTACGCACATTGATCAGCATCCCGGCAGGGTTGGTGAGGATTCCCTTCCCAAAATTCTTTGTCGCAACATTTATCGGCGCTTACACCTGGTGTACACTTCTCATTGGCGCAGGCTACATCCTCGGACACGAATGGATGTTAGTCAGCGACCTTATCAAGCAGCATCTCCCGCTGGCGCTATCATTGGGCATGTTTATCATCGTCGCATACCTGATTTATCATTATCGCGCCCATTTGCCGTCACTGGCATGGATTAACTCTCGCATCAATAAAAACAAACTGGATAACAAATCATGAACTGGCATCTCACGGGTATTCAAGAAAGTCTCTCAAACCTACACACAGATCAGCAAAACGGAATCTCTGAACCTGAAGCATCAGCCCGAATCGCACAATACGGTCACAATGAACTCATCGAACGCGGCGGACGCAAGCCCTGGCAGATTCTATGGGAACAACTCACTGCCACGATGGTTTTGATTCTCATCGCTGCGGCAGTGGCGGCGGGTGTATTAGGTGACACAAAAAACACCATCGCCATTCTTTCCATTGTCGCTTTATATGCCCTGCTTGGCTTTAGCCAGGAATACCGCGCAGAAAAAGCCATTGCGGCGCTTAAGAAAATGTCGGTGCCGAATGTACGCATCATCCGTGACGGCAAGCTGCAGGAACTTTCTGCGCGCGAACTTGTGCCCGGCGACATTATTCAACTTGAAACTGGCAACGTCATCCCCGCCGATTTGCGTTTGCTTGAAGCAGTGAACCTGCGCATTCAGGAAGCCGCGCTGACCGGCGAATCAGAAGCCATCGAAAAACATACCGCTACCCTTTCTGGCGAAGACCTGCCTTTAGGAGATCGCCGCAACATGAGTTATATGGGGACCATCGTCACACAAGGACGCGGCCTCGCGCTGGTCATTGCCACAGGCATGCAAACCGAACTCGGTAAAATCGCTGACCTCATTCAACAAGTCAAACAGGAAAATACTCCATTACAGCGCCGCCTCGATGCGCTTGGAAAAAATCTCGCGCTCATCGGCGTGGCAATTGCCGCGCTTATTTTCGCGCTCGGCATTATGCGCGGCGATGAACTTCGTCACATGCTGCTCACGGCGGTCAGCGTTGCAGTTGCCATCGTGCCCGAAGGTCTGCCTGCCGTGGTCACCATCACACTCGCGCTCGGCGCGCAACGCATGTTACAGCGCAATGCATTGATTCGAAAATTACCTGCCGTGGAAACACTCGGCTCGGTCACGGTCATCTGTTCCGACAAAACAGGCACGCTGACTGAAAATCGCATGAGCGTTGTTGTGCTGGACGTTGCCGAACATGCTTTGGATTTAACAGAAGAAGTCGGGCGCGACGGCACGCTTCATGCCACCCGTGGGCTGGGTGCGCCAGTGCAATCATCTCTGTCGCTGGCAGCGATTGGCGGCGCGCTCTGCAATGACTCTAAACTGGTAGACACAGGCGATGACCGTTATCACACACTCGGTGACCCAACCGAAGGCGCCTTGGTCGTTGCCGCCGCGAAGATGGGATATTGGAAATCATCTTTGGACGCATCCTTCCCGCGCGCGGCAGAACTTCCATTTGACTCAGAACGCAAACGCATGACCACAGTCCATCATTTGGAACGCTATGACCCAACCGTTCTCGCGGGCCTCGAAGTTGGCAATCATCGTTACATCGCCTTCACCAAAGGCGGCGTAGACGGACTGCTCGACATCACGACTCATATTTGGGTGGATGGAAAAGCCCAATTGTTAGACGCAGGCTGGAGGTCCAAGATGGAAGCGGCGAATGCGCGTCTCGCCAAAAAAGGTATGCGCGTGCTCGGTGTCGCCTTCCGCTTATTAGATATCGTCCCCGAAGTGATCCAAACGGACCTTGAACAGAATCTAACATTGGTGGGATTGTTCGGCATGATCGACCCGCCGCGCTCAGAAGTGAAAGATGCTGTGGCATTGTGCCGCGCCGCAGGCATCCGCCCTGTGATGATTACAGGCGACCACCCATTGACCGCGATTGAGATTGCGCGGCAACTGGGAATCACAGAGAACAACCGCGCATTGACGGGCGTTGAAATTGAAAACTTAAGTTTCGAAGAATTAAAAAGTGTAGTAGATGAAGTCAACGTGTTTGCCCGCGTTGCGCCTGAACATAAATTAAAGATCGTGCAAGCCTTACAGGAAAACGGTCATATCGTTTCAATGACCGGTGATGGCGTGAACGACGCGCCCGCGCTGCGTAAAGCAGATATTGGCGTGGCGATGGGCATCACCGGCACAGATGTTTCCAAGGAAGCCTCTGATCTGGTTTTGCTGGACGATAACTTTGCGACCATCGTTGCCTCCGTAAGAGAAGGCCGCACCATCTACGATAACATCCGCAAGTTTGTGCGCTTTAGTGTTGCTGGAAATATCGGCAAAGTATTGGTGATGTTGATCGCACCGTTTTTAGGAAAGCCTTTGCCATTGTTACCTTTGCAATTGCTCTGGCTCAATTTATTAACCGATGGCCTGCTCGGACTCGGTATGGGCGTGGAGAATCCCGAAGTGGATACGATGAAGCGCGCGCCATATTCTCCAAAAGAAGGCGTATTCAGCCGCGGCGCTGGTATACAAACTATTTGGGTTGGTGTAATGATTGGTGCGCTCGCCCTGGGACTCGGTTCATGGTTCTACTTCACAGGCCGCCCCGAATGGCAGACTATGATTTTCACTTCACTGGCATTCATGCAAGTTTTTCAAGCATTGGCATCACGCTCGGAAAAAGAATCATTATTCAAAATGGGCTTATTGAGCAATCCGTTATTGGCTGGTATGGCTGCGCTGGTGGTTGTGTTGCAATTGATGGTGTTGTATATCCCATTCTTAAGCAAATTCTTCGAAGTCATGCCCCTCAGCGGCTGTGACCTGTCCATCGCGGTGGCAAGTGGCGTGATCGTGTTCGGGGTGATGGAGTTGGAGAAGAAGTTGAAAAAGTAATCAATGATTATCGAAGCGCGCGCGGCCTGCATTGAGGGGTGATCCTTCGGTGTGGGAGGAATGATATACTTGCCTCATTGTGGACATGAATAATAATTTTCGCATACCCTCATCAGTAAGCATCGCGGACTATACACTATATAG
>JAYVUA010000015.1:0-9407 GCA_043788255.1 Anaerolineales bacterium | reverse complement strand
GCTCGTCATGATCCTCGGGGGCAAGCGCGGATTTAATCACATCTTCAAAGATCTCAAGTGGATAGACGTTGTTCATAAAGACAATCTCCTCAATACATTTTACAGGGAAAACACATCCCCTGACCAGTGACCATCAGGGGATGTGTTTTTATTTCTGCTCTTCCCAAGCTTGACGATCCTCAGGCCTTTCAGCATCCAAATATTTCGGGTCAACATCTTTAACGATCTTATGTCCATGTGAAGCCCAGAGATCTGCTGCAATTTTACGAGCATCACAAGGCACACCCTGGGCAGAAAAATACTGACAAATGCGGGTCACATCACGTGAAAAGATACTCCATGAAGCAGGGTTCGATTCAGGCAAAACTACCTGTGGAAAATCGATCAACGTGATATCGCCTTCCCAATACAAAATATTGTATGCAGAGAGGTCTCCATGAATACGGCCATGCGTGAGCATGATGTCAACATTACGAATCACACGCTCGAAGAGCGGCCTGGCCTCATCAAGTTCCAAAGAAATAGAACTCAGTGCGGGAGCAGCAGTTGCAAAGTCGCCGACAAAACCCATTAAAATTGCATTGGTCTCCAGCGCATATGGCTTTGGCACATCTACACCAGCCTCGTGCAATAACTCAAGCGTGCTGAACTCATATGCGATCCAGGATTGATGACGCAAGCCCTCGCCATAGTTCGTACGCTTCTGCATGGCATAAATATCTCCAGCTTTCACGATGGCATTTCCTTCCTCGTCCAAATCGGTGCGACCCGCGCGATATTGACCATCGTTCTTAAGATTGCGAAGCGACCGTGGGCGATAAACCTTCGCAGCGACCAAAGGCGCATCTACTGCGACCCCGGGCCTGCACTGATAAACTGACGCTTCCTTTCCGCCTTTGACTCTCTTCAACACGTCTGTAATCCACTTGTGTTCGTAAAAACTGCCGAGCGAATCCAACAACCACCATTCTTCAAAACGTGCAGCTTTGTACGTGAATTTGAAGTTACTGCGTGAATCATCTTGTTTAGTGAGAAATTCACGATCTGCAGCAGGCACCTTCTTTGGATTTCGAGGCGGGAAATGTTCGCGGCGCTTGTCAGATTGTATAAAATTATTTGTTTGTTCGTTATCGTCCAATTCGTTAAAGAATTCGATGTAATTGTTTGTATCCATTGTTGTTGCCTTATAAAATAAAAAACGCAGAAAACGACTTCCTGCGGCATGGAATCAAAAACCGCAGGGCGTGACGCGCCTGCGGTTGAATGTATAGAAAAACGACTAAGTCGTTACTACATATCACCCACGGGAGGCGCGCCAAAAACTAATGTTGTGGACAATGCAATTGCTTTCATGTTTTCGTGCCTCCTTTCAAAATGAGATATAGTGATGAAATTTTAGCTGATGAAGCCATCCATGTCAAGAACGCTTCCTCGCACGAATTAATACTGTCAAGTAAAGCGCAATGCCAAAATTGAAGAAACTCGCCCCGCGAATGTCAGGGACCGATCCAATTTGAAAAGGCCAGATCAGCGCCAGCCATGTTGCAAGTTGGGGCACAAAAACTTTATCATAAAAAATGATCGTTCCCGCACCAACCAAAGCCCCAGAAATACTGCCAGCGCCGCCAAGGATTACCATGGTTAGTATCATACTTGAAACATGAAAAGCCATTAAATCTGGCTCAACATAAGACAATGTGTTTGCATATAATACTCCAGCCAAACCTGCCAATGCCGAGCTTAGCATTAATGCCACCGTACGTGAACGATTTATATTAATTCCCAACGACAAAGCAGCGAGTTCATCTTCGCTAAGAGCGATCCATTCACGACCTGTGCGTGAAGAAATAAGCCGCTGGCTTAGCCATGACATTAAAATAATCACAAACAAAACCAGATAATATTTTTGAGACTGGCTGGCAAGGCTTATCCCAAATATGTGCGGCGCAGGTATCGCCCCAATTCCTCCCATGCCGCCTGTGATATTAACGTTGATGATCACCTGACGAATCAATAAACCAAACGCAAGAGTGGCAACTGCGAAGAAGTCACTTCGCAGCCTGCGGGCAAGGCCGCCTTTGACCCATCCAAGAATGGCACCTGCGCCTGCACCTGCCAACAACGCAATCGTTAGGTCAAATTTACCTGTAAACAAAGCGGTGATATAGGCAGAAAATCCAAAGCTCGCAGCAATTCCCAGGTCAAGCAAGCCTGCGATTCCCAGTGCAAGGTTTAGACCAAGTGCCAGCAAAATAAAAATCCCTGCAAGGAGAAGAATAACCTGACCGCTTTGTATGAAAAGCGGGAATATTAACAGGGCAAGAATTGCAATCAAAAGCCAGCGCCTCGAGCTTAGACTTCGAGTTGGCGCTGTCAAAATAACAGAATCTCGTACGACAACTGAATTCCCGTCGCTTTGGTCAGGGCCAAAGCCATAAGGTCTCCAGGCAAAGAGCAAGATCAAAATAGTCAACAAAAGAGCAGGAGTCCATCGTGCAGTTAGGTAGTAATCACTTAAGGATGAAATTACACCTATTAAAAGTCCACTGCCCAATGCGCCGAAAGGATTCCCAATCCCTCCCAGTAAAGCAGCCATGAACGCGAACAAACCGCTTTGCGCGCCATGAGAGCCGAAGGGACGTGAATAATAAAGCGCAAAAATAAATCCTGCTGCGCCGGCAAAGGCGCCGCCAATTGCAAATGCGCGCCGAATCGTTTGATTTATATTGATGCCGAGAATTTGCGCCATTTGCTGATTTTGTGAAACTGCTCGAATGGCAAGCCCTGTCCGCGTATTTTGGAGAAGCCAATTAGCAAGAGTAACCAGTATCACAGCAGAAAGAATCACAAACACATCGCTAAATCTAATGATGATATTCAGCGGCAATCCAAAGTACTTGACCAGATTGATCTCAGGCAAAAATGAAGGGATACCATCCGTTGGGACTTCAGGCAAACCTGGCACACTGCGATGTTCCCCTGGTATCCATGAACCTTGAAATGTTCGCCAAACCAAGGCGCCCTGAAAGAGAATGAAAGATATTCCCAACGTGGCAATCAAAGGCCCAAGACGGGACGACCCGCGGAATGGGGCAAAGCCAAAAAATTCCACACCCATGCTCAATAACGCTCCTAATCCCATCGCCAAAATAAAAACAAAAAACAAAGCGCCGACCAGTTGAAGCGGCGGCCAGTTCTCACGAATACCGATGATATTAACCAACGAGGTAACGAGAGCAGTAGTCAGCGCGAAAACGTCACCATGAGCAAGGTTGAGCGTACGAACTGTACTGTATATGATGGTTATACCAATAGCATTTAAAGCAAGAACAGCGCCGTTGGAAAGGCCAAAGACCAGAATTTGAATTAATGTCTCAATGGGAGAAGGGGCGTTCGTATTTCCAGTTGGTGTTGACTGTGAAGTTTGCGCCTTTAGTTTGGATGCAGACCAATCGACTTCATAGTCTCCATTGCAGCGAGGCTGCCTGTCGTGCCAGCGAATGGATAAATGACCTTTTGCCGTTTCAGAATCTGTGAATGAAACAGATAAATCCATATCATCCCCAATGTTCGCTTTTATTTGATTTTCTAAAATCGAGGGGCGTTGTTCTTTTGGAATTTGTCCATAGGAAATGGATGTACATGGAATTCCATCTGTCCCGGTGAAAGTGTAAATGACTCCAGCAAGAGTTTCACCCTGAATGGATAATTTTACAGAAAACTGTTTCCCATCGCTTGAAACACCTGTGCCGCTCCACTCCCCGCCTAATAGAGATTCAGGTACGGGAGTTTGAGTCTGCGAGGCAGTTTCTGCGCGCGCTGAACATGAGGTTAATAAAATTGAGAATAAGATGATGTAAATAAATCGCCGCATAATTCATGGCCTCACATATTTGTCAAAGAATTGAGTGGAACGTGCCATAAACACAAACCAAGGGTCGCCGATAAAAGAATGGCCTTCGCCTTCATACGCAAAAATTTGCGCATCCTTGCCTGCTTTGACAAAACCTTCATACATTTTCTTTGACCATTCAGGCGGCGTACCTGCGGAAGTCAGCCCATCTTTGGTGCCGTAATTTATTTGCACAGGGGCGTTGACAAGGTCTAAATGATAAAAGGGAGAAACAGCATCCAGCATTTCAGGGTCAGTTACCGAGTTAAAGTAAGATGCGATCAAATCGCCAGGCAAATCCAATGGAAGGATATCTGAAGAATTGCATCCGTATTGAAGCTCACCTGCTGTTATATCGCCCAAACAACCTGGCCCCCAACGGCCAATTACATCTGTGAAATCGGCGCTAACGGACGAATATAGTACTGCCGCCTTGATGTGAGTTTCCAAAGTTAATACCTTCAACGTTACTCCCCCACCCATGCTGTGACCCCAAATGCCAACGCGATCGGCATCTGCCTCAGGAATGGTTTGAATTGCCCTGATCAGATTGACAACATCAATTGCCAGACCTGAATAAAACAAACTTTCGCCAATGTCCGAATCACCCCAGCTGCGATAATCAGATGAGAGCGTAAGATAACCATGGCGATTTAGGAACTCGGCAGCGCGGTCTGTGCCATCACCAGATGAATAAGCGCCGCGTGTAAAAAAACCATGATTCATAACAATCACAGGAAAAGGCGACTCACCCACCTTCGGTATTTGCATAATCCCAGTAATGGAAAGACCATCGCTGGAATATTTAATTAGAAAACGCGTAAAGTTTTCAGTCTCGAGCAAAGTTTTAAGAACTACGATCTTTCCAGATCTAAAATTATGTTTTTTCAATCCATCGATAGTATAGGGATACAAGGCCTGTTTGGTTGTTTGCGTAGGAGTAGGCGGCGGCGTACTTGTAGGCGTAGCTGTTGCATGGACGATGGTTACATTGGGAGGAGGAAGAGGAGTCGCACTTATTAGCTTTGAAGCTGGCGACTGACAAGCAGATAAGATGAAAACGAGTAAATAGAACAATGGCCTTTTGCAAGCATAAGAATAATTGTATGTTATCATGCGAGAAATCAAGTTCACATCACTTATAAAAGATTTTGGGTTATATGCGCCAAACCTGAATGGAAATCAAAAAAACGGGGTCTGCTACAGGGTCAGAACTTCGCTTCAACTGAAGACTCTGTTCCTTCTTTTTATAATTGCGATTATTCCATTAATTGGCTTATCCATCAATAATATACAACAGACCAGGCGTGTACTTACCAAGGCTGCCGAAACACGATTAAAAGCAAGTGCAGCGCAAGCCGCAGATACCCTGAATGCGTTCATGGATTCAACCATAGACTCCATCAGATTTATATTCTTTCCTACGCCGTTCTGGATTTGGATGGAAAGGTATTACTTGATACAGAAGTTGATAACATTGGCAATTCAGAAGGAAACGAAAAATATTTCGTTGAAACGGTCAGCACACAACTTCCGCAAGCTTCACGGGGATTTTATCGCACCGACGGCACGCGGATTATCCGTTTTAGCAGCCCAATCCGAAACAGTAACTTCACTATTGTTGGGGTTTTACGAGTTGAGTATACAGCTACAATTTTACAAAAAATCCTGATTGAAAGTACAGTCTCTGCGGGTGAAAATACGAAGGCAATTCTTTTGGACGAGTATAACATCCAACTTGTTAACAGCGCAGACGAAGGCCAAACTCAAAAAACAATTGCACCAATTCCTGAGGATCAATACAACACGGCAATTCGAGAAAAAAGATTGATAGACTACAGTCAGAGACAGGCAGTTATCTTGCATTTTATAATTTCATAAAAGCCAGTCCTCAAAAACAAATCCTGTCAGTGGACATGTATACAGACATTGCAGGAGTTGACGCGGTGGCATTGGCAAAAATGAATACAATGCCATGGGGAGTGGCTTTTACACAGCTGAAGATATTTTTCTGAAGGAGGTAAAAGCACAAACCAGGGTCAACACGATTACTGTGTCGTTGATTACCTTATTGGTGGCTGTTGCTGCGATTTACGCATCCAGAAGCCTTACCTACCCGATTACCAGACTCACAAAAGTGACAAATCAGTTTGCAAGAGGAAATTTGAAAGCGCGCGCCCAGGTCAACCGCGAAGACGAACTTGGAGCCCTGGCAAATGCTTTTAACGACACTGCGAATATTTTACAAAAGCTTATCGTGGAAATCGCGGATGATCTTCCCATCCTATACGGCGATCCACCAAGCTGGTTGAAGTTATGCAAAACCTGATCGACAATGCCATTAAGTTTTCGAAGCAAAATCCACATCTGCTTATCGAAGTTGACGCACAGGGAACGGACAAGGATGGAAATGCAATTTTATTTGTCCACGATAACGGGATTGGCATTGACCCGAAGTTTCACCAAAGAGTCTTTGAACTGTTTAATATACTGGACACAAACTCGGATGGCACGGGGATTGGGCTTGCCTTCATTAAACGTATTATCGAAGTGTATGGTGGAAAAATATGGGTGGAGTCTGATGGGGGAAATAAAGGCACAACGTTTTTCTTCACCATCCCTGACTCAAAATAATATCCCGTCTTAGTCTCAAACTACTTATTAATACTCAGTGTTTTACAAAATTTTGGGGTCAGGCAGCTTGCTAATGGACTCTGTAATCTTGATTACTGATACACCAGGCTAGCTTCTTGAATGCCCTGCACAACCAAATCCTCGGCTTTTGCCAATAAACGAAGGGCTGCGTCTTCGTCTAAAACCGCTTCTCCGCAACTGGGACAAATTTGCGCGGGGACATGCGTGATCGTGAACCTGAATTCATCACGTTCAAAAGTGATGGAAGTCAAACCATCAACGATCTCAGCTTGCCTGCAGATTAAGCAATTCATAAGAAAAACCAATTAAATACAAAGTATACAAAGTTTTTTGACTTCGCTTCGTCTCCTTTGTGTTTAAAGATATTAATCTTCATTTCCGACTCCGATAATCTTTTTTCCATTTATTGGCATCGGGGAGATAAACGGTAATGACTGTGATCTCATTTGCTTCTGGGTTCTCCGAAGTAACCACATGAAATGGACGTTTGCCCTGAAAGCCCATGATAAGTCGGCTTGGCTCGGGCGTTTCAGATGAGTAATCTTCAACCACATCTTCGGCTTCCAAAGCCTTGCGGACTTTGCTCACGGAAATCTCACGTTCGAACATTCTTTGCACCGCATGGGCGCGAAACAGGATGGAAGGCATTTGGTAATTATACTGAATAACTACTCTGTAGGGGCACGGCGACGCCATGTCCCTACGTAATGATAAAATAACCCGCCATGAAAATTTCACCAACGCAATATTTTGGAAATCTATCGCTCCTCCTTGACCTTGAAGCGGAAGCCGAAAAACAAGAGGCTGTGCGCGAACGCACCAAGCTCTCCCCTCTTGAAGCCGAAGCGACCGGTAACAGCATCATCAACCTTGTCATTCGCGAGGAAGGTTATGGATTGGGCGGACATTTCCTATTGGGACTCGGCAAACGCAATGAGACTCTGCCCCTCCCGTGGACCAGGCTTGGGGTGGGCAGCCCAGTCATCCTGTCGGAAGAGGCGCGCTCTTCATCCAATGAAGAAAGCGGCTGGCGCGGAATCGTCAGCAGTATTCGCAGAGATGCGATTCAAATTGCACTTAATCAATTCGTCGAAACAGAATCGGATAAGCCGATGTTTCGATTGGACCGTTCCACGGATGAGATCTCGCGCTTTCGACAGAAGCTGGCAATGGAAGAAGCTCGTAACGCGAGCGGCGGCATCCGCCTTGAAGTGTTGCGCGATGTGTTGATCGGCTCTGTGGGAGCCATGTTCGATAAAGTGGAACCCATTCAAGTTTTAAATAAACATTTAAATCAATCGCAAATTGAAGCGGTGCAATTTGCATTGAGCGCAGAAGATGTGGCCATCATTCACGGGCCGCCAGGAACGGGCAAGACCACCACGCTGGTGGAACTCATTCAACAGATCAGACGCAATGGACAAAGTGTGCTGGCGGTTGCATCGAGCAATCTCGCGGTGGATAATTTATTAGAGCGATTAATTGCAGCGGGTGAGAATGCCATTCGGCTCGGGCATCCTGCGCGCGTCACACCTGAACTGCGTGAACACACACTCGACCTGCTCGTTGAAAATCATCCCGATGTAAAAATTGCAAACAAACTCACGCGCGATGCCTATGCAATGCGCGATCAATCCTTCAAGTTCACACGCGCCAAACCCGAACGCGGCGCAAAGCAGGCCATGCGTCAGGAATCAAAAGACATGTTGAAGGAAGCGCGTGAGATCGAAGATCAAATTACAGAATTAATTCTAAGCAAGGCACGCATCGTTTGCGCCACCGCCACGGGTCTGGATCGTGAACGACTGTATGAAAAAACTTTTGATTGGTGCATCATGGATGAAGCCAGTCAATGTACCGAACCCGCCGCGTGGATTCCAATTCAATTTGCAAACCGCATTGTGTTTGCGGGAGATCATTGTCAACTCCCGCCCACCGTGCTTTCGCCCGAAGCGATTCGCGGCGGCTTCGACATCAGCTTAATGGAACGCCTGCTCGATAACAATGCGCCGCGCAAAATGTTGAATGTGCAATATCGAATGCATCAAGACATCATGTCGTTTTCTTCGGATGTCTTCTACAACGGGAATTTACAAGCTGATAATTCGGTTCGCACCGCCCTGTTAGCTGATCTATCTCAAGTAACATCCTCCTCGCTGACATCGACTCCCATTCACTTCATCGACACTGCAGGCGCCAGCTACGAT
This sequence comes from Anaerolineales bacterium, assembly GCA_043788255.1. Classification (GTDB taxonomy): domain Bacteria; phylum Chloroflexota; class Anaerolineae; order Anaerolineales; family Villigracilaceae; genus Villigracilis. The sequence goes on along the minus strand of JAYVUA010000015.1, from coordinate 653 downwards.
GAAGAACCTGAACCCGATGGCGAGAGTCGCATGAATCTGCTCGAAGCGGACCTGGTGATCAAGAAAGTCAATGAATTGATCGAAGCTGGCGTATCACCAGAACAGATCGCCATCATCTCCCCATATTCGGCGCAAGTGAAGTTGTTGCGTGAAAAAATAAAATTAGATATCGAAATAGACAGCGTGGACGGATTTCAAGGCCGCGAAAAGGATGTGGTCATCGTCAGCCTCGTGCGCTCCAACCGCGAAGGTGACGTCGGCTTCCTCGCTGACACCCGCCGCATGAACGTAGCCCTTACCCGCGCTCGTCGGAAGTTGATCGTCATTGGCGACAGCGCCACGATTGGCCATCATCCGTTTTATGAGAAGATGGTCAAGTATTTTGAATCTGTTGGCGCGTATCATTCGGTGTGGGAGGAATAGTGCGGCCCCCTCCGCCTTCGGCACCTCCCCCAAATACGACATGAAGTATATACAAAAAATTGTATTCGTTTCATTGTCGTATTTGGGGGAGGACGGGTGGGGGCAGGTTTTGAATCTGTTGGCGCGTATCATTCGGTGTGGGAGGAATGATATACTTGCCTCATTGTGGACATGAATAATAATTTTCGCATACCCTCATCAGTAAGCATCGCGGACTATACACTATATAG
>JAYVUA010000014.1:0-24168 GCA_043788255.1 Anaerolineales bacterium | reverse complement strand
TGATATGAGTGAAAAGGAAATGGCGCAGGAGGCAGGCACGGCAGCTGGCACAGTGAAGTGGATGCTGAACGCGGCGCGTGAACGATTGCGCGGCTTGCTCGGCGCTGAAGACCGAAGGAGCGAGAAATGAAAAACAATCGCATGAAAGATGCGTTTGAAAAAATTGCTCAACGCAGCGTTCCCGAGAATACGAATTTGTGGCCGAATATTTTGGTACGACTTGATGAAAGGAAATCTCTGATGCAAACCATGCGTGCACGACCGCTATTAATTATTGTCATTGCTATTTTGGTGCTCCTGGCGTTGAGTGGTGTGGCTTATGCAATTAGCAAGTCACCGGGTTATATCTTAGGCGTGGGGATTGTGAATCAAAGCACGCCAATCCGCGTGCTGGCGGAGCCGGTGACTGTTCAGCGAAACAAAACAACCCTAACAGTAAAGCTGATGGTTGCCGATTCTACCCAAACCTTTCTTATTTATCAGATGCGTGGCGTGCCAGCCTTAATTTATGAGCCGATGCCCTGCGCCGCCGCGCCGCGCTTGCAACTTCCTGATGGAAGCATTCTCGAAGCCAAAAGCGGCGGTATTGAGAATGCAACGATTTCTGAATTTGGAGTAGGGCGCTTTGATGGACGTTTTCTCTACCCACCCCTGCCTGCCGAAGTAAAGCAGGTAATAGTGCTACCGGTCTGTGAACTTCCTGCGCTTTCCGTTGCGCTTGTGGTCGCGCTGCCAGGAATTGTCTCTCCGGCGACCGAATTTGTGCCCACCTTTTCCGCTTCCCGCCCCGTCTTGCCCACGCCGACACCTTACGCCAGCCAGACTGAAGAGCTCGTTTATCCTACCGACTTCGCATCCACACTTACGCCTGTGCCAAATGGTTCGGGCTTGTATCTGGAACAAGCAGTGGAACTGGAAAATGCCTATTTGTTGATTGGCAATTTTACCAATTCGGGCGATTTGCCCGGCGACTATTGGCAGGGATATGAAGTGCCGTATGACCTGCGCGTGAGTGACCGTGACGGAAAGCCTGTTCTTTTTCACCTTCGCCCGGAACTGATGCCAAAGTCACCATGGAGCAATGTCACCTACTGGGCGCTCGAAATTCCTAAACCAGTGAATGTCCCTCTCACTCTGACACTTCCTCAAATTACCCTCTCCAACTTTGAAACCTTCGAGTTTCCGCTGGACGTTGGTGAGTCTCCTTTCATCGGGCAAACTTGGCAACTTAATCGAACTATTCAAACAAGCGGCTATAGATTTTTGGTGGAAAACATTCAGCGCAGTGAGCGCGGTTACACTCTCACCCTTCATTCACTTGACCCCATTTCGCGTGAGAATTTCTACGGTAATCTCAACGTCAAGGATGTTTTTGCGACTTCGATATTAGAACGTTCTCATGAACGCGATGGTCTTCTTGAACTTTCAGAAACGCTAACCTTTCCAAGTAATGTGCCGACTGGCAAAATAACTTTTGTTTTGCAAATCGCTATTGAGACTCAGGTTGGTCCCTGGACTTTGACCTGGTCCCCGCCAAGCGCCCCATAAACAAAAGGACAGGCGGAGTGTCGCAAGACACTCCGCCTGTCCTTTTACAGTCTATCGTCCACCGTCCACGGTCTGGCTACAACTCTTTCGCCCTTCTCGCAATTCGATCTTTGGCACGCGTAACAAACTCATCCAGCGGAATATTATTCTGCTGGCTTCCATCTCTCACGCGCAGAGAAACCTGGCTTGCCTGCATTTCATTATCACCTACTACGATCATATACGGCACTTTCATCAACTGCGCCTGACGGATCTTGGCGTTCATGCGTTGTGATGATGAATCAGCATGCGCGCGGATTCCACTTTCACGCAATTGTTTTGCGATGCTCTCTGCATAATCATTCTGAGCATCTGTAATCGAGATGACGCGCACCTGCTCAGGAGAAAGCCAGACTGGGAAGTTGCCCGCGTAATGCTCCAACAGGAAACCCACCATACGTTCATGTGTGGATAGTGGTGCGCGGTGAATACAAAGCGGAATCTCATCCACGCCTTCCTTGTTCGTGAACTTCAAATCAAAGCGTTCGGGGACAGCGAAATCCACTTGATTTGTGGCCAGCGAGAATTCGCGCCCAATGGCAGACCAAATTTGTACATCGATCTTTGGACCATAGAATGCAGCTTCATCCACCACTTCTACAAACGGGACATCTCCATTCGTCATGGCGCGGCGCACCATATCTTCTGTTTTGATCCACAGGCGTTCGTTATCCACGTACTTTTTGCCAAGTCCCTGCTTGCCATGCAAAGACAGGCGCATCACATACTTATCAATGCCGAACAATTCAAAGTATTTGTGATACAAGGCGATCACACCCATGAATTCCTGCTCGAATTGATCTTCGCCGCAGTAGATGTGGGCATCGTTCATTTGCATCGAGCGGACGCGCATCAACCCAAAGAGTTCGCCAGACTTTTCGTAACGGTAGCAGGTTCCGTATTCGGCGAGGCGCACGGGCAAGTCACGATACGAACGGCCTTTTGCTCCGAAAATCTTGTGGTGCATCGGGCAGTTCATCGGCTTGATGTAATACTTCACGCCTTCCAATTCCATCGGCGGATACATGCTCTCGGCATAATAGGGGAGATGTCCGGAACGCAGAAAGAGATCTTCCTTCGTGATACTGGGCGTACGCACGCGGGAGTAGCCAGCTTTTTCTTCCATTTCCTTGGCAAGCTTTTCCAACTCTTCGATCATGATGCCGCCGTTTGGAAGCCAGAGCGGCAGGCCAGGGCCAACCTCTTCATCGAAGATAAAGATTTCCAATTCTTTGCCGAGCTTGCGATGATCACGCTTCTTGGCTTCTTCCAGTTGATTGAGATACTCCTTCAACTGGTCTTTGCTTTCCCATGCCGTCCCATAAATGCGTTGGAGCATTTTGTTTTTCTCATCGCCGCGCCAATACGCACCCGCAATCGACATCAACTTAAACGCATCCTGCTTGATCTCTTTTGTCGTTTGCACATGCGGACCACGGCACAAGTCTGTAAATGTGTCCTGTTGATAGATCGAGATTTCAGGTTTCTCTGTTAATGGATTGCCATATTCATCCATGCCGCCTTTTTCGAGTCCTTCGATCAATTCCAGTTTATATGGCTGATCGGCAAAGATTTTCTTTGCTTCTTCGGCAGAGATGACTGTCTTCTTGAATTCGTGCTTGCCCTGCACAATTTGTCTCATGCGCTTTTCGATGGCTTCCAAGTCTTCGGGCGTGAGATTGCGCGGTAAGTCGAAGTCATAATAAAAACCATTTTCAACTGGAGGTCCAATCGTGGGCTTGCCATCGGGGAACATCTCCATTACGGCCTGCGCCATAACATGTGCTGCTGAGTGACGGATCTTATACAATTGTGTGTCTTCATAACGTTCTGTTTGTAGTGCCATTTTCGTTTCCTTTCTTGATTTTGGTTTGCTTCTGCTTTCCGGACATTTTCGCGTCTCAGAGGAGAGCAGTTACAAACCTCCGAGGCGCTGACGAGTGTTTGTGCTATCTTCAGTCATAGAGCGGCCTCCTAGAAATAAAAAAACTCCCATCCACAACGGGACGAGAGTTTGAACTCACGTGGTTCCACCCGATTTATGCCCTAAACCCTAAAGGTCTCATAGACATATCTCTTAAGCTTCTAACGGAGCCACCCGTTCAACTTACTTGCTTTCGCTTTCAGCCTTACACTCGTGAGGGGTTTTCAGTGATTTTCCCTTGAAGAGACTCTCAATCATCGATCTCTTCTCCCTGTCAGGGTTTGACCACGTACTCGTCTCGGTCATTGCGTTTTTTATATAGTGGGCGGAATAGGGCTCGAACCTACGACCTCATCGATGTCAACGATGTGCTCTAACCAACTGAGCTACCCGCCCGAAGGATTGCATTATACCGAGGGTCACAGGAATTGACAATCCCTGCGGTATAATCCCCTCGCGATGGCACGTAAAAAAGCACCTGAAGAATTATCTGTTGAAGAACTGCGCCGTCTTTTGGTCGAGAAGAGACGCGGTGCACGCAAGGAACGTCTTGAACACTATCGCCGTACAGGACGAGTTGTTTCGGTCACACCTGATCAATCGGATTTGGATACGAACGCGCAACATTCCGCGCCGATAGTGGATACAACAGAAGCAGACGGATCAACGCCCGAGCCTCTTTCAGCAAATCCGCGCCGCAAGATCATGGACCGTATTTTGCTGGGCGTGGAAATTCTTGCAGTCGTTGGGTTGATCGCTGTACTTTTAAATGGACTGGGTTTACTGCGCACGCTGAATACAGAAGTAGTCGCTGCCATCAAACCAGAGACGGTTACCCCCACACCTTTGGTAATGGCTGTTGTATTGCCTTCAGGGCATAAGCCTCCCGATGCACAAGGGAATACGGCTCCAAATGAAGCCGAGATTCCAGAACATTTGCGCCCCATGGTGCAGTCACTCGCGAATATTCCCATCCCCACCGCCGCACCAGACCAGGGAATCCGCATTCAGATTTCCGCGCTTAATGTAGATGCTCCCATTGTTCAAGGAGATGGCTGGGAACAACTCAAGAAGGGAGTCGGCCAATATATTGGCTCCGCTGATCCAGGTCGAGATGGAAACGTGGTACTTTCTGCGCACAATGATGTTTATGGCGAGTTGTTCCGCTACCTTGACAGGCTCGTCCCCGGTGACCAGATTATCATCTCTACAAGACAGCGGCAATATATTTATGTTGTCGATCGCACCGTTCTTGTTGAACCAACTGCTGTGGAAGTGATGGCATCCACTGGCAGTCCAACGGTTACACTGGTTTCCTGCTATCCATATCTTGTTGATAACCAGCGCATTGTTGTTTTTGCGCGATTACAAAATTGACGAAGTCATTGTGAAGGCGTACTCTTGCCTGAACAATCCCTGAGTTTGCCTTGCATAACAATCAAATATTAGGAGAAAAAATGAATAAGAAAAATAGAAGACCCACAGCCCGTCCTGCAATAGTTACCGCGCCAACCGAATTCAACCCGGATTACACCCAGGTAAAGAAAGATTTGTTACGTATTGGTGGTTTGGCAGGTTTGTTCTTTGGGTTACTCATTGCTCTTTCCTTCATCGTAAAATAATTCAATACACTTTTGGAAAAGCAAAAAGAGGTGAGACTGGTTTGATAGTCTCACCTCTTTTTATTGCAGTTATAATTTCAACATGAATTCACAAAAGCCCACATTTGACGTAAAACTTGAAAAACTTACTTATGGCGGCGAAGCCATGGGACGTTTACCCGATGGCCGCGCAGTATTTGTGCCATTTGGTTTACCCGGGGAAAATGTTCGCGTGCGATTGGTATTTGAGAAAAATAGTTTTGCCCGCGGGGAATTGCTTGAGATATTAACTGCGTCGCCAGAAAGAATCGAGTCGAAGTGTATGCACTTTGGAAAATGCGGTGGTTGCCATTACCAAAATATGTCCTACGAAAAGCAATTACAGGCGAAAACAGAAATCCTGCGCGACCAGTTGCAAAGAATCGGGAAAATTGAAAACCCACCTGTCACTTCAATGATCGCCTCACCGCTTGAATGGAATTACCGCAATCACGTTCAATTTCATCTTACCGCAGAGGGAAAGATCGCATTTGTAAACTCAAGAGGGAATTCCACCCTTCCCATTGAAGAATGTCATCTGCCTGAAAAAAGTATTGATTCGTTCTGGCGCGACTTACAGTTTGAATCAAACAAGGATGTGGAACGTGTTTCCCTGAGAGCAGGGTGGGGTGAAGAATTGTTGATCGTGCTTGAATCTGAAAACCCGGAAACACCCGAACTTGAAATTGAAGCGGACGTTTCCATTGTGCATTTATTTGATGAGCATCCAGTGGTCATTGCCGGGCAGGATTATTTGACGATCAATGTTTTAGAAAAGGATTTCCATGTTTCAGCCGCTTCGTTCTTTCAGGTAAATACCGGAATGGCGGAGAAAATGGCGGAGCATTTGTTGGCGAAATTGTCTGTTGATTCATCGTCAACTTTACTGGATGTTTATTGCGGGGCTGGCTTGTTCAGTAAATTCTTTGCGCCCAAATGCAAACAGGTGATCGGGATCGAATCATCTGAATCGGCCTGTGAAGACTTTGCCATCAATCTTGATGAATTTGATAATGTTGAATTATATGAAGGCATGGCCGAGGAGATTTTGCCTGCTTTGGCAGCTCGGCTTGATAATCCAACTTACATGATCGTTGATCCGCCGCGCGCAGGTATCGAAAAGCACGCTTTGGATGCAATCATTAACATCAAACCGCAGGTAATTGCCTATGTGTCCTGTGATCCATCCACACTTGCGCGGGATGCAGCGCGTTTAATTAGCGGGGGCTATCGTTTGGTGGAAGTGACTCCGTTCGATTTTTTCCCCCAGACCTATCATATAGAATCAATTTCTTTATTTGAAAAACTGTAGGGACACGGCGTCGCCGTGTCCCTACAATAATGGTTATTCTTCTGCGATCACGACGATCTTATCCACTTCAGAGAAGGTTACTTTCTCCGATTTCTTTGGGTTCGTGTGAACACCATAAGCTTTTTCTGAATTATGGCTTTCGTTCATCAAGCGATAACCTAATGCTGTTTCACCGCGTCTGCGGGCGGCTTCTGTGACCGTGTAGAAGTTAACAGGTTGACCAACAGCCACATAATCACTGATTGGCTTGAGATAGATCTCAGCGCCTTCGGGGTCGAAGATATCGGTAAAGATATCCATCAAATCAGCGTTCTCAGAAAGCTGAGACATCATCAAGCTGATCAGGTGTTCGCTGACAATGAAATCGTCCACCTTGGCAGCTTCGGCAAGTTCACGGTTACGCAAATCCAGCATTTCGCTGACGATGGAGAACGGGGTTTCATCATGTTCGGCAATATCGCGCAAATGCAGTAATGTGACCAGAGTGATCGCATCCGCTTCCTGCTGCTCAAGCTGGTTATATGCGAGAACGATAACATGATCGTATTCTGAAGCTCCAAGTTTTTCCAGCAAATCCCTGCTGCGGATATCGCCTTCCTGTACGGTCACCTTTTGATTTTTAAGTTTTCCATTTTCAAGGCGGAGTTGTTTTTCCAGATCATAAATATCTGAAACGATCGTAACCTGCGAACCTTTGGCAACATAGTTATCCAGCTCGCGAATGATGGTGGCACCGGAACGATTCCAGCCGAGGATGAGGGCACGCTCCGGCTTGGGCTGTGATGCCTTTCCATTGGTCCGAATCAGGCTTTCGTCAAGAATGACGCGGGCAGGATCTACAAGGTCAATTTTATCTTCATCTTCTGCAAGCACAAAAATCTGGTCACCAGATTGTATACGTGTGTCCATCGATGGGCTCATTGCCATGGTTCCATCTACTTTACGAATACCCATCAACGTGGATTTTTCAAATGCAAGCAGGGCGTCACCATAGGTCTTACCAGACAGCGATGGTTCATGTTTGAAATAAATTTCATCGCCGCTGAAATCCATCAACTCGGTATAAACAAGGGACAGGCCGCTTTGGCGGGAGGTTTGAGCAACGACACGTGCAATGAGATCATTGGTAAGAATGGGCTGCACAACATCTTTCGCGCTGATCATTTTTATTACATCGAGAGTCTTCGGATCACGGATCTGGGTTACAACATGATATGGCTCTTCACGGCGATTGGGATTGTTGGTGATCGCCAGTGTGGCCTTGATAACAGAAGTATCCGGGTCTGCGCCTTCTGCAAGGATAATGATCGAGCGCGCAGTATGCGGGCTGGAAATTTCAAGATCGGTCAAATCGATTGGGCTGCCGGTGCGGCAAATGACGCGGGTGTTTTTTGTGTCGGGGATGCGTTCACTGATCGCATCTTCCATTTCGACTTTATCCTGATCGGCCAATATGACAATGACTGCGCCGCTCTTGCGGCTTTCGTTCGCAAGGACAAGTTCTGAAACGATGGTGAATATCTGCGGGGTCCAACCGAGGATGATGGTGTGATCATTCTCGATCACGGCTGAACGTCCCTTACGCAGTTCATCCATTTTGTCTTCAATACCGTTATTGATAATACCGATCAAGGCGCTGACTACAAATATGCCTCCAAAGGTAACGACCAACATCATCAATAGGAAAAATGGACTGCCTGTATCGCCGCCCATCGTACCTGAATCCAGGGTACGCAATAAACCCATCCATGCGACTTGGAGAAAACTCGCTCCTTCTGGAGCGGTATTTGTTAATTTTACAAGCGCCGCGACAATCAAGATGATCAACGCAGACAGGATAAACAACCCTGTCAGCATCGCACTTGAGCCATGCGACATGTAATTATCAAACCAATATTTGAAGCGTTGTTTGATGGTCGGTTTTTTCATTTATATTTCTCCTCGCGTCTTGATATTGCCCTATTATAAAGGCTATATGAAATTCGACTTGGATTCTTATCGTATCTGTAATTAAATGAAAAGGAATTCCATCAGAGCACGGCGCTCGATGGAACTCACGGAATCGTTAAGAAATATCATCTTTACAAAGTCGATTGAAAGATTTCTAGTTTAAGGCGCAGACTTAACGCAAAAGGCGCAATTCAAGCGAACTTGCGCGAAAAAAATAAAAACTTGCGATTTTCGCTTTTTTCGCGCTATTCGCATTAAGTATTTTCTGACTTTGCAAAAGCCATCAGTTAAGAAATCTATAATCTTTCACAAGTAACATCCGCACGATATACTGGGTCTATGCAGTGTCGCAATTATCCAATTTTACGAAGTGAGGTAGATCATGTTCTCATTTGAAGGTCCTGACCGCCGCAAGGAAGAAGATCGCGTTCGTTCCGAAGGCAGGCTTCCCCCTGGCCAGTCGCTGACCCAGAAATTCCCTGTCCTTCATTACGGCCCCGTCCCATCATTCAACGCCGCCACATGGGACCTCCGTGTTTGGGGCGAGGTGGAAGAGGAGAAGCGCTGGAGTTGGGATGAGTTCAGCCAGTTGCCGCGCACAAAAATTGAAATGGATATTCATTGTGTCACACGCTGGAGTAAATTCAATACCACTTGGGAAGGCGTCTCTGTAAAAACACTGGTGGAAAATGGTTTCTTTAAAATTAAACCCACTGCCACGCATGTATTACAGCATGCTGAATATGGCTTCACGGTCAATCTTCCGCTTGAGGTTGTGCTTCAGGAAAATTTCCTTTTGGCCACCCACTTTAATGGGGATGTCATCTCGGCTGACCATGGCTATCCATTACGCGGCATGGTGGGTTTCATCCAGGGCCGCGAGGACCTTGAAACCCCGTATCTTTGGAAAGGTGCCAAGTGGCTGCGGTCCTTGGAGTTCATGCCCCGTGATAAACGCGGATTTTGGGAGCAGGCTGGCTATCACAACCGTGCAGATGTTTGGCGCGAAGAGCGGTTTGGTTAATAAAAAAATCAGGCTGAGTCTTTGACTCAGCCTGATTTTTTTATTTTTATTACGGCCTCTTATCGAGGGTAACCGTCACATCCACTTTTTCGTTATTCCGTAGAACGCTCAACACCACTGAGTCACCGGGCCCCTTGTTTGTAATGAGATAAGCAAGCAGTTCATCAAATGTGCGGACTTCGCGGCCATCGATCGCTACGATCAGATCGCCGCCGCCAAGTAAGCCGGGGATATTAGTAGGGGTTGTACCTGCTTTGACGCCTGCTTTTTCAGCAGGGCCACCGGCAACAACATCGGTGACATAGGCGCCGGTAAATGTATTCAAGCCAAGTGCTTTGATCATTTCAAGGCTCAAAGAATCCATCGAAGCAATTCCCAAATATGGATAATCATATTTCCCGTTGGTTATCAAAACAGGGACAACGCGTTTGACAATATTAATAGAAACTGCAAACCCAATTCCAGAATTAACCGGTTGACCTGATACAGTGGCACTCTCTGTACGAATAGCGCGATTAATACCGATTACTTCACCGCTGGTGTTGAAGAGCGGGCCGCCGGAGTTCCCGGGGTTGATGGCCGCGTCAGTTTGGATAATATCACCGGCGGTGAATGGGCGGCCTTCAGGGGTGTCGTGAACCGAGTCTAATATACGGCCAAGTGCAGAGATAATGCCGACGGTCATTGTGCTGTTCAAACCAAAAGGGTTGCCAATGGCTACTACGGTCTGACCAACTTTCAGTGAGTCTGAATCGCCGAGCGGGAGTGGGTGAAGTTCCGCGGCCGGAGCATCAACCTTAATAACAGCGATGTCTGAGTCGAGGTCTGTTCCAACTACAGTTCCATAAGCCATGAAGCCTGACGTAAACCTGACTTCAATTGTGTTTGCGCCTTCAATGACGTGATAGTTCGTCACAATATCACCCTGACCATCATATACAAACCCAGAGCCTTGTCCTTGATCTGTGAGGATCGCAACTGTGCCTGGGCTGACGTTTTCAAAAAGCGCAACCAGCCCGCTCTGTTCCGATGCGGGATTTGCAGCATTGGAGTCGATTGGCACAACCGGTATAACTGGCTGTGCCGCAGCAGGTTGAGATTGCAGTGCCGGGGCCTGGCAGGCAAGCATGGCCAATACCAAAACCGCGGAAGCTAAAACGCTTTGTTTTGTTTTCATAGTACTCCTATTAACTTTTAAAACTTTATAAGGGATGCTTCTTCCAGTAATTCTCTCTGCTTGGCAGAAAGGTATTTGGGAACCTGCACTTTTAGTTTTACAAACAGGTCGCCTTTTACAGACGGGTCTTTTAATTGCGGCATACCGCGCCCGGCCAACCGAAACACCTGATCGGTTTGTGTGCCAGCGGGAATATTTAATTTAACTTTACCTGTCGGGGTTTCCACATCCGCGTCGCCGCCGAGGATCAATGTAAATACACTTAATGTGGATGCCGTGTAAAGGTCCTGACCTTCACGTTCGAATTGACCTTCATCTGCGACACTCACAACGAGATAAAGATCGATTCCTTCCGGACCCGCGCCTGCCACTCGAACCTTTGAACCGGTCTTCACCCCGGCAGGGATGCGAACCTGAAGCTTGCGTCCGTTGGTTTGGATCTGGCGCAGGGTGCCTTCATACGCTTCTTTGAAACTGATTTCCACATCCTGTTGATAGCCCTGCGGCTGCTGTTGTGATGCCTGATTGCGCGCAGAAGAGCGCATGGCCTCACCAAATATCGTGCGGAAGAAATCTGAAAAACCACCGCCATTGAGAGGGTCGTCGCCGCTGCCTCCACGGCCGCCCCAATCGTCCCATTGGAAATCAGTCGGGCGTCCGCCGCCGGTGCGAAAATTGGAATACGCGCTTCCGAGTTGATCATATCGGGCGCGTTTTTTTTCATCGCTCAAAACCTGATAGGCCTCGTTGATCTCTTTGAATTTATCCTCAGCTTTTTTATTGCCGGGGTTCTTATCGGGATGGAATTGCATGGCAAGCTTGCGATATGCCTTGCGGATATCGTCTGAACTGGCCTTGCGTTCCACACCGAGAATCTTGTAATAATCCTTGTAATCCATTCCGTAATTGTGACACTGCGCGGGGTCTTCGTCAAGCACCCACAGATTACACTAACATAACTCTAACCTGTCAAATTATGGTAGAGTTGCAAAAATCAATGACATGCAAGGAGAATCAATGCATATTACCCGCCTTGAGTTGCAAACATCAGACTTAAAAGAGCAAGCGTTGTTTTATGGCGAAACGCTTGGGCTGGATACACACAGCATCGCAGGAATTCAACTCATTATCCGCGCAGGCACTACAGAGTTGGTCTTTACCCAGGCAGACCAGACTTGCCTATATCATTTTGCATTCAACATTCCTGAAAATCAATTTGAAACAGCTAAAGAATGGATTACTCTGCGTGCAGAGTTGCTCGCAGATGAAAGCGGTAACACAATATTTGATTTTGGGGATTGGAATTCACATTCCCTATATTTCAAAGATGCGGCTGGGAATATCCTGGAATTTATTGCGCGGCATGATCTTAAAAATGCAAGTGAGGAATTCGAAATTTTATCTGTGAGTGAAATTGGGCTGGCTACTGAAGATGTGCCTGGGTTGGTTAAAACACTTCAAGAGAAAACTGGCCTGTTTCCGTATAAAGACGAAAGCAGCGAGACCTTTACCGCCGTTGGAAATCCAGACGGGTTATTTATCACAGTCAAACAGGGACGCATCTGGTATCCCAATACAGGCATCCCTGCTCAGCTTTTACCTGTGCGCGTGCATTTTCAAGTGGATGACACCAAAATGATTTTGAGCGGTGTTCCATATCAAATTGATTTAGTGACGACATCAAAATGATTTCCACTACAATGTAAAAGAGAAACTCCCGCTAGCATTAAGCCTGCGGGAGTTTCTCTTTATTTGTTTATCGCCTTTTCAATGGTTTCGCGGTGTTCAAGGAAGTGTTCCGTAGTGTCGCCAAGTACCCACATCAAAACAGGTCGCTTCTCAGGGTCATCGGCGTGACGCGGTTTCAGCAGATCGTCAAAGGACATGGCATCAAGTTTTGCAAACAATATTTCATAGACCTTTTTCAATTCATCTAGGACATCCTGCCTTGAGCGATTGCGATTGCGTTCAAACAAAGCAGGGTTGATGATCTCAAAATCCCAGGCTTCGACGACTTCTTCAGGCAGGCGCATCGCTTCGTGGCGCGGACGGCGATCCAGATGATAGCCCATCAGAGCGTTCATCCACTCTGAAAGATGCACGAGGTTATCCTTTGGAGTCCACCCGCTTGCATCGGGAGTCAGCATTTGTTTATCGGTCAACTTGTCTGCTATATTTATCAGAAGTTTCCACTCGCGTTCAATTGCAGATATTAATTCCTTTTTATTTCCAGGTACCCATTGTTCGTCCATGATTTATCTCCTATCCAGTGATAACAGGTGACAGTCATTTTCAAAATGACTGTCACCTGTTATTAGTGATCAATGTTTTCTCTTCAAGTTTTTCTTTTTCCTGCCCTTTGTGCAAAATCCATGCCTCGCCGTGGACGAGGGTTGTCTTCTTCCCATCCATTTTGACATACGCTCCATCAGACATCATAATGACCGGGTTATCGTGGAAGAAGTGATAATCTGCCAGCCACTCATCTTTCACAGACTGGCCATAAGTATCCAGTGGGTAATGTATCGAAAGGTTGAAAGGAGTCGCGTTCAAGCCTTCAAAAGTTGATGTTTCAACAGTGTTCATATCTTTGGATGTAAGAATGTTTGGTCCGCATACAACTGTGCCAGCGCTGAAAGCAACAACAGGCAGCCCCGCCTGCACCTTCTTGCGCAGGAAGATCATCAATCGGCTGATATGCAGGCGGTGATTCAGTAAAAATGTATTTCCACCCGGGATATATACCAATGAAGCGCGGCGGATAATATCTTCCATTGCCGGTAGGGACAGGGTCTCAGCGTTGACCGTTTCGAGGCGCGCCAAGCCTTTGAATGATTCCTCGGTCTGCTCCTGCCATCTCTCGGCATAAAGCGACGCCAATGGGAGATACGCTACAGTTGCATCAGGCTTATCTTTCAGATATGGGCGGCTGGCTTCGACGATATAACGGATGTCATCTTTACCAGGTGTAGAGAACAGGTGAAGGTTTGGCATTGACTAAATCGTCAGAATGATCGGCTCATTTTTTGTGACGATGATCGTGTGCTCGAATTGTGCTGCAATGGTTCGGTCAGTTGTCCGCAGAGACCAACCATCTGATTCTTCGAGGACATGTCCTTTGCCGGTGGTGAGGAACGGCTCAATGGCCAGGACCAGGCCTTCTTCCAGAATGCGGCGGTCTTTTGATTTGTGATAGTTGAAAACTTGAGTCGGGTCTTCGTGCAGTTGATGCCCAATACCGTGACCGGTCAAATCAAAAATGACTCCGTATCCATTTCGCTTGGCTTCACTTTGAATAGCATTGCCGATCAAGTTAAGCAGCTGGCCTGCTTTTGCAGTTTGGACAGCCTTCGCCAAAGCGGAGCGGGTTGCTTCAAGCATTTTTTCATATTGGGGCACGTGCTTTGCGACAACCATCGAAGCGCCTGTATCTGCGAAGTAACCATCCAGTTCAGCCGAAACATCGATGTTGATCAACTCACCTTCGCGCAGAACATGGTCGCCGGGAATGCCGTGCGCAATGACAGGTGAGACGCTAATGCAAGTGGCGCCGGGAAATTGATACATCGCCATCGGCGCAGATTTGGCGCCTTCTTTTGCAAGAAACTCACTGCCGATATTATCCAACTCTGCTGTTGTCATACCGGGTTTGGCTTGCTCCATCATTTGCTTTAAAGTCATGGCGCAAATATGGCCAATGGCTTTTAAATGTTTGATATCGTTTTCAGAGTCAGCGATCATGATTTGGTTAATCCTTTGATAACTACTTTCTTCAACTCCGCCTGCACATCATCCCACTTTTGATCTGAGTTGACTACAACCCATCGTTGCGGCTCCTGTCCCACCAATTCCAAATATCCCGCGCGGACTCGATTGTAAAATTCAACCTCATGGTCGTCCATGCGATTCCACTCGGATTCATTTTGTTTCTTTCGTTTAAGACCAACTTGGACATCGAGATCAAGCAAGATCGTTAAGTCAGGTGTTAGCCCACCTGTTGCATATTTCACCAAAGCGCGGACTTGTTCCAAATCCTGCTGATGTCCATAGCCTTGATAGGCAATCGTCGAATCATAGTAACGGTCGGAGATGACAACTTCACCTGCGGTTAACCGCGGCTTGATAACTTGTTCCACGATCTGCGCGCGCGCGGCTTGATAAAGGAGTGTTTCTGTACGTGGATGCATTTCGGAATTTTTTAGATCATGCAAAATATCTCGAATCTGCTCGCTGATGCCCGTGCCGCCCGGTTCGCGGGTGGAGAATACGGTATAGCCTTTCTCGCGCAAATATTCCACGAGATGCGGGATATGTGATGTCTTGCCGGAGCCTTCCGGTCCTTCGAGAGTGATAAACATGGGTTAAGTATACAGGGAACGAGTAGAACCGTAAACAAAAATCACAGGTCATCTCAAAAATGTCGCCCTGAGCGGTAGCGATATAGTGTTTTTGAAATGGATATAAGTTAATTGTCCTTGCGGCTTAGAAAATATTCATCAAGCAAAGCATCAAACTCAAAGCCGATTTCCAGGTTCTTTAGTTCATCAGAACTGAAAAATCGAAAATCCTGACCTTCTCCCAAAGTTAATGATTCTCGCGGGAGATCAATTTGACCGATATAGATATGCTGGTCAACAATTGCAAATGGATGCTGCCTATCGTATCTCTTCCAGAAGGTTACATCCATGTCTACGCCAATCTCTTCGAGCATTTCACGGTGTGCTGCTATTTCGGGCGTTTCATCATCTTCCACTTTACCCCCGACCAGGGTCCAGTGATTTGGAAAGGAGATGCCGGGGTCATCATCTCGTAATAACAGGAGAACTTCCTTTTGCTTATTTTCAATAATGATGGCAACACCGCTAACACGGATCATAATCTCATATTCCTCAACTCTTAATTTGTAATTAGAAAACACTTATGTTATTTTTTGCAAATTCTTATTGCGTTTTTATCTTCCACCTGGTTTGCCCTCAAAATTTAATCGCTGTGTCATTTTCGAGGACTAGAATTTTCACAATCACTCGGAGGTGAAAATGTCATTGAAAAAAACTTTGTATGTTTTGTTGGTAATTGTCATTGCAGGAAGTTCGGCATTGATGGGTGCAGTAGCAGGCGGAATCGCTGTTTACAAAGCAGTTAGTGATAAACAGCAATCCACGAGTCCATCAATTTCTGTTCCAGCACTTGTTCCCAATGCCAATAATAACACCCCAGACCAAACCCTCGTTCTCAACTCAACGGATGTTGAAACCGCGGTCACACAAGCGGTGCAGAAGGTTGGCCCGGCAGTCGTGACCATTGTAGGAACCATCCCCGGCCAAATGACTTTCTTTGGCCAGACTGGCGATCAAACTGTCAGCGGCAGCGGATTCTTTATTTCGGATCAGGGATATATTCTGACGAATAATCACGTGGTCGAAGGGACGAAGGAAGTCAATATCATTCTGTCAGATGGGGTCGAAGAGAAAGCCACCATCGTCGGTACGGATCCATATTCGGATATTGCGATCCTCAAAACCGACGGAAAAGTCCCTGCGGTTGCATCGCTTGGAAATTCAGATATTCTCAAGTCTGGTGAATCGGTGATTGCGATAGGATCGCCGCTTGGAAATTTCAAGAACACCGTGACGGTTGGTGTGGTCAGCGCAACAGGACGCTCCATCGATACTGGTAGAGGCTACCAAATCGAAGATTTGATCCAGACCGACGCAGCCATCAATCAAGGAAATTCAGGCGGACCGTTAGTCAACCTGGCTGGTGAAGTGATCGGTATCAACAATATGATCGTGCGCGGTTCTGGAACTGGAGCAGTTGCAGAAGGATTGGGATTTGCCATCCCCATGAATACTGCCCAGGCTGTAGCTACTCAAATCCTCGATCACGGATATTTCTCACGGCCTTTTATGGGTATTAGTTATCAGGCCATTTCGCCCGACATTGCTGCTTCCTATAACCTGCCTGTAAAATGGGGCGTGTATGTGACCAAGGTTGCATCCGATAGCCCAGCCGACAAAGCAGGTTTGCAGGTGGATGACATCATTACAAGCTTGAACAATGTGAAGATGGATGAAACCCACAACTACCTGAACATGCTATACACCTACAAGCCCGGCGACAAGGTTTCATTGGGTGTGACGCGTAATGGAAAAGAAGTCACGCTTCAGATCACGCTTGGTGAGTCAAGCCATACATAATGTTCTTCATCATGATTCTCTGAGCGGAGCGAAGAGTCTCGAAGATAATCTCGGAGATCCTTCGCTAGCGCTCAGGATGACATTGCCCAGAAATAAATAAACAAGGACAGGCAAAATGCTTGTCCTTGTTTTTGTGTCTACGTGTTTACCTATCTACGTTTTATTCATTCGCGGAAAATTCTCACATGCCTTCTTGGTTCTTTGCCATACGAATGTGAAACCAACTCCGCGTTGCGCGCCAGCTCATGCTGTAACCTTCGCACGAGGGATGTGCCGGGAGGCAGATCCACCCAGCGCTCGCCGTTGAGAACTGCGGAGATGGCATGTTGTGTTTCTTCGCGGACACTGTCCATGCTGTCACGCGGATGCTGCTGCTCGCTGATGTTAAACAGGTCACCGAGGAACTGTTCCACTTGCGCCACGGTATTCGCGCGCAAAACATAAATAGGCAGTCCGCGATGCTCGGCATCCATCACCGTCTGTTCGCGGTTGCGATAATACGTCCGCAGAGTGACGAGTGCATCGGCCTCGTCTACATCGGTCACCACCAACGCGGGCACGCCGAGTCTCTTCGCGGCTTGCGCGAGTCTGTTGCGCGCCACGCCATACGCAAACACGCGCACAGCTTGTAAAGGCGATGTCAGTATGGATGCGGGAGTCTGCTTGGGTGATGGACTCTGCTCCTCGAAAGCCGAAGCAGGCTGATGTCCGCGCCGAGGCGTTTTGATTACTTCCTTCACATCCAACTTGGTTCCCTCGGCAAATCGCTCAGGGCGGCGTTTTGGAGTGGGCGCAGTTTTCTCGATCACGATCTTCCCTTCCGCATCGCGCATACGCACTTCGGGAGGTATGGGCACATCGCGCAAAAGTGAATCCACTGAAGCGGATATATCGAGATGCACAGCAAAACGATCGCGTGTTTGGATTTCAATCACCACGTCAAACGTTGGAGGCGAGCGTCTCTCAAGGACCGTTTTCTGGGTGCCGCGCCGACGGGCTTCTTCATCTGAAAGTGTGACCGCTTCGATACCGCCGATCAGATCACTCAGCGTTGGGTTGAGCAAAAGATTGTCGAGAGTTTGACCATGCGCCGTGCCAATGAGCTGCACGCCGCGCTCGGCGATGGTGCGCGCGGCCATAGCCTCAAGTTCGCGTCCGATTTCATCAATGACAATGACTTCGGGATTATGATTTTCAACCGCTTCGATCATCACTTCATGTTGAAGTGTGGGCTGGCTGACCTGCATGCGGCGCGCGTGGCCAACGGCGGGATGCGGCACATCGCCATCACCGCCAATTTCATTGGAGGTATCCACGATGACCACGCGTTTATTTTCAGCAAGGATGCGCGCAGCTTCGCGCAGAAGGGTGGTCTTGCCAACGCCGGGGCGCCCAAGGATCAACACGGACTTGCCCGATTCGATGATGTCTTGAATAATGTCCACGGTGCCATATACGGCGCGCCCCACACGGCAGGTTAAACCAACAATGACTCCGCGGCGATTGCGAATGGCGGAGATGCGGTGAAGCGTGCGCTCCATGCCCGCGCGGTTATCTGCATCGAAAGTGCCGATGCGTTCGGTGATATGGTCAATTTCTGCGCGGGTAATCTCTTTTTCCACCAGAGTAATTTCGTTTTCAACAAAACGCGCATTGGGCACGCGGCCAAGGTCAATGACGATCTCAAGCAATTTTTCGCTATTGTTCGCCTTTTCCACCGCGTGACGGATATTAAGGGGGAGTACGTCGAGGAGGGCTTCCAGGTCGTCTGTAATTCGATGTTGGGTCATAGTTAAGGTACCGGATGGTTAAGTGTCAGGTGTTGCCCTGAGCTTGTCGAAGGGTTTAATGCAACACACAATGAGTGAAACGTGAAAGAATATTTGCACGCGTAACAAAATCACGCGGCTTGTTTTTTGGGAAGGGTTAGAGGGAAATGTTAAACATGGCGGAGTACCTGCCTTGTTGAGAGAAAGTCACATGCCGGGTATTGGTCACGTGCAGGGTCTATTATAGCAGTGTCACCGTTAACAGAAAATTAAAGAGTTGTGTTAATTTCAATAATTTTTTGGGTTAATTTTGGAGCGCCGACTTTAGTCCGTGCTCCGTATAAACTGTGATTTACTGAAATTGTTGATTTGTCAGACCAATGGCTGTGTTCTTTTTATGCCAGGTTTTGAGTACAAGGTAAACCACAGGCAAACATGGTTTTAATCCAGAGATGCGAATGGTCTTTTTATTTATCAACGTGATCGCAATAAAATAATTTTTGCCGTTTCGCGTTTGGGTGTAACGCAGGTCAACGGATGCGATCTCATTTGCAGCCAATGTCTTCTGGTTGAGGAGATAGCCCAACACAATGGAACTTCCTTGAATGGAGATAGCCTGGGGAGCAACAAGCGGCATGCCAATAAAGATAACTCCCATGACCAGAAATATCAAAAGCGGAAATAATAATTGACTGTCCTGGGTATAGAGAAAAAAGCCGGTCCCAATAAATAGTAATCCGAGTACCGGAAGCAGGATCGTGCCCGCCCAGTTTTTGGACATTTCACTGTATTCCATCGAATTGAACAGGTCAGGCCGCTGGATGCCGATCCACTCGATGACTTCAGGATACCCGGGCAGCTGCAGACTGGGAGCAATGATCACATTGCCATCGAAGTTATGCAATTTAATCCGATTGCCGCTTCCAGATACGCGATTGATATCGCGCCACGCAATTGATTTCCTGCCGAGCAGATTCTTTGTGGAGATTTCTTCGTTTGAAATCATGGTTTGAGCAGTTGCGGTAAATACAATAAATAGAAGGAGGAAACCAAAGATCATCGCGAAAAAAATCATCACGATCGGGTTTGAAAAATCAGAGTCTCCGGAAGCGAAGAAAACTCCGATAAACAAAACGGCAAACATGACAATCAGAAGACCAAATACAAATGGAGAATTCTTATACACGCGAGGTTCGTTCATGGCTTATCCCTTTTCGTTTGATTTTGTGAATATATCACTATCATATTTCAGGATGGTCTTTTGTCAATGGCTGCGTGATTGAGGTTTAATGTCAACTTAAGCTGTACCTCCCTCTATCTCTTCATCCCCTGTATAATTGAACTACGTAACCCCTATGTCTCTTTCCGACGAACCCATCATCCCCTCTGACCCAACACCGCCGCCCGCGCAAGACCCGCGCGAAGATTCTCCCGTGGACCCAGCCCGCGCACGCCGCAGACGAGTCACCCGCCGTGACATGATCCCCAACGATGCGGAGGGTCAGGCCGCGTTGATCGCATCGTTATCACGCCGCGCATATCCATCTTTTGAATTATTTGTTTTTTCACTCACATGCGGCGCGGTCCTTGGGCTTGGTTTTTTACTTGATTCACAAGCCGTGCTTTTACTCGGCATCCTTGCCACCCCGTTGATGATTCCCTGGGTGGGTTTCCTGCTCGCCATCCTCACAGGTTCGCCGCGTTTCCTTTTTGAAACATTCATGGCTTTACTGATCAGCGGGATATTGGTGTTTCTCGGCGGCTTGTTGATCGGTGTGGTGATTCGTTTTATTCCACCTTTTACACTTACCAATGTTTACACTCATTCACGGTTATGGATTCCTGAACTGGTTGTGATCGTGATCGGTGCGGTTACATTGGTGGCGTCATTCGTGCGTTCAGAAAGCAAACCATTTCTTCCCAGTGTAATTATTGCCTACGCATTTTATTTGCCGATCAATGCTGCTGGTTTCGGTCTTGGCTCTGGCCTCGCCGGCATTTGGCCGCAAGCCATTCTCGTCTTTGTTGCGCATTTTGCATTGGTCAGTGTGTTTGGTTTATTGACCCTTTTGGTTTTGAAACTCCGCCCTTCCGCTGGAGGGATCGCTTTCAGCTTGATTGCACTCGCACTCTTCGCTGGGATTCTGTTTGCTTTGATGCGACCAGGCTCACAGTCGACGGTGGATGCGGTTTCATCTTCACCTTCGACTGAGGCCAGCCCGTTTCCTTCTTCAACCCCAAACCTGCCAGCAACAACTACAAACACTCCTGTCTCTTTGAGCACGTTCACTGCCACCGTTACCAAAGTGGACCTCACCGAAACTGTGGCGGTTGCATTAACGCAGGCGGCCAAGACACCCAGCCCTGTGCCGTTGACTCTAAACGTGACTCTGCCCGCCACTGAAACACCAACGCCGACATTAACATTGGAAGTGGCGCCCATCTTTGGAAAAATCAGTTCGAACGAAGGCGGCGGTGCGAACCTGCGTCAAACCCCCAATGGAAAATATTTGATGACGTTGAGCAATGGCACCATCGTGGAAGTGTATTCGGATTTTCGTTTGGTCAATGCGGTCACATGGATTCGTATCATCGTCACGCGTGATGGTGAGCGTATTGAAGGCTGGCTGCTTGAGTCAACCGTAAGTTATGCCACACCCGAACCAAATTTTGAACCAACAGCTACACCAACATTTGGAGTGACTTTAGCTCCGTAAAATACTAACGTCATTGCGAGAAGGGTGTTCTCCCCAACGAAGCAATCTCAAACTCTGAGGAGATTGCTTCGTCGCAAAGATCAAGAACGCTCCTCGCAATGACATACAAATAATTCACTGGAGGAAAATACATGCCCATTCATTTTGGCACCGACGGCTGGCGTGCCGTCATCTCGGATAGTTTTACATTTGACAACCTGCGTATTGTTACACAAGCCATTGCAGATGCAGTGGCCTCTGACCATTGGGATAAACCCGTGAATGGTAATAAAGACCTGGATAAGAATAAGTTCATTGTTGGTTATGACACGCGTTTTCTTTCTGACCGTTTTGCTGGCGAAGTAGCGCGCGTACTCGCCGCAAACGGATTCAGTGTTTTGCTGGCACAATCTGATTCGCCGACACCTGCCATTTCATTTGCAGTCAAACATAACAATGCCATCGCAGGCATCATGATCACGGCTTCACATAATGCGCCGCGCTATAATGGTTTGAAGCTCAAAAGCGCATTCGGCGGTTCAGCTTTACCCGAACAATGTCGCCGTGTGGAAGTGTATATCAACGACAATGAAGAGCAGGCACGCGGCCCCAACTTGATGGATTTCAACAAGGCGCGCGATGCAGGCTTGATCCAAAGGTTCAATCCATTACCTGCCTACTTTGAACACATGCATAAGTTGATCAACACCGATATCATCGCGGATAATCCACAGCGCTTTGTAGTGGATGCGATGTACGGCTCAGGCAGAGGCGTGATCAAATCCTTTTTGCAGGGAACAGGCTGCGAGATCGCTGAGATCCGCGGTGAGATGAACCCGGGCTTTGGCGGCGTGCATCCTGAGCCGATTGCAAAATATCTTGGCCCGCTTTCGAGCGCGGTCAGTTCTGGCATGGGAAATTTTGGCGTCGTCACAGATGGTGATGCAGACCGCATCGGCGCGATGGATGAGCGCGGCAACTTTGTTGACCCGCATAAGATCATGGCTTTGTCCTTGAAATATCTGGTTGAAAATCGCGGCATGACCGGCGCAGTCGTCCGCACGGTTTCGACCACGCGCATGATCGACCGTTTGGCCAAGCGCTATGGCTTGAAGTTATATGAAACCCCTGTGGGATTCAATCATATTGCGGATCATATGATGCAGGAAGATGTGCTGATCGGCGGCGAAGAATCAGGCGGCATTTCGTTCAAGGGACATATCCCCGAAGGCGACGGCCCGATCATGGGCCTGCTGTTGGTTGAGATGATCGCCGCTTCGAAGAAGTCACTCGTGGAGATGGTGGATGATCTGCTTCAAGATGTAGGCCCCGCCCTGTACGAACGCGTGGACTTACGTCTCAGCCGACCCGTTGCCAAAGCCGAGATGACCGATCTGCTCACCAAAAAAGCGCCAAGCGAGATCGGCGGACAAAAAGTGGAGGAGATCAGTCAACGAGATGGCGTGAAATACATCATGGCCGATGACTCCTGGCTGCTTATTCGTCCATCGGGAACGGAACCTGTGCTGCGTGTGTACGTGGAAGGCAGAACCCATGAAATGGTGAAAGCCTTGATGGCTTACGGGAAGACCGTTGCCGGAAGTGCAGTATAGATAGAAGGAAAGTTGAAAAGCCATTGGAGAATAAACTCCAATGGCTTTTTTGTTGGGCAGGCATACAACTTTGCAATCCGGTGTTTCTATTTTGTTCGCCTTTGCTTCTCCATATTTATGTAAAAGGTGGCGATCACGGATAACATGATCGTTATAAAAATAGTGAACCAATTAAATACACTGGTTGTAAAATCTGCTGGATTCATGGCTGCGGCAACTAGGACCAGACCATACCCAATGAAAATACTTTCCAGAAATACACGCCATGAAGTCCAGCGTGAATCGGAAGCCATGGCCCACGCGCCAAGGCCGATGACTGAGAGCCAGCCAGCCATGACTCGCGCTGTGAGCGGAGTCAATGCCCAGGGCCAGATGCGGATAAAAAATTCAGGGTAGAGAAAGCCTGTTGTGACAAAGACCAGCATCACGGCTGCGAAGAGACGCGTAATAGTGCGTGCCGTGGAAGATACAACAACGTCAGATTCTTCTGGCGCGCCTGAATTGGTGCGCCTGTTATAGATCCAAACGACTGGGATCAGAAACGGTGCGATGATATAAAAAATAAGCCAGGTGTTGAAGACGAGCGTACCGAGTGAAAAACGACTCCAATGCAGAAGGGTGGCAATGAGCATAAGGATTGTGAAAACTGACATGGGCAGGAAACCCACATGGACACGGTGCCAGCGTTTCCCAAAGACGGCGTTTGCCTGCAACCACGCGCCGCCCAAATACGCCGCACCAATATAAAGAGATGACATATGAGGCTTGATCGTCCAGGCAAACAGTTCACCTGTAAAGTCGGGGAAGAAAAACAAAATCATAAATGCCAGTATTGAAAAAACAGCAACAACAGTTTCAACGAGACGTGTGAACAGGTATGTTTCATCGTTTTTCATATGGATCTCCTTTGGAGATATTAAACTTCACATCGTTGCGGTGGTCAATGAGAAAAACGAAATCTGTGCCGGGTGTGGATATGGAAGGCAGAACTTATGGGAAGGCCGTCACTGAGAGTGCTGTGTGTTTGAATTAGAAATGTTATGTTAAACAGACTTCCAAGATCATAAATCTCAGAAGTCTGTTTAACCTGTTTGCCAATCCCAAATTCCCATTTGTTTTGAGTTTTGAAGCTTTGCTTATCAATACTATACAATGAATTCCATGCAAACACAACTTGTTGATCCTATTCAGGGTAACGAAAATAGCCTTACAATAAAAGGATGACATGGAAGCCATCGTACCTAACGAGAGAGCAAATGGAAGAAAGACGGCAGGCAGG
>JAYVUA010000013.1:0-22397 GCA_043788255.1 Anaerolineales bacterium | reverse complement strand
ATGGGCGCGGCGATTGCTGCGCATTTGGCGAATGTCGGCGTGCCAGTAACTTTGCTCGATATCGTTGCGAAGGACGCGCCCGATAAAAATAAAATTGTCAAAGAAGGCTGGGATCGCTGTATCAAAGCCAAGCCTGCCAATTTGATGGCTGATGAATTGAAAACTCTGGTCACGCTTGGAAACCTTGAAGATGATTTCAACGCTGTCGCCGAAGCGGATTGGATTCTCGAAGCAGTTATCGAAAACCTCAAGATCAAACAGGATTTGATGGCACGCATTGACGAAATCCGCAAGCCGAATGCGATTGTCTCGACGAACACTTCGGGTATTCCTGTTCATGCAATTGCCGAAGGGCGTTCGAAGGAATTCAAGAAACATTTTCTTGGCACACATTTCTTCAATCCACCGCGTTATTTGAAATTGCTTGAAGTCATTCAAACTGCAGACACCTCCAAAGATGTCGTTGATTTCATGACGCACTTCGGTGAATTCAAATTGGGTAAGGGCGTTGTGCTGTGCAAAGACACGCCGAACTTCATTGGGAATCGCGTCGCGTTTGGGACGGGTGCCTTCGCGATGGATTTCATTCTCAACAACGAATACACCGTGGACGAAGTAGACGCTCTCACCGGGCCTTTGATGGGTCGGCCAAAAACGGCTACCTTTAGGCTGATAGATTTAGTCGGCGTGGATGTATGGGATCACGTAGGCAGGAATCTTGCGCCTTTGATTCTGTATGACAAGCTTGGACAAAAATATCTCGCCGCCGAAAAGCCGCGCAAATTAATGGACACTTTGCTCGAACGAAAATGGCTCGGCAATAAAACCAAGGTCGGTTTCTATAAAGAAGTAAGAGATGCTGAAGGAAAAAAACAGTATTATTCTCTTGATCTAAATACGTTGGAACATGTCCCGGCCAGCAAGCCGCGTTTTGACTCTGTCAAGGCGGCGAAAGATGTTGAAGGATTGGGTGACAGGCTCAAGGTCATGTTGGAGGCGGATGATAAAGCGGCGAAACTAATCAAAGCGTTGACCTATCAAAGTTTCCAGTATGTTTCTTCCATCATTCCTGAAGTTGCAGATAACATGAAGCCAATTGATGATGCAGTTCGCTGGGGATTCATGCATGAAGCAGGTCCGTTTGAGATTTGGGATATGCTCGGCGTGAAGGAAACAGTCAAGCGTATGAAAGCCGAAGGGTATCCCGCCGCGAAATGGGTGGATGAAATGTTGAATGCTGGCGTGGAAACTTTCTATCAATACAAGCGCAGCAGTCCTGTGGACAAGCGCAGCAGTCCTGTGGACAAGGGCGCGAACATTGTTGGTGTGTACGATGTCTCAAAGAAAAAATATGTGAAGTTGAAGCAGCCAGAGGGATTTGTCTTCCTCAAGGATTTGCGCGGCACGAAGAAGGAGATTAGCAAGAATGCAGGTGCGTCCTTATTTGATATTGGCGATGGTGTTGGGTTGGTTGAATTCCATACCAAAATGAATGCGCTCGATGATGATATCTCGGCGATTGTCACCGAGGCCATGGACAGACTCGAGACAGATTTCGACGGACTCGTGGTTGGCAATGAAGGCGAACATTTTAGTGCAGGTGCAAATTTATTCATGGTGGTCGTCGCCGCACAGCAAGGCATGTGGGATACGCTGGATGGTGCTATTCGGCGTTTGCAGAATATGAACATGCGTATGCGTTATTCGTCAAAACCCATTGTGGTGACTCCAGCGGGGTACACTCTCGGCGGCGGATGCGAGATCACAATGCACGCCTCACGTGTAGTGGCTGCGGCTGAGTCGTATATTGGTTTGGTCGAACTTGGTGCTGGAGTGATTCCAGCAGGCGCAGGAACGAAAGAATACATGCGCCGTATTATCAACCCAGCGGTGAAGGTTCCTGATGCAGAACCATTCCCATTTATTCAAAAAGCATTTTTGCAGATCGGACAGGCGAAGGTGGCAACTTCTGCTGAAGAAGCACGCGGAATGGGAATCCTAAATCCGCAAGATCGTGTCGTTGCCAATCGCGATCATTTGTTGACTGAAGCCAAGAAAGAAGTCTTGCACATGATTGCGTCGGGATATCGAGCACCTACACCGGAATTGATTTATGCGGCTGGACGCGATATGTTCGGCGCGATGAAGGTCGGTGCATGGGCATTTAAAGAAGGTCATTACATCACGGATTATGATGTCCACATTGCCACCAAGCTTGCACATATTATCGCAGGTGGTGACTTGACCAAGCCAACCTGGGTCAGTGAGCAATACATCCTTGATTTGGAACGCGAAGCATTTTTGTCCCTGTGCGGCGAAGAAAAGACGCAGGCGAGGATGTGGAGCATTTTACAAACAGGCAAACCATTACGCAATTAAAAAAAGCAGAACACGGATTTGACGGATTGCACGGTGTGGCACGGATTTCTTTTTGATTTGTTTGTTTGATGGAGTAGGTTTTATGCAGAAATTTGATTCAGGGCAAAAGCGGATGTTTGAAGGAAAACATTCAGACTTGAGCGATAAAATCATAAAAGTCTTTTACGAAATTTATAATGAACTTGGATTCGGTTTTAACGAAAAGATTTACCAAAAGGCTTTTGGAATTGCCCTGCGTCAAATTGGTTTGAAAGTTGAAGAGCAAATGCCAATCAAAGTTTATTTTCGCGGGCAAGAAATTGGCGAGTATTTTGCTGACATAGTTGTTAATGATGCAATTTTGATTGAGTTGAAGGCAGTCAGTCAAATGCTTGAAGAACATGAAGCACAATTACTCAATTATTTAAAATCTACGAAAATCGAAGTTGGCTATGTAATGAATTTTGGAAAGTCAGCTACATTTAAACGAAAAGTTCTTGATAATGACCGCAAAGGTTCATTATCTTGGACAAGTCAATAAAGAAAAATCCGTTCTTTTCCGTGAAATCAGTGTAATCCGTGTACAAAAGGAGAGACACAATGAAAGATGCAGTTATCGTTAGCGCAGTACGAACCCCAGTTGGCAAAGCCAAACGCGGTGGCATGGCCACAGTCCGTCCAGACGAAATGGGCGCGGCGGTTATTAAAGAGTTGTTGAATCGCACACCCAATCTTGATCCATCTCAAATTGAAGATGTAGTCTTTGGCTGTGCTTTTCCTGAAGGTGAGCAAGGCATGAACGTGGCGCGCACGATTTCGATTCGCGCTGGCTTGCCAGACACGGTTCCTGCAGAAACCATCAATCGTTATTGTTCATCGGGCGTGCAGTCCATTGCGCATGTGGCGAATGCAATTCAAGCGGGACAAATCGAAATTGGCATCGGCGCGGGCGTTGAGTCCATGTCGATGGTGCCGATGATGGGCTATAAGTTTTCGCCCAATCCGCAATTCGCGATGGAGTTGCCGCAGTATTACACCAACATGGGCCTCACCGCTGAAAATGTTTCTGTCAAATATGGAATCACCCGCGAACAGCAGGATGAGTTCGCGCTCAAGAGTAATCAAAAAGCGGCGAAAGCGGTTGACTCAGGCCGCTTCGATCCGGAGTTGATTCCACTCGATGTCGATGTTGTGGATTATGTGGATGGCAAATCGGTGAAGCGTTCATTCACTGTGAAACGTGATGAAGGTCCGCGTGGCGATTCGACGTTGGAAGGTCTTGCCAAGCTCAAGCCTGCTTTCAAAGAAGGCGGTTTTGTCACCGCTGGGAATTCTTCCCAAATGTCTGACGGCGCTTCTGCCGTGATGGTCATGTCCGCAGAAAAAGCGGCAGCGTTGGGACTGCGTTCGTTAGCCAGATTCGTTTCCTTCGCGGTGGGAGGCGTCCCGCCGGAGTTGATGGGCATCGGTCCGATTGCGGCCATCCCAAAGGCATTGAAAATCGCAGGCCTTTCGTTGAATGATATTGACCTGATAGAATTAAACGAAGCTTTCGCTGCTCAATCTTTGGCCGTAATGCAGACTCTTGAAATTGATCCTGAGAAAGTCAATGTCAACGGCGGCGCGATTGCGCTCGGGCACCCGCTCGGTTGCACAGGCTCCAAACTCACTACACAATTGATCTACGAAATGGGACGTCGCAAATCCAAATATGGAATGGTAACCATGTGCATCGGCGGTGGAATGGGTGCGGCTGCGATTTTCGAGAATTTACAATAAAAAATCGTCGAACGTCAAAAGTCGCAGGTCATTGACATTTGACGTTCGACTTTTCACGAAAATACAAAAAAACAAGGAGAAATATATAATGCCATTAACAATCTCAGACCTCATGTCCAAAATGCCCGGTGCATTCATTCCCGAAAAAGCCGCAGGCTTGGATGCCACCATCCAATTCAAGTTCACAGGTGCAGAACCTGGTGAATGGTATGCCACGATCAAAGATGGAAAAGTGAGTGTTGCTCAAGGAACGTTTGCCACCCCCAAAATGACATTAACAGCCGACTCTATCGATTACGTCAAAATTTTCACAGGTGAAATTGACGGGATGCAGGCATTCATGCAGGGCAAATTGAAGCTGACAGGTGATTTGAACCTTGCAATGAAACTTACGCAGATGTTTAAAATTAAATAAACCAAGTTATGTTGTAAAACACACCTAATCAAGCAGGTTGGGTGTGTTTTTTTTTACTGGATGATCTTTGCCGGAAAGAAAATCTATGTTCGGTTTGACCCGCTTCAGCCGAAAAATGTTGCGCTGGATACTGAACGTAATAAACCCATTAAGTGAGTCGCTTTAAGATATGCAAGCCGGGCAATGACTTTGCAGACGCTGTGTGCCTCGCAATGAAACCAGCCCAAATATTCATGAATAAGTAATAATAATCGTGTAAAATTTAGCCTGTCATGAGTCTGATGACAGGCTAAATTTTTTATGAGGAGAAAATCATGGAATTGCCACCTGTATCAAACTGGTTCTCAGTTATTTTATTTTCTTGCTGTTTTATTGGAGTTCCTGTAGTGTTGTTTATCGGTTGGATAATCTCTGGGGTGATGAGTAACAGGCGGCAGGAAAGTAAAGATGCGCAAAATAAGGAACTTCGAAAACGCGGGGTGACTGCGTCTGCTGTGGTTATATCTGCTCGGAAAGGGATGGGACGCAGTCCGTCTGGGGAGAAAGAGATTCTGGTTCATTATGAAGTTGATGTTCAACCAGAGAACGGACCACAATTTCGTCAGTCATTTAAACATTGGAGAGCGGATAGAGGATATACAGCTGTTGCAGGGCAATTGGTAAGTGAGCAGGGACGAAAGATTTGGGTGACATATGACCCGAATAATCCGGCGCAGATGATTTTCGAGCATTATGACGAAAAACATGAAAATATCGTTAAGCAGCAGGAGTTGGACGCGCGCGGCAAGGATTTCAAGGGTTAATGACGAAACCTGAAAGTCTGGGGCGGAGGCTGAAGCGGTCATTACTAAATATGGGAATGTCTTTCAGTCAGAAACTAATATTTTATTCACCGATAGTGCATTGAAAAAAATATTCGGTTGGGAAAAAGGTCCACGTCAGGTTTGACCCGCGCACCCTTGAACGGGCAGTTTTGAATTCTGCTCGAAATAAATTGATTACGTAGTTGGCTGGTTTTATTCAGCGTTTGGTAGAATTGTTAAAATATTTTTCAGGAGCATCAAAGTGGATTTTAGTTGGATTTCTCACCCCGAATCATGGGTTGCCTTGGTTACATTAATAGTACTTGAGCTGGTTCTCGGCGTGGATAATATTATTTTTATTTCCATTTTAGCTGGAAAATTACCCAAGGAAGACCAAGCACGTGCCCGAACAACAGGTATCATGCTGGCTGTGATTTCGCGTATTTTGTTATTGCTTTCTCTTTCATGGATCATTAGTCTTGAAGAGCCTCTGTTTCATTTGTTCGGGTTTGGCTTTTCAGGTCATAATCTGATCTTGATTGCGGGTGGCTTGTTCCTGCTTTATAAAAGCACCTCCGAAATTCATGACAAACTTGAAGGTCAGGAAGGTCATGCATCTGCTAAAGTGGCGGCTAATTTTGCCAGCGTGATTATTCAGATCATGCTGCTGGATGTTGTGTTCTCTCTGGATTCTGTAATCACCGCTGTCGGAATGTCCAAGGAACTTATGATCATGATCATTGCCGTGGTCGTTGCGGCAGGAGTTATGATCTTTACATCGAAGCCGATTGGTGAATTTGTGGAGAGTCACCCCACAGTCAAGATGCTTGCGCTAAGTTTCCTGCTCATGATCGGCCTCACGCTTATTTTGGATGGGTTTGGACGCGAGATACCGAAGGGATATGTTTATTTTGCGATGGGCTTTTCCATTTTTGTAGAAATGATCAACCTGCGCGTACGTGACACTCGTACAAAACCAGTCAACTTGCGCGATCCGTATAAAGCGGCAAAAGTTGAATTGCAGCCCATTCCTATTCCCGTAAAAATCAGCTCTGCTAAAAAGACAAAAGCGAAAAATAAAAAGAAATAATCGTAATGCGAAACTGCCAATCAGATTTCTGGTTGGCAGTTTCTTTATATCCGATGTACGCCTTGTTTACTTGGTGTTGTGATAATGCCTCGTGCCTCAATTCCACGTTCTTCAAACTTAAACATGATCTCTGCTTTTGCCTGTTCGGCTTTCTCAGCAGGAATAAAACAGATAATGGATGGCCCTGCTCCAGAGAGAGCCGCCGCACCAAATTGTTTTGCAGTTTTATATGCAGACATTCCGCCAGAAATATGTTTTAGTCGATAAGGCTGGTGGAGGCGGTCATCCATTACTTTTTGCAATAGGTTAAGGTCGCCAGTGCGAAGCGCATCCACAACAAGGGCGGCACGGCCAATATTAAATACCGCATCTGCTCGTGAAACAGACTTGGGCAGTACAGCCCGTGCAACGCGAGTCGGCCAATCCACAGTGGGTTTGACGACCACAATAGCCAACTCAGGAAGTTCATAACGACGGGTGATGATTTCGTCGTCTGAAGTTACTGACACAACCAGCCCGCCAATCAAAGCAGGTGCAACATTATCAGGGTGCCCCTCCATTTCTGTTGCGAGGATCAGTAATTCACTTTCACTCAATGGCCTATTCAATAATTCATTCGCGCCAAATATTCCCGCCACAATTGCCGCTGCGCTGGAACCAAGTCCACTACTCATCAGGATTTCGTTTTGGGCCTGAATGTTGAATCCTTTTAATTCCTTGCCGCAAATTTCGTGCACATAAGTGAATGCTTTCGTCAATAGATTTTTCGTGCCTTTATTTAATTTCTCCGCGCCTTCACCAGTTACATGATAATTGACTTTATTTGCAGCCTCAAAGGAAATTTCATTCCAAATATTCAATGCAAGCCCCAGACAGTCAAAGCCCGGGCCTAGGTTTGCGGATGTTGCGGGGACTCGGATTTTTATCATACTGGATATTATATAATACCTGTGGTCACAATTGCTTTTTTCGTGCAATTTGTGACCGCAGGTATAATCGCCTCGTTTCGATTAGACTCAACGCATCGCATTCTTAACATTGGAGCTGCTATGACCTACCAGGGCTTGATCCATCGCTACGGGCAATATCTTGACTTACCCGCCCATACCCAAAATATTTCCCTTCTCGAAGGGAACACCCCGTTGATTCCCATGCCTCGTTTAAGCCGGGATCTTGGCTGTGAATTGTTCATTAAATTTGAGGGCCTGAATCCAACTGGTTCATTCAAAGACCGCGGTATGACCGCCGCCATAAGCGAAGCTGTTGGCCGTGGCGCACAGACGGTCATATGCGCCTCTACAGGCAATACAGCCGCATCCGCCGCAGCTTATGCGGCTCGTGCAGGCTTGCACTCGATTGTGTTGATTCCAGAGGGGAAGGTGGCTGTTGGGAAACTTGCAGGTGCCATCGCTTACGGTGCAGAAGTGATCCAAATCCAGGGTTCATTTGATGATGCACTTTCGCTGGTTGTTGAGATTACGCAGAAAACACAAATTGCTTTGGTGAATTCAATCAATCCATTCCGCATTGAAGGACAGAAAACCGCTGCTTTTGAAATTTGTGATGACCTTGGTTCTGCGCCGGACTGGCTCTGTTTGCCTGTTGGCAATGCAGGAAATATCACATCCTATTGGGCAGGTTTTAAGCAATATCAAAAAGGACTACCTCGTGTATTGGGAGTGCAGGCTGCTGGGGCGGCTCCGCTTGTGCTAGGGCATCCCGTTGACAAACCTGATACGATCGCAACTGCTATTCGTATAGGCAAACCAGCTCGCGGGGAAGAGGCTTTGCAAGCTGCGGAAGAATCCAATGGCAGAATTATTGCTGTGTCAGATGAGCAGATATTATCCACACAGAAGATTTTGGCAGCGGAAGGGGTTTGGGTGGAGCCGGCGTCTGCTGCGGGCTTGGCTGGCTTGTTGGCAGAATCAGCTGTCGGGAAGATTGACGCGAGGGGTAAAAAAGTCGTGGTGGTGTGTACAGGTCATGGGATGAAGGATCCATCCATTATCACTGAGTCATTTCAATCTCCCAAAATAATTCCTGCTGATTATGAAGCATTGCTTGATACACTAAAAATATAGTACCGACGTACCCTATATTGATGCTTGGGTGTTCTTATAATTGCAGAATTGTTTTCATTCTAAGATCAGAGGAGTTTTATTATGTTTTTTAACGAGTGGAATATTCTTGTTGTTGATGATGAGCCTGACGTTCTCGCTGTGACAAAACTCGCTTTGCGAGATGTGAAAGTGTATGGGTTGCCGTTGAAGATACATACTGCAAAAAGTAAAGCCGAAGCTATTGAACTTTTGAAAGGCCCGCTTACGTTGCAAGGCTCTTCCGAGCCGATTGTGGCGGTGGCTCTTGTTGATGTGGTTATGGAAAATGATCGTGCAGGGCTTGAATTATGTAAATATATTCGAGATGAGGTTAACGGCCATTCAGTGCAATTATTTATTCGTACC
Organism: Anaerolineales bacterium; assembly: GCA_043788255.1. Classification (GTDB taxonomy): domain Bacteria; phylum Chloroflexota; class Anaerolineae; order Anaerolineales; family Villigracilaceae; genus Villigracilis. The sequence continues at coordinate 13,484 of JAYVUA010000013.1, read as the reverse complement.
GGCCAGCCGGGGATTGCCCCAGAACGTTCAGTGATCGATGATTATGATATTTCAGGTTATTTCACCAAGGTGGAATTGACAGAGCAAAAACTGTACACGCTTGTGAAGAGCGGTGTTCGTCAGTGGTTTACAAGCTGGTATGCTCTGATGACCGAAGAATCGACGAATAATATTGTTAAACATTCTGGTTCTCGCAAGGATTTTCTTGAAAATGGAATTGGCTGGTTTGGCGAGCCTGGTCCGCAGGAAGGTGAGGGTGTAACAGGCTTTATCTTTGATAAGAATGTTGTAGTAAGCGATTACCCAGATCAGATAAAACCTTTGTATGATCGTCTTAATGCTTTAAAGCCAGTCATTCAAACTCTTGAGGGCCATAAACTTGCCATGGATGATATGGGGAATATTCTTGTGAAGACCGTCAAAACCAAAACAACAGCTGATTATATTTATGTTGGCGAATCCTCCATGGTGATGCCTCGGTTATTACTTGACTTGACATTTAAAAGTGGATTGATATTTTCCACTCTGTGGAAGAAAATCACTGACGAGGAGAAGAGAACTGTTTCTGCCAAATCTAAGCCCAAAAAAGTTAATAAAGTAGTCAAAGCTAATGCAAAAAAGGCGGCAAAACCTGTTAAGAAAGCTGCTTCCAAAGCGGCTAAAAAGAATGTTTTGAAGAAACCTGTCAAGAAAGTTGCAAAGAGTAACTCAAAGAAGAAACGATAATAGAATTCGAACCATGAAGAAATAATTCTAGGCGGACGCAGCGCTTGGCTATGTCCGCTTTCTTTATGGTGAATCACTTATGTTTATGGTAAATAATAAAAGTACTCTCAAACCTGAAATTTTGAGGAAGTTTTCCTTCTTCGCATCTTTTTCCATGGATCAATTGGAAGAGATTGCAAATACTGCCCCCATGGTTGGGCTTAAGGCGAATTCAGTTGTGTTTTGTCAGGGTGACCGTTCGGCGATGATGTATTTAATTCTTAAGGGTGCGGTGAAGATCGAGCGGCAAAATACAGACGGTGAAAACATCAGTGTTGGTCAACTATCTGCACATCAGGTATTTGGCGAGCTGGCAATGTTGAGTAAAGAGCCGCGTCAGGCTACAGTGACAGTTACCATGGATGCGGAATTTCTGGTGATTGACCGTGAGATGATGTTGAATATCATCCGCAAGGCAGAGCCCGAAGAAATTATTGAAGTGTTTTCTGTATTAAGTGAGCAAATGCGTGCCGCAAATGACCGTGAATTTAAAGATACCCTTTCCCGCCGCACCCTTGCCGCGCAAATGGAAGTGGAAAAGCAGCGTGCGCTGACTCAAATGGTTGCTGGTGTGGCTCACGAAATAAATACTCCTTTAGGAATTATTAACACGGCTGTCAGTATTATGGCTCGTGAGCTAGCGGCTCCTGTTGAAGTGACCACCCAGCGTGCTGCCGACATTGCCGAATCCCTTGATTTAATGCGCCGCAACGTTGAGCGTGCTCATCGTTTGGTGCAGGATTTTAAGAAAGTATCTGTAAGTCAATTACAAGACGAAAAAGATGAATTTGATATTTCTGAAGCCATGCAAGAGACCATAGGACTCATCAGTGTGAGTTTGAAACGCAGCCAGATCCAGGTCAAAGTTCAAGATAAACTAACACCAAAACAAAAAAAATGGATGGGGTATCGTGGTTTTCTTTCTCAAATTTTGATCAACTTGCTTACGAATGTGGAAAGATACGCTTATCTAAATGGGGAAGGCGGCGTTGTAGAAGTTTCAATTAAATTGGAAAACGAAAGTTGTTATTGCTTAACTGTTCGTGACTTTGGCAGGGGAATATCGAAGGAAGATCAACCTCGGGTTTTTGAACCCTTCTTCACTACCGGTCGTTCGATTGGGGGAACAGGGTTGGGACTTGCTATTGTTCATAACCTGGTGATTAACGCGTTGAAAGGCGAAATTAGGTTGAATTCTGATATTGGTAAAGGTACGGAGTTCATCGTTACCTTTCCGAGAGTGATTTCAGAGTGATCTTGTGGCATTTATTGGGCAGGCGTTGTATAATGCAAAAGTAAGTTACCCCCAATCAAAGAGGAGAATACCCAATGGATAATAAAATTTTGCAGGTGATCGTAAGTTTATTTATTCCACCGCTGGCTGTTTATATGAAAAATGGAAAGATCAATAACGCCTTCTGGATCAACGTTGTGTTGACTATTTTGGGCGGTATCCCTGGTATTCTCCACGCCTTATATGTCGTTTTGATGTAATTTAAAAATTTCAAAAAGTCGCCCTGCTTGCAGAGCGACTTTTTGATTCCAGGTTGTTTGATTGTTCTACTTGACAATCTTCTATCGTGAATTGATAATAACAAATATATGACTTCTGCTCAAATTCCTCTCGTTGTTGACAACCTATCCTTTCGTTATCGTGACCGTCAGGGCGCGGCAATACACAATCTTTCATTTACCGCCAACCCTGGCGAAGTGCTATTAATTGCAGGTGCAAGTGGATGCGGCAAAACTACTTTAGTCCGTTGTATTAATGGGTTGATTCCGCGTTCTTATAAAGGCGAAATAACTGGAAAGATTTTGGTCTTTGGCGAGGAAGTAAAAGATTGGAAGCTTTCTCAAATTTCACAAAAGATCGGGACTGTGCTGCAAGACCCTGAGCGTCAAATTCTTGGCACGAAAGTAGTAAATGAAGTGGCATTTGGGCTTGAGAATCTCGGAATGCCGCGCGAGGAAATATATTCTCGTGTGGACGAGTCTCTTAATTTCCTGAAAATCCCTCACCTTCGCAATCGCGAAACATTCAGCCTTTCAGGTGGAGAAAAACAAAAAGTTGCCTTGGCAGGTATTCTTGCCATGCGTCCTTCAATAGTGCTGCTGGATGAACCGCTTGCAAGCCTTGACCCTGCCTCTGCGCAGGATACGTTGGATGCTGTCAGGTTGCTGGCAGATCAGGGGCTGTCCATTTTGCTGGTGGAGCACCGTGTGGAGGATGTGTTGCGCATCAAGCCAGAACGCGTGATGTTCATGAGCGAAGGCGAGATACGTTACCTTGGCGATGTTGCGGGGTTATCAAAAGTGGTGAATTACCGTGAAGTGAAATTGCCTGCAGAGGATATTGTCGAGCGCGCGAAACTGGACCCAGCTCCAGGGGAGATAAAAGTTCTTCCCGGAGTGACCCACTCAGAGGTTAAGCAGGATGCGCTGGTCAGGTTTGAAAATGTTGCGTTTGGATATGAATCCGATGTTGAAATTTTGCATGGCATTAATCTTGAAATTAATCGCGGTGATGTGATTGCAGTGCTGGGCCCGAATGGGGCAGGCAAAACTACTTTTGTAAAACATGCCATCGGTTTGTTAAAGCCGAAATCTGGCAAGGTTTTTGTTGGCGGGCGTGATACACATGATGCGAGTGTTGCGGAAATCGCGAGCATGTTGGGGTATGTGTTTCAAAGCCCAAGCCATATGTTGTTCGCGCCAACAGTTCGTGATGAGCTGGCGTTTGGGCCAACAAACATGAAGCATTCGAAAGACCAAATTGAATTGGAGGTGAAAGAGGCGCTAAAGATCGTAAACCTTTCTGAAAAAGAGAAAGACCCTCCGCTGGCGCTTTCGTTTGGCCAGCAGAAGCGCGTGAGTATAGCCGCCATTCTCGCAATGCGTTCCCGCATCCTTGTGATGGACGAGCCCACCGCCGGGCAGGATTATCAGAATTACATGAACTTCATGGATTCAATTTTGCAAATGCCTGGCTTCGAAGCCATCATGTTTATCACACACGATGTTGATCTTGCGGCAATTTATGCAAATCGTGTTTTGATCATTTCGGACGGCAAGCTCATTGCGGATGGAAAGCCACAGGATGTACTCCGCGATTTTGATCGACTCAAAGCCAACCGCATCATCCCGACCTCGTTGCTGGCTCTCAACCTCAAGCGACTCAGCACGACAGGCCGCTTTATGCGAGCCGAAGCGTTGGCACATATTTAGAACTCTGGAGTGGAACAGGTTGCTGTTCCACTCTCCAAAATAAAAACAAAAGGAGAATGTAAGATGGATAAGAAATTTACCAATGTATTAATTTCATTAGTTGTAGTACTTGCCTTGTTTGCAGTAGTTATGTTTGTGCTTGGCGCCAAAGAGCCTGCTGAAGGCGCTACCTTGAATTTCCATGTGGATCAAGGAAGTGTTGTTTCCCGTTTCGTGTTCGTTGTGCTTGGTATCGCCATTGCCTTTGGCGTATATTTTGCCACACAAGCTAACAAAGCCTGGGAAGTGGGTACTCGTGAAGTGGTTTGGATGGCCATCGGCGCGGCTTTATACGCTGTGTTCTCATGGCTGTTCAACGGTACAGTTTTCGTTGTGCCTTCTTTAAGTCAGGTTTCACTTCGTCCTGCTATCGCAATTCCGATGTTCTTTGGTTTTGCGTTTGGACCCGTGGTTGGTTTCTTCACAGGCGCAGTTGGCAACATGTTTGGTGATGCCCTCACAGGTTTTGGCCTTTCTCCTCAATGGAGTATTGGCAACGGCTTGATCGGCTTTGTCTCTGGTATGTGGATGCTGTTCTCTGATAAGAAGAAGAGCATGGACACAGTTCTTTACATCAGTGGTGCATTGGCGGTAATTACTGCTTTATTATTTTTCACGAATCGCGGGCAAGCCAATATGTTGTTCTTTGATGTACCGAACAATGTCTTCGGCGATGCGCAGATTTCACTCTTTGCAGGTATTGCCATCCTAATTGGGTTTGTATTGGTTTTTGCAGTCCGTTATTTTTTTAAGGATAATGAAGACATAGCAACCGCAGTCACGTGGGGTATGCTGGGCAATATCGTTGGCCTTCTTTTTGCCTCCCTCTCTGATATGGTCATCAATGGCTTTAGCCTCCCTGCCACCATCGTTGGGCAGTTCCTTCCTGCTGCTGGCCCCAATTTGATCTTTGCTGCCATTCTTGTGCCTATGCTGGTTGTTGCATACGCATCCACTCGCAGACAATCTGGTAGATAATATTTATATGTCATTGCGAGGAGCCGTTCTTTGGCGATCAAGCAATCCCCAGTTATGAGGAGATTGCTTTAGGCGAAGAGCGCTCTCGCAATGACTTCTGGAAAGTTGTGAATCATGCTTGTTGCCTGGCGTTATCGAAAACGTGAAAACTCATTTATTCAGTCATTTGATCCGCGTGCGTGGATAATATTCTTCGCATGTAATCTTTTTGCAACGCTTTCTTTTTGGGATGTGCGTTTTCTTCTGCCATTTCTGGCAATTGCTTTATTTACCTTGTTTACATCAGGGGTGAAATGGTTTGAGGTAAGGCGTGCTTTTCTTTTCATTGTTGGCTTTGTTTTCTTTTTTGCGATTCTTACATTTCTTACAGGGCGTGGGGGCAGCGAATTATATAAGCAGGAACATTTGATCCGCGAATTCAAATTGCCCTTCTTGATCCTTGGCTGGACTCCCATCCTAAAGATCACTGTCGAGCGTTTATTCTTTACTGTGAGTCAGTTCGTTCGTTCATCGAGTATTGCAATCATGGCGGTTTTGATTCCTTATTCGCTTAACCCTGCTTTATACGGGATCACATTTAAAGGATTGGGACTCTCTGATAAATTTGCCTACGCTATGGATTTGACCATGCGTTTCGTCCCAACCTTTGGCAGGGATTTCCAACTGACAATGGATGCGCAGCGTGCGCGCGGTTATGAACTAGAGAAGATCAGCGGTGGCATTATTCAGCAGGTGCGGAAGCTAGGCCCGATTGTTGTGCCTGTTGTTATTCATGCGATTATTGGCAGTGAAGATATTATCGATGCGATGGATTTACGTGCATTTGGCGTTGGTCCGCGCACGTGGCTGGATGTATTGACTTATGAGACACGAGACCGAATCTTGATCGCAGTTGGTGTGGCGATCTTCATTTCTTCAATTATTGTAGGGGTTGCTGGGTATGGCTCTTTTTGGGTGCCGAACTCATTGATACAGATGTTTTCCTAATTCCTTAAAAACAAAAAGCGCTGCTAACGCAGCGCTTTTTGTTTTCTGTATTCTAGCGTCTGGTATAAGTTTCACCTGCGGTCACACGAAAATCCACATGGTTTTGTTCAGGAGCAAATACGCAGGTTGCGAAGTCTGTGAAGGCGCAGGGCGGACAATACGCTTTGTTGAAGTCGATGAATATTTTGCCGTCCGATTCTTCATCTGCTATAAGATAGCGGCCAGTTGGATAGGTTTCATCTTTACTGGTGATGTCCCAGAAACGAACGAAGAGCGTTCCATCGTCTTCTTTGTTGATATCTAGCTTATGGGATTTTCCATCGAATTCGAATGAAAGACAGCCTTCCACGGGAAATTCAGATTTTTCACCCGTTAGATCGGGGAAGTAAGCCATCTTGGGACGATCATAAGCGGTGTACATGGCTGGGACACGAAAATTCTCATCGATGTCGTACCAGGTGCGGGCGGGGAAGGATCGTCTCTCTTCGCGTTGGTTATCCCACATGCGTACACCAAGCTTATTTCCGCGTTGAATGACAACGAGGCGAACATCCTGTAAAGTAATGAAACTGGGGTTATCTGAAATATCAGGTTGAAGAATTGCAAAATCCGTTGGTTTATCATTTACACTGATCTTTTGATTCGGATTAGTCCGTAAGGTAACTGATCTGCCATTGTATTCAAGATAGCCCACGTTGGCAGGAATGCGATCTGGCAATTGAATTTCAGATTTGGGGTCTGAGCCTATTTGGTTTTTTCCGAGCTTTAGCCAATAGAGCCCGGTAAGTGAAAGCCACCCATTTTCTTTGCGGATGGTTTCGTTACGCTCATTGCGCCATTCGTTGATTCCTTGCCGATATGTTTTGTTTGCCATGCTGGGATTATACCTGTACTAAAAAGACTTCGGAAGACTTTTGATAAAAAATAGACCCGCCCTTACAAGGCGGGTCTATTTGAGGTTTGGGCTTTTACTATCCGACGACTGGTGTAGCAAAAAAATAAAACAATCCGATTACAAACATAATGACGGACAGCAGTGAGAAGAATGCCCGCAGGTTGCTTTCTTCCTTGTTGATGGACGCCCAGCCTGCAAAGGCTAATCCAATTGCCATGATTGTCAGGACCAATTGAAGCCAGTCTCCACGCTCATTCCAGTGTGATGCGAGTATAAAACCAGCCTCAGATTTGTCAAATAGATCGGTGGATGTGGCAGCCATTTCTGTATAATATTGATCATCCCAAACTGTATTTGGGTCACGGGCAATGGCATCTTGTAATTCTTGCGAGAAATTAAACTGGTAATAGTCCGCTGTTTCAGGGTTGGTATTTTGATTTATATACCAGTTATCATAATAATTGTAATCTTGTGAAATATTCTGGTTCTCAGTGAGATATTCAGCGTTGCCGTCATTCAGCGCTTGCATGCCTTGAATTTCAGCGTCATTCTGGTTGCCGTCTGCTAAAGCTCCCCAGTAACTGGAAATGGCGGTAAAAATACTCAAAACTGTGATCAACAAACCTAACAAAATCTCATTGCCGAGAAAACTAACAACTTTTTTCATTTTATATTTCTCTCCTAATATATTGATAGTGATCAGCCCGGAGACTGTAATGGAGATTATATACAGGAACCTGCAATTGCGTATTTGCAATTTTGTTATAAAATCATGCCAGTTTGAGAGTTACCCAATTTTATGAATTTGTCAGTTCACTGACAAAACCAAGGAGAATATGATGGGATTGAAACCTGACCGCTGGATCCGTGAGATGGCACATGAACATAAAATGATCGAACCCTTTGTTGATACACAGGTTCGACAAGGAGTGATCTCGTACGGTGTATCTTCGTATGGATATGATGTGCGCGTCGCGAATGAATTCAAGATCTTTACCAATGTTTTTTCGGCCACTGTGGACCCAAAGAATTTTGACATCAAGTCGATGGTGGATTTTATAGGAGATGTTTGTGTGGTTCCGCCGAACTCGTTTGCGTTGGCGCGAACTGTAGAATATTTTAGAATTCCGCGCAAAGTGTTGACAATCTGTTTAGGTAAGTCAACATATGCGCGTTGTGGGATTATTGTGAACGTCACGCCGTTTGAGCCTGAATGGGAAGGGTTTGTCACGCTTGAGATATCGAACACTACGCCATTACCTGCCAAGATATATGCAAATGAAGGTCTGGCCCAGGTTCTTTTCTTTGAGGCCGATGAAGAATGTGAAGTTTCTTATGCCGATAAGAAAGGAAAATACCAAGGGCAGCAATCCATTGTTTTACCAAAGCTTTAGAATCATTTCCTGCCGTTTTATAAAATAAAACGGCAGGAAAAATATTGTTTGAACTTATTTTGACTTTAACGGTTGGGTGTTCACGATGTAGCGATTTAAGTTAAGTTCCCAGCCAGTCACCAGCTAATTTGGCTAGCCCGGCTGTAGGTCCTTGGCGTGCTGTACACTGGGGGAGTGATTCGAGGAATAGTTTTCCATATTGTTTGGTGAGAACACGCCTATCTAATATCGCGACGATCCCGCGGTCAGATGCAGAGCGGATCAAACGTCCAAATCCCTGGCGGAATTTCAAAATGGATTCGGGTAAATAATATTCATTGAATGAGTCTTCGTATAATTCGGAGCGCGCGGCAATGATTGGGTCTGATGGCACGCCAAAGGGGAGTTTGGTGATGACTACGACCGACAACGAGTCGCCGGGAACATCTACACCTTCCCAAAATGAGCGGGTTCCAAGGAGCACGGCTCTTTCGGTGGATTTAAAGGACTCCAATAAAGCGTTAGGTGAGGCGCCTTCGCCTTGTTCAAATACAAATATATCTTCACGTGCCAGCGGACCTGTAATCGCTTGCGCAGTTTTCTTGAGTGCAGCATAGGATGTGAATAGAACCAGCATTCGTCCGCCCGTGGCTTTGGCAGTTGTGAGAATGGCGCGGTCGAGTGCCTGCTGATAGCCTGGGGCATTTGGTTCTGGCATATCGTTTCCTACAAAGAGCAATGTGCTTGATTCGTAATCGAACGGTGAACCGAGAGATAAAGTATCTACTTCATCGGCTGAGAGCGTGTTTTTGAGATAACGGAATTCTCCATGTGTGGTCAGTGTGGCAGATGCCATAACTACACAAGCTTTTTCATGCCATAAGTTTTTTTCCACAAGCGGCCCAACACGTAAGGGCGCAGCATTGAGTGATAACCGTTCGCCGCGCGGATTAACCTCGATCCAATAGATCAACTCGTTGGAGGGCTTGTGCATCATGCCTGAGGATGCGGCTTCTGCTTCTGCCATACGGCGCATTAAATTGCTCAGGGTTCCCATCACATCCTGAACGTTTTCATGTCCTTCTGCGTAAATTTCTGCAAGCGCCTTGTAAATCTCTTCAAGTGTTTTCAAAAGCAAGGCCATGGTCTCGCCAGTTTGACCCCACATAATCTCTACTTCGTCCCAGCCTTGCAAAGCGCGTGTTGAGGAAACAACTCGCATTTGCCATGAGTAATTGCTGGCTGGCTGTCCCTCGCGCTGCATGGCGATGAAGTCGCTTACGTTATTGAAAAATTGTTTGGCAAGCTGTTCAACCCGAAATGTCTGGTCGGTGGCATGTTTTGCTTTTTGCTGCAGCAGGCCAAAGTCTGAGGGGCGAAGCGTTTCGTGAGTTTCGGTCAGCATTCTACCGAGTAATCCCGCAGACGATCCGCCTAATTCTTTGAGCATTCTTTCGAGATCATTTTGAGTCATTCGAAATGACAGGGCGCTGGTTACAGCGGTTTCCATGTGATGCGCTTCGTCAATGATCACATAATCATATTCTGGTAAAACCTTGCTTCCAGTGGAAACATCTGAAAGCAACAGGGCGTGGTTTACGATCAACAAGTGTGCGCTTTGCGCGGCTTGTTTTGCCCGATGAAATGGGCACGTGCCGCTCATACGACCAAGGCAGGTTTCGGTTCCGCAATTTTCATCTTCTGCAGAGAGCCTGCTCCAAACTTCACGTTCTATCGGACCTGTGAGGTTAAGTTCGTTACGGTCACCGCTGTCATTATCAAGCCCCCAAACCATGATCTTGGCGAGCACACGCATTTCGTTCGCATCTTTTGGCCCATGCGTGCGCATATATTCAAGCTTGCGCGGACAGAGATAATTTGAACGACCTTTTAAAACGGCTGCGCGCACATCGAGGTTTAATGCAGCCTGCAAGTCAGGAATATCTTTTTTAATTAATTGGTCTTGTAGATTGATGGTATTTGTGGATACGACCACACGTGTATTGTTCTGGACTGCGAACAAAGCGGCCGGTACCAGATAGGCAAACGATTTACCAACACCGGTTCCCGCTTCGACCAGTAAATGGTTGCCGTTTGAGAGGGCATTGGTCACCGCTTTGAGCATTTCCACTTGCTCGGGACGATGTTCATAGGAATTAAAGTATTGCGAGAACGGACCACCATATTCCAAAACAGAGGCGGCTTCTTCAGGGTCCAATGGACTTGGCTCTTCGTTTTTCTCAATGGGAGGAAATTCTTTTTTTGACGAACCCGTTTTCGGCTTGGGTACTGATGCGGCTCGTGTCTGCTTGCCAGAAACTTTGACAGGTTGAATCCCATCCTTGGCACGCAACTGAAGTGCTTGTTCAAATGCCCAGCCAGCATCCCAATCAACGAAGTTTCCAAGCTCAACGATCTGTTGCAAAGTTTCGAGGGGCAATTCGCGAGCCATATCAAGCAGGCGCACATAGCAAGCCTGTGTGACGCGCGCATCGTCTAAAGCGCGGTGTGTGGCAGGCAGGGGGATATTAAGCTGCTGGCCCAGCGAGCCGAGATTATAACGGCTTGCGGTTGGGATTAATACCGAAGCGAGTTCGTAAGTATCGATTGTTTGATGATATTGAAAAAGCCCTGCTTTTCGCAAAAAGCCAATATCAAATTTTATATTATGGCCCAGAATGGGTGCGTCACCTACAAAGGCGGTTAGCTCATGCGCAATATCAAGTAAACGCGGCGCCTGACGAACCATTGCGTTATCAATTCCAGTCAGCCCTGTAATGAATTCAGGGATCGCCTTGCCAGGATTGATCAGTGTGGTGAATTCATCTTCGATTCGACGACCGTTGAATTTAACAGCGGCAACTTCAATAATAGCCTCGCGATTTTCATCGAGGCCTGTGGTTTCGATATCAATGGAAACAATGGATGTCATATTAGAACAAGTGTACCATGAAAGTTTTTATAAAAAATCCTGGGAGAGCGGCAATTTTATAGGCTAGCCGAAAACTCTCAGAGTCAAAAAAGCACGAAAAACCTTTGTGACTTGGTGTCTTCGTGCCTTTGTGGTTAATAGTTTTGCTGCGGCAGTTTCGATTAAGATTTATCAAATAAAGCTGTAATTTGCTCGATTTGACTTGTCGATAGAGCACGATTCTTCGCACCTTGCCGTAAAAATTCCTTGAGTTGTTTTAATTTCATGGCAGGGATCGGGGAATCGCCCGCGTCGATTTCAACTTCATCGCTGGTGAAAACCAGAATTGGCTTGACCTCAGGCGAGAAGGATCCATCAAGTTTTTTGGTAAAGAACTTGTTCAAGGTTTGCACTTCGCTTGCCGCATCAATTTCAGGTCGACCTAAATTTTCCTGCCCAAAGATTCGCATATATCCTTGCATGAAACCGCCGCCAGACATTTTCCAGCGATTTTTCACATAGCTGACATCCCCTTTTTGGTGATAAGGTATCAGAACCCATATGCCCGAAGGACCTACCAGCAAATGTGAGACGGGCGAAGAATAATGGAACATATTGAAATCACTGTGCAGGCCTTTTAGTCCTGTGTCAAATTTTTCATCAGGCCGGGGTGACCGACCCCAACGGTTTCCCATATACATGCCAACCTGGGTCATAATGAACCCGATCACAAGGCTGATGATCGAGTAAGTAAATAATTCAGGCTTTTTAAATGAGATATACATTCCCAAACCAAGGATACCCAGCGCTCCAATGCTTGTCCATTGGCCGATCTTTCCGTTCCGTTCAATTAACTTTTCGTTTTTGATGATTTTCATTTTATTTTTTTAGACTCTCTTCGATAGCAGATTTCATTGCATCCAACACTTTTACATCCACGGCATGTTTTGCCACGCGGACAGCGTTCTTAATCGCGAATGCATCCGAGCGGCCATGGCCGATGAAAACGAGACCATTAATACCAAGCATAGGAGCTGCCCCTTGCTCGCTTGGGTCAAGTAATTTCTTGATCACACTTAACGCAGGTTTTACAAGCAGACCGCCGATCTTTGTAAGAATACTACCATTTTTGATGATCTCGCGAATCCTGTCTGTGATCAATTTAGCAACGGCTTCAGAAGTTTTTAACATCACATTTCCTGTAAAGCCATCTGTCACAGCCACATCCACTTTGCCGCCGATCACTTCCTTACCTTCCACATTGCCAAAGTAATTTAAGTTGGAGGCTTTGAATAAATGCGTGGCTGCCTTTACCAGTTCATTGCCTTTGCCTTCCTCTTCGCCATTTGAGATCAACCCAACTTTGGGGCTTTTCACTCCACGGACTTTCTCTGCGTAAATACTGCCCAGAATACCAAATTGCAAAAGATTTTCAGGTTTGCAGTCTGGGTTTGCGCCAATGTCTAATACAACACAGGTCCCCGTGGCGGTCGGAAAAATTGGAGCTAAAGCAGGGCGGTCCACACCACGGATTCTCCCAAGGCGGAAAAGTGCGGTCACCATTCCCGCGCCTGTATTGCCCGCGCTTACAAACGCATCCGCTTCACCATTTTTCACAAGGTCAATGCCGATCGCCATTGAATTTTTCGCGTCTTTACTGCGTGCTTTCAAAACTAAATTCTCGCCTTTATCTTTCATTGTCAAAATTTCAGGCGCATTCACAATTCTTATGGATAGGTTTTCTATATTTTGTGCATCCAGCACTGGCTTGATAATATTTTCATCGCCAACCAAAATGATCTCGACCCCATATTCACGCGCAGCCAACACTGCGCCCTCCACATCAGGCAATGGAAAGTTGTCACTTCCCATTGCATCTACAACGATTCGAACCATATCCTTCTCCTATTGTTATGTGCTTGACAAGCAAAGCAAGACGATTATAATACGCCCTGCTATTTGCGCTGGTGCTGGAATTGGCAGACAGGCACGCTTGAGGTGCGTGTGCCGTAAGGCGTGGAGGTTCAAGTCCTCTCCAGCGCACAAAACATCCCCGTTTATCACGGGGATGTTTTTGATTTATATTATAGGCTTATCGGGGAGAAAGAAATAAAAACTTGACCCTTTTCCCAGTTCAGACTCTAACCAAACCTTACCTTCATGTACTTCGATAATACGTTTAACAATGCCCAAGCCCAGCCCAGTTCCATCTGTATTTTTATCTAACTTATCAAACAGTCCAAAAACCCGCTCATGATTTTTTGGGTCTATACCCATGCCATTGTCGCGCACAAAAAAGGCATGCACACCT
>JAYVUA010000012.1:0-11220 GCA_043788255.1 Anaerolineales bacterium | reverse complement strand
CCAAAGGTGGCATCCATGCCAAACAACTTCAGGCAGGTTGGAAGGAAGATTACCTGATCAAAGTCCTTACCGCTGGCAATTAGATGCAATCGCCCTGGTCTCCCCTCCTTTAAATACAAATGTGTGTATAAATTTCGTTTATAATTTGATTATTAATTTTCGGTTCTTTTTATTGTTAATTAGAAAAACAAATTGGATCAAACCTTCCAGCCTTTGCCAAAACAAGATTTTTCCGATGCCATCCGTCAGGTTGACATCCTGCAACACGTCATCGTGTCAATTAGCAGCGGGTTGGCTCTCGAACCGCTGCTGTCCAAAATCCTTGAAGGCGCTATTGCTTTAATTCAGGCAACACACGGGACAATTGGTCTGGTCATTGACCTGATGGATGGGCCTGTGATTCGAACGGTTGCCATTTACAATATGCCTGATGAAGAATTGGGCGCTGAAATGGCGCCCGGCGTTGGGTTGGCTGGATGTGTTTTAAAAGAGGGACGAACAATTCGATTGGGGCGCTACGGCGATCTTGAACACCCAACTCTGCCTGACTTGGTTGAACATTCCGTTCTCGGCGTACCGATCCGCTGGGGAGATAAGATGATTGGTTTTTTTGGTATCGGCACCGACGCATTACATCAATTCAACGAACGGGATGCAGAGACTCTGGAATTCTTTGGCAAGTACGCAGCGATTGCCATCCACAACGCGAAGCTATTTGAAACAAGCGAAAATGCCTTGGATGAAATGCGACTACTCTACGCAACCAGCCAACGGATCAGCCTGGCGGGTGATGTGGACGAGGTCATTGCTGCGTATCTCGATCAAGTTGCCGAACAGGGGCGTTATATTTGCAGCATCTGCCTTTATGAATTCGATAGCCAGGATCAGCGCACCGCAGTTGTAATGCGCGGCCGCTGGACTCCTGAGGAGGGTTCCCAACGATTTGAAGAACGCATACCTTATTCATATGATGCGCTTGATCCCCTGCTGGATGCAGGCCAGCTCATAATGATTAATGATGTACATACAGATGTGCGCGTCTCTACAGATTTACGCGAGATACAGAACGCGTCGGGCCGCCCGGCACTGGCAATGTGCCCATTAATGGTTCGCGGACGGCGGATCGGAGTAGTTGTCTTGAGTTACCCAGGTATTCACATCTGGACCGAGTCCAGTTTACGACCCTATCAAGCAACGGCCGCGCAATTGGCAACCGCCATAGACAGCCGCACCCAGCAAGGACTGCTGACCGAACGCGCACAACAACTGGCTGTACTGGAAGAACGTCAACGGTTGGCACGTGAGTTACATGATTCAGTTACACAATTGATCTTTAGCACCACGTTGATCGCCCAATCCATTTCGCCAGCATGGAAACGAGATCCACTTGAGGGGCAGCTACGGGTAGACCGTTTGCTTGAGCTGAGTCAAACTGCATTAAGAGAGATGCGCTCTTTACTCTTCGAATTACATATTGGAGAAAACAAAAAAAGCAGCGGGACAATTCCATTAACTGGCATAGAGCGCATCCAACACCACGGCTTAATGGATGCATTACATCTTTTAGTGGAGGATTTTTCCAATGAAAACATCCGTATCACCATTAAGACTCCGGGATATCCACAAAAAAATTCTGTTTTAGAAACAGAAAAAAATATTCGTAGTAGATCAATCGTCGAAGAAAGCATTTATCGCATCACGCAGGAAGCGCTCAATAACATTGTCAAGCATGCCTATGCCCGTCAGGTCATTATCAAACTCGACAGTACCAAATCCACAGAATTTCATCTTTCAATTACAGACGATGGGGTGGGTTTTATCCCCGAAGTTGACAAAATTAGAGACAACTTTAACAATGGAGGATTTGGAATGAATAGTATGCATGAACGCGTTAAAGCGCTTGGGGGGCGTATAAAAATTATTTCCGCGCCAGGCAAGGGGACGGTTATAGAAGTCCATCTTCCGATTAAAGAGGCTGCAATATGAACCCCATCCGTGTCATGATCGTAGACGATCACGAAATTGTCCGCGAGGGACTGCAAATTCTACTGAATGAGGAATCTGAATTTGAAGTGGTTGGCACCGCGGGGAATGGCACAACTGCGATAGCATTGGCCAAAGGCTTGAATCCCGATGTAATTCTAATGGATTTGGTCATGCCCGACCTGGACGGCATTGAAGTAACGCGCCGCATACTCAAGAACAATCCCAATGTGCGTGTGCTGATCCTGACCACTTTTGCTGAGAACCAACGTGTGCGTGATGCAATAGTAGCCGGGGCAACTGGCTACTTACTTAAAGATGTACTTAAGACAGATCTGTTACGCGCTCTGCGCGACACAGCCGCGGGCCGCGCATCTCTGCATCCAGAAGCGCAACAGCATTTAATGCGTCAGATGGTCGAAAACGAAACGCCGCCGCTCCATGCAAACCTGACCAAGCGCGAAGCTGATATTTTGCGACTGATCGCAGAGGGACACAGCAACAAAGAGATCGCCCAAGCCTTATCCCTGACCGAAGGGACAGTGAAAGGCTATGTCAGTGCAATGTTCGATAAACTTGGCGTTGCAGACCGCACACAAGCCGCATTGTACGCAGTTAAGCACAATCAAACCTAAAAACTTACTTTTGTATGTTCTTTCTCCTAACTTTGGTTAGCTCAATTAGCTAACCAATTTCTTTTTAATTACTATCTGATGGGGGTTAGTTTGGGGCATTTTTTTCCTTATTATTAAAAAGAGTTTCAACCCTCACCATATATAGAGTTGCCTACCTATATAAAGGAGAAATAAATTGAAAAAAATTCTTTCTGTATTGTTCGTTTTATCAGTTTTACTTCTTACTTCATGCGTCAAGACATCCGCGCCTACAATCATCACTGTATCAGGTGATATTGCCAGCAAGGTCGAAGAGTATCGCCAATTACTGGACGGAGTCAACAATGGCGGCGATCCCGGCACACAGGGAGCAGGAGGTTACCGCGAGATCAATTGGGACAGTCTGCCAGATGACCTCGCCGCGCCAAATTTTTATGTCTCTGATTTTTTCAACGCGCCTGATGCGCCACGTGCGCGCGGAATTGTCCTTAATACCCCAGGAGATAGATTAATGGTCAGCGCAGATAGTGACAATCCATACGGCGCTCTGCCACGCTTTGGGAATATCAATCCGCAATATGCAGATGTTTTTAAAACGTTTAGTGATGAGCGTCTCTTCTCACCCATTGGCAGCAACATTGTAAATATCACATTCTTTGTGCCGGGCACAGACACACCCGCCGCCGTGCGCGGTTTTGGCGCAGTCTACACAGATGTGGATACAAACCATACCGCCTTCGAATTTTTCGACAAGGACGGCAACTCCCTTGGTACATACGAAACTCCACTATCTGATAATGGACTCTCGTTCCTCGGCATTGCCTTCCCGAAAGCAGTCGTCTACCGTGTCGAAGTCCGCTATGGGACGGGCGCATTAGGCCCCAACGATGGAACCGATGGCGTTGATGTTGCCGTAATGGACAATTTTATTTTCGGAGAACCGCAAGTTGTCAAATAATTAGCAATTCATTTATTCAAAGGAGAAACTATGAAAAGAACTCGTCTTATTGGTTTTGTAATTACACTTGGCATCCTGCTCGTCATCGCAGCCTGCGGCGGCGGAAATGCAGCTCCGACTGATTCAGCCGCAACGCAAGCTCCCGCAGCAGCCAGCGGACGGATTGCCAAGAACTCCAGTTCGTCCAGCCCAATCGCCATCAGTGATGATGATGCGCTTTTGGTCGTTGTCAACAATCTAAACGACAGCGTGACTGTGATGAACGTGGCGGGTGATGCGAATGCAAAAGTTGCAGAAATTCCCGTGGGCGATGAACCGCGTTCTGTCGCGCTCATGCCCGATAAACTGCACGCCTATGTTACCAATCAGGCCAGCGGCAGCGTCTCAGTTATTGATCTGGCATCTAATCAAAAGACATTGGACATTGCGGTAGGAATAGAACCGTACGGGGTTGCGCTTACACCCGATGGCAGCCGCGCGTATGTCACCAACTCTGCTTCAAATACTGTTTCAGTAATTGACACAGCCAGCAATACAGTCGTTGCCACTATCAAGATTCCTGGCATTCAACCGCGTGGCATTGCCATTACCAACAACAACGGCGGAACAGGACAGCAATTTGTGTACGTCACACAATTTCTATCTCAACCCACTGCATCGGGCAGCGTCAATAAAGATCAAGGCAGTGAAGGCAAAGTCTTTGTTTTATCCACCACCGATGACGCGCAAATTCAAGGTGTGATCACACTCGCTGCGCACGACACAGGCTTCGCTGCTGACCGCACAAAATTTGGCGGCACTGATAAAGATGTAACATTCGCCTACCCAAATCAACTTCAAGCCATTGTGCTTAAGAACGGGCATGGCTACCTGCCAAATGTTGCCGCTTCTCCCGAAGGCCCTGTCAAATTCAATGTCGATACACAGGCCTTCCTTTCGGTGTTTGATGTCGCGGCCAAATCCGAATTGGCAGGCGGCACGATCAATTTGCATACAGCCGTCAAAGCTCAAACTTTCAAACCCAAACTCTTTCTGGCAAATCCGTGGGCAATAGCATTCAAACACAATAGCGGTGATGGATATGTTGTATCCGCCGCCAGTGATGTATTGGTCAAAATTACGATTGACGCCAATGGCATTCCTACTGTGGTTACGAACCCAGCCGATGGTGACACGACTCGTGTGGCTTTGATCAATGTTGGCAAAAACCCGCGCGGCGTTGTCATCAATAACGCGGATACACGCGCCTATGTCATGAATTACATCTCGAAAGATGTTTCCGTGATCGACTTGACCGTATCACCCGAACTGGAACTTGCTCGGGTTTCATCAGCAGATTTACCCGCTGCCGGTTCAGACGGAGCCAAATTCCTGTTAGGGAATGAACTATTCAACTCGTCACGCGGAACTTTCGACGAAGGCGTCGCTGAACGATTATCGAATGAAGGTTGGCAAGCCTGCGCGAGCTGCCATCCCGATGGCTTGACGGATGGTGTGGTTTGGGCATTTGCTTCTGGCCCACGCAAGACCATTCCGCTCAACGGAACGTTCAGCCTCACCAATCAAACGGGCGATCAACGTATCCTTAACTACTCTGGCGTATTTGACGAAGTTGAAGATTTTGAATTAAACATTCGCGGCGTATCCGGCGGACCAGGATTAATCGTTTTGAATGGCACCACCGATCAAGACCCGAACGTGAAAGCCTTCGACCCACCCAATGCGGCTCGTGTGCAGTTGCATGTCAATGGCATCCCCGCCTGGGACGCAATTGTGGCATGGACTCAGTCCCGCATCCCTTCGCCTGTTTCACCTTATCGTGGCGTTGACCCCAACAGTGAACTAGGTTTACAAATTGCACAAGGCAGCCAACTCTTTGCGCAGGCAAATTGTCAGGCATGTCATGGCGGCGCCAAGTGGGCCACCAATCAAGTGGATTTTCCACGCTCGTCGCCTTTTGCAGAGACGGTCACGCCCGGCGCAGCGCCGGAACCGCCCGTCGGTCAGCTTGCCCGTTTCCTTCGTCTAATAGGAACTTTTGATCCTGCCAATCCATTGGAAAAAAATGCCAACAATCAACAGGCGTTGGGCCAGCTTGGATTCAACCCGCCGTCCCTATTAAGCATCTATGCCTTCTCACCTTATTTGCATAATGGTTCATGCCTAACATTGGATTGCGTGCTGGAGAATCAAACTCATCGTGACGCAGGCGGCGCAACAGGCGTACTGGATGACGCGGCTGCCCGCGCCGCACTGGTGCAATTCCTGATCTCGATTGACGCATCCACCGCGCCAGTTAGCCCATAGAAAATATTGACAAAAGCGTCCCGCAGGTTTAAGCACAAACAAGTTTAAATTATGAGAACTTGCGGGACACTTTATATACACATGGAGTGCGGACTTCAGTCCGCGTTTTAAGAATACAAAAATATCCCGCAGCATACAAGTTATCAAAATATAGAAATCAGGAGAGAAATGAATAATATTTCAAAAACATCCACACGCGCTTCTCGCACAGCCTTACTGGCAGTTTGCTTGTTGCTGGTTTCCTGCGGCAAGGCGGCCCCAACTTCCGCGCCGACAGCCGCACCGGTTGAACCCGTTGCAACAGAGGCAGTTGTTGCCGCGCCTCCAACCTCTGGCTTCACAGTCATCGGAACCATTAATCGTGATGTGACGCAGGCTGCGCAAAACACTTCATTAGTGCTTGGGCCGAATGGATTATGGGCAACCTGGGCTGAGAATTCATCGGGTAATGTGCGTCAGATATTTGTCAGTGAGTTGGTTGGCCAAGCATTTGAAGCACGTGGCTCCTCCTTAAATATTCATGTCAACGCAGTAGCCGATTTCCCATCCATTACCGTGGCAGGTGAGAATCGCTCTGTGCCTTGGGTGGCTTGGGCCGAACCCAGCCCGGGGTTTAATAATATTTCACAGATCTTTGCCAGCCGCTTCAATGCGGATACAGGATTGTGGCAGCAAGCCGGTCAGGATCGCGGCAGCGGTGAAGCCAGTATAAATCTACAAACCGGCCAGCCTGCTTCAAGTCCATTTATTTTCTCTGGCTCAACGGCTCCGGGCAAGCCGCCTGTTCCCTGGATCGCATGGGTGGAACTCGCGCCCAATTCAAAATTTACCCAGATATTTGTCACCAAAGGTGTAAAAGATGAAAGCGGCGACCCAACTGTGATCGGTGGTTTCAAATGGGAAACAGTCGGCAAGGTCATCGCGGACGGTTTACAAACCTTAAGCGTGGACCGCTTCCGTAACTCGCTTCACCCAACAGGAGTTTTTGCTGAAACATCCAATTCAGTACCTTGGGTGACGTGGCACGAAGCAGATCATGATCGTCCCAGCCGCATATTCACGGCGCGCGGCGTGGCCGACGCAAACGCTCCCGGCGGCTTCAATTGGGTCACTGTCCCATCCTGCCAACCCGATGAAACTGCCTGCGCGCTAAATATCAACCCACTAAAAGATGCCAAGGATGCCTCGATGGCAGCCGGCAGTATCACACCCGGCGAATCAAGCGTACCGTGGATCGCGTGGCCGGAACTTGGTCAGAATGGCAAGTGGCAGATATTCGTTTCACGACTCGATACCAGTACACGTAATAATTTCATTCAAGTAGGCGCCAGCCTGAACGCGGATCCAAATCACGATTCGCGCACGCCGTCCATTGTCTTTGTAGGAAATGTGCCTTACGTAGCCTGGCTTGAAGATGATGGCACAGGAAACTTCGAAGTTCAAGTTCGCCATCTCGCCTCTGACCCGCAGACGGGTTCCTGGGCATTGGATACTCCCGCAAATGGCTTCAACTTTGATGCCGTCCTCACAGATTTTGGTCTAACCGCCGTAGCCTCCGACGACACACTCTTCATGGCTTGGACCGAAGGTGATCCTGCTGCTACAGCCGCCCAAGTAGTTATTGGTGCATTGCGCGTTGGCGCTGGGCAATAATTTCAATTTGACTTTGAAACTGAAGCATGAGGTCTTAAGATGTTCACCCCATGCTTCAGTTTCTTCCCAGCCAATATCGATAAAACCTGATAGCATCCGTAGAGGATCATGTTATTAATGCACACCTCACAGGGTATCCATCGCATCTTGATCGTGGATGATTCTCAAGCTGTACGGGAAAGTTTGGGTTGGTTACTTCGAGATGAATCCAGCATGAAGGTAGCAGGCGAGGCAGCTAACGGCGCAGAAGCGATTCGACTCGCACTCAAACTGGAACCTGATGTGGTCATCCTTGACATCGAACTACCCGACACAGACGGCTTTTCCGTAACCCAACAACTAAAAGCCTTGCCTCATCCGCCGCTGGTGGTTTTGCTTTCCATTCATAGTGATGCCGCTTCAAGACAACGCGGCGCACTGGCTGGCTGTGATGCTTTTGTAGAAAAAGGAATCAGCTGGCCCAAGTTACTTGCAATACTTCAGAAAGTCTTAAAGCTTAGAAAACAATAACCTTGCTCTATCCTAAACGTCAAGTTACGAAACCAGCGCAATCTACAAATATTCAGGCCAAAATAAATCGCCCATTTCCTGGGGATTTATTTTTTTTATAGTAAAATTGTACTTACCGGGGCGATGGCGGAATCGGCAGACGCAACGGACTTAAAATCCGTCGGTAGTGATACTGTGAGGGTTCGACCCCCTCTCGCCCCACACAAAATGTCATTGCGAGAACCTGAGAAAATTCAAAGGGCGCAATGACATATCCGTTAAAGGTAAAATATGTTCTTTACTCGTCAGCAACTCGAAGAAATTGAAGACAAGAGCCTTGCCTCTTATGGGATGAGAAGCAAGGATTCAAAAGGCCGTGCCTATCTGGATAGCGAACCAGATTACCGAACTTCCTTTCAACGTGACCGTGATCGCATTCTTCACACCACCGCTTTTCGTAGATTGGAATATAAAACCCAGGTATTTATCAACTTTGAAGGTGATTATTTTCGGACCCGCCTGACACACACGCTTGAAGTTGCTCAAATTGGCAGAACCCTGGCCCGCGCTTTAGGCGGCAACGAAGACCTTGTTGAAACGATTTGTCTTGCGCATGATTTGGGCCACTCTCCATTCGGACATTCAGGAGAAATCGCTCTTGCCAGATTAATGAAAGACTTTGGCGGTTTCGATCACAACAAACAATCGCTGCGAATTGTTACTGAACTCGAGCAGCGTTACCCTGAATTTCCTGGTCTAAACCTAGTATGGGAAGTTCGTGAGGGCATGGTAAAACACGAATCAGAATATGACATATCTGATGCGCGCGATTTTTCACCAGAGCTGCGTGGAAATTTGGAAACACAAATAGCAAATGTAGCTGATGAACTCGCCTACACCACACACGACCTCGATGACGGCCTTAGGTCGGGGATGATCACACCTCAACAACTTGATGGCGTCGCTTTATGGGAGATCTTACGCGAAACATACAACTGGCGCGGTGTCACTCTCAACGACATGGAACGTCACCGCATGATTCGTCAATTGGTCGGCTTAATGGTCACCGATTTACTGCAAGCTACTGATTCTCGATTAAAAGACAGCAAGGTTAAAACGGCTGTGGATATTCAAAAACTCAAGCACAATATTATTGGCTTTAGTGAAGAAACACAACGCCGAAACCGTGAACTCAAGGATCTTCTTTACAGTAAACTCTATCGACACTATCGTGTGGTAAGAATGCAGGTAAAAGCGGAACGGATCATTTCAGACCTGTTTCATGCCTACCGAACCGAACCAGCTATATTACCCGATCACGTAAAATTCTTCATCGAAAAACGCGGTCTCGAACGTACAATCTGTGATCATATTGCCGGCATGACAGACCGCTACGCAATTGAAGAACATCAAAAGTTATTCAATCCCTCTGAAAAGCCTTAGTTAAGCTATTCAATTGAGGGGGAGGAAAATTGATCAACAATTCCCCCTCTTTTCCATTCACCAATATACATATCTAGAAAGGAGTGACATACATGACTCAACCCAACTACCTGACACCCGAAGGCGAAACCAAGCTCAAGGCTGAGCTTGAGGATTTAAAAGGCCCAAAACGTGAAGAACTCTCCAAGCGCCTACGGTCTGCAATTCAAATGGGAGACCTTTCTGAAAACGCAGATTATCACAAAGCCAAGGAAGACCAGGGCTTTCTTGAAGGGCGCATTCAGGAACTTGATGCCATCCTCCGGAACTCTGTCATCATTGAAAAAACAAAAAGCAAAGGGCTTGTCACTATCGGGGCAACAATAACGATTCAGGAAGAGGATTTTGACCCTGAAACCTATCACATCGTTGGAGCCACTGAAGCAGATCCTCAGAATGGGAAAATCTCCCACGAGTCGCCGATTGGGCGCGCATTAATGGATAAAAAAGTTGGGGATATCGCCGAGGCTGAAACCCCTGGCGGGAAACTTAAATTCAAAATATTAAAAATTGAGTAAAGGCATTAAATAAGAAGCCCGACCAAATTGGTCGGGCTTCTTATTATTAACCTTGTCTTGGCCAAATGGCTAGTTCAAGAGTGATGCGTTCAAAATAACTGTCGGCGGGCAAAGGCCCGCGACCATATTCCAAGTCTACAACTGTTGCCAATAATTGCAAAGTTGCTGTTTCAAGCAAAACTTGAGACTGTGGTGCAACTACAACCAGTTCGCCTTTCGGTTCAAGACGGGCACGTATACCAGGGTCATTAAAGGCATGCTGTGACATTAATACTTTAGTCGCAGTCTTGATATCATTCTTATCGAACAACCAAATCTCAAGTGCGGTAACCTTCTTCGGGTCGCCAACTCCTATTGCTTCAGAGACACCTACCCCATATTCACCCATGAACTCTCCAGCCTGTGTATCAATACTAAAGGATTCATCATACAAATCATCACCAAGCACGTAGGTAGTCATCGTTTGGGTGATTGGAGGAGCAAGACCAAGTTGTTCGAAATTCGTTTTCTCGGCATTGCGGCTGATCTCAACTGCTTGCATGGTCGGCGTTACTTCACCGCTGCCTCGGTTACCCAATAGGCGATAAGCATATAAACCACCATAACCCAACAAGCCAAGCAGAACAAGAATACCAACTCCCAAAGTAATAGTTTTTACAATGGACGAACCTGTACCTGCAACAGGCACAGCGGGCTGACCAGCCAGCACTTTTGTAATCAATTCCCCATATAACTTAATTACAGCGGGATCTGTAGTCTTTGGATTCACCTGAATATTAGCGAATGCCTGCTGTGCGCCCACCCCAAGATTCTGCCATCGTTGAACGGCCAGGTTCGGGTCAGGGTTGAGGCGGAAGGAGTCAATCGCCATACGCAGGTAATCTTCCTGCAAATCAGCGCGTAGATAGGCAGGCGTTGCGTCCACAAATTCCACAGGCGCAATTACATACCCAAACAACAATCCTATAACCAACCCCCCAATAAATAAACCGATTGGAAGGATAGGCAGTTTTTTCACCAAGGCAACGATAAACTGCATGCGAGACTCCTTTGAATAATTACATTTTTCTGATTATACATCTAAATTTTCCAGCCCCATATAGCAGAATAGTTACTGTCAGGGCGATTGCATCTAAAGTGGGGTAAAAATGGGAAACAGACGGAGGAAGGCATGCCCAAGAAACCATTAGAAGCAATCGAGGAACATTTCGGAAAA
>JAYVUA010000011.1:0-19402 GCA_043788255.1 Anaerolineales bacterium | reverse complement strand
CGTCCGTTTTCGCCGAAGAGGCGCGTCATTTCACTTTCAGGCCA
This sequence comes from Anaerolineales bacterium, assembly GCA_043788255.1. Taxonomy (GTDB): domain Bacteria; phylum Chloroflexota; class Anaerolineae; order Anaerolineales; family Villigracilaceae; genus Villigracilis. The sequence continues at coordinate 19,358 of JAYVUA010000011.1, read as the reverse complement.
GCGGGCAATGTCACCGATGGTGTGAATGCCTAGCTCGGTCAATCGTACGGAGGTTTTCGGTCCTACACCCCAGAGCATATCTGCGGGAAGGGGGGCGAGGAATTTGGCTTCTTCGCCATCAGGGACAATGGTAAGTCCAAAGGGCGGTTCATTGCTTTTCTTTTTTGATTTCTTTCCAACTTCGGTCGCTATCTTTGACACAAGTTTATTGGATGCGATTCCGATCGAGCTGGGCAAATGTAATTCGTTTTTGATGGCAGCTTGCAGGTCAAGTGCGATGCGTGCTGGGGGTTGTTGCATATCTGAGATGTCGAGAAAAGCTTCGTCGATGGAAATCTGTTCGACCAAGGGAGTCAAGTTCCGTAATTTGCTCATTACTTTTTCAGAGTATTCACCATATAGTTTATGCCGCCCTGAGACTATGATGAGATTTCTACATAATTGAAGCGCGCGAGACATGGGCATGGCACTTCGCACGCCAACAGTACGCGCGGCATATGAACATGACGCAACTACACCGCGCTCATTGGGCTTTCCGCCAACTGCAAAAGGCTTGCCGCGTAATTCGGAGTTTTGTGTTTCTTCCACCGAACAGAAGAAAGCATCAAGGTCTACATGCAAAATGGTGCGTAGCATACTATAATTATAGTGTATGGGGTTTTATAAAAAGATGGCAACCTGAAAAACAGGGCAAAAAATCACCATGAAATTGACCTGTTAATATATTGAACAATCGGTTAAGAAAAGTTATACTAGAGATGGCGTATAGTCAAAGGGAACTTTGCGCTTTGTTTATCGTCATTATTAAGCATTTGCTTTGTTATGGAGGAAGCTATGAAATATATATCAAAATTTGGAACTGCTCTGCTGTTGGTGGCGTTGGTGTTTTCAATTTTCCCAGCGGCTACGCAAACTGCACAAGCTGCCACGTGTAATTGGGCTCAATTCATCGCGGATGTAACTGTCCCTGATGGAACAAATTATGCGCCTGGCACAACATTCAAGAAGACATGGCGTTTGAAGAATATCGGGACCTGTGCATGGAACGGCAACGATGTTTCTTTGATCTATGATAGTGGACAGAACATGGGCACGGCCACTACATATGCCATTCCGACAACTGTAAACCCTGGTAATACAGTGGAAATTACAGTTGATATGACCGCGCCCAGTGCTGCAGGTCACTACTTTGGTTACTATAAATTCAAGAGTGCATCTGGCGGCGTGTTTGGCATTGGGTCAACCGCTAATAAATCTTTTTGGGTTGAGATCAATGTAGCTTCTTCCTCTGGTACCGGTTATGACTTTACTGCAAATGCCGCCTCGGCCGCATGGTCTACTGGCGCAGGAGCATCCACTTTCCCGGGTACTGATGGCAGTGCAAATGGTTTTGCTCTGAAGAAGGACAAACCCAAGTTTGAAAATGGAATTGAATCAGCGCAGGCTGGCATGCTTTTTGTTCCAAACAACGTGAATAATGGTTATGTTCAAGCGATCTATCCTGCATTCAAAGTGTTGAGTGGTGATCGTTTCCAATCAACGATTGGTTGTGAATTTGGAGCAACTACTTGTTATATCGCCTACCGTCTTGATTATCAGATCGGCTCGGGTGCTGTAAAAACCTTCTGGACCTTCCGTGAAAAATATGAAGGCTTGACCTATAATGCGAACCTTGACCTAAGTTCATTAGCTGGTCAGGATGTGAAATTCATTCTCGTAATTTCTGCATACGGCCCTGCAGCAGGTGACCGCGCTTTGTGGGGCAACCCGATCATTGCACGTGTTGGCGGTACAGTGGTAACGAATACACCGGTGTCAGGTACGCCTCCAACTGCTACAGCTACCAAGCCTGCTACACCTGTTCCATCCACTTGTGACCGTGCGCAATTTGTTGCTGATGTCACTGTACCTGATGGGACAACTTTCCAACCCAATACTGTTTTCAGCAAGACCTGGCGTTTGAAGAACGTGGGCACATGTACATGGACAAATTACAGCCTGTTGTTTGACTCAGGGGAGAAGATGGCTGGACCGGATTCAGCAGTTATCCCAACTTCCGTGGCTCCCGGACAAACAGTTGATATCAAGATCAATCTCACTGCGCCTGCTACCGCCAATACATATCGTGGTTATTGGAAACTCAAGAACGGCAGCAACGTGCCATTCGGTATTGGCAGCGCGGGTACGAAATCATTCTGGGTTGAGATCAAAGTTGCGGGCACTCCTGTAACACCTTCCACACCGGTAGCGACAGTAACCGTCGGAACTCCACCCACAGCAGTAACACCGGCTACTCCAATAGCTGGTACCAACTATGATTTTGTTGCCAACGTTTGTGCGGCCACCTGGTTTACTGGAGCAGGCCAGCAGCCATGCCCCGGTACCGATGGAGATGCAAAAGGTTTTGTGTTGATCGCCAACCCATCCAAGTTGGAGACTGGTGTAAATGACTCACGCTCTGGGTTGATCACTTTCCCGCAGAATGTGAACAATGGCTATATTCAAGGGATTTACCCAGCCTATAAAGTAAAAGCTGGCGATAAATTCCGCAGCATTGTAAATTGTGAAAATGGCGCAACCTCCTGCTATGTGGTCTTCCGCCTGGATTATTCAGTAGTTGGCAGCTCAACTATTCAAACTTTTTGGGCTTTCGTAGAAAGATATGAAGGACAGTTTTACACCGCCGAAATAGACCTCGGTCCACTGGTTGGCCAAGATATAAAATTTGTGTTGACCGTACTCTCCACGGGCTCACCTGTGGGTGATCGCGCACTGTGGGTAGCTCCCATCATTTATAACGCAGGCGCAGTCCCGCCGACTGTTGCACCTAGCTCAACCACTGCACCTTCGGCAACGTCGACCGTGACAAACACGCCCATACCGCCAACAGTTACGATTACTCCAACCACTCCCGCCCCGTAACAAAATTTCATAAATTGTTCCCGTTGCTGAAAGGTAACGGGAACTTTTATTTTAGGCGATCGTCCCATTTTATGAAGAAGGTTTTATGAAAAGGTTACTGATTCTGATTTCCATCGTATTGATAGCTTGTGCCTCAACGGCAACTTCAACTCCTGTTTCATTTTTCGACTATGTAACTCCGATCGTTGCTACAAACGTTGTGCCTGCCCCGGTTATTCTGACAGTTGATTCCAGCTCCGAACAAATTCAACGCGCCATGCTTGAAAGCGCGGCACGCTGGTCTACGCTTCAAATGAATGGCACTGTGACCTGGTATGCAGATGATGGCATCGTTGCGCAATCCTTTCAAGAACAAGTTTGGGTTGATCCACTCAATAATTTATTTAAAGTTGAAGTCAATGGCGTCACCAACAGTAATGATAAATTAATAAAATATAGCGATGGCCTGAATGTGTACAATGTGAATATGAATTCTGGTCAGGTTGAAACTCAACCCTATCCTGATTTTGCACGTGTAGGTCAGTTCATTCCGCCTGTCATTGAGGGAGAAGCACATCCCAACCCAATTTGGGGTCAAATCGGTACATCCCTGTCTCAGCTCGCATTCCCTTCGGATTATGCCCAGAATAAGGGGATATTCACGCCCGCTGAGATCACATCCACGGCGGGACGCGAGGTTTTGGTTGTGGAGTGGCGGTTTGTTGAATCAGCCGCGCCATTTTGGAAGATGTGGCTTGACACCCAAACTGCTGTCATCTTGAAAATACAGGAATATGGAAAAGATGGAAGCAGTATATTACAAAGTGAACGTGTGGTGGATCAAATTATTTTTGACCAGGCTTTTGATTCATCATTGTTTACGATGCAAGCAGGGATTCCATTGGCGGGCGTACCAACTCAAATTGGGTCAATGCCGATCGTGACAGAATCAGGCCCAATGTTTGAAAAAGAAGCGGGGGAGTTGTATTTTTTCCTGCAGCCAAGGAAAGCGGGTCAGTCGATCCAATTGGTGCGCGTGTCTGGCATGTGTGTTGTTGATGCTGAAAAATGTCCGCCCCTTGAAACAATCCATGCTCCCTTTGCATTTAATTTTACAATTAATGCATTGAGCTGGTCGCCAGATGGAAAATATGCAGCTTTCTCTTATTCAGATCATGTCAATGGGACGCCAACGAAGTTGTGGTTGTTCGGTCCATCTGCAAAAACATGGACTTCGCTCGTGGAGTTCCCGTATATAGACCCTCCATTTTGGTCGCCAGATGGGTCATGGATTGCTTTTCGTACACAGGATGGGTTGGGTGGGGAGGATGTTTACGTAGTCCGCCCAAATGGGACGGAGTTGAAAAGTATTTCAAAGGACCTGCCTGCTGATGGGCGGCCTTACATTATGGATGGTTGGTATACAGAGAATGTGATCATGCGTTCAGCTTTGCCTGGCAAGGAAGGCAATATCTATCTGGTGCGTGCTGCGAATGGTCAGGCACGCCCGATGTTTGAAACTTTATTGACCAAGGCTCCCTTTGTCGCATCCCCCGACATTAGTTTGCTGGCTTATGATGAGTATGATTACAACACAGAAAATCATTTGTTGAAAGTGATGGAGCCTGATGGCGCCAATGCTGTGACACTGGCTAATTTTTCAGGCGGAAGTTTGTACCCCATGGTTTGGTCGCCGAATAGTAAACTTATCGCTTTTAATTATTACAAGAATTTTGCCAATGGAGAACCCAGCGCGGAAGTATATGTTGTAAGCCGCGACGGAAGCAATTTATCTTTGGTCTATAAAGGTGTAACTGTGGGACGTTTGGTCTTTTCGCCGAATGGAAGATATCTGCTTGTGGAGGAAACCACCTCACCAACAGGCGGACATTTGTTCCTAATCAACCTGGCTACATTGGACCAAAAGATCCTGCAGGCCCCAGGTCTATCCACTGATTACGATTGGTATGCGCCTTCGTGGAGGCCGTGATATTTTTTCTTCGAAAATTCCTGTAGGTCATGCTTGAAGCGTGACCTACTTTTTCTTTACAGCTAAAATTGCGATCTTTGTAGAATGATTGAATGGGCTTGGATCAGTAACAGGGTTTCCTGATCGTGTTTCAGGATAGCCAGTGAAATCTTCAGGGACGGGGATAAGTTCCTCGATCTTCAAGTATCCATCTTTGCATAAAGTTTCCAGTGTCTGCATATATTCCTGCCCGCTGACAAAAAGTGCATTGTTGATGGCGATCAAATATCCGCCGTCATTGATCAACGGGCGGACTTTGTTGATCAGCCGCGCGCTTTCCTTTTCCTGATCCACTTTACCTTTGGAGGTAGTCGAGAAGAAGGGTGGGTCAATGATGACACAATCAAAGAAGGTATTTGTGCGCTTCATATTGCCGATCTGTTCGAAAAAATCTCTGGGGATGAACGCGCCTTTTTTAATGGGAATGCTGTTAAGTGAGTAGGATTCCTTGGCGATATTGAGGAACTCGCGATTTAAGTCTATTTGAACAACATGGCTTGCACCGCCTTTCAGCGCGGCAACTCCGAAGCTGCCAGTGTAAGCGAATGTATTCATCACAGATTTATCTTTTAGATTATCAATAAGCCATTTACGCAGGTTACGTGTGTCGAGATATAAACTTGCATCACGATTTAAAGTGAGATTAATCGAGTACCAGACATCGTGTTCTTTAATTTTGCGATCAATTTCCGTGCCGAACAAAAGCAATCCGCGTTTTTCTTCTTGTGTAGCCCCATTGCGGGTTTTGATAATCCCTGCGCGCAGCCAGGGCAGGGATGCAGCGAGTATCTGCTGGGCTTCCTGTACAAGCAGCGCACCTTGCTCTGGGTTATCGGCGTAGTTATGAATGACAACTGTTGCAGCGTACACATCAATGACGAGATCGGGACAGCCTTCGGTGAAGCCGTTGAAGAGGCGAAATGCTGATTCGTGTTTAGAGTCAATGAGCGGTGCGCGTGAAGCGATGGCTTTTTCAAGTAGGGAAATCACAGAGGCTGAAGTCATAACTTGATTGTATCGTATTATCAAAAGTCCTCATGTATTGCGAGGACTTTTATTATTTCAATTGATTTTCCAGCCAGGTGTTAATTACGGCCAGTGATTCTGCTGAGACGTTGTGCCCCATATTGAATTCATGGTACTCGATGTCAGCTTCAAGTTTCTGCAATGTGTCGCGGCTGCGGCGGGCCCAATCCACGGGGAGCATGGGGTCTTGAACGCCGTGAGTGAGGATGAAAGGCTTGCCTTTGATTCCTGCCTCATCAATTTGTAAACCTGATTCATGTGGGATATACCCCGATTGTGCGATGACGCCTGCTATACGCTCGGGTTTGGTCAATGCATAAGACATCGAGACGATACTGCCCTGACTGAAGCCGAGCAGGTAGAGTTTGCTTTTGTCTACAGGATAATTTTCTGTAATCTCATTGATGAATTTGTCTATGGTATCAAGCGCATTTGCCAGACGTGCGGGGTCAGGTTTGCCGATTTGTGTGATCTGAAACCATTCGTAGGAATCAGGGCCGAGGTTAAATGTGCCGCGTGGGCTGATCCACAGGAAATTTTTTGGTAAATAATCGGCGAGTCCGATCAAATCCCTTTCGTTGCTGCCGCGTCCATGAAGGGCGAGAATGGTTGGGTAAACAGCATCAGATGCAGGTGAGGAAGAAGCGGGGAACTGCGTCAAGTGGTGAAGCGATAGGGCTTTCGTCATGCTTGATCAATTCCTGTTGCAACTGGTTTCCATAAACAGACACCGCGTAGAATTAAATAAATTGCAGATAGAACAACAGACATGATGAGCGTGAATGACCATCCACCAAAGGCCTTGGCTGTGACAAAGGTTGCGCCGATTTGAAGGGCATCGCCAAAGAGCATGGCTTGCAGGGCGAGCTTTAGTGCGGGACCGCGCATAGATAAGCCCTTGAGTAGAAGATATACAAGCACAAAAAGCACAACGCCATACCAGCGGGTCATTTCAACGGCAAGGACAGGTGCTGGTTCTGAAGTGAATTGCGCCAAGAATATGCTGGGGATAAAGAGCGCTTGTACGGCGCTAAATAGCGAAAGTACACTTTCAAAATAGAAGACATAAAGAAGATATTTCATGGGTTCACTCCACTAAAGTTTTTGTATGTTTTTTAAGTTGAAAACTGAAAGCTGCTTGATATTGAGAACTGCCTGTGCTTCCTCATCTAGTTGCACCCAATAAAAACTGCGGTGCTCGGAATATGGGTCAATGCGGACGACTGTGCCTGGAAACCAACCTTCGTTCATCCCGAACTTTGAATCCAAATAAATTTTTACGCGATCATCGAGCTGGATACTTTCAGTCATTGCTTCTGGTTACCAACCGCGCAGTGAGGTGGGTTTAATGCGGAGGGCAACCGAATAATCATTGCTGAATTGCTCAGGCGTCATGCCTAGTCCTTTAATTCCCTTGCGATATTTTTTCAAATAAGCTGGGACTTTATTGGCTGGAGCAGAGTTCGTATCGAAGGCCGCTTTTCCTACATAAACGATTACATTTTTATCGCCAGTCTCGTCTGTGTTGAAATGCAAGGAGACGCTGTCGTTTTGTTTAATGTGCTGAATCTTATGCGATTTGGTTACGCTGAAGATCAGGAAGGCGTCACCATCCCATATGAACCAGACAGGTCTGGGCTGAGGCGTATGGTCTGAGTCAACGGTGGTTAACCAGATAACGTATTCGTCTTTGATCAGTTTTTTTGCCTTGCGTTCAAGTTTAGTTTTTGAGTCGGTCATATTATTCTCCAATCATGTATTAAGTTGGCTGCTATTTTCGATTCGCGAACCAAAACAACGCTGCGCCGATCAGCACCATAATAGTGCCGTTGATTGCCCATTGCGGGTCGCCAGTCATGTAACTGCCTGGCAAAATATTTACGCCTTGCAAGATGAAAATGATGCCAGGGATGATAACAAGTAGTGATACGATTTTTAGAATGGTCCTAATGATTGAATTCATGTTTTCTCCTATATTTTTTAGTTTTGTGTAGCAGATCAGAGCAACTATTTTGCCAGAGCAAGCATGGTGCGGAAAGCTTGGTAGATCGTGACCATATCTTCGGCTGTATATTCCACGCGGCGGTCCACTGTCCGCTGTGTGCCAGGCATTAGTGCGGCGCGGTCGGCCATGTCTGACTGTGTAAACTCCAGTGACATTTTAATCGGCTTGCCCACTTTGAATGGTTTTGGCACTTTTTTTCTTTTGAGGTTGATCACTGCGCGCTTGGCTACTTCTTCAATGAGCTTGCCTGTCTCTGCAGGCGATAGACATTCTGCGACCATGCGGCTCACGGCTTTTTTCACCTGTGCAGTTTCGATTTCGTTTCCGAAAAACTCACGCACTTCTGCGCACAGGGATTGGTCGCCAGATGCCATGATGATCGGCACATCGAAATGACCGCAGACAGCGCCGTTCAACGCCGACTCGCCAAAGGCACGATCGTTGATCCATAGTCCCGATACGCGTTCATCAGACCAGGTGTGATCGAGGATCGCGTTGACCGCGCCCATCCGTCCGTGATAACCAACGAACATCACCCCGTCCACATCCTGGTCCACACCGTTGACCATGGACAACGGCGCAGGCGAACCAGAATTCAACGTTGCCCGCGAATCCAATTCTTCGATCAAAATATTTCTTCCATCAATATGCCCATCTGTAGCTACGACAGATGTCGCGCCGCCTGCAAAAGCACCGCGGATGGCAGCGTTTACATCTTCGGTCATTAGTTTACGAAAGCGTGGATATTCAGAATGAGCGGGATCTACCTGATCCCAATGAACCACACCTGTAATACCTTCCATATCTGCGGCGATCAATATTTTCATCTATGCCTCCTATATTTTTATTGCGCGAGTTGCCATATACGTTTCGATATATTCGCTGATTTTTACGTTATTGTGATGATCTTCATACATGCCGACGATTGCAAAGCCCGCATCCATCTGACCTGCAAGCTGGTCGCTGAGCGAATGGCCAAACTCAGCAGGACGGTTTTCTGCTTTCAGGCGTTCGAGGCCATAGGTTTCAATATCTGAAAATGGAATTTTGTTTTTCACATTTAGAATTCCTTTTTCCATATCCTCCCAATCGAACAAATAGAAAAGTGGATTCATAAAACCTGCCAGCATTGTTCCGCCGTGACGTAACACACGATAAGCTTCCTTCCAGACTGGGCGTATCTCATGAATAAATAAATTGGAGACAGGGTGAAAAATAAAATCAAAACTTTCATCTTCGAATACAGAAAGGTCACGCATGTCACCTTCTACTGTGCGGATGTTCAGGCCTTCACGTTCGGCCACTTCGCGGTCACGACCTAATTGAGCAGGAGAGTTGTCGAAGATAGTCACATCTGCTCCAGCCGCCGCCAGAATTGGCCCTTGCTGTCCGCCGCCGCAAGCCAGCCCGAGGACTTTGAGTCCTTGTAATGGAGGAAACCATTCCTTTGGCACAGGCTTATTCTCGGTCAACACAATAGACCAATCTCCCATTCGGGCACGCGCAATTAATTCTGGAGACACAGGTACTGTCCACGGGTTAGTGCCCGATTGCACCTGACGATCCCATGCTTCACGATTGTATGAGCGAATATCCATTTTTTATCCCATCGTAAATTGATTTGTTGTTGAGACGCCTAGTATAAATGAAATGTTACATCTTCAATAATTTGTCGATGGATAAATAAAAACTCCCAGTCATTTTCTTTGGCTGGGAGTTGATTCAGTTAACTAAAACGTTTCTTTCTGACCTATGGGTTGGGCGTGCCTTCGACAGCTACTCCAACCCATGTGAAGACTCGTTTTTCACTGACAGTGCCTGAGGCTGTCCAAATAGGCTGGCCTTGGTCATCGGTGCCAGATTGGCGAACGGGGGAAATCCACCAGCGAAGAACATGCGCCACATTATCCTTTGGACGGTATGCAGTGGGGATGATAAATTTCGTGTCAGTCACATAATCTGTTAAACGGTGAGGTTGGTCAGCAGTGACATCTTCCACTGTAATTTGATAAGCTTCTGTATCCCGCAATGTACCGACAGATGCCCATTGCAATGTGACCACGTCATTTGCCAGGGTGAAGGCTGCTCCGTCCGCAGGCAGAAGCAGGTTCGGGGCGGGGTAGGGAGGCGGGATTGTCGCAGTGGGAGTAGGCCCGGGAGTTGCGGCACGCATACAGAGCGGCACCAACAAATTTTCTCCTATGAATACGTTGTCGGTTGTCTTTCCATTGAATGCTTTGATCGCATCTGCAGGAACAGCGTAATTTGCGGCAATCGTGGAAAGGGTATCTCCATCCTGCACAGTAATCGGCTGGGTTAAGCAGGCTTGCTTGGTTGCGTCAACGGGTTCGGGTGTGTTGGTTGCGGCGGCCGGAATGGTGGGTGTAGGAAATGGAATTTTTAGTACCTGCCCAACGCTGATAGGGCATGAGGATGGCAGGTTATTGGCAATAATAATGCTCTGAACAGAGATGCCAAAATTATACGCAAGTTGTGAGCAGGAGCCATCGCTGGAAGAAACCGTGTAATCGTGAGGCGGAATCGGGGTGGGGCTTGGAACATCTGTGGCCGGCAATGTATTTGTAGGCTCCAGACTGGCCGTTGGGGTGAGCGTTGGGGTGGGCGTTTCCACAGGATCAAACGCTCCTACGGGAGCATTTGCAATTGTAGAGAAATATACGATTGCTGCAGCTGCGATAATCACCACTGCTAAAATCCCTACAGCAGCAGGAAGGCTTAGTGAGATTACAGGCATGCGGCTGGCTTGCACTGATTTTTCGATCTTTTTTGCAGCCTTCGCTTCTGGCCGTGCGTTGAACTCTGTACCGCAAACGAGACAGCGCGTTGCGTTTTCACTCAGCCGCGTACCGCAGGTTGGGCAGATTTTTGTTTTACTGGAAGTAGATTCAGGACTCATATGTAGAAAAATTATACCATTTTACGATTACACGCCTTCGACCACGACCATGTTCGATTTGGCGTATTGATGGCGTAATGCGCGCGCTGGCGCATATTCAGATGAATTCAGCCAGCTTTTGGCTTGCTCAGACGATGGGAATTCCAGAATGACAAGACGTTTGGCCTGCCAGTTGCCTTCCAAAGTTTCATTTTGTCCGCCACGGGCGATGTATTTTCCGCCATAAAGTTTCACTGCTTCGGGTGCCAATCTGGCATATTCCTTATAACCTTCGGAGTCAGTTACTTCAATATCTACGATCACATATGCAGTCATGGAATTTCCTTTATTTATGCGGAGGTTGGTTTGAGCAGGGTTGTCACCAACACTTTGTCCACGCGGCGGCCATCCATATCCATTACTTCAAAACGGTAGCCGTTCCATTCGAAGTTCTCAGCAGCTTGAGGCACACGTCCCAATGAAGTCATCACGAAGCCGCTTAATGTTTCATATTCATCTTCGTGAGGGAGCGCTTTAAAATCAAAAAGTTCTTTGAATTCATCCACTTCCAACATTCCGTCCAACAACCATGAACCATCCTGTCGCTGGGTAGCTTGAGGTTCTTCAAATTCCATTGCGCCGACGATTTCTTCCAAAATATCGTTGATCGTGAGCAGTCCTTGCAGGCCTCCGAACTCATCCACAACCAGTAAAAGCTCGGTATTCTTTTCTTTAAAGAGTTCCAGGGCGCGGGAAGCGAACATGGTTTCAGGAATAAAATGAGCTGGTTTGAGCAGGGATTTTAAGTCGATCTCTTTGCCTGACAGGCTTTCAACCAACAGGTCACGTGATTTAACGATGCCGAGAATCGTTTCAAGCGTATCCTGTCTGACAGGAAAGCGTGAGTATGGGCAATCGGCAATTTTTCCCCTAATCTCTTCAATGGTATCTGAGATATCCAACCAGACCAGTTCTGTGCGCGGAGTCATGAGCGAATACACACGCGAATCACCAAGGCTGAAAATCCCTTCAACCATATCCTGCTCAGATTCCTGAAAGACCCCGGCTTGGGTTCCCTGATCAATGAGAAGATGAATTTCCTCTTCAGTTACAGGCGGTTCCAGGCTTTCTTTTACACCCAATAATTTCAAAATTCCTTCTGTGGAAAAGCTCAGAAGTTTTACAATTGGGGAAAATAATTTCGAAAAGAATAACATTGGCCTTGCGACCATCGAGGAAACTCCTTCAGGATCGCGTAAAGCCAATCGTTTGGGGACAAGTTCTCCCAAAACAAGTGAAAGATAAGTAACCGGTAAGACGCCAATTAAAATACTGATAATCTCGCTATATTTTGAGAGGACAGGAAATTTATCAAGCTCCAAGTTGATCCAGGCGCCCAAAGTTGCAGCTGTTAATGCACCGATGAGCAGGTCAATGGAGGTGATGCCGATTTGGACTACCGAGAGGAACTGATTTGGATTCTCAGTGAGTTTAAGTACTATACCCGCGCGCACATCCCCTTTGTTGTGCTGGTTTTGAAGACGAGTTTTTCGTACAGAGAGCAGAGCGGTTTCTGCCATGGCGAGTACGCCGTTTAACAAGAGCAAAATGGCTATGACGATCAGACCGCCGCTAAAATTAGTTTCTATGGGAATTTCAGACATGATTTTTGTAAACTTTTCTCTTTTTCTTATATAATTTATGGTGTTTTCTTTTTATTGATCTTCTTTTCAATATCATTCAGCCGCTTATTCAGATGGGCATAAAACCTGGAGAGGATTAGTGGAATAAAAATAACGAGTAGCAGCAATCCGCAAGTAAGCGCTAACTCTACCACACCCATGTGGATCATTATGGATGCACAACGATTCCCTGCCCCGGGCAGACTTCGCCAATCACCCAAATCGGCTGGTTTAATTCTTTTGCTCGCTGTTCAAAAGTTCCAAGTTTGTCTTGTGGAATGCCGAGTAGCAAACCGCCGCTGGTTTGCGGGTCAAATAATAACATTTGTTCAGGTTCATTAATTTTTTCGTTAAACTGTACATTCTTTTCATAATGACTTTTGTTATCGAATGCACCACCGGGGAAGAACCCTTTTTCAGCATATCCGCGCGCGCCGCTTAAGAAGGGAATTTTTGAATATTGAATATGTAAGGAAACCCCTGAGGCCTCTGCCATTTCCGTGCCGTGACCAAGGAACCCAAATCCTGTAATATCTGTTCCACCAGAGACATTAAATTCCACTGCCAATTGTCCCGCTGTTTTATTCAAGCGCGACATCCATTGAATGGCTTCTACAACATCTTGTTCAAAGGCTTTCTCTTGTTTGAGCGCAGTAGTAGTCACGCCGCCACCCAGGGGTTTTGTGAGTACCAAAGTATCGCTAACCTTTAATCCACTTTTGCTGATCATCTTGCGCGGATCAACGAAACCGATCACGACTAAACCGTATTTTGGTTCTTTGTCTTTGACAGTATGCCCGCCCGCAATGACCACGCCAGCCTCACGCGCTTTCTCTGCACCGCCGCGCATGATCTCACTTGATATTTTAGCAGGCAAATTATCAGGCAAGGCCGCAATGTTTAATGCAAGAAAGGGGAGTCCGCCCATTGCGTATACATCGGATAGACTGTTTGCCGCAGCAATGGCTCCGTACTCATAAGCTGTATCTACAACAGGGGTGAAGAAATCAGTGGTGACTACTATCGCTTTGTCTTCACTTAAACGCCAAACGGCCGCGTCATCCGGTGTCGCAAGACCAACCAACAGGTCCGGATACGAGGCGGGATCAAAAATATCTTTGATGGGACGCAGAACCTGCGTCAACGCTTCGGCGCTAAGTTTGGATGCTCAACCCGCACACGCCGATAGCGTGGTCAGGCGAACTTCGCGTCCAGTTTGGGGAATCGGCATTTGTCTCCTTAATAAAATGACCAGCAACTTTTAATGGTTGCTGGTCATTATTTTACCTTATGGAATCTCATGGAGTCGGCCAGCTTGCTGGCCGCACTTTCATGGCATGTCGCTGGAGCTTGCTCCAGCGACATGCCAAAATTTATTACGGTGTGGTTGTATTTGGCAGCGGCAAAATGAATTGGTTTCCGCTTGGCACGAAGATAGTCTGTACACCGGGAGCAAGTTTCAAGATATATTGATATTGCAGCAAGGTAGGTGTAAGTGATTGTGAAAGCAGTTGATTGGCTTCGGCCTCAGCTTTGGCCTGAATCAAACGTGCTTCGGCTGCGCCTTTGGATGCGATTACTGCCGCATCAGCCTGACCTTGCGCGGTCTGACGCGCCTGCTCTGCTTCCTGCTTCTTTGACTCTACAACGAACTTGGCTTGCTGTGCCTGCTGTTCAGCAACCTGTTTTTGTTCAACAGCTGCGGCATACTCATCGCTAAAGCGAATGTTACGCAGCAGGAAATCAGACATGATGATGTTATTGTCTTGTAATTTTGCCTTGATCTCTTCGCGAATCGCAGTTTCCAACTCGCCGCGTTTTGTGCTGACCAGTTCTTCCACGCCAAACTGTGAAACTGCATTACGGATGGCCGCGCGAGCTACAGGCCGCACCACGTTTTCTTCATAGCGATTTTGCCAGATGGTATGGAGTTGGATTAATTGTGTTGGATCCACTGCATAAATGACAGATGCGTCAATAAAAATTTGCTGCCCGTCTTTTGTGCGGGCTTGAATAGAGTCGTCACCCTGCACCGCACCTTCACTGTTTGTGGAAGACATGGTGTAGGTTTGCCGCGCAATGGAATATTTTTGTACGCTCTCCACAAATGGAATGATCCAATGCAGGCCCGGGGTTAATGCCACATCGCGATAACCCTTTGGAGCAAAAGCCGAAATCACCACACCATATTCATTGGCTTGCAGGAATACCAATCCCGCGCCAACAGTGGTTAATAGCAGCGCCACGACAAGCAGAACCACTACGAGTGAGGTTAATCCTTTTGCGGGCTGGTTGCGGCTGGCACGCACGAAAATCATTACGAGCACACCGATGAACCCGATCCACGCAAAAGATGCAAGTCCTTGAAGTAAAGCCGAAATATTCATAGTTTCCTCCGAAACATAATTTTCAATGAATTATAACTCTCTTGCCCATGCCATCATTGCGTGTTAACATTTCTCCTATGAAAAATGGACAAGGGCAATTATTCGAAATTTATTTGGACTCCAGCGTTTGTATCAATTGTCCTCCCGAATTGATTCCCACCTCCGGGCAATATCTCCTCGCCCATGCCAGCGGATCAGATTCACCGCTAGCTGTTCCAGTTTTCTTCAGCGACTCAGCACCGAATGGATTTCGTTCCGCGCCTCTTTTGAATTCGCCATGGCAGCCAGGTACAACTCTCGATTTGCGCGGCCCGCTTGGACACGGATTCTCGATCCCATCTTTTGCACGCAAAGTAGCGCTGATCGTTTTTGATGACTCGCCAGCTCGTCTGCGCGGATTAATATCCCTCGCGCTTAAACAGGATGCAGAAGTGGTTTTGGTTTGTAATTCTGTAATGGATGATATGCCTGAGGCAGTGGAAATCCAGCCGTTACAGGCCATGTTTGAAATTTACCGATGGGCCGATTATGCCGCCTTCGACGTGGCACGTGAAAACCTGACTCACCTGAAAGAAAATTTTGGGAAAGTGGAACAGGCGAAGGGCGGTGTCCTGAGCGCGTCGAAGGGTCCGCGTGAAGCGCAGGTTTTAGTCCGCGCGCCGATGCCTTGCGGAGCGCTTGCTGAATGTGGGGTCTGTGCAGTAATGCTGCGACGCAATTGGAAAATGATTTGTAAAGACGGCCCTGTTTTTGAGATGAGCTCACTCATATAAAAAATCCTCTCGTTATGAGAGGATTTTTAGTACCAAATTCTGAAAGAGGTTGTCGTATTCCCGCTTAGACCGTTGTAAACACAAGACACGTCTGCATAGATCAAACTGCCGTGCGGTTGAGTGTTGAATGTTAGTGGGATTGTGCCCACTCCATTTGAGTTGGTTGCAAGCGCAATCGATTCATTGTGCCCATCAGGCCAGCGGATATTAGTCATACAATTTGCATTAGTAACGGGGAGCAGGTTTTGGTCTTGAACGATCACAAAGATCAATTGTTTGTCGGTGGCAAGGGTCACCGCTTTCCACATGAAAGCCCGCACATTTAATTTGATCACAGAAGATGTGGTGTTATCCAGCGGTTTTACAGGTGGAATGAGGCCCGGATCCTCGCCAAGTTTATCGAAATAAATACGACCAAGGTCTGTATTTACAACACGCTGGCCTTCAAGTTTCCAAGGCTGCCATTCGAGGCGTGCCTTTTCAAAATATTGAACAAGTTTATTTTCGTGATACTCGAAGCCAGAGATCGGATAACCGAATTGTGCCGCGCCGCCGTATTGATCGAAGAACTCAAGAAAAGAAAAACATACTGAGTAGCCTGTTTCTGCATAGGATCGGCACGCAAAAGAATTGTTTACGTTAAGGTTTCCTGTTGAAATATAGGTTTCACGGCCAAGGGATGTGAGCTGTACACGTTGACCTTCTGGCAAATCTGCGTGGAGCTCGAAACGCGCACGTTGAAAGTATTGAACAGTCTTTCCATCTATGCTGGTAAATTCTTCTGTGATCGGGTAGCCATATAAAATAAGTGCGTTTGAGTTAGTGTTGTAAAACTTTAGAAATTCCCCTTTTACGTTGTGCCCAGTTTCACTGAAATATTTATTGTCCTGTGTCTGCGCGTGGGCAGAAGCCCAACTGGTGCTGAGTAAACAGATTGTTACAAAAAGTGCAAAATATCGTCTTGCCATGGTAAGTACTAAACTCATTATACTCAGAATTTTTTTATGCGACATTACAAACTGTTTTCTTTCAAGAATGCAACAATCCTTTCTGCCGCATGACCATCACCATATGGATTGCTTGCTCCTGACATTTTTGAATAAGAAGCTGCGTCATCCAAAAGAAGATTCGCTTCTTTCGTTATTTGGTTTGTTTCTGTCCCAACAAGCTTAAGCGTTCCCGCATCTACTCCCTCCGGGCGTTCTGTAACATCCCTCAAAACGAGGGTGGGGATACCGAATGCAGGGGCTTCTTCCTGAATACCGCCAGAGTCTGTCAGGATGAGGAATGCATGTTTCATTAAGTGGACAAGCGGCAAATAATCCAATGGCGGGAGTAGTGTGATGTGTTCGATGTTATTCAATAATCTGTTTACTGGCTCCTGCACATTCGGATTTAAATGCACAGGGTAAACGATTTCCACGTCGCCGCGTGCTGCCAGCTCAATGAGGGCATGGCAAATATTCTTTATTGGTGCTCCAAAATTTTCTCTTCGATGTGCTGTGACAAGGATTAGTCTGTGCGAGGTTTCTTCTTTTTCATGATCTACACCTAATTTGACTAACAGCTCTTTTATTTCATCAGGCTCGGGTTGCTTGGATACAAATTGCAGTGCGTCAATTACAGTATTCCCAGTCACCTTGATACCCTGCTCTTTAACACCTTCGCGTAACAAATTTTGTCTTGACCAATCCGTGGGCGCAAAATGTAAATCGGCAGTTACGGTTGCAAGGCGGCGGTTGATTTCTTCAGGAAAAGGATGCCATTTATCATGAGTTCTTAGGCCTGCTTCAACATGACCAAATTTAATCTTTCGGTAAAAGGCAAGCAGGGAAGTGGTGACAACGGTTGTAGTGTCCCCAACAGCGAGAACCCAGTCAGGTTTGTAATCTGCCAGCACCGGGTCGAGGTATGTGAAGATGTTCGCGCTGAGCTGCGCAAGCGATTGATCGTCACGCATTAAGTCTAGGTCATAATCAGGTTTGATTTGGAATAAGGTCAATACCTGGTCAAGCATTTGACGGTGCTGGGCTGTCACGCACACACGTGACTCCACGCCTGCGGTTTGAGCAAGCAGCTTCACAATAGGCGCCATCTTCACGGCTTCTGGGCGGGTTCCGAATACGGAGAGAATTTTCAATTTATGGTTTCTAATTTACGATTTTGATTTACCATCACCGATGCGGAAAAATTGAAAGCCGCTGTTTTTCCATGTTTCTTTATCCCAGCCGCTGACGGTGTCAATCACAATACGCGCCTTTGTTATTTTTTTAATCTCATTCGGATCGAACTTGGTGAATTCGGTATGTTTAACCAGGAGTAACAGCGCGTCGGCGTCCTGAATTGAATCTTCAAGAGTGGGGGACATGGTAATGCCAGCCATATTTGCATCGGGTTTGAATGGTTCCCATGCCTTTACTTGGGCTCCCTCGTGTTGGAGCAAATGTACCACTTCATTTGCAGGGCTTTCGCGCAGGTCGTCTACATCAGGTTTGTATGCAAGGCCGAGCGCCGCAATTTTTTTCCCATTCAGTGAATCGAGCGCGCGTTTCACAATATCAACAACAAACTGCGGTTGTGCGTCGTTTACTTGTCGGGAGTGATAGATTAATGGTGTTAGTTCTGGAGCCGCTTCGACAAAGAACCACGGGTCAACGCTGATGCAATGTCCACCCACGCCGGGTCCAGGGCTCAGGATTTTTATGCGCGGATGCAGGTTGGCGAGGGATATCGCTTCCCATACATCCACACCGAATTTATCAGCGAGGCGCGAGAATTCATTTGCGATCGCAATGTTTACATCGCGGTGTGTGTTTTCCATCAATTTGACCATTTCAGCGGTGGTGGCGTCAGTTTGGACGATTTGTCCAGTTACGAATGTAGCGTACAGATCATGCCCAGCTTGGGCAGATTTGGGAGTTATCCCGCCAATGACGCGTGCATTTTCGATGAGTTCACGCATAATTTGTCCGGGCAAAACGCGTTCGGGTGAATAAGCCAAATGGAAGTCGCGCCCAGCTTCCAGTCCGGAGCGAGCGAGAATGGGGATTATCAAATCGACGGTGGTACGTGGCGGGGAAGTCGATTCAAGCACAACCAGATTTCCTTTCCTCAAAAATGGCACAATCGACTCAGCGGCAGAAATCACGGCACCCATGTCTGCGAGTTTATAAGTTACACCGTTGTATTCGCCAAACTTGCCGTGTTGAAAAGGAGTTGGGACGGCGATGATAAACGCATCTGCTTCTTCTGGTTTGGATGCTGCTTTGAAGTTGCCAGATTGAATGGCTTTTTTTACTTCTTCGAGTAGGCCTGGCTCATGAATATGGATTTCACCCTTGCTCAGGGTGTCGATAATTTGTTGGTTAATATCCACACCGATAACTTTAACTCCATAAGCGGCAAAAGTGGATGCTGTAGGAAGGCCGATATAACCCAAACCAATTACACATATTTTTTGAAATTTCACGTTGACTCCAAAATGTTTATTTAATATTCTTATTATACAACCAGCATCCGAGTTTATTTACACAACTTTAACAGGCATATCAGCGTATATCTCAGGGCGATTGCATCTAAAGTGGGGTAAAAATGGGAAACAGACGGAGGAAGGCATGCCCAAGAAACCATTAGAAGCAATCGAGGAACATTTCGGAAAA
>JAYVUA010000010.1:0-17573 GCA_043788255.1 Anaerolineales bacterium | reverse complement strand
CATTTTCTGATATTCCAAATAGGGAGAATGCTTCTTTGTAACATAGTCCCATAGACGGGCATACTCCTCACCTTCAGCAAACCTTGCATTGACCTTGATAATCTGACCTTTCACCTCAATGCTGGCTTGCGGGTATTTTTGCAAATTGAAATACCAATCCGCGTGAAGATCCTTGCCCCAGTTGGATTCAACAACGAGATACTTTCCTGCGTGGAAGAAATACGCAATCGGAGTACTGCGCGGCTGACCCGATCTTCGTCCAATTGTGTTTAGGAGCAAGATGGTTTGGGTGCCGAGTTGCGTGCCAATCCATCCGCGGGTGAAGTGGATGAGGAAAGCGTTAATTGCCATAAACCATTTAATAAATGTAATTTTCATTATTTCCAATCGTGTAGTATTTTAGAGTGTGTTCAATTTGAGAAAGTGCGTGTCCAACTCTATCGAGGGACTGGCCTCCACAGAGCAAAATGAGGGTTTTCGCGAACCCCAAAGGAGTGTTATGGGTTGTAATAAATAATAATCCTTTCGGGATTATTATTCAAACTCCAAGATACAGACCCGATTTCAAAAGCAGTATACTGTGAAATACAACCAAACCTTATGAATGAAATGACCATGGATAATTTATCAGCCCCGCACATACCCCAGCCCCTACTGCAGAAATTAAGCCAGCCGTATCGGTCCATGCTTGAGTTGGACCTGGTCATATTTTCTGTTCTCAAGCAGGTACAAACCAGCGTGAACTGCGAAAGCGTTTCCATTTGGCTGCTTAACGAATCAGGAACCGAGCTTGAGTGCACCCATGCTGTTGGAACCCAGGCGGGAAAAATGATCGGAAATTTTATGCACGCCAAAAAATTTGTGGCTGCCAATCGAAACACCCCAGTTAGGAAGGTTAATACTGGCAGCCTAACTCACTCCAAATGGATGGATGCCAAGGTTCACCATGATTTTTTCAGCATGGATACTGAGAAAGTAATTATTACACCTCTTATCGCACGCGACGAATTACTAGGTGCCGCCGTAACCAGCAACAAGATCGGCGAATTAGTATTTACCAAGGAAGATCGTGACCTTGTCCAGATATTTTCAGCACAGATCGCTCTCGCCATTCAGAACACCCAGCTCTTTGAGCGGCAAAACAAAATCAGCAAGCGCCAAAAGCTGCTTGACCAGATCAGCCGTCACTTGCATCAAACCATTGAAATCGATGAACTCATCCCTCGTATTTTTGCAGAAGTAAATAAAGCCATAAACGCCGAAGCGCAGTCCATTTGGCTGGTGGATGAAGAAGCAGGTGTTGTCAAGTGCCGTTTTGCCACTGGACCCGAATCAGAGGTGCTGAAAGGGTTTGCCATGCCGCTGGATGCGCCAAGCATTGTCGGCACAAGCATCTCAGGCAAAAAATCGATCATCATCAAAGATGCACAGAACGATCCGCGCCGCGCCCGCTCAGCAGATGAAAAAACTGGATTTATCACACGTTCTTTGATGACGGTGCCATTGGTGCTGGAAGATAAATCCATTGGCGCGATCCAGGCTGTTAACAAACGCGGCGGGGAACTCTTCGATCAGGATGACCTCGACCTGTTTCGCTCCATTGCAGATAGTGCTGCGCTGGCTGTCAACAATGCCCAGCTCGTAGCGGACCTGCAAAATAGTTATGATCTAACTCTGGATGCACTCTCTGCCGCGCTGGACTTACGGGACCGTGAAACGGAAGGACATTCGCGCCGTGTGGTCGAATACACTGCCCGCCTCGCAGAGCAAATCGGGTTGGATAAAGAACGCATCAAGAGTGTCCGTCGCGGGGCGCTCATTCACGATATTGGCAAAATCGGCGTACCCGATGCAGTATTACATAAACCTGGTTCGCTAAACGATGAAGAACGTAAAATTATTAATTTGCATCCGCAGGCGGGGTATAACATGCTGGCAGATATTCCTTATCTGCGGGAAGAAATCCAGATCGTGATTTGTCATCAGGAAAAATGGGATGGGACGGGCTATCCTTTCGGGTTGCGTGGCGAAGAAATCTCGATTGGCGCACGTCTATTCGCGATTGCTGATACCTTCGACGCATTAACCTCTGACCGCCCTTATCGTCAGGGACGTTCTTATGAAGAAGCACGTAAAGTTATTGAAGAAGAATCCGACAAGCAGTTTGACCCCAAAGCTGTTGAGGCTTTTCTTGCCATCCCCGCAGAAGAGTGGATGCAGATCCGCGCCCAGGTAATGGATGAAATAGCGCAGCGGCGAATTCTAAAAAAAAGCTTTACGTTATGAAATCGATTCGAATGCACCATCCAAATGCAGAAAGAACGTTTCCACTTTCAAATTGGGGAACAAAGCCTTGATCTTAAATTGAGAATCCATTAGGTCGTGTTTGTGACGTTTATAAGTACCATCGCGTCCGTAAGCGCGGCAATCCTCATGATTAATCAGGCACACGGTTTCAATTGTGTGAATCTGTACCGCGAGCGAAACATATTTTAAAACCATTTCATAATCATGCACTGCGCCGGCAAGGGAGATGATGTCAAAATTGTCATATCCAAAGCGGACCGTGATCCACGGTTGGATAAATTTCTGCAAGCGATAGTCCATACAGTGAACCACGAGCGCATCACAATGAATAATTGGTTTTTTAGTTATCATATTTTCCTTATATTTATAAAATTTCGCCTTGGCTTCTCTTCAAAAATTGACCGTCACCGCTTTTACCAAGCCACTGTTCTCCATCCACGATCAGCTTGCCGCGCAGAAAAACTTTTTCGGGGTAGCCTTTCACGTCCCAGCCTTCATATAGATTGTAATCGGTGCGTTGATGTGAATGAGCCACGCCGTATTTAAAACTCTTCTCTGGATCCCAAATCACAATATCCGCATCTGCACCAGGGACAAGCGCACCTTTGCGTGGATATAAACCAAATATCTTGGCAGGGTTGGTGGATGTATACGCCACAAATTGATTCGGCGTAATGTGTCCCGTTTGCACACCATACGTCCACAGGATGGGCATGCGGTCTTGAATACCTGGCAGGCCGTTGGGGATCTTCGTGAAGTTATATTTTCCCAATTCCTTGCCTGCAATCGCAACCTCTTTACCTTCATACATAATTGGCTGCGTGCCATCGAAGAAAAACGGACAATGATCCGTGCCGATGGTTTGCAGCGTCCCATCATGTAACCCCTGCCACAGCCGAAGGTTATCCTGTTCCTTGCGTATCGGCGGCGAACAAATCCATTTCGCTCCATCCTCGCGTTCCAACGCATCTTCACTGAAAAATAAATATTGCGGGCAGGTTTCACCCATCACCTTGACTCCGCGTTCACGCGCGTACTTGAGCATGTCCACTTCGCCGCCCACATTCATGTGGACGATGTAAACCGACGCATCTGCGTCTGCGGCCATGCCTGCCACTCGCAAAGTGGCATCTACTGCGCCCCAGCTGGGTCTGGTCCACGCGTGCCAGATCGGATCTGTGTGACCTTCTGCCAGCGCCTGCTGGACGAGAGTATCAATGACATCTCCATTTTCACAGTGTGCCATCACCAACATGCCATTGTCTTTTGCGATTTGCATCGCTTTGAAAATATTACTGTCATCCAAACGCAACCGTCCATTGTAGGCAGTAAATACTTTCAATGTTTGAATCCCCATCTTCATCAAGGAAGGAATTTCCCTGGCAATCTTGTCATTGAACTGTGTGAGGTTCATATGGAAAGAATAATCAATCGCAGCCTTTTCTGATTTCTTCATCCATAAATCCACTGAATGATCAAAACCCTCGTTCTCCAGCACAACAAAGTCCATGGCAGTAGTTGTCCCACCAAAGGCTGCAGCTTTATGACCTGTGTAATGATCATCAGATGAGACCGTATCAAACATGGGCAGATCCAAATGCACATGCGGGTCTACGCCGCCTGGCATGATCAACTTTCCCGTGGCATCGACCAGTTGCGCAGAATCAAGTTCAAGGTTAAGTCCGATTCGGGAGATTTTTTCGTCTTCAACCAAAATATCCGCCTGAAAAGTTTCAGAAGCGGTGATTAGTGTGCCGTTTTTTATCAAGATATTCATGCCTGCTCCAAAGTTGAAAAGGTCAACAGATATATCTTTATTTTATACCGAAATGCATATCCACATAAGCGCTAAATGGGGGATTTATAAACCCTGATATAATTTCTAAGATGAATTCAAAACGTTTCTTCATTTTATTTATTTTGGCAACCTTGATTCTGTTTGGCATATGGCTGCCTGCAAATGCATCGCCGAGTGAGCAACAATTTCCCACAGCCACACCGGGTTTGGATGGCCGCATTCTCTACACGGTCCTGGCTGGTGATAACTGTTTTCGGGTTGCTGCATTAAACTCAATCACTGTAGAGCAACTCCGCCAGCTGAATTCAAAATTGGACGAGAATTGTACGCTCATTGTGGGGCAGGAATTACTAGTGGGTATTGTCTCCATTGCAGGTACTCCAACGGCTGGGCCATCCCCCACACTCTCCCCCCCAACAATTACACCTACACCACTCACAGGTACAACAGAAGTTTGTGTTTTGCTTTTCAACGATATCAACGGCAACGCTCTTCGCGAACCAACAGAACCTGCGGTGGCTGGCGGGGCGGTTAGCCTAACCGAAAATAATGGCGAGTATTCTGCTGCACTTGATACCATTATCCCAGCCGACCCTACGGCCTATCAAGGCGTGTGTTTCTCAGATATTCCTGAAGGCAGTTATAACATTACAGTGGGCATCCCTGATAATTACAACCCAACAACGAAATTAAATTATTCACTTGATGTAAATGCCGGTGACAAAGCCTTCGTGCCTTTTGGTGTGCAATCAAAAGATGTGGTTGCTGACCCAAGCCAAAGTAATCAAAATACTGGATCCAAAACTCCGCTTCTCGGTATTCTTGGCGCTTTTCTATTACTAGGCGGCGGCGGGGTAGGCTACTATGCCTGGCGCTCAAGCAAACCTGAAAGTAAATTAAAAGGCGGCATGTTAAAAAAGTAAAAGTATAAAAAATAAAAGAGAGCAGATGTTTTTAACATCTGCTCTCTTTTATTTTAAATGTTTTTCGATGAATCGGAGAAAAACCAAGAGTGAACACCATCTTTCGATGAAATAATGTTCCATACCCTTTGTGCCGCGAGAAACCATACTCAGGATATTGAGTATCTAGTTCACGCATATAAGCATCACGTGCAGTTTTAGCTAGTATGGATGCGGCTGCAATGCTTAAGGATTTTTGGTCGCCTTTTACAAGAGCCGTTTGGGGAACATCCAGTTCGGGGAGTTCAAGGCGAAAATCTGTCAACAGGTATTGTGGGAAATACGCAAGTGCCTCAATTGCACGACATGCAGCAAGGCGGTTTGCAGAGACAATTCCCAATTCATCGATTTCCTTTGCTGAAGCAAACCCGATCCCCCAGCTAAGTACAGTTTCTTTGATCAAAGGTACAAGGTTTTCACGCTTATGGGGAGTCAACCGTTTGGAATCATGCACCCCGCCCAAGGTTCGAGTAAGGTGCGGGCTGTCAAATGGCAGAATCACGGTTCCAACACAAACCGGGCCAGCTAATGCCCCACGCCCTGCTTCATCCAAACCTGCAATATATTGATAGGCAGGCCAAATCTCATTTTCATATGCCAGATCAGGGCTTGAAATCATACCGGCCGCGAAGTGAATTAATATGGATGTGAAAAATGTCGCTGATCATTCGCAAAGCATCGCGGATTGCATTCACTTTACTATCCGCGCCAAAATACCAATGGATCGGAATTTCCATGATCCGCAGTTTTTGTTTGCGCGCAATATAAAGCAGTTCAATATCAAATGACCACCCAGTGAGGGTTTGCTGTCGAAAGAGATTTTCTGCTACTTCAGCCCGGAAACATTTAAATCCGCATTGTGTATCTTCCAGACCAGGCAGAATCAATAATCGAATCACCAGGTTTATTGCACGTCCACCCCAATGACGATACGGCGGCTCGTCGTATCGTATTGCTCCGGGGGCTTCGCGCGACCCAATGGCAAGGTCGAAGTTATTAAGAGCAGGAGGCAGAAATTTATTTACTTCCTCGATCGGCATGGAAAGATCGGCATCGCAAATAAAACGATATTGCCCGTGAGCTTCCAACATGCCGCGCCTGACTGCATTTCCCTTGCCGCGTTGTTCTTCATGAATGACAATTAAACTTGGATGACGAACCGCGAATTCATTGGCAAGTTCCAAGGTACGATCAGAACTACCATTCTCAACCACCACCACTTCAGCCAAATAGGACTGGGTATCGAGAAACGCAAAAATTTTCTCCAAGGTGCGAGACAGTCGGCTCTCTTCATTATGAGCTGGTATAACAATTGACAAAAAGGGAGTGGACAAATTAAGGGTTGAAGTATAAAAAGATTCCAAATCCAGCAACGATGCAGCACTCAAAAAGGAACATGCCAACCAACAAAACCGCCTGCGTGGAACTCATGCCAAAAATTTTCCCCTTGGCAGGTGCTGATTTGGTCGCTGGCAAGTGACGGGCGGGATTTGTCTCGCGTAAATTTTGCGAGACTGATTGAGGAGGAAGAGTAGCATCTTCACCTTCATCAAAGGCGAAACCAAACTCATTATTTTCAAAAGGCTGGGCTGAATCAGAAGAATTAAAGATAGCCTGTCCACGCGATGGCTGCTCCGCTGGCGGGGGTGTAACAGGTTTCAGCTCCTCGCGCGGCTGAGGATCAATCAAGCGGTCAGCAAGGTCGTGAATAAAATCCACACGCCATACTGGCCGTGCCTGTCGTGCCTGAGCAGCAAATTGCTGAATCGCATCACTCATAACAATACGGGCAACAGGCCGCATGGAATCTACATGAGATTCAGGGTTTGTTAGTATTAATACAGGTTCTACCGGGGTAGTTAAGTTAACCTTTTGGAAATCCACATATTTTTGGAGGACCTTGGTTAACTGCGCAAGGCGGCCAAGTAAATTAATAGGAGCCGGTTGTGATTTACCGTTGTCAAGAATATTCCATTGGTCACCCTTTGCTTCAAAAGAGCCAGTCAGCGGTGTGGCATAAATAATCCAAATTCCACCTGTACCGATTAGGATCATTGGAATTACGATCTCACTATTTGGCAAAGTCAAATTGCGAATCAATACAAAGCCTTTTTCAAGGTAGCGATCTAATTGTGCAATCACTACTTTCTGGGCTTCCAACTCTCCATACCAGCTAAACCCATATTTCAGCGTTCCCTGAACACGGGCAATCAAGCTAATACTGCCGTTGGCGTCTTGTAATACGGTCTTATCTATAATTTTCATGGAATTTCACTTAGAAAGCTGGGACTTCCTCCAGCTCATCGCGAGTCGCTTTTTCAAATGTAGCCAGCAACTCACGGTCATCCTGCTTTACAAGCATTATGATTCTACCAGTTTTGAATGTGCTTGCTAAAAATTCTTCCCGGGTACCGGTCACAAATTGCTGACCTTTTTTCACACGCTCCAAAAGAATTTTACGGTCTAATAAGACCCGGTCCGAAAAGGTGGCCCCGCGCCGCTCATAAGCACGCACCATCAGAATTTGTCCATTCTTATAACGGACCGCTTCGATCACACCATCAATTTTTTTAGCCATGGGATATCCTCGGAAGTAATTTTAACACATACAGGTTAAACCACAGAGACACGTGCCACAGAAATAACTCCGTGTCTCCGTGCCTCTGTGTGTCAATTGTCGGGGCGAGAGGATTCGAACCTCCGACCTCTTGCTCCCAAAGCAAGCGCGCTAGCCGGACTGCGCCACGCCCCGATGAAATGAACTGGCCGAGTATAATGCGAAGGATGAACACCCGTCAAGCTATTCTCTACATGACTTCTCTATCGCTTTTAGTCGGACTTTCAGCCTGCTCCCCATCAATTAAGAATTTCCCAACCCAAACAGTCACAGCCATCCCATCAACCCCCACTGCCGCAGTGACTTTAATCCCAACTATTACGCCAACAGCTACAATTACCCCAACTCCCACTCCGCTGGCCTGTCTCTCTGAACCAGGGACTGTCAAACAGGATGTGATCGCAACCTCAAATCCTCCGCAAGATTTTCTCATCTATCTGCCTCCTTGTTATGAAAATTCAGTTGATGAGCGTTATCCCGTTTTATATTTATTGCATGGACAAACCTATAATGAGGATCAATGGGTAAGGCTTGGCGTTCCAACGATTGCAGACCAACTCATCCATTCTGAAGATGCAACTCCGTTTATCATCGTCTTCCCAGATGACCATTACTGGAATGTACGAGCGGGAGCAGCTTTTGGGATTCGGTTTATATTCGATGTCATTCCGTATGTGGATGCTCATTACCGTACACTTGCAGATCGAGAGCACCGTTCACTGGGCGGACTCTCCCGAGGCGGCGGCTGGACCATAGAGCTTGGTTTTGCAAATCCCGAATTATTTGGTACCTTGGGCCTGCACTCTCCCGGTGTCTTCAAGGAAAATGCACCTTATATTGAGAAGACCATCCAAAACATTCCTGAAGAATTACGTCCAAAATTATGGCTGGATGTTGGCGACGCAGATTCTGAAATCATGAGCGTTAATGCTTTTGAAGAAATCCTCACTCGAAATGATTACATCCACAAGTTTCATCTTTATGCCGGCGCCCACACAGAAGAATATTGGAGCAAACATGTGGAAGAATATCTGCGCTGGTATATCCAAGGCTGGCAAGCAGCCCCGGAACAATAAGATATAATTTCAGTAATTATTTTCAGGAGAGCATAATGAATATTTTGGTTACGGGCGGAGCAGGCTATATCGGCTCAGCCACAGCAGAAGCATTATTAAAAGCAGGACATACTGTCACTGTTTATGATTCACTCATTACCGGTCATCGGGCGGCTGTGCCGCAGGGCGCTGACTTTGTGCATGCCAATCTGGACGACACACATGCATTAGCTGAAGTCCTCACGGGGAAAAAATTCGATGCCATCATGCATTTTGCCGCTTTTATTGAAGCAGGTGAAAGCATGAAAGACCCTGGCAAATTCTTTCGTAACAATTTCTCCAATTCCCTGCAATTGATGGAAGTTGCCAAACAAACAGGCGTAAAAAAATTAGTCTTTTCATCCACTGCTGCTGTCTATCAATCCAGTGAAACTCCGTTGACCGAAGACTCACCGCTCGGACCAACAAATGTCTACGGCCACACAAAACTCATGACCGAACAGGCTCTCGAATGGTATCGCAGTATTCATGGCCTGCATTTTGCAGCGCTTCGTTACTTCAACGCCTGCGGAGCCTTGCCCGGGCGCGGCGAAGCACATCAGCCTGAATCTCATCTCATTCCACGTGTCTTACAAATCGCGTTAGGCCAGGCTGAATCTGCCACCATATTTGGCACCGATTACCCAACACCTGATGGTACCTGCATTCGTGATTACATTCATATTGCAGACCTGGCCGCGGCTCATATCCTTGCATTGGAAGCGCTGGAATCAAAAGACAAGATGACCTACAACATCGGCAGCGGAAGCGGCTTTTCAGTGCGCGAAGTGATTGAGACGGCGAGACAGGTTACAGGTCATGCAATACCCGTGGTGGAAGCTCCCCGCCGCCCCGGCGACTCGGCACGTCTGGTAGCCTCCCCAAACAAGATCATGAGCGAATTAGGCTGGAAACCAACGCACACCAACATGCAGGAAATTCTCTCCAGTGCATGGGAATGGCATACTACTCATCCAAATGGATACGATAAATAATGTCCTTTCAATTTGACCGAATTCCTGTTGGCATTTGTAATTGTTATCTATTGCGCGGTAAGCGTACAATTCTAGTGGATGCTGGCGCATGGGGTGGATTGCCTGCTTTTACAAATAAAATGAAAGAGTTGAATGTTGATCCAAAACAAATAGATCTCATTCTGCTAACCCATGGACATTGGGATCACATTACAAATCTAAGCGACATCCAGAAAATGACCGGGGCGAAAGTCGCTATTCATCGACAGGACCAATTCATGGTCGAGACCGGTGAACCGCCTTTCCCGGCAGGCGCATCTCCATATGGCCGCATGATGTCGTGGTCATCCAAAAAATTAATTCATCCGCATCTTCCAAAAATAAAAGTGGATATGGTTCTTGATGATAGCGGCTTGTCTTTATCTGAATATGGCATTCCCGGCAAAGTGATTTACACACCCGGCCATTCCATGGGACATTCCAGCATCCTGCTTGATTCAGGTGACGCTATCGTTGGCGATATGGCAATGAATGCGTGGTTCCTGCGTCTCACGCCGGGTCTGCCCGTGCTCGCCGATGATATCAACATGGTTGTTGAAAGTTGGAAGAAAATTCTTCCAATGGGAATCAAACGTGTCTACCCCGCTCATGGAATAGACTTCCCCGTTGATGTAATGCAAAAAGAAATCGAGAATTTCAAATGACTTTTATAATCGTACTTGTTGGCTGGATTTTCTCACTTTGCCTGCATGAATTTTCGCACGCACTTGTCGCCTATTATGGCGGCGACTACACTGTGAAAGACAAAGGCTATCTCACCTTCAATCCACTTAAATACACACATCCAGTTTATTCATTATTGATGCCCCTAATCTTTTTGATGATGGGTGGAATTGGATTGCCCGGCGGCGCAGTCTATATCGAAAAGTGGAGACTAAAAAACCGCGAATGGGAAACTGCTGTATCCCTTGCTGGACCATTCTCCAACGCGATTCTTGCTTTAATCCTTGGCCTGATCCTGCGACTGGCGCCGCTCAGCGCCACAGGCATTTGGCCCGGCTTATCCTTCCTTGCGTTCTTGCAAATCTCTGCGGTTGTGTTGAACTTGATTCCATTACCCCCATTCGATGGTTTCGGTGCAATTGAACCATTTCTGTCCATGGACATTCGCATGAAACTCGCGCAAACTCAGGGATTGTTATCGTGGGTAGTCATTATTCTGCTTTGGCAGGTTCCATCCTTCGGAAGGGCATTCTGGGGCTTCGTGAGCCTGCTCGCCAGACTCGCTGGTGTTCCTCTTGACCTCGCAAGTTTAGGTCTCGATCAATTTATGTTTTGGTAAGGATTCTTTCCTCTTTCGTCTTTCATGGTGTAGGAAAAACAAAAGAGGAAAGAAATTTAAGGACGCGATCATTTATCTTCAGCAAGATGAAACCGATGCATAAAACGATGGAAGATGGGCGCTGCGAGAATACCCACAGCGGCAAGCAAAACCACCCCTGAATACAACGCATAAAAAGAAGCGAATAATTTTCCTGCAACTGTTTGTAACGGCGCAACAGGTCCCATGCCGCCAAGGATCATGGATGCATTCAACAAGGAGTCTATCCATGAAAGGCCTTCAAGCGAATGATAGCCGATCATTCCCATTCCCAAAGAAAACACTAGCAAAATCAAACCTGCGAGTCCATTCAAAGCCAGTCTTTTTGCAAATACTGATTGTTTTGCCAGAGGCTGCTTATGATGTTCGTACATATATCCTCCAATTCGTCAAACCATTATAGTGTTCTTGTTGCTCCCCCATCTACATCAATAATCGTACCGTGAATATACGAGGATTGGGAAGATGCAAGGAATGCGACTGTGCGGGCAATTTCTTCAGGTTCACCAAAGCGGGCGATGTTGAGTTTTTTCACCATTTGGATTTTGGCTTCTTCGGTGTTAATGTTTTGTTCTGCGGCAAATGCTTTAATTCTTGTTTGAAGCCGTTCAGTTGCAATCGAACCGGGATTGATGGCGTTGACCCGCACGCCGTCTTTGATTCCGCGATCTGCCAGGACTTTGGTGAGATTCATCAACGCAGCGTTGACTGTGCCGCCGATGGCAAACTCGGCTGAGCCAGTCCGCTCGCCAATGCCAATGATGTTGATAATACTCCCTTTAGTTTTCATCAGGTGAGGCCACACAGCACGGGAGAGGCGCATGGCGCCGAAGAATTTGAGGGCGTAACCATCTGTCCACTCTTCGTCGGTGAGGGTCAGGAAGTCACCGCGTTTGGTGACGCCTGCATTGTTGATGAGCAGATCAAGCGTGCCAAATTTTTCAATTGTGGCATCGACAATGCGGGAAGCTGAATCAGGGAGGCGCAGGTCAATCGACAGAGGCAGGCTTTCGGCGGGGAGAGATGCGGAGAATTCATCCAGCGGAGAACGTGCTGCGAGAGTCAGCTTCACTCCTTCGGCAGATAATGTCTGTGCAATAGATTTCCCAATCCCGCGGCTTGCACCTGTGACGATGGCTGATTTTCCAGATAAATTCAAATCTATGTAAATCCTCGCATATTATTTTAATAAATACAAATTATACTTTCCCTAGGTTAAAATCATCTGATTGAGGAAACCTTATGCCAATCTCAAACAACCATCACAATCTCTTCCGCAACTCAAACACTCTGGATAAGATTAATCTTTTCCGAACACTTTTAGAGTCACAAAACCTGACTTCAATGGAAGCGCTGGCGTTGCTTAACACAATTCACATGGAGTTGGAACAACCTCAGCGACATGAGCCTGTGATCTATACTAAATACGCCGAGATGATGGAAGAATTCAAGAAAAAAATGCCAGACCTGCATGAAGAGGTGACAAAAAAATGGTCTGATTTACAATTTATCTTAAAATCAAGGGAAACCAAAAAAGAAAATATTCCTGATGATTTTGAAGAGAACATAAATAAATCGAACAAGAAACAAGCCAATCATAAGGTTTCTATAAATAACAAGCTAGAAAATAAAAGTGCTTTGTCCATCAATAAACCTTTTGAAATTGAACAGGATGAAGAAGTAGGAGGCGCTGAAGCGGAGGAAGAAGCACCAGAAGAAGAGGAAAATGAAAATGACGAAAAAGAGCTTGATGTAGAAAAAGAACAAGAGGAGACTGAGGAAAAAGAAACGGAAGAAGAGGCAAACGAAGACGAGAAGGAAGATTCAGAAAAAGAAGATGCTGAAGAAGGCGAAGAAAAAGAAGATAGTGAAGAAGAGGAAAAAAAAGAGGAAGAGGAATCAGAGCAGGAAGAAAAAGAAGCTGAAAAAGAAGAGGTTGAAGAGGAAAAAGAAACAGAAGAGGATGAAGAAAAAGAAACTGAGGAAAAGAAATCTGAACCCAGTGAAAGCGAAGAAAAATCTGGCAGCGAGGTAGAGCAAAAGGAATCGGCAGAAGAAGTAGATCACGCAGCTGGCGAAGCGGCTGAAGCTGCGGAGGAAGCTGAACACGTAGAGATCGAAGTTGAGCCTGCCGGGGAGCAGGAAATTCAACAACCTATTGATATTGAAGAAGAACCGCCAATGGAGACTTCGAGCTGAAAGATATAGCAACGTTTTGATATAAGCAATTAAAAATTTAGTGTCCCTATATTTTGGGTAATGATCACCAACACACATAACCCAAAAGAATTGACCAGTGTGTGCAATATAATGCCTGGCCAAATGGATGCAGAGCGTTCATAGAGGTAGCAAAAGATCAGGCCGATCACAAAAGTTGGAATAAATGCCGCTACTTGAAGGTGGCAAAATCCAAAAATCGCGGAGCTGATTAAAGCAGCCTTTTTCCAGCCTAATTTTTGGCGCAAGCCCGTAAAAAAGAATCCGCGAAAAATAGTTTCCTCGAACAAGGGTGCAATGAGGATGCCTGTGATCAAAAACACAGTCGGGTTATTTAAATTCGTCACAATGCCGAAAAACTTTTCGGCTTGAATTGGGATTTTCAGAAAAACCATCACCATATTGTTAATAAAGTTCACACCGAAAGCCAGGAAAACAAGTCCGCACCCGAGGGCAAGGACACTGGACCGTGCAGTTTTGAAACCTATGTCTGCCCAGGTAGCTTTTCGCAATCGAAGAATTATCCAAACGGGGATGAATTCAAGAGGCTGATAAACCAACAACCAAATGGGCATGATCCAGTCTTTTTCAAAATTGCGTCTCAAAAAAGAAAGGCCAATAAACAAAACAAAAAACAAGGTAAAACCAATCCACGCATCCTTCGCAGTCCATGGGACTTGCGGTGCGGCGGTTTCGGTCTCATGGAGTGCGGCGGGAGTATTTGTCATGGTAAATCCTTCGATTAGGGTATGTATACAAAATCAAACAGAGGTGCCATTCTGAGAAATGAGGCGATGAAGAATAGAATCTGCTTGAAGTCATTTCATATTGAAGTTCTTTTTTGGAAAGTTGTTGTAATTTTAGTCGAAAAAAATTAAAGAAAACCGAAAGTCATGGAAAGACTCTCGGCTGATGATTCAAGGTTCAATCAATTACTGTTATTGGGTCGCCAGTTGCACCCACATGGCGCGATGGTCTGAAATGTAATATCGTAAATAAGCCCTAAAATTCTTTTGGTTAAAGCCGTTTTGCCACAATGCCGGGAAGATGACTTTATCATAGTCAAAGACACCTTTTAATCCTGTGAAGCAACGCTTGGTTGTCTCCGGTAGAAATGCGATCTGGTCATAATTTGAATCTGAACTAATACTGGATGCGATCGTAGTAGAGTGTTCGGGAATATCAAGACCCAGTTTGGTTAAGGCATTGTAAATTGGGTCACCCACTTCCCGTTTTGGCATGTTGAAGTCGCCCAAGGCAATCAATTCACGCGTGAAGGATAGTTTGCTTTTCTTTCTGATGTCAGCCCATTTTGCAACTGCAAAAGTCTCCAATGACCGGCGGGCGATGGAGGCTAGTTTTTCATCTCCATAGAACAGGTGGGCATTGACAATTATGATCGAAGTATTATCCACCACAAAAGAAACCAGATAGGGTGAGCAATCAAAATCCATCAAACTTCTGCTTTACTCCGGGGAGTTTAATCGAAGCATAGCTTGAAGGTGGATAGGCGATTTCACCAATTTCCTCCAACATGGTGAGTCTTTCACTGTCATATAGAAATGACATTCTTTCGTTATTTCCCGACACGTCAGACATTACGACACGGTATGAGGCTGGTAATTTTTGGTGCACGTCGAACAAGCCGCCAAAGTTCCCGCGGCACTCCTGGATCGCAATAATATCGAACCAGCCGATCACTCCCTGCTTGCAGAAGTGATCAGCTGGTCACGCCGGTCCTGGGCGCCAAAATTAGCTATATTCCATGTAGCAATTAGCAGTTTCCCCTTTTCCCGCTTCGGAATCCCCCGAGCCTGGCCATGCTCACGTAAAAGTTTGATTTCAGTTTGAACATCGTATTCAAATGGAAAATTGGGTTTTGGAAAAACAGGCATATTACACCTCCATGTAAGAACCTATAAAGGGTGTACATTAATTGTTGACCAAATTCAACTACTCAATTCAATCCCTACCACCAATGCCATTCTGCCCCACTCACTTAATACCTGACCTTCTTTCCAACTCTGATACTTTCCCGCCAGCATGTGACGCGCCATGGTTGCTTCTTTATCCTCGTTGACAATGCGCGCAATACCTGTGAAAGCCTGCTGCGCGATTCGTACGGTCACATTGGGATTTGCGCGCAGGTTCTTGACCCAATCAGAGTCATCTCCGTTGCCACATAGCAGATAAAGCGAGTTCCCTTGAATCCCAAACCAAATTTCGATCTCATGCGGGGTTCCGCTTTTGCGGCCTGTTGTGATCAGGTAACAATATTCTTCTTTAGCAAATTGCAAAAGCTCTTCTTTTTTATTTCCCATAGACGTCTCTAATAATCATACTGACTAATGTCAATCACTTCATTGGAAAGGAAATACGTCTGTGCAGGCAGGAGCAAATGCTTGCGTTTCCAAGTGGCATAGACCGTGGTGCAGGATGAGCGCGGCAGGCGCTTAATCAATGCTGAGTCATATAGGATGATCGAGCGGTTGGTAATGTTCTCGATCACAGTCCAATGGTCGTGATATCCCTGTAATCCCAGAATAATCGCACGCCCCGGGGTGCCATCTAAGAATCTTTGCATGGATTTCCAGAATGCGGTCAGGTCGGGGTTGTGAACGCCGCGCCATGGAATTTTGACATTTGAAATACGCTGCTTCCCCACGACTTTATCCAATATCAACAACATTTCCGTGTGAATAATTCCCCCGATCAAAAGCTTGCTTAATAATTTTCGACGCGCCAGAAAATGGATCAGGTCATCAAATAATTGTTGTGTCTCCCAATCTGAAGAATGATTAATAAACCGTTCAGCATTGATAATGCTATACAATCCGCACAGCGAATCTAGGCCACCTTGCTGATAGGGGGGAAAATGCACAATTGGTTTTGAATAGGTTGTCATAAATCTATTCCATGAAGAAAAATGTTGCAGGCAAGGATTCTGCTCTGCAACATTTTTCTTTTTTCCATCTTCACAAGCGGGTCAATTATTCCTGGCCATTCATCTGACGATACAAAGCCCGCAGATTGCGCTCATGCAGGGTTATCGCCAACCCACCAAGGTGTACACGACTTTTTCCACAATCTTCAATATGAATGGTCTCAAGATATTCATCCACATTTTTGCGTTTACCTGCAGATTTTACTGCTTTCTTAATATTGTTCAAATAATTCATATTCTCTTTAACTGCTGCATCAATTTCACCGCGCAAAATAATATCGCCGTGACCCTGAATGATATTTTCCAGCCCCATTCGGCCAATCCGTTTAATGGAATTGAGCATATCGTCCACGTCCCCATCTACAATATAAGGCAATGGCATAAACACATCGCCAGCAAAGAGCACACGATCTTCTTCAACCAATACTGAGATGCCATCTCCGCTATGACCAAATGTTTGGGAAAATACCAAATTCTTTTTACCCACACGCATGGTCAATTCACCGGATGCAAATGTCACGTGAGGTGGAACGATCTTTACTTGACGTAAGTTTGGATCCTGTTTACGGGCCGCTTCCAGTGAAGGAACACCAAACTCGATCAACCATTCACGGCACTTCGCATGCCCAATAACCGTTGCGCCTGGAAAAAAACAATTTCCCCAGGTATGATCGGCATGGTAATGAGTATTGATTACATAGCGTACCTGTACGCCCAATTCATGCTCGATGAATTCGCGCATGCCTAATGTCTCTTCTGGCAACGCCAGGGTGTCAATAACAACCGCCCACTGCGGACCAACAATCACACCTGCCGTTACCTGGGCATAAACTTCGCTTTGGAACCAAAACACATTTTCAGAAACTCTCTCGCGATGCATGGATCAACCTTATCTATGAATTTACTCTCTATTGTTAATAGCACAAGTCAGGCAAAAATACAAGTTGGCTAGACAAATAAGAAGTACCTCAACCCCTTCCTAACAAAGTTTTATTGCCTTACAAGAGAATCGCCGATTTGATTGTAAAATTTGCACCTGATTTTTCACATAAACAAACCTTTGTCTCCGAGCCTGTTTTCAAAATAATTCATGGAATCACTTTGTTATCCATCGCAACATGTTACATACACAAAAGCGAACAGATCGGGGTAATTATTTTATTTTATGTCCGTATAACTTGCAGGGCGATTGCATCTAAAGTGGGGTAAAAATGGGAAACAGACGGAGGAAGGCATGCCCAAGAAACCATTAGAAGCAATCGAGGAACATTTCGGAAAA
>JAYVUA010000009.1:0-4181 GCA_043788255.1 Anaerolineales bacterium | reverse complement strand
AACTCGCTCGCCAATCGCCTCTGCTTCTGCTTGCGCCGCTTTGCCTGCGCGTTCCACGATCGAGACTGCCCCGCCTGCGCTCAAGGTCAAACCAAACAGTTCTTCGCAAATCTTCAATAACGATCAGGTTATGTCTCTCAGCCAATTCCATAATGGCATCCTTATCGGCCATATTTGAGCCAACATGAACAGGGAATGAGTGCTTTTGTTTTTGACATAATAGCTTTCGCATCGAGACAATAAGTTCTAGGGTCAATATCCACAATGACAAGAATCGCACCTGCCGCCATCGGAGCGGATGCAGTTACCTGAAACGTATACGCAGGGACAATGACTTCATCACCCCAGCTAATGCCCGCGGCACGCAATGAAACTTCAATGGTTACTTTCCCGTTGATCAAGGTACAGCGCAGCCTCCACCCTGCAGCTCGGCGAATTTCTTTGTCAGTTCGGCGGTCTTTGACCCGAGAGACGGGTACCCGCCCCAAGGTCCTGAACGACTTCTGCAACAGCCTGCACATCACGTTCATCCCATACAGGCCATGCAGGATACGACTCTGTGCGAGTCTTAGGCCCACCAAGAACTGCGAGTTCAGACATGTTATACCTCCAGTGAAATAGATGGTTTCGTTTGTGTAAACACCAGGATCAGCCAGGCAGCGAACGCGCCAACCATGGCGATCACGTAAAGCGGATAAGCGCCCAGACGGTCAAAGATCATTCCGCTGATCGGAGATGCAACTAATGCGATCGTACTTCCCAAGGTAACAAAATAAAGTGAGAGAACAGTGGCGCTTTGCCCAGCGGGAGCGCGCTCCGATGCGTAAGCAATGGAAGAAACTGCATAGAAACTATAATACAAACTACTGGCAAGGCGCATGAATAAAATACTCGTCAAAGATGGAGATATGACAATCATGCTCATCACAAGCGCTTCAATAAATAACGCAACGGTAAGCAATTTACCTGGACCATATTTCCGCATCAAATTATCTGCCCACAGCATAATGGGAATTTCAACGAGCGCAGGGTATGTATATGCCAGACCGATCAATCTCTCGCTTGCACCGAGTTGCTGCATGTAAAGCGATTCAAATTGCTGCCTGCCGTTGCTGGTTAACCAAAATATAGCAAAAGTGATGGCAAGGCCAATCAAGGCGCGGTCACGCAAAAGTGACTGAAGAACTTCCTTCAAGCGCGGACGAGGCTGATCGTTTTTTGGCACCAGGCTTGGAGGCGTAGTGATCGCAAAAAGCATCAGCGCGCACAATCCATAAGAGATGGCGTATCCATAAAAGACTGAAACCAGCCCAGTCCGTTCGACAATCCAGCCGCCAGCAAAAGCGGTGATTGCCCAACCGAGCGAGCCCCATAATCGAATCGAGCCGTATCCTTCTTTTTGGTGGCTGGCAACGTTCAACGCCTGAGCATCAGAGAGCGGATAAATTGGCGCGCCAATCATGGATTCAATTGCAATGATTACCGCGATCCATAAAAATAAACTTTGCTGACTCAACACAAGAAATAATCCAGCTGAACCAAGCAGGCACACTTGCAATACCCGCCGCGGATTGGTCACATTGTCACTGACACGCCCGATCAATGGAGCGCTGACCAACCCGACAATGCTGGCAGTGGTTCCCAGCAATCCAATTTGAGTCCCGCTTAATCCTTGCTGCTTATAAAACAAATTAATGAAAGGATAAATGAAACCGCCTGCACCGAGCCAGAACAAGTAATAAAACCTAATAAAAGTAAGATTGCGATTCATATTCAATTCATCCAAATTGGGATTCTTCCTTCACGTTCCATCACCTCAAAAACCTGGGCCAATATAGGATGTTGTACCGTTATCCCATTCAACGATTACGATTATGCCCGCATTTAATGCGGCAATCGTTTGTGATGCATGCAAATAATTTGGCATAGAGACTACCAACGCATCTACATTTCTGTTTTTCAGCAAAGCATTCATCGTTTCATATTGCTGTGAAATGCTAAAGCGCTTTCCAAACCCCGCCATTGAGTGTGCTTTGTGATTGACTAGCAACCAAATCCAGTCCCAACTTCTACGCGGCTTGAGCATGGATCTTGTTGATGTAGCCTGTTCCAGCAAATGCAACTTTTATTTTTCCGAGTCCATCATCAATGCAATCGCGCCTAATACACCTGCATGATTTCCCAGCGCAGGCGGGACGATGTACTGGTCAACATCCTTTAATATCAGGTCGTGATTAATATAGCCGTTGAGTAATTCCTGCACTTTTTTTCTAACAGCAGGGAATATGAATTTTTTTTGCATCACCCCCCCGCCAATGATGATCCGTTGTGGCGCGAGCGTGAGAATAAAATTGACAAGTGACTGTGCAATGTAGGTTGCTTCCACATTCCAGAAGGGATGGTCGTCGGGCAATGTCTCTCCGCGTTGACCAAAGCGTGCCTCCACTGCAGGACCTGCTGCGAGACCCTCGAAACAATCTCCATGGTAGGGACAGGCCCCCCGAAACGGATCCAACTCGAAGTCATGTGGGATGCGGATGTGTCCCATTTCCAGGCTGACGAGTCCATGCAGGGGTTTGCCGTCCACGATGAATCCGCCGCCAATCCCTGTTCCGATGGTGAGATAAAGCGAATGACTCAGTCCCTGACTTGCTCCCCATTTTGATTCACCCAGACCCGCTATTACGACATCCATATCAATGGCAAGGGGAAGGTTCAATTTCTCAAGCAACATCCCCAGGATATTTGTATTACCCCAATGCGGTTTGGGTGTGGTGGTGATGTAACCGTATGTAGAGGATGCGGGGTCGACATCAAATGGACCGAAGGAGCCGAGGCCAATACCATGCAATTGATCCATATATGGAATGAAGAAATCATACACCTGTTGAATTGTTTCATTAGGTGTGGTTGTAGGAAAACGAATTTCATCCACAATATTTTG
Organism: Anaerolineales bacterium; assembly: GCA_043788255.1. Taxonomy (GTDB): domain Bacteria; phylum Chloroflexota; class Anaerolineae; order Anaerolineales; family Villigracilaceae; genus Villigracilis. The sequence goes on along the minus strand of JAYVUA010000009.1, from coordinate 1,237 downwards.
CGGACCACTTCCCACCGCGCAGACAAATTTCGTTCCACCCGCTTCGATGCCGCCGTACAGTTTTTCATTCATCGCGAATCCTTAATCAAGTTTTGATTTTCTTGGACATGCTAATGTCGGGTTTGCCAGGACCATTTGCATCAGGCACAACACCAGTGATGATATATCCCATTTTTTGATAGAACTCAAAAGGATGATGTTTCAAGTTGCGAATATTCCTGATCTTATCCCACAGGTTTTCATAAAGGTCGATGTTTGATAACGAAGTCATTTCATCTTCATCATCGGATCCGAGAGTAATGGTTAATCCGCCGCGCGAACGAACCTGTTCTTCAAAATCTTCGACTAATATTTTTCCAACTCCCTTGCCTTGCATGGTTGGTTGAACCGCCAGGGGATGAAGCTCCCAGACAAGGCCATCGTATTGAGGGATTCCCCCAATGATACCGAGCAGTTTTCCATCATCATTGACTGCGGCTCGGCAAATTCTTTCTGCTTCAAGCATTTCATGAATCTCCTGCAGTCCATCTGCGAACGTTGGCTAGGCATCAACCCAATGTTCATGGAAGGCGTCAACAAGCAGTTGGGCGGCCTGTTCAATGATCGCAATATCTTCTGATACGAGAGTAATGATTTGCATAGCTAAACTGATTGATTAACCTTTAATCCCAGAGAAGACCACCCTGTGTAAATATCTTCTGGGCGAGGAAATAGAGAATGATTGGCGGCAGGATCATTACGGCAGATGCCGCCATAATATAGTTTGTGTTTACATGGAATAAATAAGTAGTTCGTACCCAGCAACTCTAAGCTGCGATTCAATTCCCTGGAGCAGGTGGGCAAAAAAACGCTCAGCGGATTTCAGAAAAGAGTAAACCGATTGTACTTGTTTTACGGCTGGCGAGCATGCGCGACGCTGTGCGAGGGACAAATTGAAGTTCTTCCACAACATCGCGGACGCGTTGAGCAGTTTCCTCAACAACAGGCGTAATTACATTCAACACACGACTTACAGTGGCATGGAAACCTCTGCTCGCAGGGCTACATCGGCAATAGTTGACAGTTTATTAGTTGTTTTCATCCATGTAAGCGCTTGCATAGTATATTAAACAAATTCTATATGGTCAAGGGGTTTAAGGCAGGGCGATTGCATCTAAAGTGGGGTAAAAATGGGAAACAGACGGAGGAAGGCATGCCCAAGAAACCATTAGAAGCAATCGAGGAACATTTCGGAAAA
>JAYVUA010000008.1:0-12885 GCA_043788255.1 Anaerolineales bacterium | reverse complement strand
ACTTCGACCGGGATGCGCGCGATTTTTTCGATCAGAGTTTTTCCGACCATGCCCGCGTAGGCGGCGGTGCCGCAGGCGGTGATGTAAATGCGTTGAATGCGTTTCGCGAGTTCAGGGGTCAGGTTTAATTCAGGCAGGCGAATGCGGCCTTCTTTGAAATCGACACGGCCTGCGAGCGTATCTGTCAACGCGCGCACCTGCTCATGAATTTCTTTTTGCATGAAGTGACGGTATTCGCCTTTTTCTGCGGCAACGGCATCCCAGGCAATGACGTGAATTTCAGGTTTTACTTCCACACCTTCGAGGGTTTCAATGCGCACACTATCTTTCGTGACCACGGCCATTTGACGTGATTCCAAAAAGATCACGCGGCGGGTGTGTTCCAAAATGGCGGGGATATCTGAAGCGATAAAGTTTTCGCCTTCGCCAAGACCGATCACTACGCCGCCTGCATTTCCGATGCGCGCGGTGACGATCTTATCTGGCTCATCGGCAGAAATCAATACGACCACATTGGCGCCTTCGATCTGTTTGAAAGTGCGCCGCGCCGCTTCAACAAAACTGCCAGCGGCATCAGCTGCTTTGTGATGCTCGGCAAGATGCACAATGGTTTCAGTGTCTGTATCTGAAAGAAAGTTCACGCCTTCTGTGACGAGTTCATCCTTGATCTCAAGAAAATTTTCCACGATGCCGTTATGGACAACGACCATCCTGCCCGAATTTCCAACATGCGGATGCGCGTTTCGCGCAGTAGGCGCGCCATGTGTAGCCCAGCGCGTATGACCGATGCCCGGCGCACCGTTGAGCGGCGACTTGGCCACCAGGTCAATCAATTGCGATAACTTTCCCGCGTCTCTTCTGACTTCGATCTGGCCGCCATTTATGACAGCGACCCCAGCTGAGTCATAGCCGCGATATTCAAGCCTTTTCAGGCCATTGAGAATGATCGACACCGCATCCCGCGGCCCGACATATCCAACGATTCCACACATAAGCAGGGTTCCTCCGAGTTTTTTTAGTAGATAGAGTAGGGAATGGACAATTAGTAATTAGGGATTGCTGGTACTCTAATCCTTGAATGCCTAATTACCCTTTACCTTTTACTTTCTTTTGCCGCATATTGCCTTTTGACCACATGATCACTCGCGTGGTGTTATCGGCAAAGTTATCCTTGGAGGGAAAGATTGACGGGTTGGCGTACCCGGAAGGCTTCCGCTGATCGTTCGATTTTCCTTTATTGGCGGTTGAGTAGCCGCAGAGCGGCGTATCGAAACCACCAATAAAGTTAGCTCCATTTTGCAATGGAGAACCTTCGTCCTCGTCAACTTTGATTTGCTTATTATCAAAGTCCATGCGCTGTCTTTCCCAATTTGTTTGTTCAGTTCACCTCCTGTAATCAGTAATTTTGCGCGATTATACCGTAAAAATAAAGCCAGCCATTTTCAGGCTGGCTTTATTTTTTAAATCCGCATCACTATTCGAAAATCGCTGTGTTGGTTGCGACCGGTGTCTTTGTTGGTGTTAGCGTTGGTGTGCGCGTTGGGAATGGTGTATTGGTCCGCGTTGACGTAACAGGCGGGTCTGTAGGTGTCTTGGTGGGTGTCCTGGTTCCCGTTGGCGTTGGTGTTTTTGTGTCGGTTGGTATCAGGGTATTTGTGGGCGTTGGCGTTTTGGTACGCGTTGGCGTGATGGAAGGAATAGGAGTAATAGTTGGGGTGCGGGTAATGGTTGGTATCAGTGTAATGGTTGGGGTCAGTGTAATCGTCGGCGTTCTTGTAATGGTTGGGGTAATGGTTGGGGTGCGTGTGATGGTTGGGGTGCGTGTAATAGTTGGAGTCAGTGTAATGGTTGCAGTTGGTACCGCATAGCTATCAGAAAGCACGCAACTTCCACCATTGGTCAGATCAAAGGTTAAGGTAACGCTATAGGAACCGATGAAGTCTTTATTTACAAAGGCCGCGTACCAATCAGCGGCATCCTTACCAGCCAAGGCGATGGGCGATGCAATGACATGGGTAATCGGAGAAACTGTACTATTTGTGGTGGCGTAGCGGGTTCCATTAAACCAGGCTTCGTTGAAGGCCATTGGCGGCGAAAGCGTCCAGGTAAAGGTGGCTTGGGTCAGGTAGACCGCACCCTGATTGTTATTCGTCACCGAAGCGAGGAAATTATTGCCGATGATGCGGGCGTTATCAACGGTAATATTTGCACAGGTGGGGATGGGTGTGAGGGTTGGCGTCTTGGTAACAGTTGGCGTCAGAGTAACAGTCGGAGTTAAGGTTCTGGTAGATGTACTTGTAGAAGTCGGTGAGCTTGTGCGGGTTGCTGTGTTGGTTGGCGTGAGCGTTACGGTGGGCGTTGCCGTCTTGGTACGTGTTGGTGTAAAGTAGCTGACCGAAATTGGTGTGTTGATACCACGAGTAGCACGGAATTGTTCTACAACCCCCTCACGGAATGAAGCCAGATGGATTATCGAAGGACTTTCAGTAAACAAAGGCAATACTATGAAGGTAAAATTATAGTCAACTGCAACAAAGACAAGTTGACCCGGAACTCCAGGATGTTCTTTGGTCACTCCATTTATTGTACAGCTTGCGTAGATGGTACTGGCCATTACCGGTGGTATCCATATGCGCGGCGGGTTGACCGGGGCCTGGTCTTTTGTTGAGCACACTGTAGCGTTTAGATATTCCTCGTCAGCATTTGTCAATGATTCATCATAATGAAAGCCAATAATAATGCGTTTGGTTTCATCCTTGATGGATGGGATGCGCGCTGCGTCAATCTCGTCATCTTCCTTGGTGCCGCCACAAGGAGTGGCCGGGCTGACGGCCGGACTCTCTAGATCTGCGCAATAAGCTGTATTGTAGTTGCCTGTGGTCGCGTAACGAATCCCAAAGCGGGTTGAATTTTCAATAATAACCCAGGCAAACATTAGGCGTGAAAACTCGATCACGCCCACGATCATTAGCAAAACAACCGGCAAGACCAGGGCAAATTCAACCATGCCTTGCGCCTTGGTTTGGCGGGGTGTTTTCTGAAGATTTTTTAAGATGTGTTTTTTCATAGCGCTACCCTTGGATACAAGATTGGTGCAGATATAATATAGTGAAGATTATTGAGAAATACGAGTTAAGATGTTATCGCCAATTGCTTTAAAGATCGCCGGCAACCCGGAGGTATCTGCTGCGTAGTAGTATAAACCATGATTAGCCGTCGGCCCGCCCGCGGTGAGTGCCATATACTGGCCAAGATGTTCTGCCGACGCTGGGTCAGCAGAATTATATCCCTGACAATACGTGCCCAAACAAATTGAAAAAATAGAAGCGCCCATGCCTGTTGTTGGAGAAGTTACAAAGTCCGCTGCATCGTAGGCATAATCATTGGCATCATAAACATAATTTGTCAGCAAACTTGGAACAGGGTGACGGTTTGCAGGATTGGCAGCATTAAAAGGTTGAGGATCTATATCGCGGCAATATGGCCTGAACCAGGTTGTGGTTGGGCAATATCCATTGGGCAGCCCACTAATTGGGGAGGTTGCATTTGCCGGCCCACCCAGCAGCGCAATTACCACCCAAAACGAATCTTTTCGGACGGGAGGTTTGCTAAACTCCAAGCCAGATATATTTAGAAGACCTCCAATATTGCTGCTGGTGCAAGTAGATGGATCGCCGGTGGCTCTAAAGGTGGGACAATCTACTCCAAGGTAGTTATCGGTAAGATCGATGGCTCTGTTTAAACACAGTCCGAGATTGGAACCGTCACAATCTTCAGGTTCAAAGACTCGTAAGCTGTCAATCGCATTTTGAATTTCGGTGTTCGGTACGCCATTAGTGTCGTTGTCGCTGAGGGGAATGACTTCTGTAGTGTCGCGGTTGCCTGTAGGAATAATCTGTGTAGATGCTACCACAGCGACGCGATCGTACGGAAAAAACAAAGTATCGACAAATTGAATGGCTACGTCTTTGATTTTCCCCAGTGGTTCGCATCTTCTCGCTGGATCGTCTGAATGGAGGTTGCATATATGTGGATCGTCACCATCCGGATGTAAGGTTGTGGATGGGTCTGAGGAATCTGGATCAATGCAATCATACCTCTTCCATGCAGGTTGTGCCACCGGATCACAATTGGGGACGTAATTTGGATCTTTCACATCGCCTGTGGTCTCCCATGCCATCGAAGCGGATGTATCTATCGCGATTACCATATCAATAGAGGCGGCTTCGCCTACAGAGGTAACTGTAATATCTGTGCCTGTAATATTAATTACTCTTAAGAACCCAAAGTTTACGTGGCGGGTGGCTGTAACGCGCACCAATTTGCGTTTTGGGGTGCTGCACATCGTTGCATCGGTTTCACAGGTATCAATGTCTACATTCACAACATCAGATTGGTTGAGTTTCAAAAATTCCATTGCGGCATTTTGAAGGTCAGCCACAACATAGCCTTTACGAAATTGCTGAGCCGCCGCGATCGAAGCCGAGTCAATTCCACGTTTTAAACGCGCGTATTCAACCAGGGTCATGCCGCCATCGGTCATTAAACCCACCATGGCCACCATCCCAATCAGGGCGGCGGCAATGATAATGATGGCCTGTCCACGTTCAGATTTTTTGCCTAATTTTTTTAACATAAGCGCTCTCAATTAATTGGGTTCAGCTGCGATCAAAGGAAAAATTGAATAGGCTCGCATCGGTATGGGATTGCCAAATGGGACCATCCAGGGCAGTGCCAGAACCTGATGATAGTTATACACCACTTCCACAGTTAGAATACCTTCTTTTGGCGCACCAGTGAGCTGGTTGTGTTGGGATTGAATTTTGCTTGCAGTAAAGATGGAAGGAAAGTTGTTGACGCCAAATATGTGATATTCCCCGCTAACGGGGTATCTAATGGTAGTGCCATCTGCCTTCACACTGTAAACTGTGACAATTACATCATCAATAGCCGGGTCAACAATAATACGACGTCCTACATAATCTGGTTTTGTTCTAACAGGGTCCAAATTGTTAATTACTGTTACTGCGGTTTGGTTATAAAACCAGGTGGCGCTTTGGGCTGGGTCGAATGGATCGGCGCCGCTATAAAGACGGGCTGCGTAACGAGTCGCATCTAGTAAGGATAGGTAGTAATTGATCATGAACCCAAATTCAACCACGCCACCCAAAAGCATGATCATAAACGGAAAGGCAATGGCCACTTCCACAAGGCTTTGCCCTCTGGTTTTGCGTGATCTACCTTTTTGTTGAGCGGCGGCTTTTTGAAAAAGAGTTGATAATTTTTGTATTATTTTTTTCATGTTTTCTACTCACCATAATTGCGCATGGATAAATTTGAATACTGGTTCTTAGGTTGGTATTTAAGGATGAGTGAAATAGTTTGGGTATGATGCAGAAATCGAAGAAATACTCATAATTAAATGAAAACAATGCCTGTTCAAGATTTATTTTATTATATACCATAGGCAGTAGGTATTCAACTGTGCAAGCAACTTGCAACGCTTACAGATATGTAAGATGTTTTTGCCGAAATTGACCGAATTTCTACTGACTCAGGATAACCTCGGGCATTTTGATGGCATCGTAATTCTGTTCGTCTTCGTAAATAATACTAATGTTGGCCTGCCCCTTTACCTCTATGTAGTATCCAATAATCTGGCTTTTGTAACCGCCCCCGCCAAACGAGCTGGGCCCATTGATCCGAATATCTGCGGCAGGCGCAAAAATCGTACCTTTGTAAGTGGAATCTTCAGTACCGCCCAGGGCCATAATACTTTTATTTTTTATCGGCATATAAAGTAACAGGTTTGGGGCAGGCCCATTGCTCAATGCAGACAGCTGAACTGTCGCATGTCCGCTGATCTTGACGGCTCCATCTTCAATTATTAATAACACTCCATTTCCAACTAATTGCATGCCATCACCCATTATGAAATCACCGTTAATACAATATATGCCGCTTCCCAGTTTTTTGGCTTCAGGGGGGGGGAAGTCCCCGTCGTCCCAATTACCAGCTGTCATTTCACCGGTTAGTTCATCTACTGTAGCGATCTTGCTCCCGCAGCCTGCTTTGGGCATCTCGAATGCAGGCGGGTAACTCATTGGGGTTGCCCCAGTTTGGATTGGATATGGGGTGATCAGTTTAGTTTTTTGTATCAGCGCGCCGCCAACGACCGTAAAGGGGCTATCGTCTCTTATACGAACACTTCCACTTCCGTAAGACATAAAGGCGCAATCAGGATTGTCTGAGTTGACGAATAATCCTCCGCCAATTAGATTTATGGTCGCCTCTTCGCGTATCAAAAAAGATAGCCTTTTATCGCACTTGCTGTGAGGGGCCAAACTGACCAATGCATACCCGTCAAACATTTGTCCGATCTCGGCTGGTTTTGATTGCGATACTGCGTGAGCTACGCTGGTAATTTGGGGTACGCCAACCACGGGCCCGAAGAAGGTGTTTAAATGAGAAGTGACGATCACCTCAATATATTCTGAGTTCCCAACAAATGGACCGCTCAAAGGGGGAGTGTTTAATTCAACAGTGTTTGACACGCCATTATTATCATATCCATTCGTTCTTGCAGTTGCCAGGGCTGCTGCACGCCAGTCTCCGCCCTCGATGCGAGTAATTGAAGCTGTCAGCGCGGCAGCAGATGCCGCCGTTTCAGCCTTCCGACGGTCAGCATAAGCATTCCCGCCATCGATGGCCAGCGCAGACATGCCCAACAGGCCAATAATGGAAAAAACGATTAGGATCATCGCTTGGCCGCGTTCACTATTTTTATTTAACATGAGGGTCAAATTTTTTATTTGCATGGTGGTTGAAGGATGATGTTTGTGGCCATGCCGGCTAGCGCGATTGTATTTGCGCCAACGATCGGCCTGATAAATGGCATGATTAACGGATATTTATACGACACTGTTACTTGCAAGGTGTTGGCAACGCCGTTTGTTGATCCCTGACAGGCGGCGCCGAGAGCTTTTACCTCAACTTTGATAAGTGTCTTATCTCTTAAGTTTATTGGAGAGGAAAAAACAGCATCGTCTGCGCGGGGAGAAATGTTACGGGCACGACTTTCGATTTCTACTTTATTAGTAGGATTAAATGATCCGTATAGTGCGCCTTCCTGGGCTGAGTCTCTCAGGATTGCATAGGAAAAAATCGCCATGCCAAAATCTACGGTGCCAAGTAATATCAAAATGATAACCGGCAAGCTAACAGCCAATTCAATAAGGCTTTGAGCACGTTCTTTTCGATCAGGTTGTTTTATTGTTTTTGAGTTCTGCATAAAGATGCCAGGGATTAATTTCTTGAGTCAACAGGGTAGTTTGTGCAGCCTGGTGTGCCTATGTTGATAATAATTCTTTCAGTCCCATCAGGAACATCATAAGACTGGTTGAATAAGAATTGAATGGTTGATTCGCCTGTTGGGATAAACGGATAATATCCAGTGACGTAGGTTGAAGGCGTGAAAAGATCGCCATCCCAAGCCTGGTTCGCAAATAAAATTCTCTTAAGATGAAGAGCCGAGTCGCCGCCGTTATGACCTGTATCCTGATTCCACTCAATGTAAATGTTTGCTGTGGTGAGTATATACCCGCTATTGTTCGTAATCTGCATTTCCATCATGTTTGATCCATCAGAAAATGTTAATGGGCCATGCGAGACGCCCGTCAAACCTGAACAACTGATGGGGGTTGGGGTAATGGTGGGGGATTTTGTAGGCAGTGCTGTTCGGGAAGGTGTGAATGTTAAAGTGGGCGGTCCAGGATTGGTGGGTGTTATGTTTGAAGGTGTATTGTTTCCTGAAGACGATGGGTTGGTTGGAGAAAACGCCAAAGTCATTGTTGGCACGTTTGTTATTGTCGAAGTCATAAACGGTGTTCTGGAAGGGGTTGGAGATTCGGCTGCAAACCCGGTTGGCAGGGCTGAACCCACCACTGGAATGGAAATTAGAAACGTGCGCGCGCTCGCCGAAACAATGGTTAATGGTTCAATGGGGATAATTGGAATAATGGGTTCGTATTGTGCAGAGATCTGAACAATAATTCGATCTCCATTTCGAATAGTGTCGCTGTCAATAGGACAGCTGTCTTTATATGGATTTGGATCAACGCCTGAAATCGGAATTTGTGTGCCGTCTGAAGTTACGCCGCGATCGTAGGTGATATTGATTTCATCGAAAGATGCCAGAATGGCTGACGCGTTGGCAGCTTCACGAATGCCGTCACAGTCCTGGTAAAAGGATACGTTGTCAATTTCCCCCGCACCTGAGCCATACCGTGCAGCCTGTCGCGACGCATTCGCTACAGAAGAAAAAATAAAGATCAAGCGTGCTACTTCAATGGTGCCATAGATAAGTACAAGCAACAACGGCAAAGCCAGCATAAATTCAACCATGGCTTGTGCGCGTTGTTTGTTTTTAAATTTAAGATTATGCAATATCATTTTATTTTTTTAATTACCAGGCACAAAAAGTTGTACGAATTTCGGGAAAAATAAAATTAGGAATGTGCTGGTGATGAAATATGGGCCGTATGGAATAAAAAGCATCAATGCGTTGGTTTCATATTTTCGCGAAACCACCAATCCGAGGATGATCAGTAAACTAATAATACCCCCAAACAGTATTCCGAACACAAGCCCAAACCAAATTAGGGGCCATCCAAGCAAAAACCCAAGAATGGTGACAAGGATTACATCGCCGGCGCCCAAGGCTTCTTCGTCGTCAACGGTCAGCCCTTTGGCTTGCATACGTTTTGTTCGAAAGCGTGTGAACAATACCCCAAAGTAATAAAAGAAAAGCATGATCGCGAGGCCGCCCAAACCCCCTAAAAGTGCAGGCTTAATGCCCCACTTTAGCGAGCCGGCAATAAGTCCAAGGATTGAACCGAAGATGCTGGTTGGGTGAAGGATAAGCCGGTGTTCCATATCGATGGCAAAGACAACGCCGAAGTAGATTGTTAAAATAAATCCAAGTATGTATCCGATTTTTGATGGCGGGTTGAGCCATATATACACGCTTAAAACCGTCATGCTTAATTGTGTGATCCATGTTCGTAAATTGCGCGCATGTCCGTTTTCGCAGGAGCCAAACAGAAGATATTGTTTCCATGAAAAAATAGAACCACATTGAATGCACGCAGGCTGGCTAAAACTTCTCGTAATCGGCAATACGTCTGCAAGGTAGTTAACCAGGCAGCCTGCAAGCCAGCCAAGGATGATGGGTATTATCAAGGTAATGAACATATAAAATTATTATAATTCTAATTGTATTCCCCTGCAAAGTTGGCATTCCATGTAAGTGAGCTGTAATGTTCGTGGCAAAAATTTATATATTGCCTTACAATCAAATGAGTTGAGTAAGGAGACTTATATATGGAAGAATTTATAATTGAGGGCGGCCAGCCGCTATTTGGCGAAGTTACACCTTCGGGTAATAAGAACGCTGCATTGCCATTGCTTGCTGCCTGCTTGTTAACGGAAGAGCCGGTGGTGCTTCGTAACATACCTCAGATCCGTGATGTTTTGGCCATGCGGAAATTAATTGAAAGCCTGGGTTCAAAAATAGAAGAACTGGATGACAGCACCTGGCGTATCACAACGAAAGAACTTGCCGCTTCACATCTGGACCCGGAGCTGTGCCGCCGCATTCGAGCATCTATTCTCATCGCTGGACCCGTTTTAGCCCGCGCTGGCGGAATCCGTTTGCCTCCTCCAGGCGGTGACGTAATCGGCCGCCGTCGTTTGGATACCCATATTTTTGCCTTACGTGCTCTGGGTGCGACAGTGGTATATGACCGTGTTTTTAATATTGAGGCAAAAGAATTGCATGGAGCGGATATTCTTTTGGACGAGGCCAGTGTTACTGCCACTGAAAATGTGGTGATGGCAGCTGTTCTTGCAAAAGGCCAAACCCAAATTCGAAATGCGGCTTCTGAGCCGCATGTACAGGAAGTATGTTTGTTCTTGAATATTTTGGGGGCAAAAATAGAGGGAATTGGTTCCAACACTTTGCACATCACGGGCGTATCTAAATTAAAAGGCGGAGAATTTACAATTGGCCCTGACCTCCTGGAAGTGGTCAGTTATATTGGGGCGGCAGTTGTAACAAAAGGTGAAATTCGTATTCATAACGCTGGTGTAAAACACCTTGAAATGGTGGCACAGGTTTTTCATCGCTTGGGAGTTCATTGGATTGTAGAAGGAAATGACTTGATCGTGCCGGCGAAGCAGGATCTCACGATTGCATCTGACCTTGACGGGGCTGTACCAGAGATCAAAACGAATGTTTGGCCTGCATTTCCAACTGACCTAACCAGTATTGCAATTACAGTTGCGACTCAGGCTTCAGGGTCAGTGCTTTTTCACGATTGGATGTTCTCTGGCCGCATGTACTTTACTGATAAGCTTGTAGGAATGGGCGCAAGGATTATTTTGTGCGATCCTTATCGTGTGCTTATTCAAGGGCCCACACAACTATATGGCGAAAAGCTGGAAAGCCCGGATATCCGTGCTGGAATGGCTATGATGTTGGCCTCCTTGGCCGCAAAAGGTACTTCGAAAATAAGGAATATTGTTCAAATTGAGAGAGGCTATGAAAGGGTGGATGAAAAATTACGAATGTTAGGCGCAAAAATAACCCGCGAGACTGAATAACTCACCTTACGCAGTGTCTTTCTGAGCGAAGCGACACTTGCACCGCACGCCAGTGCAGGTGAGAATCTCGAATTTCAGGGGTAGAGACCCTTCGCTCCGCTCAGGGAATCACGGCTAGGCGCGTAGGTTGAGTGAATAAAAAAGGAGCCGCTAATTTAGTGGCTCCTTTTTGTCTTGTCATTTACTATTTGAACTTGGCCGAATATCAGAGTGGAATATTAAGGCTTTAAGTTCATTACGTCTTTTTGAACAATTAAACTCATCAAGTCGTCATCGCCGATACGCAGATCAAAGCTTCCAGTTGCTGTGCTTGAACTGCCTTTCTTCAACTGTATCCATGCGTAAACCCACCAGGAACCACGCGGCAGACCTACTGTTAAAGTGTCATTATTTGCAATATTTGCATAGGACAAAGCTCCGCATTGTCCAAAGGCATTAGGGGTCCACAAATTAAATGATATTCCTGTAATGGTTCCGCCGCTTCTATTTTCAATACGAATGGGAACGGTTCCACCAGCTTGACCCATATTTAACGGGCCGTCGCATTGTCCAACAGAAGCTTGAGTCGCTGTCGGCAGGGATAACTGCTCTTGGGTGGGTAAAGGCAGCGGTGTTTCTGTTGGGAACAGAGTTGGGCTTGGTGTGTCAGTTGGCGGGATGGGCGTGGCGGTTGGAATCGCCAATTGAGTCATTGCAACCATGGTCCACGCAGACGATACGGCAGTCCCTTGAACATCTGCAGATGACATGGTAGGTGTACCCTGAGGGGCACAAGCTGATAAAAATATTGAGGCTAGCAATAGAATAGGTAGGGTTTTCTTTAACATTTTTCTCCATTAGTTCTTGCTTGGCAAGATAATATTTATTTAATCGTTACTCGATCTTTGAAGATAACAATTGACAGGTCTTGATCTCTGGCTAGTGAAAAACTTCCTTCAATTTTCCTGCCGCCGACCCAAACTACATAGGTGTACTTGCCGGCTGGGCCTTTAGCAGCCACAAAATTTTCAACCGGGTATTCAATGATCGTGATAAACCCATCTCTGGTTATACACCGCATGGAAATATATACATCGGTTTTTGATTTATTTGTTAATTCAATGTGACCGAATGGGAGGTATGGCGGTTGTGTTCCAAAATAAAGCGGGTGAGCTGTTTCTGTAGAGGTAAGACCGTTGGAGGTGGCTGTGGCGCTAGGTGTTGTAGTGAGGGGTAAAGTTCCTATAATCACAGATTGTAGGCCGGGAGTTCCAGTCAAAGGTGATACTTCACTACCAGCAGCCACAGTGCCTGTTCCCAAAGTGGCGGTTAGGGTTAGAAGTACAGAGTTTTGTGTCTCCGTAGCAGTGGCTTGAGTGGGGGTTTCTGTGGGAGTCATTATCTCCGGAGTATTACTGGGAACCGCCGTATCAGAAGGTAATGCGTCCAGGGTTTGTTGGGAGAATACAGCAGCGGTTGCATTTAAATCAGGAGCGGGTGTATTGGTTGCGCTGGCTTGTTGGGGTAAACCTGGCAATAAACATGCGCTTAAGGTAAAGACAAGCGTAATCAATAGAAAGCTGATTTTTTTCATGACCCATCTCCTTTGACCATGGCTGCAAGAGTTAGTTTTGTTTGATAACGTCTAGAAATTGTGTTACCACTTCGCGCAGCATCCGCTCCGGCAACGCACCAACTTGTCGATGTACCACCTTGCCGCCCGAAACAAATAATAGGGTGGGAATCCCTTGAATGCCAAATTTTTGCATCCATTCAGAATGTTCGTCAGTATTGATCTTGGCTACGATGAGTTTGCCTTCCTGTTCGGTCGCCAGCTTTTCCAGAGTGGGGGCGATCATCTTGCAGGGATTGCACCACGGCGCCCAAAAATCCACGATCACAGGAAGAGAAGATTGCATAACAACCTTTTCAAAGGCCTCATCAGTAATATGAATTGGTTCTCCAGTCATAATTTGTTTTCCTTTTCTTGATTTGATAATTGCCGCGAGGTTTATCGAAATGGCGAGTTAATAGCGGCTCAATATTAACTGCTGTTTTTATTTAACACGAATAGAATTTCCTTAATTCGAGCCAAAAAAGTATAACATAAATTCCCTGATACATTGTGCCCGTCAAGGGTATAATCCAGGGCGATTGCATCTAAAGTGGGGTAAAAATGGGAAACAGACGGAGGAAGGCATGCCCAAGAAACCATTAGAAGCAATCGAGGAACATTTCGGAAAA
>JAYVUA010000007.1:0-19476 GCA_043788255.1 Anaerolineales bacterium | reverse complement strand
TTTTCCGAAATGTTCCTCGATTGCTTCTAATGGTTTCTTGGGCATGCCTTCCTCCGTCTGTTTCCCATTTTTACCCCACTTTAGATGCAATCGCCCTGTGCAGTCAGGGGATCACTTCATCCGCCAGTTGGGGGTGGAATTAATAGGCAATTTTGCCTATGTCAAATCAGGCTGAAAATCGCTCACACACGTCGTCAAATGGTCATACACTAATTGCATCTCTTACTAAGGCAGGTAACCATGGCTGTACATGATCCCGTATGTGGAATGGAAATTGAACCCCAAAGCGCTTTCGCAAAACGCGAGCACATGGGGCAGACGTTTTATTTTTGCTCTCAATCCTGTGTGGATCAATTTGACAAAGACCCTCACATTTATATGATGACCTCCGCGACGACAGGCTTCAACCCTGAGCGGACTCTCACGCGCATCGAACTACCCGTGAGCGGGATGCCGCTAAAGGAACATTCGACTCACCTTGAGTCTGCTCTGCGCGCACTGGAAGGCGTCAGCGAAGTAAAGGTCAATGAAACGGCAGGCAGGCTTGAGGTCCAGTATGACGCGAAGCAGGTCGATGTGTCCAAGCTTGTGAGCGCGGTCAAATCCGCAGGCTTTCAAGTCGGCGGGACAAATATCAAAATCGGAATCGAAAATTTACGCTGTGCTTCGTGTGTGAAGTTTATTGAAGACGAGTTGAAATCAACGGAAGGTGTTTTGAACGCGACCGTGAATATTGCAACGCAAGAAGCGACCGTGGATTATCTGCCACAGAAAACCACGCTCGCGCAATTGAATGCCGCGATTGAGGAGTGGGGCTATAAGCCGCGCCCTGCAACCAGTGACGCGCCCGTGGACAAACAAGAGGAAGCGCACGCGCAGGAATATCGCAAGTTGATGAATAAGTTTTGGTTTGCGGCTGTGGTTTCCGTGGTTGTGATGGTCACTGCGTATTATCAATTTATTCCTGTCCTGCGCGATTTGAGCATGGACTCGCTGCGGCTGTTGTGGGGCTTCACTGCTTTGCTTACTTTACCCGTTATGGCTTGGTCTGGCAGTGACTTCTTCACGGGCGCATGGTCGGCGTTTAAGCATCGCTCTGCAAACATGAACACGCTGATCACGTTGGGCACAGGTGCGGCGTGGTTGTATTCAACGTTTGCGATTCTGTTTCCATCCGTTTTTCCCGAAGGAACATCGGAACCATTTTACGATGTCGTTTCAGTGGTCATCGCGTTGGTGGTTTTGGGGCAGGCGCTTGAACTGCGCGCCAAGGGACAATCCAGTTCGGCGATCAAAAAGTTATTAGGCTTGCAAGCCAAAACCGCGCGCGTCATCCGCGATGGCAAGGATATGGATTTACCAATCGAAGAAGTGTTGGTCGGCGATGTGATTCAAGTCCGCCCTGGTGAGAAAGTGCCAGTGGACGGCGTCATCGTCGAAGGCAGTTCCGCCGTGGATGAGTCCATGCTGACGGGCGAGTCAATGCCTGCTTCCAAAAAAATGGGCGATGAAGTCATCGGCGCGACCATTAACAAGACAGGTGCATTTAAATTTCGCACTACGAAAGTCGGCAAAGATACCGCTCTCGCACAAATTGTGAAAATGGTTCAGGATGCGCAAAATTCCAAAGCGCCGATTGCCCGATTGGCGGATACTGTCTCTGGTTACTTCGTGCCCGTGGTGATGATTCTTGCCGTGTGGACCTTCGTCTTCTGGTTCGTAATTGGTCCGCAACCACAATTGATTTATGCGCTCGTTACAAGTGTGACGGTGCTGATTATTGCTTGTCCCTGTGCGCTCGGACTCGCCACGCCGATGAGTCTGATGGTGGGTATCGGCAAAGGCGCGGAGCATGGAATTCTGATTCGCTCAGGTGAAGCGTTGCAAACTGCACGTGGCATTCAAATAGTCGTACTGGATAAGACAGGCACAATCACGAAAGGGAAGCCTGAGTTGACTGATACTGTGACCGTAGACGGTGGACAGTGGACGGTGGATGAAATCTTGCGTCTCGCCGCATCTGTAGAAAAAGTTAGTGAGCATCCTTTGGCGCAGGCGATTGTGGAAGGCGCTCAAGCGAAAAAGTTGGAGTTCGTGGAAGTCAAAGACTTTGATGCAATTCCTGGTCATGGGGTTTCGGCGAAGGTGGAAGGAAAAAGCATCTTGATCGGCAATCTCAAATTGATGAACCGTGAAAAGATCGCACTGGGCTCACTCGAAGAACAATCCAAATCACTTGCCGACGATGGCAAGACCCCGATGTTCATCGCATTGGATGGCAAAGCCGCTGGCATTATCGCAGTGGCAGACACAGTAAAAGAAGATTCCGCCGAAGCGATCAAAGTCCTGCAAAACATGGGCATTGAAGTCGTGATGATTACAGGCGATAACCGTCGCACTGCCGAAGCAATTGCGCGCAAGGTTGGCGTCACACGTGTGCTGGCAGAAGTCTTGCCAGAAGATAAGGCAAACAACATTCACTTGTTACAAGCCGAAGGCAAGAAAGTAGCGATGGTCGGTGATGGCATCAACGATGCGCCCGCGTTGGTGCAAGCGGATGTCGGTCTCGCGATTGGCACAGGCACAGACGTCGCCATCGAAGCCTCGGATATTACGCTCATCAAAGGCAGTCTCAAAGGCGTGGTCACTGCCATCGAAGTCAGCCGCGCTACGATGCGCAACATCTATCAAAACCTTGTCGGCGCATTTTTCTACAACGTGTTGGGACTTCCCATAGCAATGGGATTGTTGTTCCCCTTCTTTGGAATTCTGCTCAGCCCGATGATCGCAGGTGCGGCGATGGCATTCTCATCCGTCACAGTCGTTGGCAATGCAAATCGGCTGCGCGGTTTCAAATCGAAGTTTAGTGAGAAATAAGGAGTATGACATGTCCATTCCACAAACCTTTGTGATTCTTTCTGGAATCCTTCTAACAATCTTAATCGCCTGGTATTTCTGGTTCGCGCCCAAAGCGCAGACTCGCGCCACCGAAAGCGAATCAGGCGCGCAGGAAGTTGCCATCACCGTAAAAGGCGGCTACACCCCTGACGTGATCGTAGTCAAGGCGGGACGCCCCGTTCGCTTGACATTCACGCGGCAAGAGAGTTCATCCTGTTCGGAAAAAGTTTTGTTTCCCGATTTCAATCAAAACGCAAACCTGCCCGAAGGCGAACAAGTGACCTTGGAATTCACACCTGATAAAGCTGGCGAATACGGCTTCCAATGCCAGATGGGGATGCTGCGCGGCAAGTTAATTGTGGAATAAGTTTGATAAGGAGTTCATAAAATGAAAAGCACAGGAATCCATTTGCCAAACCTATCCTACATCGCGGCGTTTGTTATTGGAGTTATTCTATTCGCTACGATTTGGAAGATATTCTTTGGGGCGGCTTCCAGCATGGTTGTGCTTGCAGGCATGGCAGGTGTGGTAGTTGCGGTATGTGTTTTCTGGTTGCAGAATGAATTGATCAAGCCAAAGGCTAAAGATAATTAATCCATGACTCAAGACCAACCTAAACCAATATACAAAACCGCCTGTGGCGGCACGCTCAAAGATCCCTCCAAGTATCCAAGCGCGATCTACAATGGCGAGCGGATCTATTTTTGCACCCGCGCCTGCCTGCGCGTTTTCAATTTGGACCCCGATGCGTTCATGGCGGGTACAGTAGAACATCCACTCGAAGAAGATTAATCTCAAACTTCGGAAGTCTCAAAGACTTCCGAAGTTTTTTTACTGACATTCGTCATAAGCCATTTGGCTTGTAGTTTCTCCCGCCATCCTGCGCTGGAGACAATTAAGTTGTCAGACTATTATTGGGTCATCCGATACTGGAGGCACAATATGTTTTCAAAGACACGCAAACTCTTATTTCTTTCGCTCATCGTGGTTTTACTCGCCACTTCAATTTCTGCCTGTTCAACAGCAAAATCCAGTGACGTGCATCTGTATATGCTTCCCATGGATCAAATGCCCGCGGATGTACAAGCTGCCCCCGTTGTCGTTCAGGAGGCATATCAATTCGCCTCGATCAACCCAGACATTATGAAAGACATCCCCTGCTACTGCGGCTGCGGTGACATTGGGCACACATCCAACTACGACTGCTACGTTTCCAAAGTAGACGACAAAGGCGCGCTCAGCTTTGATAACCACGCTCTCGGCTGTTCCATTTGCGTGGACATTACACAGGATGTCATGCGTATGCTGCGGGATGGAAAAAGTCCACAGGAAGCCAGAACCTACGTAGATGCAACATATTCCAAATATGGAACATCGAACATTCCGTGAAAACGCGCCGCTTCCTCCTTTGGACTTTAGTCTGCTTCATTCTAATCGGCTTGATCGTCGTCTGGAGTTTTTCCCGCCAACCTATCACCATTCACGCGCGGATTGCTGAAGATGGCGGCTTCACTCCTGATAGCATCAAAGCACGAGTGGGAGAACCATTGAAACTGCGCCTCGTCTCAGATGATGTGGAACATACTTTTGCACTCGGGCAATCTCCTGAGCAACCTGTAATCTTTTCACCCGGCAAACCTGTAACACTCACACTGACATTTGACAAACCAGGCACATACACCTTCTATACCACCACGCCCTCCAGCTTGAATTTCTGGCGTATGCGCGGTGTGATCGAAGTCAGCGGTGATGGAGAGATTCCAGCCGCCGAACATCCTCTCTATGTCCGTCTCGGCTTGGGACTCGATGAGGAACATGCATCAGGGGAGAAACCTGTTGAATTGGCGCACCAGCCCTCGGCGGAAATTGACGAACCGTTAATAAATCAAATTCCCGCTTTGTATCAAACACGTGATTACTACGTTGCGCATTCTCCGATGGAAACATTCGATGACTTGCGTGCAGAATCTGCTTTGCAATCATTAAGCGACAATGAGGTTTGGGATGTGACCGCCTATCTTTGGTGGAAAAACACATCGCCAACATCGCTGGCAGAAGGACAGAGTTTATATCAGATCAACTGCTCAGCCTGTCACGGCGAAAGCGGTGCGGGTGATGGTCAATTTGCAGACGAGATGAAAGTCATCGCTGAAAAAAATATGGACGAGCATGGCATTCAAGCCCCAACTGATTTTACAAACGCAGAACACTTGCTTGAGGCAAAACCTGTAATATTGCAAGGGCTTCTTCTGCGCGGCGGTATGGGGACAGGCATGCCGATGTGGGGAACGATCTTTACTGAAGAACAGACTTGGGATCTGGTGGCATATTTGTATTCATTTCAATTTAAATACCCAGGAGTACATCAATGAGCAAGAAACACAATAAGCAAAAGCAAAGAAAAACATTTCCATGGCTGTTTGTTTTGTTAGGCGGAATTCTGTTGATTGTTGCGGCGTTTTTCTTTGCAAGGCAAGATGGCGATGGAACACCATCCATCGCTGTAGATCAACAGGAAATCGATTATGGCGACGTGAAATTTGGTGTCAATAAAACTTTTGCCATCAAAGTCACCAACACAGGCGATGGCACACTGCGTTTCACAGAAGAACTGTATGTTGAAGTGCTGGAGGGGTGCTGACCTCCTGACTTGACCATCGGTTCGATGGTACTCAAGCCAGGCGAAAGCACAATCGTAGAATCCAATGTATTCATGATGCACGAAGGCATGGACGGTCCGCATAACTTCGGTGTGCATTTAAAGACAAACGATCCGAACAACCCTGATCTGGTCGTAAACGTATTGTCCAATTGGATTCCATAAATCAGAATGAATGAGAACAGCGATGAGCTTATAAGTTCACCGCTGTTCTCATATTGCAATGGGGATTGCAATATTAATATGCTTCCTGTATTCGCCTGCCAACTCTCTCAAAAGCTTTTACTATACGCTTTAACAAAGGTGCATATAACTGCTCTTGTGCGACAAAATTAAACCATTTATAGCTCAAAATGCCTTCATCACCGAGGTTTACACAAGAAAAATTCTGTCGCAAAATGAAACATAGCAACCAAGGGATAGTCTTTTTGCAACACCGTAACCAGAGGTTTAGGTTTCCTCAAAATCATTAAAGCCAAGATCAATGAATTTGATCTTCCACTTCAACAGCTCACTATTCACCCGTTGAGATGCACCACCTGCGCGGACGCGAATGCATAGCGGGCTTTGAGATGCTCATCTGAGCGACATTAAATATTCTTCTAACTCCGCTTGTACACGGAGTTGCTCATCATTTTGTACAACTGGAGGGCGCGTGGGTGGTCGGGGAATTTTTCCAGCACCAGATGGAGCAGACCTAGCGCTAAAGGCGTTTTATCGTATGAAAAGCATCTCTCCGCCATTTCCAGAAGTACATTCACAGGCATACTGATTTCCAGATTCTCAGGATAGTTATCCTTCATCTTTACTCCTTCATCCTTGACTCACCAACTCTCCCCTGAACCCCTTCGCCAGCCCTTCGATAAACTCAGGACAGGCAGGGACAGCATCAACCGCGCGACCCGCTCACAATTCACTTTGGCCACCAGAACTTGCCAGATGAATAAATTGCACCGTTTGGATGGCTGGATTTGTGGAACGGGGGTGATGGAGGGACAATGAATTTTTTGGCTTTATCGTCCTCTTCGTATCTACCAAAGCCATTGATTCGTAATTGTCTTTTAGCCTCAGCAACATCGTCAAATTCCATCTGGTCGAAAACGCCAGAAGTATCGCCAATAAAATATACAATGCAACCCGTCCCCATTTTGGATGGTTCAATGAGCGCCCAGTTTTGTTGAAGCATATCCACAACCTTGAACCAGTAATCATTGTTCGTGATCGCAATTTCATCCTTCATAATTCGTCCTTCATCCTTGCTCTTGACTCACCAACTCCCCCCTGAACCCCTTCGCCAGCAGAGACGGCGTCAGCCGCTCGACCCGCTCACTGGCGGAGCAGACCCGCCCTTTTCTTTTAGTTGATCTCTTGCATAAGTGAGTTTAATATAGCCACAGAGCACACAGAGACCTTTGAGAAAAGCTCTTAACACTCATTTTTTCTCTGTGACCTCTGTGGCAAAAGGACTTTTGCAAGAGGTCTAGTTTCGCTTCGGCTTTGCGGCGCAATTTGGAGGCATCAGTTAACTTGTCGCGCTTTTGATTCTCTACTTTTTTTTAGGAGACATCACGCCCTCGTTTCTGGCGGTACATTTTGTCATCTGCCTGCTTGAGAACATCCACCAATGCTGTGTCGCTTTTCTCAGTGGTGCTTACACCGAACGAAATTAGAATGGGCGCTTCCATATGTGCGGCATTGTGTTCCTGCAGGATGTGTTGAAGACGGCCGAGCGCATCCCCCACCGCGGTCATATCCGTATTGGGCAGGATCACCGCAAACTCATCCCCGCCGATGCGTGCCACCACATCTTCGGCGCGGAAGGCTTTCGTCAACACTTGTGCAAGACTCTTGAGTAGGATATCACCGGCTGCGTGACCGAATTTGTCATTTGCTCTCTTCAGATGATCCACATCTGTCATTACAATGCTGATGGGGAATTGCCGCCCGCGCTCAAGCCGCGCCAGTTCCTCCATAAAAAACCCGTGGTTGTATAAGCCGGTCAACATATCATGCGTGCTTAATTGTTTTAGTTCTTCCTCCGCTTGTTTGCGACCACTGATGTCGCTCACGATGGCGTAGCATATTTCATTTCCGCCAATTGATTCGTCGCAGATGGCTTCAATGAACACCCACAGCAGAGCCGGTTCATTCTTTTCGAGAGTGACTTCACAGACTTCTTTTTTCCCGCTGGTAAAAACCTTTTCCAGAAAATTATTGAAGGTTGTACGCAATGGAGGAGAAACAAATAATCCGAAGCGCCGCTCGATCAGGTCGCTCAGTCCCAATCCCATCAGTTTTGCACCGCTCAAATTGGCACGGCGAATCGTGCCGTTACGTGCCAGCGTAAAGTAACCGACCGGCGCGAAGGCATACAGCTCAGCATACAACGACAATGTGGATTTTAACTCAGCCTGTGTTCGTATCAATTCATCGTTCTGCATTTCCAATTCGATCTGATGAATCTGCAATTCCTGAATCAGGCGCTGTGTTTCCACATCGTTTGCTGCGGGGGTTGGCTTGCCTTTCTTTTTCAGTTTCGCTTCGGCCTTACGGCGCAGAGCCTGCCCTCCCGAAACAGCATCGGGACGATGTGAGCTTGTCGAAGGGTCGGCAGATTGGGTTGATTTTTCATCCTTCATAATTCATCCTTCATCCTTTTTACTTTCTGTCCTTCTCGGTCTTCAGATCAGCCCGTGACTGACTCAGTTCCGCGGTTTGATCGGTGAAGCGTTTTTCCAGAACAGACTGCGCCTTGTGTAACACGCTTTCCAATAGTTTAGCTGAATCCAATTCCGCAGTTTGATCGGTAAATCGGGTTTGCAAGACAGACAGGGCTTCATACAGCGTGGCTTCCAAATTCTTGGAAACCGTAATATCTGTAAAGGTAATCACCACACCGTCGATCCTATTCTCCAGTGTGCGGTACGGCAGGATGCGCACCGAGAACCAGCGCCCATCCCCTGTTTTGATTTGTGTCTCTTTACTGATCAACGCGCGTAGTATTTGGCGCACATCCTCAGCCATTTCAGGGTAGAACAGTTCAGAAGAAATATCGGTGATGGGTCTGCCTACATCGCCGGCGATCAACTTTGTCACCTTGCTGGTCTGGCTGGTGAAGCGTTGCACACACAGTTCATTATCAAGGAACAGGGTGGCAACATCTGTGCTATCGAGCAGGTTCTTCATATCGTTGCTGACGAGCGAGAGGTCTTGCACCTTGGATAGCAGTTCAGAGTTGATGGTTTGGAGTTCCTCATTCATGGACTGCATTTCCTCCTTGGAGGTGGTCAACTCCTCGTTGGTGGATTGCATTTCTTCGTTGGTGGATTGCAATTCCTCGTTGGTGGATTTAAGTTCCTCCTGCGAACTCTGCATTTCCTCACGGATGGTTTGCAGGTCTTGATGCGCCTGCTCCACCTCGCGCTCCAGCCCCGCGACCTTACGCGCAGACTGGCTGGCAGGTTTCGTGGCTTTGCCCGATTTTGTAATTGAAGGCAGGCTCTCGGCATCTTTAAAGACGATCATCATCAAACCTTTCAAAGCTTGCGGTTCCTGTACAGGCTGCAGGGTCACGTTTACCACCTGTGTGCCGCCGTTCGTGCCAATGGTCAGGTTTCTAAGAGTTGCCGCGCTCTTTTGCTGCAACGCCTTCTGAAACGCGCTGGAGAGTTCATAGCGCAGGCCTTCGCGCGCCATGGCAAAAATATTCCAGTTGGCTTTGCCTGCCGCTGGTTCGAGGTATTTGCCCGTGCGCCCGCTGATGTAAAAGATGTCGCCTTTGTCGTTAGTCAATACGGCGGCGGGCGAGTAGGTCTGTAGAAGCAGTTGATCTGCCATACTTTGCAAGCTGGGTGCAGAATTGAGCGATTTGGGGGTTGTTTTTTTTCGAGACGCGGAAAATGCCGAAGGAAAATCGACCAGTTCCAGGTCGAGTGCCGAAGCGTTTCGGCGGTAGATGCGGCTCTTGCTGTCCAATCCAGAAAAAAGATGGGTGAATGTGCCAACCGTTTCGGCGCTTCCTAAAAATAAAAATCCGCCGGGATTCAGGCTGTAATGGAAAAGCGGGATGAGCTTTTTCTGTAGTTCTGGCGACAGGTAGATCAGCAAATTTCGGCAGAATAAAATATCCAACTTGGTGAAGGGCGGGTCCATGATGATGTTTTGCGGGGCGAAGACCACCATCTCGCGAATGGATTTTGCCACCTGATAACCGCTCTCGGTCTTAACGAAGAAGCGGCTTAGGCGTTCTGATGAAACGTCGGCGGCGATGTTGTTTGGGAACAAGCCTTCGCGCGCCTTTTCCACCGCATGATGGTCGAGGTCGGTGGCGAAGATTTGCAGGTTCACGTTGCGGGCTGGCTTGAGTTTCTCCAGCGCTTCTTTGAAAGAGGATCGCCAGTGAATAGGCTTCCTCGCCGCTCGAACAAGCTGGCACCCAGGCGCGCAGGGTTTCACTCGGTGCGCGTCCTGAAAGCAGGCTGGGCAGGACATCTTTTTTCAATTGTTCCCATGCGGCGGGGTCACGGAAGAAATTCGTCACGCCGATCAATAACTCCTGAAAGAGCAATTCGGCTTCCTGCGGGTTTTCCTGCAAGTAGCGTACATAGGTGTTGATCTTGTCTATCTGGTGGATTGCCATGCGCCGTTCAACGCGGCGATAGATGGTGGTATTTTTATACAGTGAAAAATCATGACCCGTCTGTGCGCGCAGGACGATCAATATTTTTTCAAGACCACTCTGCGATTTATCCCGCAAGGATAGTTCAGGCTGAACGATCAAGGGAGTGTACTTGAGAATCCCCACGATCTTGGCCGGCAGGGCTTCTGCCGCCGCGACCACATCTGCCAGGCCGGAGTCGATGGCGCTGTTTGGCATTCCGTCGAATTTTGCCGAGGCGGGGTCTTGCACAAAAACCACGCCCGCCTTTTCCTTGATGGCGCGCAAGCCAAGTGTGCCATCTGACCCCATGCCAGAGAGGATCACGCCGATGCTGTGTTCCTGCTGGTCTTCCGCCAGCGAGCGCAGAAAGAAGTCAATCGGCAGGCGCAGTCCGCGCGGAGCCAGCGGGGCGAGCAAGTGCAGGACGCCGTGCAGGATAGAGAGGTCTTTGTTGGGTGGGATGACATAAACGCAATTGGGCTTGACGCGCGTGCGGTCTTTGACCTGCGTCACCGGCATGGATGTGCCGCGTTGGAGCAATTCCACCATAATGCCTTTGTGGGTTGGGTCGAGGTGCTGGACGATGACGAAAGCCATGCCGCTGTTTTTTGGCACGTTGGCTAAAAACAATTCGAGCGCCTCCAATCCCCCCGCCGATGATCCGATGCCTACAATGGGGAAGGATGCGCCCGCTTTATTCACTGGCTGAATTTCTGTTATTTTTTTCGTGGGGGGATTTTTTTTCAAGGAATTTCCTCACTTCCAAATCAAAAAAAGATGCGGACATTATCGCTTCAATATACTACCTTTTTCAATCAAAGTGATATTTTATGGTGATGCAGTATGGGCGGGTGAACCAAGCAGCCAACACAGGTACATGGCTTTTCCAAGGTTGTTTGACAGGTTTCTGATTTTAAGGCGCAGGCTTAACGCGAAAAGCGCAAGTGAAGCGAGTTTGCGCGAAAAAATAAAAATTCGCAGTTTTCGCCTTTTTCGCGTTAAGGTTTTTCTGACTTTGCAAACGCCACATACCCGAAGTGTTCGGCCAGTTGACAGGTTTCTCGGCGCTTAATTTTAGAAAGAATCCCACGCCTTCAGGATCGGGCATCACAGTCACACTGTTTTCCATTTCTGGCAACAATGGTTGCCCATAATAGGTTATGTTCTATGTTTTGAAATAACCACCCCCTCTATAGTAGACTGCACCCCGAAAAGCTCAACAGGCACTTCACCTGCTCGGCAAATGAAGCGGGCTCAAATTTTGCTGAAATCTGATCAGAAAACAAACTGGTCTTACAAGCAAATATCAGAGGCGTACGATGTTTCTGATGTGACAATTGCAAAAGTGCGAAAAGTTTTCATGGAGCAAGGCTTGGAAGTTGCATTAGCGCGTAAGAAGTCAGATCGAGCATATGAGCACATTGTGGATGGCGAAGCAGAAGCACACTTGATTGCAATTGCGTGCGGCGAAGCTCCTGAAGGTCGGGTGCGTTGGATACTGCGCTTACTGCAGTCGGAGATGATCAAACGCAATTATGTAGATGAAATCTCTCATGAAACCATTCGCACCGCGCTGAAAAAAACGAACTTAAGCCCTGGCTGAAGAAAATGTATTGTATTCCTCCAAAGGCAGACGCGGCGTTTGTGTGCCAGATGGAGGATGTTTTGGATGTGTATAAGCGTCCATATGATCCAAAACGGCCTCTCATCTGTATGGATGAAATGCCCAAGCAACTTCTGGCGGAGAAACATCAAGCCAGAACAAACCGCCAAACAGGATTATGAGTATGAACGTCGCGGTACAGCGAACCTCTTCATCGTATTTGAACCCTTGGCTGGCAAACGCTATATCCAAACTAGTTCACACCGCAAAATCGTGGACTGGGCGCATCTCATGAAAATGGTGTCTGATGAACTATATCCTGATGCAGAAGCGATCGTGGTTGTGATGGATAATCTCAATACGCACAAATCGGCTTCTTTTTATGTAACCTTTGAGCCAGAAGAAGCACATCGGTTAAGCAGACGATTGGAAACCCACTACACACCCAAACACGGGAGCTGGTTGAACATGGCTAAAATTGAGTTAAGCGCACTTACTCGCCAATGTTTAGATCGCCGTATTCCTGATCAAGACACATTGGATGTTGAGACCCAAGCCTGGGCAAAAGAACGAAATGATCAAGTTGTTAAGGTTGATTGGCAGTTTACTCCTGCTGATGCTCGGATCAAACTAAAACTTTTATATCCAAAGATTCAGGTTTGACAGACTACTAGGGGTCAGTTAGGCGGTTTTGACCGGATTTGGTCATCCTCTCATTCTACCGACCAAATAAGAGTCACCTCACGCTTTCCCATTCTCGTTTATGTTATATTCTACTAAATACCCTCCCAGTCATCCAGTTTGATATACTCCACTTTTAAGAAGACCCTTTTTTCCGTTTATTGACTACTAAGTATATGAAAAACATCTCCAAGCAAATCTTTCAATATATCAGTGATGAAGTTCTAATCCAGCAATTTAAGGAAGGGAGCCCTGAAGCGTTTGACGTTCTTTATCAACGCTATCTTCTAGGTGTTTTTAGACGGGTGCGTTATGTCATCCCCGAAAATGATATGCAGGACGTGACGCAGGAGATATTCATTGAAGTTTCAAAATCGCTGCTTCTTTCCGTGACGATTCGCAATTTGGAACGTGGCTTCGCACCTTAACAAATTATTCAGTAGCCCAATTTTATAGAAAGCGCACTCGCAGGCAAGCCCCGCTACTTGCGCCGCTCTCAGAGGCATCTGGCCGAATGGAAGGCAACACACCCAAAATATTGGAGGAGCGAATCTTTATTCAAAACGCACTCCAAAATTTACCTGAAAACTACAGGGAAGTGATCCTTCTCTGTTTTGCAGAAGACCTGCAATTCAACGAGATTGCAGAGTTGACAAACCAGAACCTCGAAGCGACCAAGCCTCTTTATCGCAGAGCGATTTCAACGCTTCGTAACCTTCTGGAAGAATGATATGAATCAACCAAACAATCGCCCCCATTCAATACAAGAAGATAACCGTCTGGCAGACTTCACCAACCAGATCCTGGAGGGAAGGAACAAGCAAATTGAATCAAACGTGGATGAAGAATTAATCGGCCTAGAGAAAACGATCCTTCGTTTGAATCAAGCTTTTCCCCTTACATCCTTGGATGAAGCAACTGTTAAACAAATGCAGGTGCGTCTCAATGCCCGCATGCGACGCGAAGAGCAGGAAACCAAACAACCCTTTTGGAAAAAATGGTTTGAGCCTCAATATCGTCTGCAGTTCGGAATGATATTTATCGTTATGGCATTGGTGTTCTTGTTTATCACTTCCCCTCCCTCGTTTACAACCGCCGGTTCATCCATCACTGCTACTGCTCTAACCCCAATGCAAAATTCAATTGTGGTGGTGCTGGCAGGTGTAATATTGGTTTTATTATGGATAAAGCGCCGCAAATAACAATGTCAACATCCCACGGCGTTGCATCGTATTCAAAGTGTGCCGCAAGGAGGCATCCGATACAAATAACGTTTGTAAATCCCTTAAAAATTCAGATCAATTTAATGGCTGTCTTAAATTAACAAGGAGAGAACAATTATGAAAGCTTCTAATAGTAAGAAACCCAAATGGGCACATAGTCTTTTTGTGCTCATTGCTGTGCTATCAATTATGTCACTTTTACTTTCGGCCTGTGCGCCTGCCCAGGGCTTGGAAGGCGATGCTGGCGGCGGCAATGGTGGTGGCAACGGCGGCGGCAACCCTGACCCTGGCAACGGCGGTGGTAATGGCGGCGGCAATGGTGGTGGCAACGGCGGCGGCAACCCTGACCCTGGCAACGGCGGTGGTAATGGCGGCGGCAACCCTGACCCCGGCAACGGCGGTGGTAATGGCGGCGGCAACCCTGACCCTGGCAACGG
This sequence comes from Anaerolineales bacterium, assembly GCA_043788255.1. Taxonomy (GTDB): domain Bacteria; phylum Chloroflexota; class Anaerolineae; order Anaerolineales; family Villigracilaceae; genus Villigracilis. Next base: position 5,314 of record JAYVUA010000007.1, on the reverse strand, counting down.
CGGTGGCAATCCTGACCCCGGCAACGGTGGCGGAAACGTTGGTGGTGGAAACGCCGTTGGCACCGGTGATCCGAATGCTCAGAACCCCGGTGGTGTAGATGTCCGCGGTTCGAAACAGGATCCATCTGATCCATGTTTGGATGCAGGGCAACTTCCCTGCGGTCAAGGTGATCATGGTAAAGGCAATCCTGTAAACGGCAGTCTGCATGCCAATTGCCGAGCCGCTCAAGGTGAAGTCGATCCGGTTTGTACTCCAAAGGATATTGTTTGCAAGGGTCCAGACTGCAATCCCAAAAAATGCACTGGCCCGGACTGTGACCCCAAGGTTTGCAGTGGTCCAGACTGTGCTCCCAAAGGTTGCACTGGTCCGGGTTGCACTCCCAATGATTGCACTGGTGCAGGCTGTGAACCTCCAATAATTAATCCTCCAATCCTTCCTCCTGCTCCAATCGTGTCAGTTCCTCCTGCTCCTGCGGTCACACTCTCATGCCCGAATTGGATCATGTTCCACTCATTCCGAACTGGCAATCTTGATATCTTCCGTTTGGATGGTGTTGAAGGCTCAGATGGTGTTACACCAATTAATCTGTCGAATGCTAACTCAGTCGATTCACGCCCAAGCCGTTCATCGGACAGCCAATGGATAGTATTCCAAAGTGATCGCAATGGTAATGTAGAGTTGTACCAAACCGATAGCGAAGGAAAATCACAGACACGCTTGACGAACAGTAAATCCAACAATGTCAATGCGATGTTTGGCCCGGATAATAAATCGGTAATTTATCAAAGCGATCGAAACGGTAACTGGGATATTTATTTGCTGGATAAGGAATCCGGTAAAGAAGTCCAGCTGACAACCGATGCTGCCGACGACGTGAATCCCTTCTGGTCGCCGGATGTGAATTGGATCACCTACCAATCCAACCGTACTGGTTCCTGGAATGTTTACATCTTTGACATCGCAAAGGCGACAGAATATCAAGTCACCTCGTTCTCAAATGACGTGCTCTACCCAAGCTGGTCGCCGAACGGTAAACAGTTGGCATACTTTGTCAACACCACCGGCACATGGGATCTGTATGTCTCTGACTTGCAAGGAAAAGCTTTCAAGCAAATCTCGATCGGCGGAGATGCAGGCAATGCGAGCTGGTCACCTGAAGGTGAACGCCTCGCTTACCAGGTAACGTCAGGCGAAAACACCGATGTGTTCACGTATGACCTGGTGACAAATATAGAATACAAGTTGAGCGATTTTGGCGGCGTGGATTCTGCTCCGACCTGGAATTGCACTGGCTCGGATATCTCATATACCTCTACAAAAAATGGGAACCCGGACATTTTCTCAACCTGGTGGCAAGGCGGTAACAAGATCGTTGAAATCACTAACAGTCCGTCCACAGACAAGTGGTCTGAGTGGTCTCCAACGAAAGAACCCGGTTCTCGCGGCTACTAATCTGTTTACAATCTTAATATGAAATAAAGCGGCAACAATCCAAAGACTGTTGCCGCTTTATTTTCTTAATAACTCACCTTCGCAAAATCAACGCATCATAATCCTTTTCTCATATTGGGAATAGCTGGATTCAGAGACCATAATTTGAATTATACTTGAAACAAGATAAAGTTTACCGCATTTACAGAGACTTTAAAAAACATATATTGTAGAGGAGATATATAAATGAAAAACACGCGCATTCTCTTATTGAGTCTATTAATAATCACTGGGTTGTTGTTAGCGGCTTGCGGTGAAGGAGCAAGTACAACCACTGTCGCAGTCCCGCAGCCGACGAAGGCAGCGGCGGCTGCCGCTACAAGTGCAGGCAATGGATCTGTCGACTTCATGCTTGATCCTGCCAATAGGACAGATGAAAAATCCCAAACAATTGTCAGCTACCTGTACGAAGGTCTGATCCATATTAAGGATGGCGCTCGTGTTGGCGCTCTCGCTGAATCCTTTACTGTTTCTGATGATGGACTGGATTACATCTTTAACCTGCGCCGCGGCGTAACTTTCCATGAGGGCTCTGTTTTGAATGCAGATGTGGTCGTTGCCAACTTCAACCGTTGGTTTGACCCCAAGGATGCCAATCGCGGCTCAGGTGAATTTGCCGCATGGACTAAGAATTTTGGCGGCTTTAAAGGTGAAGTTACAGCGGATGGAAAAGCCAAGTCTGTTTACGATGGTATTGAAAAAGTTAATGACCTGACCGTGCTTGTTCACTTGAATACGCAGGATGCAGAATTCCTGTCCAAGTTGTCTGACCCGGCTTTCTCGATTGTCAACCCTAGAGCTTTCAATGGCGGTGATGGCGGGACTGGTCCTTATAAATTTGCATCGCTCAGCGATTCAACTGCAACCCTGGAGCCTTTTGCCGGTTACTGGGATGCAACTGCCCTTCCAGCCAAGAGCATAGAAGTTCCAGTCAAATAATATATTCTTAATAAAAAAAGCCGTCGTTTGAACTGACCCCAATAAGCAAGACAAAAAAGAAAGCACTTCACGAGTTAAGTGGACAGGCACCTGGTTTCATAAGGTGTCTGTCTTGTTTTCAATTGTATACGTTCATAGTTATAGAAGTAAATATATTCATTGATCAGTTGCTCTGCTTGCTCAAAGTAAGGGTTCTTGAAGTGCCGCAATTAATGCCAATTACATAGGTTATGTTGGTGGTATTAATGGTGTTACAAACTATGGCGAGAGCTATGTTGGAATCGGCCAGGGAATAGGATATGGCGGTGGTGCATCTGGAGGACTAGGTAGTCCCGAATTATCCCAAATTTGGTGGTGGTGGCTATGCCACTTCGGGTGGTCAGGTTGCCGGAACTGGTATGGGCGTTGGTGGCTTGACCTATGGAGTTCCTCAATTAGATTCAATTTATTTTGGCGCAGGCGGCGGTTCTGGTGGCATGATCCGTACAACTAATAATGGAGATATTGATGGTGACCCAGGGGCTCGAGGCGGTGGGATTGTCTACATAATCGCCCAAATAATTGCTTTTCCTGGTAGCATTCAATCTATAGGTGCCCTCAATGGTGGAGGTGGAGCAGGAGGTAGTGTTCGTATTGAAGGCGGGACTATTAATCTTGGTTCGATTTATGCGATAAGTGCTGGTAACGGCGGTCAGGGACGTATCGCTGTCTACTACATCAATTCCTTCACAAGCGGTTTCACACCGGGCTACCTCCAACAGATTAACCCCAATGCCACACCCGTGCCGACTGGAGATGCGGGTTCCACAGTGACTGAGAACCCCGGCGTTAACGGGTTGGTTTCGTGGTGGGCGATGAACGAAGTCAGCGGTACACGCAATGACAGCCATGGCGCGAATCATTTGACCGATAACAATGCGGTTGCTTCCACTTTAGAGTTAAAGGGGAATGCCGCCAGCTTTGCAGCAGCAAGCCAGCAATATTTGTCGATAGTAGATAACCCCAGTATCAGCGCTGGTGATATTGACTTGACAACCTGCGGTTGGATCTACCTAAACACGAAGACAACCTACAGAGGGCTTGCATCCAAGTGGGAATCCACAACAAATAACAGAGAATTTTATGTTGGATACGCCTCTGATTTGGATCGATTTACTTTTGGTGTGTCTGGCGATGGTAGCAATGCGAATACTGCAGGTGTTTCTGCAAACAACCTTGGCGCACCTGCCGCCTCAACCTGGTACTATGTATGTGCATGGCATGATGCCGCCGCCAACACCATTAATATTCAGGTGAACAATGGCGTGGTCAACTCCAGCGCTTGGACACAAGGGGTTTTCAATGGAACGGCGCCATTCAATATCGGCCGCATTGGCGGTGGTACAACTTCATATCATGATGGAAAAACAGATGAAGTAATTTACTACAAACGTGTCTTGAATTCTGCTGAACGTGCCTGGCTTTACAACAGCGGATCAGGCCGTTCCTATACAGAAGTCAATCCACCTGCAACTAACCCTGGCACAACAGGCCTTTCCGCCTGGTGGACGATGAATGAAGCCAGCGGTGCGCGAAGTGATAGCCATGGTGCGAACTCTTTGGCTGATAACAACACCGTTGATTCTGCCCTGGGGCTGCGTGGAAATGCCGCCAGTTTTGTGACCGCAAATTTGGAATATTTCTCCATTGCTGATAACCCCAGCTTGAGCACTGGCGATATCGATTTTACGCTATCAGCAAATGTATACTTGAACAACACAAGCACCACCATGATCATTGCCAATAAAGGTGACAAGGCAAATGTTTACGCAAGAGATTACACGCTGTTCTATGACTCAGCTGCATCGAAATTTGCCATTCGGGTTGGGAATGGTACAACCAATGCAACCGTGTTTAGTTCAACCACGGTTTCTGCGGGACAGTGGTATACCGTTATAGCGTGGCACGACTCCGTCAATAACACACTCAACATTCAGGTCAATAATGGAAGCGCAAGCATGGCCAGCTATTCAAGCGGCGCAATGGATACCACCTATGCCATGTCCATTGGTGCATTTGCTGATGGTACATTTGGAATGAACGGTCGCATTGACGAAGTGGCTCTTTACAAACGAGTCCTCACTTCAGCCGAGCGGACCTGGCTCTACAACAGCGGAGCAGGCCGCACCTACGCGGACCTCGCCGTGCCGCAAGCTGCGTGGCAAACGAAGACATATACCTACTCTGCGACCATTCCGCACGCGGTGACCGCTCTCATGAATGGACAGTCAACTCAGGCCATGTATGAGTACGATGCCAATGGCAATACACTTGCACCGCACTGCGTTTGTTGCAGTGCAGGTGTGACCTGCCGTGTGGAAGATGGCAAAATATACAAGCAGACCTACAACGCGGAGAATCGCATCGCGTCGATTCAGAAACTGCGCACTGGTGCCTGTGCGGATTTAAATCCGCCGCTCGAAACCAAATGGGACTTCGCCTACGACGGCGACGGTACTCGTACAGCCACGTTGACCACGCCATTCAACGCCAGCGGACAACCCCAAACCGCCGCGTTGACCTTATACTACTTTGGTGGCGCGTATGAAGTGACAGGCTCAGCCGTGAAGAAATATTATTCCTTCGGCGGACAAACTATCATGCGCGATGCAAATGGATTAAAATATATGCTCACCGATCACTTGGGATCGGTGGTTGCAATTACTGACAGCAATGGAACTTTAACATCCCAACAACGTTACCTGCCTTTCGGCGCCGAGCGGACAAATGTTCCGTCAATCAACCCATCAAGTACCGATTATGGATATACCGGCCAAAGAAAACTTGACTCTGGCATGGGTGGATTAATGGATTATAAGGCTCGTTTTTATTCGCCTTATATCA
>JAYVUA010000006.1:0-15477 GCA_043788255.1 Anaerolineales bacterium | reverse complement strand
CTTTTTCTACAAACGGAAGCGATGACCAGTGGTCCGCATATACAGGCCCCGCAGGAAAAAGTCGAGATGGCATTGGCAGGTGCAAGCGAAGCAGTCCTGCTTTCTTTGAATTCACGCGAAGATACTGTACGCGCCCTGGAAGATATGCTTATTCATGATTACGCCTTTCCAGTGAAAGGGTCTGCACTGATCGCGGTGGATTATCTCAATCGCGTCCCAGTGATGGGCTTGACCGGCATGATGAATGAAGAAGGCCGCAGTGGAGAAGCCGCAGCCGCTTTGCGCGAGATGGCGCGGCATCATGGCTGGGCGATCATCGCCGCCGCAGCGTTGAAGTCTGAAAATTTTAATGATGGGGATGATCTGTCCGCCTTGTTGGGCGACGAACGGGTCCCCTATGAAGCAGACCGTGTGCTGGTTGTCCAACGAAAAGGGGAAGTACGCGAATGCGGATGTGCTCCATTGGAAGTCATTACTTTGAAGGACCGCACCGGTCCGCCGCGTCGTTTCCCGATGCAATTCTGGGGTGAAAGTTTTTATCCCGCCCTCGAAGCTGAATTTCACAAGCATAACCCAATGGCACTCTCATGAGCGATGCAACCTCCTTGTTGTTGACATTTCTGCGCGAAGCCTGGGTGGCTCTTGCGGGTGCATTTCTTGCCTTTGCTCTTTTGGCAGGCATTGCACAGGTGTTGCGTGTGAGTTCTGCAAGTGTATTGGGTGCGAACCTGTGGGTATGGGAATCTGTTTCTGCCTTGATGTCCATTGTGGTGCTTGGGTTGTTTGCCTTTTTGGGAATACCACAAATCGTGAATGCTTTGCAATCTTCATTGCCCGGCGCGGGAGGATGCGGACCGATCAGTGAACTGGGAACCCTGGCTTCCGGATTGATCGGTGGACTCGCTGCTCTGCGAATGCTTAAAGCCGCGTTTACTTCCATGCTATCAGCAACGATCGGTGGGGCATCCTCATTTGCAAATGCGTTGATCGAATGTGGAGAGGCGCTCTTCGGCATGATCCTTGCCAGCGCGGCCATTCCACTAGCCGCATGGTTCCTCGGAACCTGTTGAAACTTAAAAGGAGAAATTTCTTATGTTTGATCCCATCATGGAACAAATTCTTGCCATCGCCCGCGACGCCTGGGCATTTATGGCTGGCTTATTAATTGTTGTCGCTCTACTTGGCGGTCTATATTTCATTCTGCAAGGCACAGCTGGGATGGCCTTTGGCGGCAGCCGCATGACATCAATGGCGATCATCGGTGTAGTTGGTCTGGTCATCATTGTGCTGTTCGCCTTTTTGTTTTTGCCGCAGCTGGGCGAGATGTTGAAGAATTTTCAACCTAAGCCTCCTTTTTAGAGTCTCTTATGTTTAACGACCGCGATCTTGGCATCCTTGGCGCTGGCGCATTGCTGGCAGTCCTGTGTTTATTTTTGCCCATCTCTTTTGTGGGAAAAGTAGTTGTTGGTTTTCTGGTGTTGGTTGGGTTTATGGCATTGGCTTTGCTAAGGCTAGGTCCCGACCGCGTCCCGCCCGAAGTCTGGTTGACGCGTCGCTTTCGTTATTCGATGCAGACCCGCCAGTATGTCAACCAGCAGACTGCGACTCACAAAACTGAAAGCGTACAAGAATCCCCAAAACAAAAACCTGAACGTCCAACGTTCGAACGCGAACATCCTGCGCCATCATTCAATAAACAGAATACACAAACTGTCATGCGCCCTGTTGATCTGGCATGGGAGGAAGTCGGAGTATATCCACTGTTGACTGCCCTGCTAGGTGTCGTGGGTGTGTATTTTGCAGTCTGGCTTGCGAATGGCGGAGCCGTGGAGCTTTCATTATGGTTCAAGTAGGAGAGAAGAAATGATCACTTTGATTTCATTGATTGCGGCATTGGCACTTGCCGCCATCCCCATTTCCATCGGCTGGCGACGTACAGTGGATGAAGCAGGCATGGCGCGCGCAATGGGTATTGCGCAACCAAAGAAAAAGTTTGATCCTGAAAAGTTTGCGCGACAGACAGGAACAGGCCTGGCCTTCAACCAGATCGCGTATGGTTTTCTGGCATGGGTCGGTGGCGGATTGGCAGGTGGAATCTTTCTCGGAGTCTTTCCTGCCATCCTGTTCGCGATTGCAGGCGGATTATTGTATGCAGGCACGCTGGGCGATAAACGCCAGGAATTTCGTTTGAAACAAGCCAAGGATATTCTGCGTGGTCTGGGTGTGGTCGAGACTTTGCTATCACAAGGCAAGCCGCTTGGAGACGCTCTTGATGATGCGGCACAAGCCGTCGGTCCGGATGGCAAGATGGTCTTGAGTGATCTGGTGGTACGTCTTCGTACTGCACCTGCCGATGAAGCCGCGCTTGCTGTGCGTGAGTGGACAACTGCCTGGGACAATCCCGCAGTGGATATTGTTGCGACTTCCCTGCTTGCATCCATTGAAGGCCGAATCGAAATTGGACCATTGGTTGCTTCATTGCGAAGGACATTGGGTACCGTTGTGGAAGTCTTGTCGCGTGCCCGCGCCGCAGCCAAAGGCGTGGAATGGCAGGCACGGTTTCTGGCGCTCTTTCCGCCTGCGGTGTTGGTGGTGATCGCAATTACAACACCTGAAACTGGAAAGTTGTATTCTGCGAATCCATTATTGTTATCCCCGGTGATCATCGGGTCAGGTGTTTCATACTGGCTCTCGATGAGGATGATCCGCAATGGTTTGTCCATTGAAGCCTCGATGGGTTTGCAAGCTGGACAACAAGGCGAGATCCGTTTGGATCGTTTGGGACGAGTCTTATAGTGAAAGGTTTTTTTCGTTTTTCGATGGTGATGATGGCCGCCCCGTTATTTTGCGGGGCGGCTTTGGTTGTTGCCTATGTCATGCTGGTTGTTATGACAATTCCACAATTACCTGAATGGGCACAATCGGGTGTCGAACAATGGTTGTTCGATATTCCGCAATATGCTGAAACCAGCGACAATGGTTCCATTGGTGATTCGTCGCCTGCGGGGTTAAGTGCCGTTCCGTGGGATGGATATATCGGCCCCGAGTCTGACATCTATGGCTTGCCAATGGTTGGACCCATTCAACATTGGAGCACGTGGTATGACAAACCGCTACTCGGTTGTGTCTTTCACGATCCCAATTACCAGACTCACACAGGCAGTGATTTTCCTGTGAATGAAGGCACGCCCATTCATACGACGATAAGTGGCAAGGTAGTCTGGGCCGGCTCGAATGGTCCGTGGGGAAATCTCGTGGTGGTGGAAAACAATGGCTACCAGGTTTGGCTGGCACATCTGAGCAGCATTCAAGTTGGCGAGGGCGATATTTTGAATTATGGCGATGTGGTTGGTTTGAGTGGCAATACTGGTAACAGCACCGGCGCTCACCTGCATTATGGCATCAAGCAGAAGACGGGTGAGAATACCTATGTCTGGCTCAACCCGCAGTTATTTTTTACCGATGGTGAATTCATCAATATCGGGTGTTCAAGTTAACTCATGACTGTTCGTATCTGTGACATGACCTTTTCAGATTGGATTAGTCTGCCTTTTCAAGATGGCTGGTCTGATACTTTTATTTTCCGCATCGATGCCCAGGCCTGCCTCCCGCCGTTTGAATTTGGCCCGCTCTTGAAACGCATGGCTGCTCATACATTCAGCAAACGTTCCAGCGCTTCGCTTTGGGTGCAAGTGGATGCCCCGGGTGAATGGTATGCAGCGGAGGTGATAAGGTCATTGAAAGGATCGGCCCTGCCCTTTGTTGTGACTCGTGCGGGGATAACACCGAACTTTATAGATTTTTCATTCCGACCACCGCTATTATATTCACAGTCCCAACCGCCACCCATTGTGGATGATAAAAAGCAATCTATTTCCCTGGAAGAGTTGAAATGCCTGCAAGCGTTGGGGAGAATGGTAAAGGGAAGTGAGCAGGAAGTTGCATCGTTGGCAGGTTTACCTGTTGATATAACGGTTGATCTTCTGGATTCGCTAAAGGCAAAAAAGCTGGCCGTCCATAAAATCAGCCCAAAAATAAAACGTGACAAATCCAAGCCTGAACAGCTAGATCTATTTCCGCTTTGGCATCTCGAAAGTAAAGGACTGTCAATTGCATTACGAAGTTGGGGTGTTCCAATTGGGTTGGATTTTAAAAATCGAATGGAAGAAAATCTACAGCAGATTGGAACTCCTCATCGGCAGATTTCGCGCAACTGGTCTGAGTGGTTGAAGTCCGCCTGGCCCCACGCTGAGATTTGGACGGGTTGGAGTGAGGTCTGTTTACCAGAAGTATCCGTACTCCCGGATGGTCTGGCATGGGGAAGAATTCAGGGATTCGAAACTTTATTCTGGTTGGAGGTTGGGGATGAACATAAAAGCAAGAAACAAATAGTGGAGATTACCCAAAAGAGACTGGCAGAAGCCTTGGAGTTTTGCCGCAAAACAGGCATACGGCTTGTATACGCACAGTTGAGTCCAAAATGGGTCAACAACATAGCGCGTTGGGCATCTACAAATTTACCCGAGAATGCGGCTGTAGTTATGGGAAATCGGAAAAAGTTTGGGGAATTACCTGTAGTGGAATGGGGTAAAAGATTAATTTCATAAAACAGGTATACTTAATTTCATCATTCACCTTGCAGGCAGAGTTAATTTATAAGCATAATAAATTCGGATAACAAGACAGGCATAGCTTACTTAGAAAAAAGGAATTAAAATTCAGGGTGTTGCATTACCTGCAACATGCCTCTCGTAAAGTTGGAGAAATCCACAATACGGAGGCAGAAAATGGCACGAAAAACAGACGAGAAGAAACTGGAAGAGATCTACAAGAAGGTGGGAGAAAACCCAGGCAAAAAGGCGGGATTTATTGCAAGACTTTTAGGATTGAATCGCTCGGAAGTGACCCGTTCACTTCCAGCTTTAGATGTAAAAGGTCTGCTGGTTTATGAAGATGACGAGGGAAGGTTATATACCCTGCATCAAGGAAAACCGCAAATTTCATGACAAAAGGTTCGCAACAAAAATTAAAAATGTTGCAGAATTCGGCAGGGAGGTGTGCTACGCTGTTGCAAGTTGATAATATTAACTTGCTATTGCGCACTGTCCCGCAGGCATTGTGCTGACGGTTCGCCCTTCGCTCACCGTGCGAAGGATTTAACTGCAGGCAGGTTTCAGTTAGGGGAGCCTGCGGGACATTTTTCATACAATAAGTCAAACGAATGTTACAGGGAGCAAACATGAGCGGAATGACAAAAGCAGAACGACTGGAAGAGATGAAGCGGCTTTACATCCAGCGCGCTTTTTCAGATATTGAACTGGCAGAACGGTTGGGCGTAGACCGCACTCTCATTTATCGTGACCGCATGGAATTGACTGGTCAATATCCCATCGAAAAAGATGATGAGGGGCGTTATCGTATTCCGCGCACAAAGCTGATTTCAGAGATTAAAGTTAATTTGCATGAGGCTTTGAATTTATATCTGGCTGCGCGCAAAGCATCACGCCAAACTCGTTTTCATAACCCGCACGCGGCAAACGCGGTGGAGAAGCTCGCCGCCACTCTGCGCCAGCCGATGACGGAGCGCTTGCTTAAAGCGGTGGATGAGGTTTTGAAGCAGGAAAAAGATCCTGAGCGAATCAAAATTATTGAAGTTCTTACGCAAGCCTGGGTGGAGCAGAAAAAAGTGCGCGTCCGCTACCAGCCTTTTGGCATGGACGAGTTTCGGAATCATGTCATTCATCCATATTTGATCGAGCCTTCCATTTGGAGCGACAGTGTATATGTGATTGCTTATAGTGAAGTAACCGAAAGAATCACGCCCTTCAAAATAGAACGGGTTAACTCTGCTGTACTTTCAGGCGAAACTTTTATACTCCCTGAAAAATTTGACGAACAGGAATTGCTCAAACACGCCTGGGGAATTTGGTACGGAGAAAAAGAGCCGATTACAGTGAAACTGCGCTTCAATAAAGAAGCCGCACGCCGTATCGGTGAGAGTAAATGGCATCCGCTAGAAATAGTGACAGCCACCGAAGACGGCGGATGTATCTGGAGCGCAGAGGTTGCCGAGTGGCGTGAGATGCTGCCCTGGGTAAGAGGCTGGGGCGCGGACGCGGAGGTGTTGGAGCCTGAGAGGTTGCGTAATTCTTTAATCCGCGAGGCGCAGGAGTTGGCGGAGTTGTATAAAATAATAATTCAGCAGGAAACCCAAATGAAATATTATGGTCATTCCAAAAAAGACAAAGATAAATCTGAATGGCAATTACTGAAAGATCACCTTGTAAATACTGCCGACTTGGCTGAAAGATTTGGGCAGGATGCAGGGATTTCCGAGTTGGCACGCACTGCGGCGTTATTGCATGATATTGGAAAATACTCTAAAGCGTTTCAAGCACGCTTAGATGGCGCGAAGAAAAAAGTAGATCACGCCACTGCCGGCGCAAGAGAAGTTAGAAGTTTATTCAAACAGGATCAGAACCAAAAATATCTTGCCACAATGCTGGCTTATTGCATTGCAGGGCATCACACTGGGCTTCCAGATTATGGCGATGTGACTGACGTGGAAAATAACGGAACATTATTAGCGCGTGTGGAAAAGAAGAAACTGGAGGACTTCAGCGCGTATAAAACCGAAATTGATCCTACTACATTGGCATTGCCTTCAAAGTTAAGTATTCGTATGCAAAACAAACAAGAGGGTTTTTCTCTGGCGTTCTTTACGCGCATGTTGTTTTCAGCTTTAGTAGATGCAGATTTTCAGGAAACTGAAGAATTTATAAATGGCAAAAAACCACGGGGGGAACATGCCAGCATTGAAGAATTACATGAAAGGTTCAATAAGTTTTTAGAGAAGTTTGATAGACCTGAAAACGAAATCAACAAAAAGCGCACTGAGATATTGAAGGCATGTATTGAAAAGTCTCCTGAAAAACAAGGCTTCTTTACGTTGACCGTTCCTACTGGCGGCGGAAAGACTCTTGCCTCCATGGCGTTTGCGCTTAATCACGCTGTAAAGTATGGACTGAAACGTATTATTTATGTCATCCCATTTACAAGCATTATCGAGCAAAACGCAGGTGTATTCAAAGAATGTTTGGGTGAAAAAAATATCCTTGAGCATCACTCTAATTTTGATTGGAAGCAGAGGCGTGACATGGATACAGATACTGCTGATGATGAGACAAAAAATGCGACGGATAAATTGAAATTGGCGTCGGAGAATTGGGATATTCCAGTTGTGGTCACGACCAATGTGCAATTCTTTGAGTCGCTGTTTGCGAATAAATCTTCACGATGCCGCAAACTGCACAACCTGGCAAAGAGCGTGATTATCTTCGACGAAGCGCAAATGTTGCCGCGTGAATATATGAATCCTTGTATGCTGGCAGTGAAGGAACTCGTACAAAATTATGGCGCAAGCGCAATCTTTTGTACAGCTACGCAACCAGCATTAGATCGTTTTTTACCTGAGACGCAATTCACAGAATTGGCCCCCGACCCGCAAGCCTTATTTGATTTTTACAAACGAGTGCAGATAACGAACCTCAACAAAGTTCCAGACGCAGAACTAATTGAAAAAATACAGGCTTACCCGCAAGCATTGTGCATTGTCAACACACGCAAACATGCCAAAGGTTTATTCGACCAATTGGATGAAGGAGGATGCTTTCATCTTTCCACTTTGATGTGCCCCACACATCGCAAAGAGATATTACTAACGATTCGCAAACGGCTTGTGGATAAATTACCCTGCCGTGTGATTTCAACACAAGTGATTGAAGCCGGTATTGACGTGGATTTCCCGGTCGGCTTTCGCGCGCTGGCTGGTTTAGATTCAATCATCCAGGCGGCGGGTCGTGTGAATCGTGAAGGAAAAAATACCAGCGGCGATATGTATGTCTTTGAACCAGAGACACCCTTCATAAAGAAAACGCCTATCTTTATCCAGCAAGGTGCAAGAGTGGCAGAGAGTGTTTTGCGTGAATACAAGAATGACCCCGCGTCCATTGACGCAATTCAATCTTATTTCAACACACTGTATGGTTTGCATGACAAAAAAACTTTTGACGAAAAAAATATTTTGGCTTATTTTAGAAATACAGACAACTTGGATTTCGATTTCAAAACTGCAGCAGAGAACTTCAAGTTGATTGAAAACAATACAGTCGCTGTTGTGATTCAATACAATGAGGAGGTAAAGAAACTACTTGAGCAAGTACGCTACCATCCCTTCCCGTTTAAGTTTTCTAGACAGTTGCAGATGTACACAGTTAATATCTATGAGAATGAGTTTAAAAAATTACAAAGCAAAGGAGCGATTGAAACCTATAATGAAACCTACGAAGTGCTGACTGACTTGGAAAAGTACTACGATAAGAACACAGGTCTCATCATCCCCACTGATGCCGGTGGTGATGCGTTGTTTTTCGATTAATCGGCAAGATCCTAAAGGTCTCAAAGACCTTTAGGATCTATGGCAACAATAAAAAGGAGGTTCTTTTATGGGATACGGAATCAAGATTCGAGTAAGCGGTGATTATGCTCTGTTCACCCGCCCTGAAATGAAAGTGGAGCGTGTCAGTTATGACATCATCACCCCATCAGCGGCGCGGGGAATCATCGAAGCGGTGTATTGGAAGCCTGCAATTCGCTGGGTGATAGATAAAATCCACGTGTTGAATGAAATCGAGTTCACCAATATTCGGCGCAATGAGGTGAGCGAGAAGGCTTCTGAAAGCGAAGCACGGCGCAGAATGAACGGCACAACCACTGAGCCGATGTATCTTTCTGCTGTAGATAACCGCCAGCAACGCGCCGCTCTTGTGTTGAAAAATGTGGATTACATCATCGAAGCGCATTTTGATATGACTGACAAAGCAGGCGATGAAGATACTGTTGAAAAGCATTACAACATTGCATTACGCCGCCTTCGCAAGGGACAGCATTTTCATGCGCCTTGCTTGGGAACTCGTGAGTTCGGCGCAAAGGTGGAGTTGATCGAAGATGGCACAACTCCACCAAGCTCACTTGGAAATCGTGATTTGGGTTGGATGTTATACGACCTGGACTTTGCAGATTCAGAAGACATCAAGCCGCAATTCTTCAAAGCTTCATTGAAAGATGGCGTCCTGGATTTGACGGACTTGGAGGTGAAACAATGATTCTTCAAGCATTGACCAAATACTACGATATTTTGTCCAATGATCCAGAAAGCGATATTGCGCCGCCTGGATATAGTTCTACTGGCGTAAGTTTTGCCTTGAATATTTCTGCAAAAGGTGAATTGCTGGATGTCTTTCCACTATTTGAACAGGTGTTGCGCGGAAAGAAAATGGAAGATAGACCGCGACGTATGATTGTTCCAGAGCAGGTTAAAAAAGCGTCAGGCATTGTTTCAAATTTTTTATGTGAAAACAGTGCCTACATTTTGGGAATATCAGATAAGGACGCGAAAGATCCAGAATATAACACCAAACGCTTTGAAGCATTTCGACTGCTAAATACGGAAATACTTAGCAAAGTTGAATCTGCGATGGCAAAAGCAGTTATCGCTTTCCTCAACAACTATGATTCCGCAAAAGGACGAGAACACCCTAAAATAATCCTTCATCTCGAAACAATGTTGAAAGGTGGCAACATAGTATTCATGTTCAATGACGATTTTGTTCACGAAGAATCTGCAATTCGCCACGCATGGGAAGAATCCAAATTAACAAGTGATGCTGTTATCGGGCAGTGCCTTGTAACTGGTGAAATTGCACCAATTGCGCGACTGCACCCTAACTTAAAAGGCATTCGTGGAGCAAGTGCGTTCGGTGGTTCGCTGGTAAGTTTTAATGAGTACGCGTACGAGTCTTTTAACAAGACTAAATTACAAGGCTTGAACTCTCCAGTTAGCGAAAAGGCAACTTTTGCTTACACAACTGCTTTGAATTATTTGCTCTCGTCAAGCAATGAGAATAAGAAATTCACTATTGGTGACACTACCGTTGTCTATTGGGCAGAGAGCGAAAAGAAGGAATACGCAAAAGCCTTCATGGGATTGTGCGAGCCTGAATTGGTGGAAGTTGAAGCGAGCGTTGAAGAAGAAAGCCAGCCTGTAAGAGACAAGAAAGCTGAAAAGCGCATCAAGAAAATCGCGGACAAAGTGAGACGCGTTCAGGCATTGGATGTATCTCGGTTGCTTGAAGGCTTGGGCGAGAATCCACGCTTTTACATTCTCGGCTTGGCTCCCAATGCGGCACGCATCTCTATACGTTTCTTCCACAGCGATCCCTTCGATAAAATCGTTGAGAAGATCATGAAGCATTACAAAGATTTGGAAATAGTCAAAGAGTTTGATGATCAGCCGACCTACTTAACGATCCGTCATATTTTGGATGAGACAATTTCTAAAAAGGCTTCTGACCCACAGGCTTCGCCGCTCATGGCTGGTTCTGTGTTCCGTGCCATCCTTGATAACACGCCCTACCCTGCCGCGTTATTTAATGCCATCATCAACCGTATTCGCGCAGATCAGGATGACCCGAAGAAGTTCATCAAGAAAATTAATTATGCGCGTGCGGCGATTATCAAAGCCTATCTCATCCGCAAATATCGTAATCAATCCCAAAACCAAATTCAGGAGGTACTTGTTATGTCGCTCAATGAGCAATCCACTATCCCCGCATATTTACTGGGACGCTTGTTTGCCGTGCTTGAGAAAGTCCAGCAGGAAGCAATTGGCGATGTGAACGCCAGTATCAAAGATCGTTATTTCACATCTGCTTGCGCTTCGCCAAAGACTGTTTTCCCACAACTCTTGCGGCTTTCTCAGCACCATATCAACAAGGCAAAATACGGTTATGTCAGCGACAGAAATATTGAGAAAATTATGAACTCGCTGGATATTGAGAATAATCCATTTCCATCTCATCTCACGCTGGATGAGCAAGGTATCTTCGTGCTTGGATATTATCACCAACGCACAGCGTTTTATGTCAAAAGCAGCGGGGACGCCGCTGAATTGACTTCAACCGAAACCAACTAATCCAAAGGAGAATTAAATAATGACTACCCCAATCAAAAACCGCTACGAATTTGTCCTGCTCTATGATGTGGAAAACGGCAACCCCAATGGCGACCCCGACGCGGGCAACATGCCGCGTATTGACCCCGAAACAGGCTACGGCATTGTGACTGATGTAGCGATCAAGCGCAAAATTCGCAATTATGCGGAACTGGTTAAAGGCGATTCAAAGGGTTATCGTATTTACATCAAGGAAGGTACTCCACTTAATCAAAATCATGTTGAGGCTTACGAATCTATTGGGCTCAAGACAAAAGCAAATGCAACATCTGCGCAAGTTAATGAAGCCCGCAAATGGATGTGTGCCAACTTTTTCGATGTTCGTACATTTGGCGCAGTCATGAGCACAGGCGATAACTGCGGGCAGGTACGTGGTCCAATTCAAATCAACTTCTCACGCAGTATTGATCCGATTGTTCAACAAGAAGTAACTATCACACGCCAAACCGTCACAAAGATTGAAGATGCTGAAAAAGAACGCACGATGGGACGCAAGCACATTGTCCCATATGGCTTATACAAAGTGGAAGGCTACGTCTCCGCCAAACTTGCCAATGACGAAACCAAAGGCACGGGCTTTTCCGAAGCAGACCTTGAATTATTCTGGAAGGCGTTGGAAGAAATGTTTGAGCATGACCACTCCGCCGCGCGCGGCAAGATGGCGGCACGCAGACTTTTCGTCTTCAAGCACGCTGATGAACTTGGCAATGCGCCTTCTCATAAACTCTTCGACATGGTCAATGTGGAAAAGAAAGACGGCGTAATCATTCCGCGCAAATTCGGTGATTACACAGTAAAGGTAAATGGAAGCGCACCTGATGGCGTGGAGTTGATCGAGAAACTTTAACTCGTCGGACTAAATTCCTGCCTCAGTACGTAGAAGCCCTTCGGGCTGGCAAAGCCGCCGACTTCCATGTACTGCGCAAGGGATTTACGTGTGCCCTTTAGGGTAGCCCCGCGAATCGTGAGTGAGTAATGCCCCTCGAATACACCCAAGACGACCTGCTCCCGCTTTCAGGCATCCAGCATTTTCTGTTTTGCCGCAGGCAGTGGGCGCTGATCCATGTTGAAAGACAATGGCAGGAAAACGCGCTCACTGCCGAAGGCAGGATCATGCACCAGCGAGTTGATGACCCCTTCTTCACCGAAACGCGGAACGGGGTCATTACTGCGCGTTCTGTACCTGTTGCATCCTATCGGTTGGGACTTTCGGGCGTGTGCGACGTGGTTGAGTTCACGGCCTCGCCTGATGGAGTAAAACTTCCAAACCGCGAAGGGCATTATCTTGCCGCGCCGATTGAGTACAAACGTGGCAAGGAAAAACACGATCACAGCGACGAGACTCAGTTGTGCGCTCAGGCAATGTGTCTGGAAGAAATGCTCTCCACAGATATTCCACGCGGCTATTTATATTATGGCGAAACCCGTCACCGCGTGGAAATTGAAATCACAACCGAACTGCGAACGCTTGTAAAAGATATGTCTGATGAGATGCACAATTATTTTAGCAGAGGCTATACACCCATAGTGAAAATCCATAAGGGCTGTCGCTCCTGCTCGCTTGCCGATATATGTCTGCCGGTATTGCAAGGAAAAGTCATCGCCGCGTCGAAATATATCAAGAGTCAGATAGAGAATGAGTAACCCATGAAACATCTTGGCAATGTCTTATACGTCACCACGCCTGAAGCCTTCCTTTCACTGGATGGCGAAAACGTTGTTGTCAAAAAGGATGAAAATACATCCACGCGGCTGCCTTTGCACAATTTGGAAAACATCGTCTGCTTTACCTGGCAGGGAGCAAGCCCAGCCCTCATGGGCGCCTGTGCAGATCGAAACATTGGGTTATGTTTTCTCACTCCCAATGGGCGTTTTCAGGCGCGAGTCACTGGCAAGGTAAAAGGGAATGTTCTGTTGCGAAAGAAACAATATGACGTTTCCGAAAATCAAAAAGAAAGCGTCCCAATTGCAGCTTCTTTTTTGCTGGGAAAAATTTCCAACTGTCGTAAAGTGCTTGACCGTGTCATCCGTGACCATTCCATGCTGGTAAATGTTCAGTCCCTGACAGGCGCGTCCAATTTTATGAAAGAAACGCTCAAAGCGCTTCAATCCTGCAACTCAATTGGCGACTTGATGGGCTTTGAGGGAAGCGCAGCAAAGATTTACTTCGGCGTGTTCGACCAATTGATTCTCCAACAAAAAGAGGATTTCCGCTTCAAGGAACGTTCGCGCCGCCCGCCGCTGGATAATATGAACTCGCTGCTCTCGTTTCTCTACACCCTGCTGACCAACGAAGTCGCTTCGGCTTTGGAAACTGTCGGGCTTGATCCATACGTAGGATTTTTGCACCAAGACCGCCCTGGGCGTCCCTCGCTCGCGCTTGATCTGATGGAGGAACTTCGCCCAGTTTTCGCAGATCGCCTCGCGCTGTCACTGGTTAACCGCAAGCAAATCACGGGCAAGGGATTCACACAAAAGGAAAGCGGCGGAATTTTAATGGATGATGAAACTCGAAAAGCGGTTCTCGTGGCATGGCAGGAAAAGAAGAAGGAAGAGATTATTCATCCGTACCTCAAAGAGAAGATTCCCTTCGGGCTGATTCCTCATGTCCAGGCCATGCTACTCGCCCGTTATCTGCGCGGCGACCTTGACGCATATCCGCCATTCTTTTGGAATTAACCCTATGATGGTCCTAATCACCTACGATGTCAGCACGGAAACCGAAGGCGGAATGAGACGCCTGCGAAAGGTCTCCAAAAAATGCCAGGATTACGGTCAGCGCGTGCAAAATTCTGTTTTTGAATGTCTGATAGACTCCGCGCAATTGAAACAGCTACAAGATAAACTATTCAAAATCATTGATCCCGAAGTGGACTCATTGCGCTTTTACTACCTCGGCGACAACTGGAAAAGCCGAGTTGAACACGTTGGCGCAAAACCGAGTATTGACATGGAAGGCGCAATTATTGCATAGTTGCGAACCAAAAGCGAACATGGAAACACGGTCAGGTTCGCAGAGAATTTTGCACTTTAACAATCGAATACTTATCAAAAGAGTGAATTTTTGTAGCGTTTACAGGTAGAATAAGAACAGCAAGTCCAATATCTGGTGGTAGAGATATTTTTTTACCCAGATGTTGCGGTCGCTCCCTTCATTGGGAGCGTGGATTGAAACAAGCCGATACCCCGTCCCTGTTGATGTAACACGCGTCGCTCCCTTCATTGGGAGCGTGGATTGAAACCATTTGTAAATCTAAGTCTTTATATTGCAAATCTCGTCGCTCCCTTCATTGGGAGCGTGGATTGAAACATCGTATCAGATAGAGTCGTTTTGAATGTTTCCCGTCGCTCCCTTCATTGGGAGCGTGGATTGAAACGCGTTATCAGGAGCGGGAATGGATGTCACTTTAGGTCGCTCCCTTCATTGGGAGCGTGGATTGAAACTCTACATCGTGCCTGACATAGATTGCAGAGTCTCGTCGCTCCCTTCATTGGGAGCGTGGATTGAAACAATCTAGTACAGAAAAAAGGGATTGGAAAATCCCACGTCGCTCCCTTCATTGGGAGCGTGGATTGAAACAAGCGCATTGTCAAGCAGGTACAAAACCAGCCGTCGCTCCCTTCATTGGGAGCGTGGATTGAAACGTTCCTGAATTTGTACCCGTTATATCAGACGTAAAGTCGCTCCCTTCATTGGGAGCGTGGATTGAAACCACGAATTACCATCCCAAATCTTATGTTCTTCTGGTCGCTCCCTTCATTGGGAGCGTGGATTGAAACAATGTAGCAACAAAGCCAGGGGCTAATGAGCCGCGTCGCTCCCTTCATTGGGAGCGTGGATTGAAACTACCGCAATCAGGATATTCCACAAGGTATAACCAAGTCGCTCCCTTCATTGGGAGCGTGGATTGAAACTTACGCATAACACGAATATTATCAAGTGACAAAGTCGCTCCCTTCATTGGGAGCGTGGATTGAAACACCCAACTTGCGCGGGGGGTGAAGGATTTTGCGTCGCTCCCTTCATTGGGAGCGTGGATTGAAACTGTTGGTCATCAGTGAAGGTAATGCCGATACGCGTCGCTCCCTTCATTGGGAGCGTGGATTGAAACGCGTTTCAGTTTCTATCTCTGCCTCAATCGTACAGGTCGCTCCCTTCATTGGGAGCGTGGATTGAAACCAAAAATATGACCAACTCACGCCAGCGAACGATGGTCGCTCCCTTCATTGGGAGCGTGGATTGAAACCAACCCAGACACAGATGTCACCGATTTACTCTAGTCGCTCCCTTCATTGGGAGCGTGGATTGAAACAATCTGATAGTTGATGGGATTGAACACGTTGGAGGTCGCTCCCTTCATTGGGAGCGTGGATTGAAACATTTTAGCCATCACTACCAACCTTTT
>JAYVUA010000005.1:0-4793 GCA_043788255.1 Anaerolineales bacterium | reverse complement strand
CTCGGTTTTGCTCGTTTGCGGCGCAGACCCGATTTAATCCTCAGTTTCTTTCACGCCGCTGGTCTTTCTGTTAGGCAACTTAGGTTACCCTGAATAGTAACATTATTCCTCGCGATATAAATGATTTGATTGGATATAGTCATATACAGCCGGGAGCACATAATAACGATATACCTCCCCGCTCGTAACTCGCCGGCGTATCTCGCGTGAAGATAGGTTTTGAAGCAAGGCATCAATAAAAGTAACTTTCTCAGTAACTCCCGGAATACTCGCTTCCAACGCGGGCATGTCGAACGGGTCGCCGGGGCGACGCATCACACCGATTTTGGAAACAGCAGCCACCAAGTCCGCACAGAGGCGCCAGGTGGGCAGGTCCCGCAGTGAATCGCCGCCGAGTAACAATACAATCTCCGCATCTGGTTGTTGTTCGGTCAGCAATCGCACTGTATCAACAGTGTAATGAGGGCCGGGGCGGTCAATTTCCAAATGCGAGATCTCAAATATCGGGTTATCCGCAATAACCATTTGCAGCATTTCCAAACGCTGCGGCAAAGGTGTAATGGGCTGTGCCTGTTTATGTGGAGGGTTGGGCGTGAGCACCCAATATAAACGGGAAAGACCAAATTGGTATGCGGCCTCGCTTGCAAGAATTAAATGGACAATGTGAGGCGGGTCAAATGTGCCGCCAAAAAGACCAATTTTTGTTCGTGGCATGTGGGTAGTATATCGCAAAGTTTTAAAAGGTAACAATTTCTTGGTGGTATACTTTTATTAATAGGAAAAATACATGCCAGATTTAACAGTCATTAGCTCAAAATCTCCATTAAAACAAATTATGCAAGCAGTGCGTGCAGTTGAAGCGGGGGAATACACTACGGCAATTTTAGGCGATCTTGTAAAAGACGCTGGCGATTTAGGTCAACTGGCACGCATGCTGGATGCCATGGCACGCGGTGTAACCTTTCGTGATCACCAACTGCAGCTGTTAAGAAAAGTAATTCCGATTGGTGTTTCCCTTGCCGCAGAAAAAAACTTTAATCGTCTGCTTGAAACACTCGTAGTGGAAGCGCAATTTGTTACATCTGCAGATGCCGGGACGCTATATCTGGTAGAAGATAACGCATTGAAATTTGTGATTTTGCGAAACACATCTCTTAACTTAACCATGGGCGGGACAAGTGGGAATGAAATTTCTTTTTACCCTGTAAAATTATATAATGCAGATGGCAGTGAGAACCGCGCCAACGTGGCTTCACATGCCGCTTTAACCCACAAACGCATCAATATTGCAGATGCCTATGAAGCTGAAGGGTTTGACTTCTCCGGTACAAAAGGGTTCGATAACACCACCAAATACCGCTCAAAATCCTTTTTGACAATTCCTCTGGAAAATAATGAACATAAAATTATCGGCGTTTTGCAATTGATCAACGCAAAGGATCCAAACACGAACGAGATCATCCCATTTGCCGCAGACGACGTACTGGAAGCACTGGTTTTATTAGCCTCTGCCGCACTGGATGGTTATATCCGCGAGGCAGCTTTGCGGCAGGAAATAGCCAAGCTTAAGATCGCAATCGATGAAACGCGCCGTGCAAATCAGGTGGCTGAGATCACCGATACTTTGTACTTCAAAGAATTGAAAGACAAGGCATCTCAAATGAGAAACAGGGAATCCAAGGGAAAATAGCCCCATTCTGAAAACCAGTGGGATTTTTTTTGACTAAGATTCTTTCAATTCTGCAAGCATTTTACTTCACTCAAACAACCCCTTTAACGATCAATTTACCACTAAGATTAAGGAAGTTTCAGTGAAAAGCAGACTGAAATAAATCAATAATCATAAACATAAAGAAAACAAGCAAAAACATGAAAATCCACAAAAATAGAGTTAAAAAATTGGTCGTTTACACATTTGCATTTGTTATTGCTGGTCTTCTCAGCGCGTGCGGAGCAACACCAGGTTTAGGAGATAGTTTAGGGGGCGCCGCTGGTTTAGGCGACGAAACACCGACATCCATTGAAGTGGTAACGCCTATAGCTATACCCACCGAAACACCGATTCCTGCCACTTATGGTCAAATCATCTTCGTTTCCAATCGAGATGGTCAAATGAGTTTGTACAAAACCACGCCCGATGGTCTTAATCAAGTGCGCCTCACCATTGCCAGCACTGAAGACACCAATCCGCGCATCTCACCGGATGGCACCCATATCGCATTTGTATCCACCGTTGATAACAATATGGATATTTATGTACTTGATCTCGTTTCGCTTATCATTACTCGTGTAACCGATGCACCCGAAAAAGACTCCTCCCCATCATGGTCACCTGATGGGGCTCAGCTTGTCTTCGAGTCGTTTCGCGATGGGAACTTCGAAATCTATACCGCCAATGTAGATGGCTCAAACCAAATCCGTCTCACCAACGACCCGGCCGGGGATAGCAATCCGATATGGTCACCGGTGACGAACGAAATCGCATTTATTAGCAACCGATTCGGTAACGCAGATATTCTCCTTTTGACTCCAAATGGAGCAGTCTCTACCCTAACAACCAACTCGGCTCCAGACTCCGCCCCAGCCTGGTCGCCAAACGGAAACATGATCGCATTCAAGTCATATTCTGGAGAACTAGCCAACATTTGCGTAATCGGCCGTGACGCGCTTAATCAGCACTGCGTCACCTCAACACCCGCAGAATATGGTTCGCCAGTCTGGTCGCCGGATGGCAATAGTATTGCAGCGACGGCCAAGCAAAGTAATGGCTACGGCATCGATATTTTCAACATTCAGGATAATTCCGTAACAGAATTATTTTCAGCTGAAATCGAACCAAGCGGCACCCCGGTATGGTCACCTGAAGGTTTACGGCTTGTATTCCAGGGTCAGGTTGGCGGCGATATGGAACTTTATTCACTACTTATCCCAACCAGGGAATTCTCACGTATTACAAATGTCTCAGGTTTTGACGGCAAGCCAACCTGGTCTCAACAATAAATAAAAATAGCTCAACAAACTGCGAGCCGCCTCAAATAGGCGGCTCGCAGTTTTAATTACAGTAATTACCCTCCTAATTAAAGTATAATTTCAAACATGCTTCCTGAGTCACCGCTTGCCACCATTGAAACCCGATTACGCTATTTGCTCCCAGCTGAAATGTACGCATTCATGTGGGGCAATCCATCTGTGGATGTGATGATTGATGTTCACAAACATTTGCGAACACTTCAGCGTATTCTGCATGACTATACTTCACGTCAAATTTCGATCAATAAATTAAAACCCGGTAATGTACACACAGAATGGCAGTATGGAACCATGATGTTCACCGACCTTGCTGGTTTCACAAAGCTGATGGAAGCCAACTCAACCAAGGGGCGTGATGGCGCAGAAAACCTACTCAAACAACTGACCAAGTATTTTTCGGCAATGATCGCGGTCATTAGCAAATCGGGCGGTGACCTTGTTGAATTTACAGGCGACGCATTATTAGTAGTCTTCCCAAAGAATGAAAAAAAGGATGATACGCTACGTGCAGTCCGCGCCGGTTTGCGCATGCAAAGAGCCATGAAGGAATTCGCAGAAATACAAACACCAACCGGCATTGTCAACCTGCAAATGCGCATCGGGATTCATACAGGCAGATTTTTAACTGCAGAAATCGGCACGCCACGCCGCATGGAACATGTTTTATTGGGCAAGGACGTACAACAAGCGAAATTAACAGAAGGCAAAGGCCGTAACGAACGGGTAAATTTATCAAAAAAAGCATACACAAATATTGCCGAGCAGTTTCGGTTTGAAGAGAATACAGAGGATTACTATCTGGTAATTGACGATTTCACAGAAGAATCCCTGGGAGAATATGAAATCACTCCAATGGGAAGGCGCATGGCTAGCGGCGTTTTGCTTGACCGTGACAAAAGCGCAGTACTAAAAGAAATCATTGAATTGCTCAATTCAATTGAACCCATGGCAAGCTACATCCCTGCGCCTGTCCTTTCCCTGCTTGTTGAAAGTGCTGGAGATAGAAAGATACCGCCAGACTTCCCCTCACCCACCATTATGTTCGTCAATTTTATTGGTCTGCCAGAATCGGCAGATAGAGCACTTCCCGGTGAAGAGACAAAACTTGCGATAAGTTATTCAAAAGCATTTTCGCTCATCAATGCAGCGGTTGAATCACGCGGCGGTGTGTTAAAAAAGGTTACTTATCACCTTTCCGGCTCAGACATTGTGATTTACTTCGGTGTACCCAACGCTCACACAAACGACGAAATGCGGGCTGCCTCTGCGGCAGTTGCCATTCGTGACATCATTATGAATTTTAAATCCCCGACCATCGGTGGAATTCAAACTGAAATTTATTGCCAGATCGGCATTAACTCCGGACCTGCCTTCGTAGCCGAAGTAGGTGACCCGCGTGGGCGTCGTGAGTTCAATGTTTTGGGAGATACAGTCAACACTACAGCGCGCTTGATGGCCAGAGCTCAAAAAAATCAGATCGTTATTTCTGATCAGGTACAAAAGGCCATTGAATTAAAGTATGAGTGCCAATCGCTGGGTGATGTTTCTCTTAAGGGGAAAGCCGCACCCATGGCAATTTACGATTTGATCAAAAAGAAACCGAAATCTTAATAGAAAACATGTCTCTCTCCGAATTTAATCCTGCGAGCTTTTAGCCGCGGATTTCACTATTCAGGGTAACCTAAGTTGCCTAACAGAAAGACCAGCGGCGTGAAAGAAACTGAGGATTAAATCGGGTCTGCGCCGCAAACGAGCAAAACCGA
>JAYVUA010000004.1:0-34729 GCA_043788255.1 Anaerolineales bacterium | reverse complement strand
TTTGGACGCAGATAAACGCTGCTTTTCGCTGATTCAAAAGAATTAATCTGCGTTTTCTGCGTGAATCAGCGTCCAAATTCCTTATCCCGAATTCAGGTTAAGATAAAGTCTATCGATTCAGAAACTCATCCAACAATCCATGAAAATGATGGACGCCATTTTCACGTTTGACCGAATACCGTCCCTGTCGGTAAACACCCGATTGTAAATTACGTTGGACATCTTCGCAGAGTTGAATATCTTCCTTTTGAACATTGTCACTAAAGGCAATGCCATCCTGTAAATTACTCCAGGCTTCAGGCGTGCCGGGATCTGCAAAATACCATTCAAAGATGGTCAAAGTTTTATCGTGACTAAGCGGCACGATGATATTGATCTGCACATTGCCCGGATAAGTATTGACCATGAAGTTGGGAAAGATCCAATAATAATGAGCCTGCTCATCGCCTTTGAGTTCGGTGAAGATACGTCCCGAGGAATCTTCTGAACGGACGGGGCGAATCGGCGCATATTGAGAAGAATAATAGCGGAAGGTATCCACGCGATAGTTATCGTAATCCACTTCTTTGAATAAACCTGGGTGAGCAATTGGAATGTGATAACCTTCAAGATAATTATCAATATACACTTTCCAATTGGCGTTGATTATATAATCGCGGCGTTCCACTTTGCGCAGTTCATTGAAGTTCAAGTCAGCGGTTTCTTCGGGAATCTTCCCAAGCACTTCGAGCAAAGGCGGCGCGAGGCCATCGATATTCACGAAAGCATAGCCGCCCCAAGTATCCACGCGGACTGGGATCAAACCGAAATCATCCTTGCTGAAATTTTCCACGCCGTCAAATTCGGGCGCATTTTTGAGCGTTCCATCCAGCCCATAAAGCCAGCCATGATACTGACATTGCAGCGACTTGCGATTGCCGCATCCATGCGCCACTACGCCCGCGCGATGACGACAAACATTATGGAATGCCCGCAGCACATGATCCTGTCCACGCGTGAGGATGATGGGGATACCGACCACGTCTACAGCGGCGTAATTCCCGGGCAGGCGTAAAAGATCCAACGCTGCGGCGTATTGCCAGGTAGAGCGGAATATTTTCTCTTTTTCAAGCGCCCACATGGCGGGGTCTGTGTACCAGTCAGCGGGAGGCGTCGAAGCGGTGGCAAGTTGAGGGTTAAGTTTGAAGCGCGTGGTCATAGGTCACCTTTTTTTGTAAATGTTTCCTCAATTTTAATCGAGAATACGCATGATATAATTTTGAAATCTCAATAATGGCAGGAGAAAACTGTGGCTGATATCCGTGTTCAAAAATACGCAAAAATTTTAGTGGAACATTCCGCGCGCATCGTCCCAGGCGACCGCATTTTATTGGAAGGCACAACAGCCGCAGAGCCGCTGCTGCGCGAACTATACATTCAAGTGTTGGAAAAAGGCGGCCTGCCGCATTTGATGATGTCCATACCCGGCTTGATGCCTTTCAGCCAGGATGAAATGTTCCTGACGTATGCAAAGACCGATGCACAGTTGGATTTTGTGCCCACTTTTTACAAGCTGGCGTACGAGCAATTTGAAAGCCGCATCCGCATTCACTCGGCTACCAATACACGCGGCACCACCAACATTGACCCGGCTAAACTTCAACGTCACAGCAAGGCGCTTTCAGCCATCACCGAAGCTCAGTTCCGCCGCGGCGCAGATGGTTCGTTCAAATGGGTAACCACCCTCTTCCCCACCGAAGCCTATGCTCAGGATGCGAACATGAGTTTGAAAGAATATGAAGATTTCGTATTCGGCGCAGTTCATACGAACGAAGATGACCCGATCGCATTTTGGAAATCTGTAGAAAGCAAACAACAATCTGCTGTGGATTTTATGAAAGGCAAGAGTCAAGTTGTTCTACGCGGCCCAAATGTTGACCTAACTCTTTCAGTCAAAGGCCGCACGTTTATGAATTCATTTGGCACATACAACATGCCCGACGGCGAAATTTACACAGGCCCCGTGGAAGACTCGGTCAATGGCTGGGTGAAATTCACCTACCCCGCCAACTACGGCGGCTCCAGTGTGGAAAACGCAGAATTAACTTTCTCCAATGGCCGTGTCACCACAGCCCGCGCAGATAAGAATCAGGATTTCCTGCTTAAGACATTGGATACAGATGCAGGTTCACGCACATTAGGTGAATTCGCCATCGGCACCAATTTTGACATTCATCAGTTTACCGGCAATATTTTATTCGATGAAAAAATCGGCGGCTCCTTCCACATGGCGCTCGGAGCAGGCTACCCGGAAACTGGTTCTAAAAACAAGAGTGCGATCCACTGGGACATGATCTGCGACATGCGCAAAGACTCTGAAATTCTCGTGGATGGCGAGTTGTTTTACAAGAACGGTCAGTTCGTGTTCGAGAAATAAGTTGAAATGTTGGCAGGTTTAAAAGTTTGAAGGTTGAGGTAATCTCTCAACCTTCTTTTTATTTTGATAAATGTAGAACTACTCATCACCAAATGAAATACCAACATTCCGAGCAGTGACAACTGCATCATCATCCAGTTTGACTCGTTTAAGTGTGGCGGTTGCTTCCACGAGAGAAATATCTGTGATCTTGTTGCATTTCAACGCGACCATACGATCAAATCCACCACGAGCCGCAAGCCGAACTGCTGCAGCGCCAAAGCGTGTGGCTAGTGAACGGTCAAAGGCTGTGGGAGTTCCGCCTCTTTGGAGGTGCCCCAACACGGTCACGCGTGATTCGTAGCCTTGCTTCCCAACATATTCTCCAACCACCTGACCGATCCCGCCAAGTCGCGGCACATATACCTCATCCCCTTTACGTGAAAATACCTGCTCACCATTCTGCGGCTTTGCACCTTCTGAAACTGCGAGAATGCTGAACTTGCGTCCCTTCTCTGCACGTTCATGGATCTTGGCCATAATGCTTTCAAATTTAAATGGAATCTCAGGAATCAGAATCACATCGGCACCGCCAGAAATGCCCGCCTGTAAAGCGATAAAACCTGCGTCACGTCCCATCAGTTCCAATACCATCGCGCGGTGATGCGACTCGGCAGTAGTATGTAAACGATCCAAGGCCTCAGTGGCAATATTTAATGCAGTATCAAAGCCAAAAGTAACCTCTGTACCGCTGATATCATTGTCAATCGTTTTGGGAACGCCAATGATCGGCACACCTTTTTCTGCAAGCTCGTGAGCAATATGTAATGTCCCATCGCCGCCCAAAACAATCAGAGCATCCAGTTCCAATCGCTTAATACCCTTTACAATCTCTTCCGAGACATCAATGGTAACTACCTTACCGTCACGAATCACTTTACGTGCATATGGGTTTCCACGATTTGCGGCGCCAAGGATTGTTCCGCCGCGCGGTAATATTCCGCGGACATCTTCCATGCCCAAAGGAAGTATCCCATCCTCTTCAAGAAAGCCATCGTACCCATCCCGAATGCCAAACACTTCGCAGCCATATTCGTTGATCGCAGTCTTCACTGCCGCACGGATGACTGCATTCAACCCTGGCGCATCCCCTCCGCCTGTGAGAATCCCAATTCGCTTCATATACACACTCCTATCGCTTACAAATATCAAACGATTCCATGCACTTCTATAATACCGCGAAGTATAAAGAACGTGGGATTATTTCTTGCAATCCACTCCTATTACTCATATAATGTGAACGATGAATACAAATCAAACATCACGGTTTCAAGAAATACTAAAGTGGGTGGTGCCCATTGCCACAGCCTTTGCATTTGCGGCATGGATGTATATTTCTCCTGAAGGTGCACTGGGCAAGCTGGATGCAATCGGCTACGCGGTCTGCCATCGCATTGACGTTCGCTCTTTTCATATCGGTGACCGTCAACTTCCGCTGTGCGCACGCTGTACAGGTGAATTTTATGCGGCAGGCCTCGCGCTTGTCTTTCAAATCTTTATAAGCGGCAAACGAAGTAAACTGCCATCCAAGGGAATCCTTGCAGTCTTGGTTCTCTTCTTCCTTGCCTTTGGCATTGACGGCAGCAACTCGTATCTATATCTGCTAAAGCAAACCTCACAGGGTGCATTAGACAAGATTCCCAATCTGTATATTCCAAACAATACATTACGGCTGTTTACTGGCAGCGGCATGGGCATTACCCTTGCCATGGTGCTTTACCCGATCATCAATCAAACGCTGTGGCGTGAATTAGATGATCGCCCCGCGCTCGAATGGAAATCCTTCGGCATGCTTATTGGGTTGGTCTTTATTATCAACTTACTCGTTCTCACAGAGAGCGCCTTTGTGTTGTACCCCATTGCCTATATCAGTGCGCTCGGCACATTATCTCTGCTGGTTATTGTTTTTTCCATTTTATGGATCATGATCATGAAGCAGGATAATTCTTTCGAACATGCACGACAAATTTGGCTGCCACTTTTGGCAGGCTTCACCCTGGCCATGCTCATGATCCTAAGTATTGACTTGCTACGCCTGCAATTCACAGGGACGTGGGGCGGCTTACCGGGCATCACGGGTTAGCAACGAACACGATAATCAAATGTACACAAGCAGGAATGCTATTTTAAGAAGGAGAAGTTAAAAATGGAAATGTTACTTGGCATATTTTCGGCGTTTGGGCTTTCCGCCAGCGCAGGCCTTAACGCCTATATCCCATTGTTGGTGGTTGGGGTAATTGCTCATTATTTCCCAAACACCCTCACGCTCAGCCAACCTTTTGACTTGATCGCTAATCCCTGGATACTTATTCTGCTCGGCGTACTGGTCATCATTGAAATGATTGCAGATAAAATCCCAGCGGTCAACCATATCAATGATATTATTCAAACCGTTGTTCGCCCTGTGGCGGGAGCAATTGCATTCGCTGCAAGCGCAAAAGTTGTCACAGGCATCCATCCCGTGCTTGCATTGGCATGCGGGTTACTCATGGCAGGCGGTGTGCATGTGGTTAAGGCGGCGGCAGTGCGTCCAGCGGTCACAGCAGCTACGGGCGGAATGGGCAACATACCAGTATCCATCGCGGAAGATCTCGTGGCATTTGTCGCTTCAGTGTTTGCAATTCTGCTTCCCATCGTTATGGGCACCCTCTTATTCATCCTGCTGGCACTAGTACTTTGGTGGCTCTGGCGCCGCACAGACAAGCCGCAAACTGCCTGATATAATCAGGAAAATTTTAAGCCAGAGAGAGCAACATGTCTGAATCGCCAATACCAAACAATGAACCCATCATGCAGCCCGATGGCACAAAAAATAACAACAAAACAATTCTTTACATTGTGCTTGGGGTGGTCGTTTTTTGCTGCCTTTGCTGTGCAGCTTTGCTTGTTGGGCAATACCTCCTTCAAAATTCGAATTTCTCATTAGTCAACACATTACGTTTATTTGTTTAATCGTTTTTCACGCGCAACGCATCTGCTTGCGCGATTAATTATTATAAGGAGAAGAAATCATGAATGAAATGCCTGTTACCCCAAGTGAAGCTCCGAAGAAGAATAACACTCCCATCATTATCGGTGTTGTCGTGGTTGTTTTGCTTTGCTGCTGCTGCCTCACCGTTGGCATAGGCTGGCAATTTGGCGATCAGATTATGCAAGCTGTTGGCGGATAAATTCCTCCAAAACAAAAAATCCCCCGTTCAGAACGGGGGATTTTTTGTTGCAAACAATTGCTGAAGTTCATGTAAACCCGAATAGACTTTTTGCTTTAACTCTTCGCTTAAATTCAACGCATCCAGTTCGTCCTCGTCCAGCACAGTTTGTATTCCATCCATTGAAACCCATAAATCCAATGCAAGATCCACATATGAAACAAAATCATCTTCAATTACTGCAGGTTTGCCTATATTGCAGTACCAACCTTTCAGCTTGTCATCATCGCGATCATAGATCTTAAAAACGTTATACCAACGATCTGAATAAAAAGTTTCAACAAAGCGGTCATTGCGTTTAAGCACAACATCCATAAAGGGCATATCGTCACGGTTGAATAACGCTTCCAATGTCACAGCATTTTCTTCGCGGCTCAAAACCACACCTTCATATTGCCAGGTCACTTCGTCTGCAAGATTTTTCTTCAAGACCTTCATGCGAGACATTCTACCTTAACTGGCACACGAATCATTTGACCGACTTTAGGCGCATCTTTCAAGTGGATGACAATCCCGCCTCTTAATGTGACTTGAAACTGATCCTGCTTAAACAGCACATCTTCCACTTTGAGCTTTATCTCAACCTCACCCCTTGAAGGAGACGGGGATTGTTTTAATAGGAGTGAGACCGATTGACCTTTTAAATGTTTATGTCTGCAATCCAAAGTGAAAATGCCAAGATCTGTTTTGACTTTATTCAGGGAAATAAAAATTCCCTCAACGACATTACCCACACCTAAAAAGCGGGCAGTCCACGCTGAGCCAGGCTTTGACCAAACTTCCGCAGGGGTGCCGTCACGAATTATTTTGCCATCATGCAGCAATAAGATTCGATCGGCGAGGGTGAAGGCTTCATCCTGATCGTGAGTGACATAAATCGCAGGGGTTTTTGCCTTCTGTAAAATAGAACGCAGCTCGTTCAACAGACCTTCTTTCAAGTTTCGATCCAATGCTCCAAGTGGTTCATCAAACATCAATAGACGGGGTTGTGAGGCGAGTGCGCGTGCAAGCGCTACACGTTGCTGCTCGCCGCCTGAGAGGTCGGTCACTTTGCGATTTTCAAAGCCTTGTAAGTTGACTAACTTCAGCATTTCAGCAACGCGCCTCTGGAGGCTGACAGCTTGCTGTCGAGACATGCCAAACAGCACCCGCAGGGCAAGTGAGCTGTTTGACTCCAGAGTTTTCATTTTCAAGCCAAATGCAATGTTGTCAAAAATGTTGAGGTGAGGGAAAAGCCCATAGTCTTGGAAGACCAGCCCAAAGTCGCGCAGGTGAGGCGCTGTTGAAGCGAGGTCAATTTTGTTAAACAGGATATTTCCACTTTCAGGAAATTCCAATCCAGCGATCATCCGCAAAAGCGTGGACTTGCCGCTGCCCGATGCGCCAAGCAAACAAATCGTCTCGCCTGCATCTACAGTAAACGAAATGTTATCCAGCAATAATTTGCCTTCATATGATTTGGAAATGTTTTTTAACTCAAGCATATTTTCCTTAAAACGGATTATCGGTTAAGCGTATCTTTTCAATCACTAAAATGCCGATCATGGTAACACCCATCAAAATGGTCGACATGGCCATTGCCTGCCCATAATTGAGGCCGCCTGGCTGGGTCAGAAATCGTTGAATAGCAATCGGGATGGTGGGATATTCAGGGCGGGTCAACAGCAAGGTTGCACCAAATTCGCCAAGCGAAATTGTGAACGCAAAAGTTGCCGCAGTGAGTGTGGCGCGTGAAAGAATTGGCCAATCTACATTTTGCCAAACGCGAAAAGGCGAAGCGCCCAAGACTGCCGCAGCCTGACGTAGACGTTCTGGAATGGAAGCCAATGCAGGCTGCAACGTGCGAATGACAAACGGCAGCGCAACGAGTGTATGCACAATGGGAACAAACCAGGGTGAAGCAAGAGAACGTCCGAAAGAAAGGATGAAGCCAAGACCAAGCATGACAGCCGATGCACCGAGAGGTAGCATGATGAAAGGGTCGAGAATTTTTTCAAGGCGGGCGGGTTTGGCAAGCGCGTACGCGGCGGGGTAGCCAAGCGCGAGCGAAAGTAAAACCGTCAGGCTGGCATATCCGAGTGAATTCCGTGCACCTTGAATTGGCGGGACATAAAATAATGATCCGCGGCGGTTTATAAAAAGTTCCTTGTAATAATCCATCGTTAAACCGTATTGAACTTCTCCACGCTGACCACGGTCCGCATCGAGGCGGGTGACAGAACGGAAAGGCAGAGAGGCAAGAGGGAGAAGAAAAAAAGTAACGAGTAATAAGTAAAGAGTAAAAACAAAGGCACGCTCACGGATTGTTTTTGGCGGGCGGGCGGTTGAAAAACGCGGCGCCGTTTGAGTGGTGACCTGGTTGACAATGCGGGTATAGAAAATGGAAAAGATAAGCGTGAACAAAAGTTGAATGATGGAAAGTAACGCTGCCAGCGGCATGTTTGGAAGTTTGAGGACGCGTAAATATATTTCCACTTCGAGGGTGATAAATTTCGAGCCACCAAGTAACAGGATCACACCGAAGCTTGTGAAGTCAAAAAGGAAGACAAGCAAGGCAGCAGCCAGCAAGGACGGACGTAAAAGAGGCAGGGTGATATTCCACCACACGCGAAGCGAATCTGCGCCAAGGGAACGGGCCGCCTGCTCCAGTTTTGGGTCAAGGCGGGAGAGTGCGTTGCTTACAATACGAATCACAATTGTAGTGTTGTAGAAAACATGGGCAATCAAAATGGCTGAGAGTGTGCCTATGAATTGGAAAGATGATAAAGGGAATAATGTGCTGACCCAACCGAACGGGCCGAGTAGCGATGTAAACGCTGCGGCAACAACAACTGTCGGGAGCATGAATGGAATGGCGGTCAATGCGCGCAGAAATGATTTACCCCGAAAGTCATAACGAGCAAAGAGAATGGCAGAGGGCAGGCCAAGAGCAAAAGTAAGCAAGGTGGAAAGGCTGGCTTGATAGAAGGTGAACCGCAAAGTGGTTAATATCAGCTCGAAGTTCTCTTTATTTAAAGCTGAGACATCAAGAGCTAATGTGAAAATACGGAATAAGGGCAGAAAGAAAAAGAAAAGCAAAAAGAGAATCGGAAAAAACCAAAGAGCAAATCGAGGGAAAACACTTCGCAGGCATGCAGAAAAGACAGAGAAAAAGACTCTCTGCTCTTCTGCATTCTGTGGAGTTTTAAGAGTATTCAATTTTCCTTACACCATTACTTCATCGTTTTAACCCACGCTTCGATCCATGCATCGCGGTTCGCAGAAATCTCCTCAGGGGAAATTACAGCAGGTTGCTCGGGAGTCTGCGCATATTTCGTAAAGGCTTCGGGCATGCCTGCATCCTGATTTACAGGATAGACAAACATTTGCAAGGGCATGTCTTCCTGAAATTGTTTGCCCAACATAAAGTCAATAAATTTTTCTGCAAGAGCACGGTTCTGAGTCCCTTTGAGGACGCCGACAAATTCGACCTGACGAAAGCAGGTGTCCACACCCACAATGGAAGCCGTTGGAGCAGTGGCTGGCGGCTTCTCTGCGAAGATCACCTCCGCGGCGGGAGATGTGCCATACGAAACAACCATTGGCTGCGGGCCGTGCCCAGAGGAACCGCTGAAGTTGGTGTAGTAGGCTGTTTCCCAATCTTCCACTACTATAGCGCCATTCTCTTTGAGGCTCTTCCAATACTCCAAATAGCCATCTCCAAAATGCGCACGAGTAGCCAGCATAAAAGCGAGGCCTGTTGATGATGTCGCAGGGTTTTCAACAACTAACAAACCCTTATATTCAGGCTTTTTCAAATCTTCAAGCATTTGCGGAACTTCCAAACTGTTATCTGCAAAGTATTTTTTGTCATAGTTGATGCATACATCGCCAAAATCAACAGGAAGCGCATTGAAGGCAGCATCCAGCTTGAATTGCTCAGGAATATTTTTGAGTTCGGGGGATTGATAAGGCTCGAAGATTTTAGCTTCAAGGGCTCGCGATAGAAAGGTGTTATCCACACCAAATAAAACATCTGCCAGCGGCGCATCTTTTGT
Organism: Anaerolineales bacterium; assembly: GCA_043788255.1. GTDB lineage: Bacteria > Chloroflexota > Anaerolineae > Anaerolineales > Villigracilaceae > Villigracilis. The sequence goes on along the minus strand of JAYVUA010000004.1, from coordinate 25,028 downwards.
GAGGATGGCCTTGTTGACCATCTCGCCCGCATCACCACTTTGCAGGAAGGTAACTTTTACATTATTTTCCGCTTCAAAAGCTTTGATTACATCCTCACTTGCTGCAAATGAACTATGTGTCATCACGGTCAGTGCTTGAGGTTCAGTTTTAGCGGGAGTGCAGGCTGCAAGCAGAATACACAAGATAAAAAAGGGCAGGGTAAGTATTTTTCTCATAACAATCTCCAATTTATAAAAATAGAAAGTGTAAAACTAAACGTCAACAGTACGGGTATGAATAACAAGAAGCAAGCCCGATTCATTTTTTATCGTAGCTATCTCGTCAAGCATTTCGTTGCTGATGCCGCGTGTTTTATTCGAATACAAAATTTCGCTCTGAAGCGGCCACTTGAGGCCACTTGTGACGACGCCTGTGACATCTCCCTGCCATGGGACAAGGGAAACAATATCTCCGCTTTTCCCATGGACCTGAGCCTGCTCCCGGCAAAAAAGCACTTCGTTCACCCCGTCATCCAGTCGAACATCAAAGTGCGCAAGTTGGGAGCTGGTCATAAGTGAGATGTTGCCCAGAGTTTGGTCAAGGCGATTGCCCAACGCTGCTACGATCACGATTTGGGGTGGATTTAAATTAATTGCATGAGTAATGGCAAGCTCAAGGTCTGTTTCATTTTTATCGCGGGAAAACTGAATAATCTCAGTATTCGTCTTTTCTAATTCCTGTTGTGCTTCTCTTGTTATCGAATCAAGATCGCCAATTAAAACATTTGGTCTGCGTCCAAGTTGAAGAATATGTTTTGCACCCCCATCTGCGGCGATTATGAAGTCACCGCTTTTTAGAATGGCACGGGCCTTCTCCAAATTCGGCAAATCTCCATTGGCAAAGATGACAATACGTTGTATCAATAAAAAATCCTCCGAGGCGGAGGATGGCTGTGAGTAAATCAAGAGTCCCTCCGCTGGTATTAACCAGATCAGGTAATGCGGGTCGAGCGAAGTACGCTCCTCTCAGCCTGTCAGGGCAGGCTCCCCGTTCAATTATTAAGTTGAGTATAGGCCTCAGCAGTAGGGATGTCAAGGCAAAAACAGTTTATTGGAAGAAAGAAAAAGACCGCCAGTATTTGACGGTCTTTGTTAGCGAACTCTGCGCTTCCATTCTTCCTTCGTTTGCAACTCGCGCGGACTTGCACCCGAGTCGAGTGCCAGAAAATCTGTCATCAGGCGATTGAACTGATTTGGGTTATCGATCATCGGGAAGTGACCGGTGCCCTCAAGGTTTACCTGATGCATATGATTTGGAAGAGTATCCGCTTTATCCTGTGAAGGGGTTGTAATAGCCTGACCGTTGGGGCCATACACGAACAAACTTGGAACACCCAGGTTACGGACATCGCCAAATAAATTATTCGCCTGAAGACCTGCCAACGAAGCAGAAACCGCTTGCGGGTCCGCTTTGGATGCGTCTGAAAGGGCGGCAGTTGCTTCAGGGGTACGGGATGACAGCCATTCCACCAGTTCAGGCATGGTCGCAGTCCGCATACGTGCATTGACTGCATCGTATTCCATCGGGCAATTGATGGCCATCATACGGTCAACGCTCTTGGGCCATTGTTTAACAAAAGACATGGCAACCAGCGCGCCCAGGTCATGGCCCACAAGTGCAACCTTGCCAATTCCCATTTCTTCAAGGAAACGGTTAATAAGGTCTGCCTGTCGATCAAGGGAATAACGTAAAGGATCACGTGTGGTGTCGCCAAAACCGAAGAGGTCTATGGCATAAGCGCGATACGATGTGGATGCGATTTGCATGGCGTTGATCCAGTAACGCCATGAACCGACCCAGCCGTGCAGAAAGACAATAGGACGGCCGCGTCCCAAAGCCTCATAATGCACCATCGAACCATCAAGAATTATCGCGCTCATTTAATGCTATTTTCCAAATTTTCCAAGTATTGATTTAACTCGTTCTGTGAGTTGATTGGGGGCAAACGGCTTGAGCAGGTATTCCTCAGCGCCTGCGTCCAAACCTGTTTGAATTTCAGAATCCTGTCCTTTGGCAGATAAAAAGACAACAGGAATATCCCTAAGGGCAGGGTCAGCTTTCATGGCACGGCATGCATCATAACCGGTCATTTTCGGCATACGCACATCCATCAAGATAATATCCGGAATGATCTCAGATGCCTTATGTAAGGCTTCTTCTCCATTTGCCGTAGCGGTAACCTCGTGGCCTGCAAATCGCAATGTAAAGGCCACAAGCTCGCGGATATCGGGTTCGTCTTCTGCTATTAAGATCCTTGCCATTCATTCTCCATTATTTGTGAACGGGCAGAGTAAAGGAAAAAGTACTGCCATCACCCGGCACGCCCGTGCTTGACATCCAGATACGGCCATTATGCATTTCAACCAGTTGACGAACGATCGGTAATCCCAAGCCTGTTCCTGGGGTGGCAAGAACCAACGGATGTTCACCACGATAAAAGCGTTCAAAAATGCGCGTCTGATCTTCGGGAGCTATTCCTACCCCGTTATCTTGAACATCCACCTGTATTTCGCCATTCTCCTGATGAATATTGACTCGAATGGTCCCATTGTTGGGCGTGTAGTTGTAAGCATTATCCACCAGATTGCCGAGAATCTGACGGACACGTTCACCATCGCCAATGACAGATGGAAGCTTCTTCGGAATATCCAGGGATAAGGCCATTGGTTTATCATCATTTTGTGAACGTTGCAGTACTTCAGCGACAACATCTTCAGCGATCTCGTGCAGATCAACTGCCTGCGGATTAAGTGTGACACGCCCCGCTTCGATTCGTGATATATCAAGCAAGTCACTGACGAGTGTGTTGAGACGGTCAATGTTGTTACGAACAACATCAAGGAAGTGCAATTGATTTTCATTCAAAGCACCCGCTGCGCCCATGGTAAGAATATCAACATATCCTTTAATGGCTGTCATGGGTGTGCGCAATTCGTGGCTTACCGTCGCGACAAATTCGGATTTCAAACGATCCACTTCCACTTCATGAGTAATATCGCGGAAGATGGATACAGTTCCGAGGAAATCATTTTGCAAAATTACCGGCGCAAGGTGGACGAGTGCAATGCGCTCATTTTCCAACTCCAACTTTTCGGCATATGTATCACCAGGCTCGTACGAAGATGGGTCTTCAGACCAGTTACGGATCGTTTCCATCCATGTGCTGGCAGCCTTTCCGAACAAGCCACCAAAGGAATCCAGTTGGTTACCAAGCAGGCGCGTTTCATCAACAGCAATAATTCGCTCCGTTGATGAATTAACGAAGGTAATACGATTATCTGAACCAGTGACCAGTACACCATCAGCCACAGCTTCAAGGATGGCTTGTGAACGGCTGGCATCTTCCTGTTCCTTGCGGAGCATTACGCCCAGGCGTTCCGCTTGATCACGAATCAACTCGTAAAGATGAGCATTATTGATCGCAACTGCCACTTGTCCAGCAATCGCTTTAACAAGGTTTAACATTTCAGCGCTGAAGAAGTTCTCAATGCGCTGGAAAACCATAAGCACGCCAATAACATCTTCGCCCACTACCATGGGCACAACAATACAACTGCGATGATCCTGCCCTGCTGATGTATTCCTCACCCAACGCGAGTCTTGATGCAAATCCTTAACCAAGACAGACTCACGATTTTGGACCACCCACCCGGCAAGGCCTTCGCCAACTTTCAATGTAACGCCGCGCCCACCGGGGGTGGACTGACTCGACAGGTATCCATATCCCGCCCGATAATGCAGAAGGTTATCCTCTGCATGCAATAGCAGGATGGTTCCCTGTTCAGCGCCAATGGCATCATTCAAAAGGGATAACGTACGGTTAAGTGCCCGGTCAAGATCAAGGCTGGACGATACTTCTGTAAGAATACGGAGCAGGGTTTCTGTATTTTGTTGCTCACGCTGCAATTGCGAGGTACGTTCCACCACGCGCATTTCAAGCTGCGACGCGAGGTTTTGCGTTTCGCCAAAGAGACGTCCATTTTGAATGGCTACGATGGCCTGATTGGCAAGCGTTCCAAGAATCTGCATGTCTTCTTCGCTGTAAACATCAGCCTGGTAGCTTTGCGCAGATAACATACCCAGCACCTTGCCGCCCAACATCATGGGTACAGCAACAATCGACTGGGTTTCATCGCCATTACCGGTCTTTATCGAATTTAACTTATCGGCTTGTTCAAGTGAAGAGACAAGGAGAGGCTTTCCGCTCTTGATCACGTCACTACTCATACCTTGTCCAAAAGGAACACGCTGCCCTGGAATGCGTTTTCCAAGGTCCATTAAATAAACAGGGTCAATTTCATTCTTCTCTTCATCAAGAAGTGTAATCACAAAAGATTCCGCTGGCATAAGACGTTCGGTGGCTTTATGCACTGAGGCATAAATCTCTTCCGGGTCAAGGCTGGCGCTGACCTGGGCACTGATCTCATTAAGAATGGAAAATCGCTCAGCTGTGCGGACTGTGGATTGATACAAACGGGCATTTTCAAGCGCGATGGTGGACTGATTGATGATGGTACGCGCTACCTCGATCTCATTCGAACCAAAACGGGCATCTCCCGCCATTTGTGCAAACACAAGAGCTGTCAGATGCTGGTCATTTACAATTGGGAGAATTAACAATGCTGCGGTGCTTTCGCCAAACATTTCCGAAAGATCTGCGAGATCAGGTTCATTACGCACATCATCAGTATTGAAAATACCGAGGGACTCGCGCAACCGATTAAAAATTGGTGCGTCTGGCAATGCACGTGGAAGTTTGATTCGTGTTCGAGGGGTGGTAATCTTCCAGTACGCTTGGCCCCGCTCAAAGGTCACGATGGAGACGCGTTTGACACTCAAGCCTTTGAGCAGTTCATCCGCGGTCACATTCATGATGCGTTCCGTGTCCAACAATCCAGTTAAAGCAGATGTGAAACGATTAAGCGTTGTAAGGCGTTGAGAACGTTGATCCAATTCTGTAGCGCGGCTTAAGCTATCTTCATATAGGCGGGCGTTATCCAGGGAAACAGCAGACTGGCTGGCAAAGGTTAATGCAACCTGCATTTGTTCGCGAGTATAGAAATGGGCCTGCCATTTCTCAACGGCGAGAGCACCTACCAACTCGCCCTTGGAAATTAATGGGATACCCAGCCAGGAAAGACGTGGAGCTTCAACTGGAAGGAAACGTGAATCTTCACGAACATCCCTAACTAAAATAGGCTGCCCGGTTTGAGCCATCTCTTTGAAAAGCATGCTATCTGCAACAGCAACAGATAAGCCAAGGCGTTCCTCAGTATCTAAAAATCCGCGGGCAGATGCAACTGCAAGGCGCTCTTTATCGCGAAGCCAGAGTGTGGCTGTATCATATGGGATGATCGGGCTTAGTTGATCAAGCAAGGAGTTGACCAATTGATCACTGCGCAAACTTGAGGTAAGGGATGCAGCCGCGTCATTAAGTGCTTGCAACTGCCCAGCACGTTCCTGTGTGGCTTGTACAAGGCGAAGGTTATCTAATGACAAGGCAATTTGTTGGGCAAGAGAAAGTAAGAGCACTTCATCTTCAGGGCGGAAAGCAGATGTTGTATTGAAATTATCCAAAACAAGCAAGCCAAGGCTTTGTTCACTGGATACGATCGGGACGAGCAAACTTGAGACCGGCAAACGGCCGCCGGTTGCCTGACGATATAACGCGAGATTTTCCGAGGTTAGATTGTAATCACGCACGAAATTGATTTCGTCCACACGGCGGGCGGTTTTGTGTGAGAACACATTTCCAGGTAAAGCCTCGCCCGTGCGGTAATTGATCTGCAGCATACTTGAGTTATCGGCGTACCCTGAAACTGCACGTGGAACGAGCGTTTCAGTTTTTGGATTCCAAAGGAGCACGGCTCCGGCATGAGCATGTTGAAGAACACGGCGCGAGCTATCAAGCAATGATTTGATGATCGCATCAGAATCCATGCCAGAAAGTTTACGGCTAAAGTCTAACAATAGGTTCACTTCATCGAGACGGCGGCGTGTTTGATTTAACAAGGAAATATTCTGCAGGATCAGAGAAGTCTGCTGGGAGATTTGCAAATAGACTTGGTAGTCTTCGTCTGTAAAGGAGGTAATCGGCTCAGGGCTGATAGCCAGCATGGCCGCTACAGGTTTACCCTCCACCACAACAGGCAAACAGATCACGCCTTTTGCGCGCAACGAAGTCAGCAAAGATGCGTCACGCCACTCATCATCTTCATCAAGGTTGGAGATCAAAATAGGTGTGCCGTTTTGCAAACAGGCACGCAATGGATTACGTTGACCAAATAAAGCTTCGACGTTTGTGGAACGCGGCAAACTGCCAAGTACATGTAAAAGGCGCGGACCTTCTGGTGTATTTTCTGCAACCAGCGCAACAGACATTCCCAATTGAGTAAGTGTTTCGCGGCCCAGCGCAGACAATGCCGAGGAGGCATCCAACTGACGGCTGACTGATTCGGTAATAGCGAGGCCAGCACGCACACGCTGTGCACGTCGATCTAGGTTGTGTAAAGAAATCGTCTGCTCAAGATCCTTATGAAGCAATACAGGCAGATCATTCTGTGTAAGGTTTAGTAATTTTTGCTGGCGCTGTAATCCAGATGAAAGAGACTCAATACGTGTACGAAGTTCGCTTTGCCGAAAGGTAGTGCTAATCAACAATGCGGCCTGGGATGCAAAAACTTCAACCGATTCAATCGTAGCTTTATCCGGGCGTAAACCATTGCTGGGATCATCTAGGCTGATAAGCCCAACAATATCCCCTCCAGCATTTTCAAGCGGAATCAACAGGGTATCATCCGCGTCCCATGAATTGGTGGATTTTACAATAGCACCGGTTACATCCAATGTAACAATGTGCACATCGGAAGGAATCACCGGAGATTGGTCAATAGGTATAAAATAAGAGCGGCTAATCTTGAAATCAGGCTTCATCAATTGCTGAATACCTGAAAGCGGCTGCTTACGTGACATTAATTCATTTAGCGTATCCTGGGGGATGCCTACGGCCGTAACGCGCCGCAATAATCCTGAATCCTGCTCAACAATGCTAATCAATACAACACGGAAAGGCGTTGAATCACGGATGCCACGTGCGATGGTTTGCAACGCCTGATCGAGAGGTTGATCCTGACCGATGCTATAACTTACATCAGTAAGCCTCACAAGCGTATCTGCACGACGACGCATCAATTCGCCCTGCTGTTTTTCAGTTTTGTATCTTTGAGCATTACTCAAAGCAATGCCTGCTTGTACAGCCAATGCCTGCACTAATTCTGTTATCTCTGGGGTAAAGAAACCAGCCTGATTGGAATGCAAATTAATCAAGCCAACCATTTGGGCCTGATATGTGATCGGCACAACAATTGCAGAACGTACACCATCATGCGGAACAGTAATATTTTCAAGAGAGAAATCAGCCGCAACCTGCGGCTCGCCATCCTTCAAGGCTGCTTTTTGCATATCAGATAGCTCAACGTCTGGCTCGCAACCGACAAATAATTCAATCTTTGGTTCGGCTGGCTTCATGTTTTGTTCGAATAATATAATTGAAGCACAATCCGCTCGTATTACACGCAATCCTTCATCGTGAACAATTTTTAGCAAATGCTGAACATCAAGTGAAGCGCCCAATTCTCTGCCAACACGGGTAACTGCTGAAAGTTGGTCTACACGACGACGCAAAGAGTCATCCGTTTGTGCCAGCAAACCAGCAGACTCAACTGCCGTGGCCAATTGACCAGCTGCCGTGGAGACAATTTGCAAATCATAAGAATTGAAGTAATCGGCTTTGAAACTTCCAAGCATCAATTCACCAATACTGCGCTCACGAACCACCAGTGGAACAACAATGGCAGACTCAACCAGAAGCGTAGTAGCCAAAGGACGATAAACAGGTAAAACTCTGCGATCAGTACTCAAACGACCAGACATGAAAGGTCTTTGACTTCCTGAAACTGTATATGGATAGTTAGGATCATCCATAAATATCTGAAGGAAAGAATTACTCACTTCATCCGATATGCCAAAAACAGATTCGCGGCGAAGACGCAGATCGCCCCGAGATTCATCCATAAGGAATATCGCACCTGAATCGGCTTGAAGAAGGCTTGCCAATTCCTGAACAGAATACTTAAGAATCTCCTCAAGGGTTGCAGATGAGCCAGATAAACTGGCAATACGGCGCAACGCATCAGATCGCTGTGCACGGACGCGTGCCTGCTGAACCAAGCGCACATTTTCTATAATGGCGGCGGCCTGATTAGCAACGATATTCATCAAACGGATTTCTTCTGAAGTGAATGCGGATGTGCCTTGTGTGTGATGTCCGATCTGTAAATAACCATGCATGTGGCCTGATGAAATCAAAGGCACAAGCACATTATCACGAAGGCTTGCAGCCGTAGCAATATCTGAAAGCCCAAGCGCACGCCAGTTCTCGTCATTGGCCGCATTTAATGTAACCACAGGCTGCTGGCTGGCTATTACACGCTCGGCTGGGCTGTCAGCTGGGACGGTTGAACGATAAAGGTCAACTAAATGAGGCGGTAATCCACGGAAGGGAACCTTCCCTTCAAGTGTATGCTTCTCCTCATCGTATAACAAAAAGCCCACGATCTCAACCAGGAATAGTGGTGCAACACTATCCAAAAGTCTTGCAAAAACATCTTGAACATCACGCACTGAGCCCAGTGACTGGTTTAAGTTTGCAAGACCAGCAAGTTCTGCGCCACGTTTCTGTTCTTCCTCATATAGTTTTGCATTTCGGATTGCAACAGCCGATTGAGTGGAAACCAGCGAAAGCATATCAAGATCGTGCTGACCAAATGCCCCACCTCCCTTTTGGCCTGCTTCCAGCGAGCCGATCAATTCACCGCCAGCCAACAAAGGAATGCCTAAATAAGATTGGATGGGCAGTAACTCGCCGTTCAAGGCAAGTTCGGGCTGCGAGCGGGCATCTGCAAGCATGATAGGAGTACGGCGAGTCGCCAACTGACCAGTCAGGCTTCCAAACTGAGACGGCACTGCACTCATAACACGCCCAGGTTTTGAACTAGGCTTTTGAAAATGATGCGGAACCAATATCTGACTCTCTGCATTCCACAACTTCAATTCAAGAATATCAGAAGGAACGAGGCGGCCAACATTATCCAAAATGGATTGGATGGTTGTATCAAGGTCAAGGCTTGAAGCAATACCCTGACTAAACTCTGTTACCACCCTTAATATTTCTTCCGAAGCGCCATTACCTTGTTCCAGTGTAGAAGAGAAATCTTTTCCTCGAAAAGAGACAAGCATCATTGGGTATACACCGGGTATTTCATAAGAAGCAATTTCCATCAGCTTACCGCCGATGGAAACGCGTTTATACCCAGGAGTAACACAAAGGTCCAGGAAGTCATCGGAAGGCCGCACGCGCCGCGCAAGCCTTTCCAGGTCATAAGGCTCATTTTCACGCAAGTCAAAAAATGTACGCGCAAGCTGGCTGATGTGATCAACCCGCCCGCCCGGTTGGATAATAATTACTGCATCATTTGATGATTGGGAAGAATCAGAGAAATTCAAAGCGGTGGAATTAACCTGCACGGCTGCCTGTGATCGCGGCAACACGCGCAAAACTACCCAGACCAGTACGATAAATACAAGTCCAGCAAAAAACAGGCTAATTCCTAACCCGGGAAACATGAGAAACACTCACCTGTCAGGCGGCAGAAGCAGCAGCCGCATCCTGTCTCCGCGCATCAGCCGCAAGCTCAGTAATCTCACGGATGTCTGCGAAGGAATGTGAACTTGGCGAAACCAATCCTGCAGAAAATGTCATGAAGCCCACCTTTTCAACGCCGCCTTCAGCCTTCGGCGCTTGAATAAATCCCTGCTGACGGTCTATAAAGTTATAGTGACTTTGCACTTCCGTTGCAAATCGTTCTTTCAATCTTTGACGAATGTTTGGAGCCGCCTCATTTGTAGTAATAATAATAAAGTTATCTCCGCCAGCATGACCAATAAAATCGCTCGTGGTACCAAACTCATCGACCACTTCACCGATCATCATGGAAGCAAAACGCAGAACGTCATCACCTGCCACAAAGCCATACACATCCTTGAAGGCATCAAAATTATTCAGGCGCACATCCAATAAGGCCCAACTTGTCTCGCGAATGATTCGGCGTAATTGCTCTTCAATCAAACGGCCAGCCGGCAAACCAGAACGCGGGTCTGTAAGACTCTCGCGTTCTGAACGGCGAATGGCACCCTGTACACGCAGTTTCAATTCTTCAATATCAAAGGGTTTGGTAATGTAATCATCTGCGCCCAATTCAAGACCCTGCAGTTTGTCACTGCGCTCGTCTTTTTGGGTAAGGAATATTACAGGGATATGACTGGTACGGGTGCTTGTTCGCAAATTGCGGCATACTTCATACCCATCAATATCCGGCAACATAATATCCAACACAATCAGGTGCGGTAAAGATTGCTTTGTTTTTTCCAAAGCATCGCGCCCACGATGTGCAACCTCCACATCATATTGCATGCCTGAGAAATATATTTTAAGCATGTTGGCGATATCAATATCATCTTCAACTACCAAAAGTCGGGCATTTCCCATAATAAATCTCCTCTAGCCGCGTCGTGTGCTCATGCGGGCATTATGTTTGACGGCTTCGATCTGTTCGTTTGTCACTTCTCGCTCAAAAGAGCGGAAGCCGCTCATGCGAAAACCATGTCTTTCGGCGATCGCGGTAATATCCATTACACGTTCAACCGTAATATCCCTGCCAACCGTGTAATCCTCAAAGCGGCCTTCCAGTGCAAGTGCAATTGTCTCGGCCATACAGGCATAAGCCTTGCCTTCAGGAAAACCAAAGTTAAAATGAAAATTTACGGCGCCTGGCACATCCACCATGCCACCATCAATCACTAATATATCATCTCTCACGGCCGCCACCATTGCAGAAACATCGCGGGGGCGGGCAACATCGCAAACCACACTGCCCGGCTGTAAATGTTCAGGGCGGATGACATCATGGATTGAGCTTGTTACCGTTAAGATCAATTGTGCATCCTTCAACACATCCATCTTCGTACTGATGACAAGCTCGCTTCTCACGTGGACCTTGAGCCTGTCTCGCAAGGCTTCAAGTTTTTTCTCATCCCGGGCCACGAGCAATGTCCGGGCGGCCTCACCAGCTAACAGTTCCGCACAGACGCGGCCAATTGCTCCTGTAGCACCCACGATGGCCACCGTCGCTTCTTCTATTTTAATGTCCATTACTCGTGCCGCATCTCGGATGGCTTGAACGGCCATGGCTACGGTAAACGAATCGCCTGTGGTTACCGGGATATCCAGGGCATTGGCAATGGTTACTCCTGCATCCCCCACTACCGAGGTAAATGCGCCAAGCCCCAGAATATTTGCGCCAAGTTTTTCAGCCATACGGCCTGTTTGAATAATTTTACGATAGACCGTTCGCTCACGCAACTCCATCATACGGCGCGGGGTATAAGGGCACGCAATGAACCAGCCTTTGATTACTTTTCCAGTAGCCTGTGACGTAATTCCTTCAATCTCCGAAATATAGACTGGCGGAAAGAATGTTGAGAAAAAATCAATTTGTCTTTCGTTCAGCACTCGTCCTAAAAATGGGAACTTACGGCTTACATCGCGCTTGGGATCGATGGGGTGAATGATGAAGGCGAAGCTATCCATCTACCATGACTCTCCCTTATCTTTTGAATGCTTATGATACGGAGTTTGATGTAAATGGGAAAGTTTGAGGTTATGGTGATCGCTTTGGTCAAAAGTTATATCTTTATCGATCACTCGTCTCTCAGCAGATGCCGCCAGCACAACATCTGACTCGATCGTGCGCGCAGGATAAATGATCATACCGGAACCGATGCGGCAGTTATGTCCTACCGCGCCGCCCATCACCGGTCGGTTGGACAGACTTAACTTACCATTCCCATCGCGAGCACGGAGAGGTGCGGGGATTAGGTTGTAATCTGTAAATGTAGATCCGGCGCCAATAAAGGTATTTCTTCCAATCACGCACATTTGCAAACAGGTATTTTGCGCCACCATGCTGTTTTCCATTAGAGTTGTCATGAACAATGCGGCGCGGAAAGGCAGGAAGGCACCATCTCCTACAACAGAGAGCATGATCTGCACATCCTGTGAGATGTTTACATTATTTCCAATAATACTGTTCTCGATCACTGCACCCGCATTGATGGTTACATTATCGCCAATAATGGCCGGCCCGTGGATGATTGCGCTTGGATCTATAACACACCCCTTGCCCACTTTCACCAATTCTGAAGATTCCAAAACCTGCCTGCCTTCGTAGATGGCTTTACCAAGAATCTTTAATTTAAAACCCACATCTTCATTCAAACGTTTTTCAAACCTTGCCCCGCGTGCAAATTGACCAAACACCATATCTGCGATAAACACATGCACCCATGAGTCAATTGCCATCATGGCACGCAAGGGAACCTGAAAAACAAGATCACCGCTTTGGTCGCCCATATAAGTGGGGACATGATAATAGCCAATTTCGCGTACTTGCGAGTCAATGACAAGCGGTTCCACACCCGCTACAGGACCGTTTGGGTAATACCACAAGTCAGCCAGATACAAACTTCCAGCGGGTGTATAGGAAGTGGAAAGAGGCAAAGCATGCTCTCGAAAAGAAGGATCATCTGCACGAAAAGCAGCTCGAACAGGACGATTCTTTTTTATAGCCGCATCCATAAAAGCCTTAATATAAAATTCGTCGAAAAACAGGTTATCACGATAAACAATAGTCGGCTCGCGGACCGGTTGCAGCCGCTCCCCCTGCTTCAACTCCATTTCACGAGTTGCATAAGGTGCGAGCAAATTTCGTTGATGCAGCCAAAGAGGTGAATTTTGTATGCGTAATTCGCGCGCCGGCTCGCAAAATGGCATAATTTGATCTTGCGCGTGGAGAATAATCTTCAACATAATAAAGGATTATAAATCAAAGTAAGCTATAAAACACCCCATCCAACAAAACTGTTAATACAGATTATGTCGCTTTCCTTCTATTTATAGCGGTATCTGGTCAATCATAATCGTGCAGGTCGCATCCCCTCGGGCAATACAGGCAGTTTCCTCTATATTAAATATCTTTCCCCCGCTCAACCAATACAGAGATTCCTGCAACAAACCAACTGCCAGGTGACAAACTGGTTCATCGGCCTTTCTTTCCCAGCATAACGGACAGCGCTCAATCTTCCAGAGGATTTTATTGTCTATTTCTTCTACGGCCACTTTTTGGTCGGTATGCTTGTTAAAAAGATCAGCAAAAACCTTTGTACCATTATGCAATTTCGTGGGTAGCGAAAGCAGACGGAACGCCATCTCAGTCAGCCCAAGCATGGAACCATATTCTTTAAGTCCATATTTGAAACAAGCCCGCCCAACTCTCAACGCCAATCCACGCCCGCCGCGCGGACCGTAAACCTGCTCCAGTGTACTTTGCAACAAACTTACCGTTGGAAACAAAAAAGCCCGTTCTGCATTGGCAGGCGGATAATTTTGAATATATTCCTCAAGAGAAGCAAGCCGAAGAACAGCATCCACCCCGCTTGTACCTATTACCTCTTCCATACCCATAAACATAATTCTCCCCATCTTCTGGGGATAAAAAAAGGATTCGCCACTCATGGAGCAGGGAAATCCTGGTCAAGAAATGTTTTTAATTTTTGACTAAAAGCAGTCGGCTCTTCCAACATGGGAAAATGGCCAGCTGTAGGAAAACGCTCTATCACCGCTTGAGGAATTCCCTGCAGCATAGGCTGCCATTGCAATGGGTGCACAATTACATCTTTATCGCCATACATCCCCATGGCAGGGATTTTAATCTGGGATAGTACGGGAATCAAATCTGTACGGCGTAGAGATGCAATGGAACGAAGGAAAGATTCAACAGTGGTACGGGAAAGGTCGCGGTCCATCATCGCTGGGAAGCGTGGGTCTCTACATATGATCGGAGAATACAGCCGCATCCCAGCTCGAAAAACACCCATCATATTGAACAACATAAATGCAATCGGACGATATCCTGCAAGTTTAAGTAATGGAGCTAGAGATGACCCAACGATTGGGGACCCCACCACAACTACTTTACTCACACGTTCAGGATATTTAATGGCAACAGAAAGGCTCACAGTTCCGCCCATGCTGTGACCCACCAAAGGCGCATGGACAATCCCCAACTGATCCATAAATTGATTTACAAGGCTGACAAAATCGGAAACCGCGTAGGTCTCACGTTTCTTACCAGATTCACCAAACCCCCAAAAATCCAAAGCATATGTGCGGTAAAACGCACCCAAATATGCCATTGTTTCCTGCCACAGTCCCCAGGAACCAAGCCACCCATGCAAAAGAATTACCGGGCGCCCGCGCCCGTATACTTCGTAATGTACTATTCCCTGATCAGTAGTAATTGAAGACACAGCAACCGATTGACCTGCTCCCTACTTTCAGGAATCCATTTCTTTGATGATGTTGTACAACAACTCAAGCAAAACATTTTTTACAGTTTCGCGATTGGTCGCCACACAAGGTAAAAGTTTTGTTGCACTATCAAGGCGTAAGGCGTGACGTACATCTTCAAGTTCCCATGCATCTTCTGCATCCTGTTTGTTCGCGGCAACGACAAAAGGAGTTGGAGCATATGCGCGGAAAGTCTCGAGGATCGAGCGTGCTTCGCGGAAAGTCTCAGGGCGGGTACTATCCACCATAACAATGAAGCCCAACATACCTTCAGAGAGTATCTCCCACATGAAGTCGAAGCGCTTCTGGCCTGGTGTACCAAACAGATACAGCACCAGATCCTCGTCCACAGTGATGCGGCCGAAGTCCATCGCCACCGTTGTCGCAGATTTTACAGACCGCTCTTCATCTGATGAGATCTTGCGTTCCGTGGCAACAACGTCAATTTCACTGACAGACTGAATGAACTGAGTCTTGCCAGCGCTGAAAGGACCTGTTACTACCATTTTGACCGTTTGCATAATTTCTATCCTTCTAACCCTGAGTGTATTACATTGTGCGAATTCGGCCGATCAACTTATTGATCAACGATTTTTGTTCTTCTTTATCCTGCGTTGGGAATTGTTTCGGATTGGGCGGTGGTGCTGCACCAGCGGGACGCGCCATTTCAACCAAGCCAGCCTGCAAAAGACCATACACAATTCGGCGAACTTCGATATCACTCAATTTGTTTGTACTTGCGATCTGGCGCATTGTATTCTTTGGATCAACGAACTTAACCACTTTCCATTCGTCCACGCTCAAATTCACATTGGTAAGCGGCCGATCCGTAAACTTGAGAGCCATATCCAGGCTCGGAATTTCATCCTGCAACTGCTCCAATTCCCGCAATTGACGTGAGCCTTCAATAATAATGTTCTCAAGGTCAAGCCTTACATTAATTCGGTCTTCAGGCGGAAGCATTTCATTTTCAAAACGGAAAATCCCTTCCACCCAGGTAAACAACCTGCGAACCACCTCGGTAAAATATCCCTGCAAATTCAATAGGATATCTTCCTGAGAAACATAACCTGCATTAATAAGAAGCAAGCCAAGTTCCTTATCGGTCATTTGGCCTGCACGATCTGCAATCGCCCGGTACTGATTGGCATTGATCTTATTTGCTTTATGCAAAACAGAAGCCAGGCTTCCATCTTCCTGGCCGATGCGGGCATAAGCAAGCTTGCCATCACGGAACGAAATATATGCCTGTTCAGATGCGCCATCCACAACCAACGTGCCAGTTTTACTGGCAAGGTTGATTAAGTTGAGCAATTGGGTAACAGTAAAATCACGTAAATTTCCGCGCAGGGCCATATCATTTCCTCTGTTTACCCCTCACTTAAGGGATAGATTGGAAAATTATACATGCAAGGGGATAATGCGTCAATTTTCTACCATACAAACTTGTCAGGAGAAAAAATAAGTGGATGGAAAACAGCCTAACGGCTGCCTTCCATCCACTTGACCTACCTACTAAAGTAACTTTGCCTCCTCGTCAACAGTCGCATCTTTCCTGGACTGTGAGTTGGCGCGGCCAATTAACGGAAGCGCAGGCAGCAACAACAACCCTGATGTGATAATCGCGGCAGTAACAGAATATACGCCTGCGATCACAGCCACCAAAGGCCCGCCGCCCACCTGTCCAATGGCATCCATTTGTGAAGACATGGAAAGCACTGTCGCACGTGTATTCGAATCAAGTTTTTGATTTACCCAGGCGTTATAAAGCGGACCCACCACATTACGAAGAATGCTAATCAACCAATACGCAACAATGGTTACAGCGAAGATAGGTGAGAGCGCAAAACCGATCAGCCCGGCGGAGATGCCAAAAGTGATGCCCAATGTAGCACGCCCAATCGCCAGCGGACTGGCTGTGTTGACTCGCTTCTCTACTAAATATGTCGCCACAATGGAGAGGAGCATACTGCCTGCACGCAACAAACCAAAGAAAGCTACATCGGTTTGACCAAAGATGACAGGCAGGTCAAAAGTATCAATGATGTGCTTCACCCACAAACGGTCGAAGCCCTCGCTGTATAAACCGTATAGCAATCCAACGCCAAGAATGGTCATCAACCGCGGACGGGCGCGCACGGCTTTGATTCCTTCTTTGAAAGTATGCGCCATATGTTGCCAGTTATTGCGGTCTTCCCTGGGTGTAGGGTGAAAGCCGGTTTCAGGCATAATAATCATTAGCACGAATCCGATCAAGGTCACGCCCACGCCGCCGACCAAAATGGGCAACCCCACAGATTGCGACCCGATCAAGATGGCTAATCCCATGCCAAGCAAAGAAGCATACAGGCTGACACGGTTGGCACGCAAAAGTAATTTGTTGGCAGGCTCTTCACCGATCTCATCTGAGACCCATGCCTGGGTTGCTCCGCTGGTAAATGTATACCCCAAAGCCCAAAGAACCTGAGCAGCAAGGATTGGCAGGAAAGCGGGAAAGAGACCTTCCACAAGAAAACCAACTCCCATCAACAAATAACCAATAATGATGGAAGTCCGCCGTGAATACACATCAGCGACAATGCCGGTTGGCACTTCAAACAAAAAAATGGAAAGTTCCACTGTTGTCCCAACCAGCACAAGCTGCACAGGCGTAAGCCCTGCCACAGTCGCTTCATACAACGACATGGTTACGAACATCATCGAGAAAAATGCAGATGCCGTGAATTCAATAAACAAATAGACTTTGGTTGCGTCTACTTTTAAGTTTCGAAACATGTTGTTTCCTTATAAGAATATATTACAAAAATTATCTGGCGGGGATATTCTCCTTTTGGCCGTGATTAAAGATGAAAAAGAAGATAATTTTCATTTTGGTCTCCTGGTTTTAAACATATATATTTCGGGGCGTTCTTGAACGCCCCGAAATATCACAAAGTTATAAAACAAATTTTATTTCAAACTCAAAATTCGATTCAACAGTTTCAGTCCATCCTGTGGATCGCGGAACTCAACGCCTGCCATGCCAAGCGACTCACACGCTTCGATATTCACCAGCATATCATCGACAAAGACCGCTTCATTCGCCTGGACCTTAGCCTGCTCCAACGCAATTTGGTATATTCTCGCATCAGGCTTGGTCACACCCACTTCCGCCGAAATAATGACGGTATCGAATACGTCAACGAGCTTTTCCTGCGTAATGAACTGACGCAGCCCGCTCCATGCATTCGAGATCAAACCAATATGAAACTTACCTCGTAACGTACGAATATGCTCAACCAGCTTTCGGTCAATGACATCTCCGCCAAAAAATTCATCTGAAAAAGATCTCTTTTCAGAAAGCGGGAGTTTTAGCCGTTTCAACACTTCAGCCCAATGCTCATCCTCGCTGATCTCACCCACTGAAGCACGACGCGCCGATTCACTGCCAAAGACTACTTTATCAATATCGTCATAATCCATGTGAAAGCGCTCAGCCAAATGTTGACGAGGCGCTTGGTATTCGGTTCGCATGATCACGCCGCCGAAATCAAAAAAAATCGCACGAATAGCCATGTGTCTTTATCCTATAAACATACAAAGCCTTGAAGACTCTCGTCTTCTTGGCTTTGTAATAAGTCTGCTAAAAATTTATTACTTCTTTTTGGGTTTTGCAGGAGCCTTCTTAACAACAGGCTTCGCAACGGTCTTTTTCTTTGCTGTAACCGCTGGCTTCTTGGCAACTGTTTTCTTTGCAGCTGCAACTTTCGCCGTTTTTGGTAAAGGCTCAGTTTTTAGAGCTGCAGAAGCTGGCACAGGGGGCGGTTTGACTGGCGCGGCAGCGGCCTGTTTAGCGGCGTCCTGCCAGTTGGGGAAAAATAATTCCATTCGCTGACGCGAGATGGAGTTGGCGCGACGACAGCGCGGACAATGAGCATCGTAATGGTTCTGACCTTTTTCGTTCATCGTAACAATCGCACTTAACATTTCAGTACGGGCTAGGGTAAACGGGGTCTGACAGTAGATACAACGCAGGTTCATGTGAGTATCCTTTCCTGGATAACGGGTATGGCTTGATTCTACACTATATTCGCCTTACCTTACGAACTAGCTTTCAATCTGCAAGATTTCTGCCTGGGCGAAGTTCTTTTTCATATTTGGCGAACTCACTCGCCACGTACATGCCCGCCCGTTGATACACTCGGGTTGCGCCTGTGAGGTTTTCCGTATCCACACCGAGACCGATAGTCTTCGTGCCGCGCTTGTAGAACTCGCCGAAGGAATGTTGAAGCAGGGCAATGCCAAATCCCTTTTTTCGCCAAGGGCGGCGGACGCCAATTGTGCCGATCCAACCGATTCCTTTGCGAAAGCGGTTTTGCGAAAAGCCCGCGATCTGATCCCCGTCCCAGACAACCATCCACAGAGTAGGATCAAAATTGGGGTTGCGAAATTTTCCAGACCAATTTTCATAGGTCTGTTCGTGGCTGCCCCAATGGTCACGGAAGATTTCATTGTCCGCTTGCCAGACGGCAATGGCATGTTCCTCTTTAATGAATGGTCGCAGTTCAATACCATCAGGAAAGGTCACAACAGGGGGAGCCTGCTGTAATTTGATCTCCATGCGCCAGAAATAACGGGTTCGAGAATAGCCCTCGGCCTGCAGCACGTCATGTCCCGCCTTATCCTTGTTATTAATATCGGTTTGGATAAACACCCGCACATCAGGTTCAGCAAGTTCCAATTCTGCCTGAGCGCGTTCGGCGATTTTTTTTAGCAGGGATACCTCGATACCTAATTCTCTGAAATCCGGGTGAACACATCCATCCACTTTAAGTTTATAGTGGCCGTTCTCGTTGTAAAATTCCTGGCTTCCCACCACACGTCCATCCCGTGTTTCCACGATAAAGACGTCACGTTCCACATTGAAGCCATCGTTTTTCCACGCGACTGCCAATTCTTCGGCAGTCATCACAAAACTTGCATCACCCTCTATTTCAGCAACATCGTGTGTGAGTTTTGCCACAGCGTTCAGGTCTGCCCAATGAGCAGTGCGCAGGGTCAAGCTGGGGTCAAGATATGTTTTTTCAGCCATGATGATTTCTTCTCAATCCATTATTCCAAACTCCGCCCTGGGCGGAGTTCTTTCTCGTAGGTGACAAATTCGCTTGCTATATACATACCTGCGCGCTGATATAAACGAGTCGCGCCTGTGGGATTTGAGGCATCCACACCGAGACCAATGGTGGGTTTGCCGCGCTTATAAAATTCGCCAAATGAATGTTGAAGTAACGCCAATCCAAGCCCTTTTTTGCGCCACGGGCGGCGGACCCCTAACGAACGAATCCAGCCAATTCCCATGCGATAGCGGTTTATAGAAAAGCCTGCCACTTCATTTCCATCCCAGGCGATCGCCCATAGATCGGGATTGTACTCGGGGTCGTCAATTCGGGAGTGAATCCATTCTTCAAGAGTCGTATCATGGCTGCCCCAATGATCGCGGAAGGCTTCATTTTGAGCCTGCCAGAGTGCAACCGCATGTTCATCTTTTACGAACGGACGTAATTCAATCCCATCAGACCAAACAGGTACAGGCGGTGCGGTTTCCAGTTTTGTTTCCATGCGCCAGTGATACCGAATGGAAGAGTAGCCTTCGGTCTTATGTAAATTATGGCCTTCCTCATCCTTGCTATCAATTGTGCTGCGAATAAACACACGCAGTTCTGGATCAGACAACTGCATGTCTTGATTGGCACGTACTTCAACAGCGCGAAGTAGAGATGTGCCGATGCCAAGCCCTTTGAAATTGGGATGAACATAGCCGTCGGCGTGAAGTTGATAATGGTCTTTCTCGTTGCCAAATTCTTCAAAGCCGACCACGCGTCGATCTTTTGTTTCAACGAGGAAGGCATCCGCTTCGAGTTTGAAGCCGTCGTTCTGCCATTCGTGTTTTAGTTCTTCAGGCGTGACGGCTACGCTTGTGTCGCCATCTGCTTCACAGACATCGTAGATGAGTTGTGCCACAGCGTTGAGATCTGCCCATTGAACAGAACGCAGGCTGAGGCTTGAGTCGAGATGCGGTTCTTTATCAGTCATGATTTTTCTCCATCCAATCATCGCGCAGAATGCCCATACAAATCACATCCCAGCGTTTGTTATCTTTTATCAATCTGCCGCGCATACGACCTTCAACTTGAAAGCCGCATTTTTCATAAGAGCGGATAGCGCGCGGGTTGTATTCAAAGACAGTAAGGGTGATACGGCGCAGGTTGAGTTCGATAAAACCAAATTGCAAAATCAACTGCATGGCTTCAGTACCATAGCCCTTGCCCCAATTCTCACGTTCGTAGATTCCAATACCCACGAACGAATCACGCGAACCCCAGTTGTTGATCACATCGAGGTTAATATCGCCCAACAGGCGGTTATCATCCAGGGCGCGGATGCTGAAAAAATGATGCGCGGGTGAATTATCTTCAATTATTTTTTCGAAGAATTTTGATGCTGCTTTTGCGGAATGCAAGCGAGTCGGGCCTGTGTCCATTAAGCGCATCAATTCTGAATCGCGTCCTCGTCCGGAAAGGGTCTTGCCAATCTCTTCATGATCCATAGCAGAGAGGCGGACAAGGTTTCCCTTGAATAAATCTTTCATTTCACGCTCCTTGCGCGGCAAACCATTCTTCGCGCAAAATTCCCATCCACAAACTATCGAAGCGGACTCCATCCCGCAGGCCTTCGCCGCGCATTCGGCCTTCAAGTTTAAATCCAACTTTTTGATAGGCTTTCAAAGCACGCTCATTGTAAGCATGAAGTCCCAACGAAACACGGCGCAGGTTAAGTTCGAGGAAGGCATATTGCACAGCCAAATTAACAGCATCTGAGCCATAGCCTTTACCCCAATAATCACGCTCGCCAATCGAAATACCCAGCCAAGTGTCTGCGTGAGTCCACGAGTTGAGCCAAAGCCCCACGCCGCCAATCAATTTATCATCTGCCAAAGTCCGCACGGAAAATCGAAACGAGCGCGAAGTATTTTCGGCGTGTTTTTCAATGACCTCTTTAAGCTTTTTCTCAGACCATAACTGAGCTGGATCGCTATCGGCGAGGCGATGCTGTTCTGTATCTCGATCCCATTTCGCGAAAGCTTTCGCCATCACCTCCGGGGATTCATCCGTCAGACGTACGAGGGAGCCGTGATAGATATCTTTCATCGCTTCACCCTCCGACTTTGGCCTGATCACGCCATTCAGCATTTAACAAGCCGAAAGAGATCAGGTCCCAAATTTGACCGTCACGGTTCAACGCCTGCCGTCTGCGTATCTCTTCCATAAAACCAAATTTCTGAAAGAGACGGAGCGCGCCTTCGTTATAAGCCGGCACAACCGCAGTGACACGATACAGATTCAATTCACCAAAAGCGTAACGCAGCAGCATACTCAAAGCCTGTGAGCCGTACCCTTTGCGGCGATCTTCCGCCGCGCCAATACCCAGGCGGACAAATCCATTTCCGTTCGTCCAGTCTATCCATTCGACCATTGCCTTGCCGATCAAACGGTCATCTTCTTTGGCGCGGATGGTGAAATAAAAGAGGTTTTTATCTTCTTCCATTTCCTTTTCGGTCGCTTCGTACTGCTTCTTCACCATCGCCGATGACAACGGGCGGGCGGGTTTTAAGTCCAGCAGGCGCATGAATTCAGCATCATGTGTCCATTTGGATTCGATTTCGGGATGTGTTTCGTGGTCAATTGGACCGAAACGAACATCCTTTGCTTCAAAAAGCTGGGTTTGAATATCTAACACGGTTTCCTCACTTTACCCACTCTCGCGGGCACACAAAAAATAAAAAGCGGCCACAGGTCAATAAACCCATGGACGCTTAACAATTAAATAAAAACGGCCACGGGTTCGCATGAGCGCCGTGGCCGCAAGACAACTAGGACAGTCTAACGACGAGCAGGCGCACTGCGAGAATCAATATCAACAGTGTTGATGAATGCTGGAGCGATGTGTAATTTGTTTATGATCATTGGCGCGCGCCTCCTTTTTTTAGATTTGCTTTCTTCAAGCGAGCGTGAGTTTATCACGCAAGGGAAAGTATCGTCAAGGATTTTGAAAAAAATCATGTAAATTTATGCGGCCATGCATAGTACTAAAGAACTAAACCCATCTTGGTGACTTTGATCGACAAATGATTTATAACACATCAAAGAATCGAGAGACATTATGACTGCCATGAAAACAAATAACACATCAAATGATTTCCATACTGTATTGATCATTTCAACAGATTTGGAAATGGCTGAAATATGGGAAAACCTGTTTCGACAAAAGAATTGCCTTGTAATCGGTGAGACTTCCCCTGAAAGCGCCATCCAAACTGGGATGCTGATCAACCCCACGCTGATTGTACTGGACCTGGATTTGCCACAACCCATTAAGTTGGATTTGTGCCGCAAGCTACGCAACGCCACAAACGGAACCTTACTACTACTCTCTCCAAGTGGAAGCAATCAAAATATATTTGAGTATAGTCATGCAGGCGTGGATGAGCTGGTTACTACTCCGATCAGCCCCATGGCTTTGCTGATCAAATCCATGGCGTGGCTGGTCCGGCAGGAATGGATCGCTCCTCGCGCACAAGCTCATATATAACAAAAAACACGAGCCTTTCTCGGCTCGTGTTTTTTGTTTAAGGATTGGATGTGAGAATTCGTCCCGCCAGCAAACTATCCAGGGTTTCCTGTACAAGACGCAATCTTCCAGGGGTGAGCAAGTCTGGGTCCACGTCGGCAAGCCCGAGCGGGGATTGAACGTTTACGCCGCCCTGGCCTGCGATCAAATTCGGCCAGGCAGTTTGTATCGCTTTGATCGTGTCTGGACGAATCGTCATCACCCAGCCGCCCGGGCGCGGCACAGGCATGGAAGTTCCAATCAACTGAACACCCTGTGTACCAATATAGGAAAGAAGATCATCATTAGCTAATGAAGGATAAACATAAAGTGTATCGACATCCTTGTCGTTGATTAACAGGTTGGCGTAACCGCCATAGTTTTTCGGATCTTCATCGCCTGGGACTTCAACATAGGTAGGATAGGTGACCTGAGTGTAATAAAAAGTGCGGCATAAACCACAATAAAACGTGCGTCCATTAACAAAGGCGGCATAGGCGCGATTTCCATCGGGATTTCCCTGCGGAATGACCATGCCGATATGATATTCTTCTGTGATCATTGCGGCGGTGTAACCTGCAAGAAAAGCAGGAATATCCACCTGGCTGTCTCCAGCAAGCACACTGAGGTTTCCGCCAGCTGTAAGGTCGGGGATATTCACTGCAAGAAATTGGATGCGTGGGGCAGTGGGCGCGATTGCGGCAAGGCCGGGATCGGGGGGCAAAACAATGACCACTTTCAAAGTTGGGTCGGCGAGATCGGCAGGACTCAGGGAATTACGCACCTGAAAGCGAAACCCTGATTGCTGCGCGAGATCGTAAACTGTTTTTTGATAAAGGTCAGAATTGACTTTATCCAAGTCAGCGGGAATAACCAGAATCGCCAACGATGTGGATGGCGTTGGGATGATGGTTGCGGTGGGAGGCGGTGTATTGGTCGGCACGGCCATGGGCGCCGCAACCTCCGTTGCAGAACCACCGCAAGCACTTAATATAGCGATGGTCAAGATCGCGAAGAGGAAATTTTTAACACGCAAGGGTTTACTCCAAAAATTAAGAATGGCAGAATTATACTGCTTGATTTCATGAAAGCAGATTTGACAAAAGACGGTTCAAAGAATTTGGGGAACCTTTCATCTATTAGAATCATCTTATATAAAATTGAGTCATCCGTCCGGGGGACTCAAAAGGAGATATGCTATGAGAACTGTTTGGATTCTGCTTATGATCTTGCTTTCGCTTGCACTCGGTGGGTGCAGTGCTTCGCTAACACCAGCGGGTGAATCACCAGAACTGCCTCCGTTGGAGCCGCAAGATGTACCTAGCCAACTATCACCCACCTCTTCCTTACCCGACTCAGCTACCCAGTTATCGCCTGACAGCCCCTTACCCGACACACCCGCCCAAGGAGAAGCAACCCAAATGAATCCATCTCTGCCAATCCCAGCTTTGCCTACCTTGCAAAATTTGATCGAAAAGGCCAAACAAGATCTGGCTCAACGGTTATCTCTTTCGACGACTCAAATCAATCTTCTAGAGGCTACAGAGGTAATATGGCTCGATTCCAGCTTGGGCTGCCCACAGAAAGGCATGGAGTACACCCAGATATTGACGCCAGGTTACCTTATTCGATTGGAGTCGAGCGGTAATATATTTGAATATCATACAAGCATGGGCAGGAATGTTATTTATTGCGAAGATCCAACTCCACCCGTGTCAGGCACGACTGACAGTGCTTAAACGTTCGCGTAATTTTGAATACCCAACCCTTGCAAAAGTTCTCGCTGGGATTTGTGTAAGAAATCAGGCTGGCGGGTAA
>JAYVUA010000003.1:0-5426 GCA_043788255.1 Anaerolineales bacterium | reverse complement strand
TTTGGACGCAGATAAACGCTGCTTTTCGCTGATTCAAAAGAATTAATCTGCGTTTTCTGCGTGAATCAGCGTCCAAATTCCTTATCCCGAATTCAGGTTGTTTACTGAAACCTCAACCAATAAACGGGGAAATTTGTTGAAAGATAAACACAAAGAACTGATATTGATTGTACGCCAGCAACGCCAGAAAGATAAACAGACCAAATTGAAACCAGCGATATTTGGCAAACGGGGCCAGCCCAAAGGCCACAAAGAAAATTAATGCATAGGTCCAGTCTGCTGAATAGAGAAACGGCTCATATCCATAATTCAAATGAAGAGCAAAGTTAAAAAGGATGGATAGCACAAAAGCAAGCGACAAATCCACTTTGCGGGCGCGAATGAGATTCCATAGAAAGACTATTCCCGCTGTTAGCAGCAAAGCGGCCCAGGCTATTATCAACAAGTTGCCAAGACCATCATAGTTGCTAAATGCAAATTCACCAGGCGACATCTTGAAAAAATTGAAACGGGGAAAAGTTCCGCCTACTTCACTTGTAAACACGTGCGGACGCGGAGCAATGACCGCATACAGCAGTATCGTGCGAACCAGAAGAATAATGCGCCCGATCACCTTCCATGAGGGTTCTGAAAATACCGAGAATGAAAACTCCTCTTCAGCATGGACTCCCGATAACAGGAAGAACAATTTACTGGATGGATACCACGCCGCGTGAAGCAAACTGAGAATAACGCCCAATGAAATCGTCAGCGCCGTGAAGCGGAACAATTCCTTCCAGCGCGGACGTGAGACAAGCATGCCGATAAAATTCTGAACAAAATTGGTCAGGGTGATACCAAAGGTCAACAGACTGGCGGCTGCCAAAGTCTCTGTAGGTTTCTGAGTTTGCAACAGAAGTGTGAACCCAATCAATGTGGCTGCCGAAAAAATATAACTCTCGACAACAGAGCCAAAAAAGATATGGGCTGTGCTTAGTCCCAGCAGGCTGGCGATCAACAAGGCATAGATGGAATTTTGAAATTGCCGTTTGATGAACATCCAGGCCATAAATACACATAATGCGCCTGCAAATGTGTTCAAGAGAATTGCTGAGTATAGGGGATTACGCGTAAATAAATTTAGGATCCAGCCTAATGGACGGAAGATAAAATAAGCAAATGGATGCGGTCCGCGCATTTCTGTGGCAAATCCGCCGGGTGCGGCGATGCGCGTGATCCAGGTGGAATTATCTGCATCCAGATAATTATCGGTAGTATCAATGCCCGGGCGGTTGAGTATTAAACCAATATAGATGTAGATGATAAAGAAAAATAAAGCCAGTAATATTCCTGGCAGGTTCTCGCGAAAGAAAGTTTCGAAGGCTTTACGGTCAAATTGGAATTTCCCCATCAACGGCAATCTTCTGAACTCAAAAGCTGAAAAAATCAAATAGGTTAATGCGCCTGTTGAAACTGTCAACAGTAAAGCTTGGTCAATTAAAGGCCGCCCAAATAAATTAAGAAAGAAAAAATTAAATACAAACGCAATTACAAAAGCAAGCAAGCTGGAGAGGGAAAATCTAAAAGTTAAGTTCATTCTATAAATACGAAAGCAGGCGTGAAATCCTTAAAAACCTCACGCCTGCTTTCTGGTCAACTTGTTACTTCAATTCACGAATAAGTTCAAGAAATTCTGTCCATTCCTCTTCGAAGAAGTGGACGGTGACATTGTTCAGCTCGACATGGTAGGTCACTTCGCCATCGGGTTCTTCCGCCTTCCAGGCAATAAAATTCTCGGTCTCGGCGATGGTATGGGTTTTGGGTTCATTACTATTGTTCATGGTTATCTCCTTTGATTATTGGGTTGTTTGATTGATAAAGTGAGCAGGATTACACTCACGATTTTAAAAATGTAAAGGGGCGAATCAATTCTTTTTATTACGTCTCAGGTTGAGGCTGCGAAAGAAACGGCGTATGGATACAAGGAGTCTTCCAGCAGGCAAAGAAGGCGGTTGGTGATTTTCCTCTTCAGGCCAGGGATTCAAATCCAGTAGTTTTCTTAAAGTGTATTTCCACAATACGGCAGCGGTGGCAAGCAGCGGGGCGGCTATTACTACGCCAAGAATACCAAACAAATTAGCTGAAATGATCGCGGCAACCAGCACTGCAGCAGGGTGTACTTTAAGCGCTGCAGAAAGTATGCGCGGGGAAATAATATTATCAAAAATCTGATCGATCAAAAACGCTGTGATCAACACAAGCAATGTGTAATAAAAAGGTGAAAGGCCAAACAGTTTGAATACCTGGAAGTGTGAAACCAAAATGAGTATCGTCCAATTAATAGACGGGCCAACATATGGAACGAAACGCGCAAGCCCGGCCACAAAC
Organism: Anaerolineales bacterium; assembly: GCA_043788255.1. Taxonomy (GTDB): domain Bacteria; phylum Chloroflexota; class Anaerolineae; order Anaerolineales; family Villigracilaceae; genus Villigracilis. The sequence goes on along the minus strand of JAYVUA010000003.1, from coordinate 3,059 downwards.
GCGAGGCTTATGGCATAGTGTACACCCAATACAGTTAAGACAATGGAATAAATAGCCACAGCAAGGAAGAAAATAATAATCTGTCCACGCAGAAATGCATTCCAAACGCGGCCAAGCTCACGGGAAAGGCGCTCAAAATCAAGCGCGTACCCGGGAACATCGACAGTGACCAACCGTCCGCGGAAACCACCGCTCTCTGCAAGTACAAAGTACGAAACGAGAATGACGAACAAAGTCCAGCCCAGGAAATTGGCAGCGCTGCCTGCTACAGTGCTAACCAATGTACCTGTACGGCTTAGCAACGGCTGTATCACGCCAAGAATTTGGCTGCTCAATTCCTTTAAGTCTACTGCGCTAAAATCAATTTTGAACGGCCCATACTGATAGACCTGACCGGAGATATTTTCGATAACCTGCGGCAGGGTTTTAATGGCATCCTGCACGATGATAACCAGGCTTTGCACCTGCTGCAACAATCCCACGCCGCCAAGAGTGAGCAGCCCAAGTAAAAGAATAATGAGAAATAAATAGATCACGCCAACCGCTGCGTTCCATGAAAAACGCAATCTGTTCTGAAAAAAAACAGCGATGGGATGAAACAAATAGGCCAGTACGAGCGCGATCATCAAGGGAGAGATGATGAATTGGAATTTGACCAATAATGCGCCAAAGATCACAACAACCGTAAGTGCCACTACAAGTTTCATATTCGTTCCCCAGGATGGGGATGTTGGGTTTTGAGATTGAGTCATGGCTATTGTTCCAGTCTATGCCTGTGTTTTACGGTCTGAATCATAAATTATTTTGATTTTATCAAAGATAAGTGATTTTACAGCATTAAACAAAAAAGCTCCGCGAGTTTGGCTCGCGGAGCTTGATCTCATTATTTTTAACAACCAGAAATAAAGGGGAAGAAAGTACACCAACGATAAGTTGCATCCACCCAGAAGAAGAAACCGCCGCACATGCAAAGGAACAACACTACGCCAACCCCAATAATGATGGGGGTCATATTTGTCTTTTTGACAGGAGCCATTGGCGTGAAGACGGGGGCTGAAGCCTGTACTGGCGGGGCAGCCTGCACAGGTTGGATGGGCGGAGGAATGGCGGCCTGCACTGCTTTACGAGATACGGCTACAGTAGCGCCAGGATCCATGTTAATGGCATCGTACATTAAAACGATCTGCTCGCCCAAGGAAACAACGTCACCGGATTTAAGTACCGCCGGGCCAGCCAGGCGCTGTCCATTTACAAAGGTGCCATTGGTGGAGCCAAGGTCTTCAAGCACATATTTACCGCCCTGGAATGAAAGGCGTGAATGTTTACGTGAGATCTCAGCATCATTAATCGCAACACCATTGGACGAATCCCGCCCAATAATGAGTTGATCTCCTTCAAGAGGGAAGGTCACGCCGGGCGTAGGGCCTGACCGCATTACAAATTGAAACTGAGCCATCTTCTTCCTCCAAATAAAAGCTGAATATTTTCGCCTAGTGTACAATTTTAGGGCGAAAAAGTCAAATCATCCTGTTTTTTTGCTGTGCTTTTTTTCAACTACCTCAACAAGCGGCTGGGTCTTACTTACACGAGGTAAAAATACCTGAAAAACTGTCCCTACACCGATCTTGCTTTTTACTTCAATTCGTCCGCCATGACCATGAATGATCTGTTTACAAATGGAGAGTCCCAGGCCAGTACCCGCCACACGGGATTCATGCTCGCGCACACGGAAGAATTTCTGGAATAAATGCGGCAACGAATCATCCGGGATGCCCAGGCCTGTATCTTGAACGAAAAGGATAATCTCCTTTTCAGAAGCCTCCGCCCTTAACATCACAGTTCCATTTGGGCGGTTGTATTTAATCGCGTTACTTAATAAATTCAGCATGACCTGTTTAATCTTATCGCGGTCCGCTTCAAGCAAGGGCAGGCCTTCGGGTGATTCCACGCGGATCTGGATGTTATCCTCTGTGGCTCTGGATGACATCACATCCTTGCATTCGTAGATCAAGTCAGCAACACTAAACGTGGTTTTACGAAATTGAACGCGGCCTGATTCAAGCCTGGCCAAATCCAGGAAGGAAGATGCAAGCGCATTGAGCCGAATGGTTTCATTGTGGATGTTATTTACGATCTGGTTGCGCTGTTCCTGAGACATTTCAGGGCGCAGCAATAGATACGTGGCGGTACTTAAAGACGCCAAAGGCGTGCGTAACTCATGGACAAATTCAGAAATTAAATCTGATTGCTGGAACAAGCGGGCGTTCTCAATTGCAACGGCTGCCTGCGCACCCAACACCAACAACATGGATTCGTCTGAATCGGTAAATTTACCTTTATGTTTATTTAATGCTTCCAGCACCCCTACGATCTTATTCTTGGTGACCAATGGAATCCCCAGAAGGGATTGAGTGGACAGACCAGTCGTATCCTCCACATTAGAGAAAAAACGTGGGTCTTCGTGCGCATTCAACACTCGAACAGTCTCGCGGTTTTTTACGATCCAGCCTGCAATGCTTCCCTCCAATGGGACGATAATGCCGCGTCGTGTGGCATCATCCATGTTCGTGGAAACCTGAAAGTACAACTGCTGGGAAACATCATCGTACAACAAAATGGAAGCCGCTTCCGCACCGCTGATCTCGGCCGCAGCATGCACGATCCGCGAGAGCAGGATATCAAGATCCAAAGTGGATGCAAGATCACGTGCAATGTCGATCAAACGACGATAGCCATCCAAGCGTTCAGTTTTTATTTCAGCCATTTAACACTCTCTCCGCAATCGCAGGAATAATCACAGACACATCTTCCAGGATCGCCACATCTGCGCGCACATTTAGGTAAGTCTGGGTATTGTTGATAATAATCAAGTGTGCACCGCGGTCCAATGCCTGCATCGGCAAACCAGCTACGGGTAAAACTTCCAAAGACGAACCCGCCACCAGAATTAAGTCACAATGTTGCGCATCCTTTTGAGCCTTGAACCAGGCTGCTTGAGGAAGCTGTTCACCAAAAAGAATCACATCCGGCTTGAGTATCTGGTTACATTTTGGGCAATG
>JAYVUA010000002.1:0-26790 GCA_043788255.1 Anaerolineales bacterium | reverse complement strand
CGCGATTTTGCTATTGCGAAGGAACGCGAACTCCAATCGCGAGCCAATGGAGGGAAGTCCTGTTGTATCGCGTGTGGTGCTCGATTGGTGCCTATCGGCTCGAGTAGGGCGAATGGGAAACCAGGAACTGATAATTGAATTGCAAAGTTATTCTGTGCGACAAAGTTGACAACAATAGAACCGCAGGCATATGCCTGCGGTTCTTTTGTTGTATTCAAGTCGAATTAAAAAGCATTCAAAACCAAGAGTTAAAAAAATGCTCCAGTCAGGGTGAGGGGGGCACCCTAGCTGGAGCAACGATATTCTCACACAAAATCTCAGCTTTGACAAGGGAAATATTATTTTCTAATTCTGACTTAATCTATTTTCTCATGTTCTTCCATGTCCAGTAAAAGCAGGTCCAGCGCGCCTACTGAAACCATCAACTCTCGCAAAGAGATCAACATGGAAATGATCATCAGGAGCAGGGCAATGGCAAAACTCCAGTTTCCGCCCGTTATCCAGCCTTCAAAGAGCGCGAACATGCTGACTACACAAAAAAGCAGACTCAGCACACCAAAGATCTGCATATTACGGATCAAATATATGCGATAGCGCAAATTCGCGATTTGCGCCAATAAATTCTCGTCATCCTCTTCTTTGTAGCGCGCATGCAAATTGCGAATAATGGAAGCCAGCGTAAGAAAACGATTTGTATATGCCAGCATCAACAAGGATACTGTGGGAAATAATAACGCCGGGGTTGTGAGGGAAATTTCCATGAATATACTTGTTACGAAATCCCAAAGTTTACATGCAGTGGACTCACCAACAGCATAGGCACCTGTACACTAAACTGTGGCAGGTATGGGTTGGTCAGCTCCGCTTCATAAATTGACAGCCAGGCTGCTCGGGAAACATCCAGATTGGTCGCTAAATCTGTCTGCGTTGAGATACGAATCTTCCCTTTGAGCAAAAATGAGCCGATCATCATATCGATAGGTTGCATCATGCGGTTGGCTTCACTGGCATCGTAATCCAATGGGTCTTGCTCAGGAGGCGCAATGTGAAAGCCGATCACATCGGCCGTGGGGATAAACATTTCAGAATAAGCCAGCGATTTTGGAGGTGTGCCGCCAAACAGAACCACCTGCGGCTTAAACAGGTGAATAAAATTGGGAACCCCTTGCGTCCGCAGCCAGATGCTCACCCGTAAAGTTTCTTTAATTACCACTTCCCCGCGCACCAGTGTATTATGCGTATACACCATCACCATTGCAGTTTTTTCGTCAGCAGCAAGAGGTTTCATAATAACTCCTTCAAAGATGAATGAATTATACAACACCCTTACACAGGTTTACATCAACGCTTATAATCTTAACATGTCCCGGTTTCGTCCAATTTTAATTGTTTTCTTTCTCGCGTTTATGTTCCATTCACTGAGCGCGGGGTTAACATTAGTTCAACAATCAAAAACCCCGCAATATGTGTACCTGGCGTACTCGTTTCTTCATCGAAAAGTAAATTTGATCGAAGTACCCCAAAATAAATTTGACCTGATCAAATACGAAAAAAAATGGTATGTCCCGGGGGGAATGACACCTGCGCTTTTGATGCTGCCTTTTGTGGCAGTCTTTGGCCTGGGTTTTAGCGACATTTTCTTCGGCGTGTTCTTCGGCTCAATCAACGTAACGCTGATGCACATCCTTCTGGGGTACATCCCAGAAATGTCATCGCAAAAGAGAAATTGGTTGACTCTGCTCTTTGCGGCTGGCACCATTCATTGGTGGGTCTCCAATTTTGGGAATGTCTGGTTCAACGCACATACAGCATCCGTCCTGTTCATGCTCCTATATGTGATTGAGACATTAACCGATAAACGTCCATGGCTGGCAGGGTTCTGGCTGGGATTCTCTGTTCTTTCACGCCCACCAACGTTGTTTGCAGCATCTTTCTTCCTCATTTATTCATTATGGCAGGCACGCTGGCAGGTCATTGATGCGATAAAAAAAATCACTCCTTTCATGGCAACATTCTTATTTATGCTCGGAGTCATGCTGTTTTATAATCAGATCCGTTTTGGAAGTCCGCTCAACTTTGGCTATGACCATCTTGCAGTAGCCAGTCCGCTGGTTGATGTTGAACATCTTTATGGCACTTTTAGTCCCATGTTCATGCCCTGCAATATTTACGTTTCATTGTTTGGCCTGCCAAACTTCCCTGCATCAGTTCAACTCTCGGATACACTCTGCTGGCATCTTACCAAAGTCTCACATGAATTCCCCGCTCCGTATCAAATGTTTGACCCTCGTGGATTAAGTATTTTTCTTACCACACCTGCGTTATTATATATATTCAAAGCACGTTTGCGGGAACCTCTTGCAGCATTTGCAGTTATCGGAATATTAAGCGTCTTGCCAGTGGATTGGATGTACCATACTACCGGCTTGGTTCAGTATGGCTATCGATATATTCTGGATGTGATCCCGTTTCTCTTCATCCTTATGGCAATAGGCATGAAAAGCATCACCATATCTGCCCGCTTACTGATCTTCGCATCCATCGCAATGAATATTCTCGGTTTCGCTCTGACCTTTTCGTATCGTTATGAAATGACATGGTTTAACATGTGGCTTTCCATCCTAAAATAAGAATTGACACCACCTTGACAACTTCCAAACGCTGGGTAATTCCGCCTCTCATTACACCCGAAGCTGATTCGGCGCTAATCGCATTCCCGCCCATTTTGCGACAGATCCTCTTCAATCGCGGTTACGCAACCGATGCAGATGCACGCGCCTACCTTAACGCCAAACCCAACTTCAACACAGATCCATTTCTGATGACAGGTATGCGTGAAGCTACAGACCGCATCCGCCTTGCAATTCAAAACAAGGAAGCCATTGCCATTTATGGTGACTACGATGTTGACGGAGTCACATCCACTGCATTGCTGGTACAAGCTTTACAGGTATTAAATGCAGATGTGCGCGGCTATATTCCGAATCGTTTTGAAGAAGGCTACGGCCTCAACAAGAACGCATTAGATGAACTCAAAGCAGACAACGTCAAATTAGTCATCACCGTGGATTGTGGTATTCGTTCCCCTGATGAAGCGCTTCATGCGCAGACCATTGGCCTGGATCTCATTGTCAGCGACCATCACCACCCTGCAGAGGGAGACCTGCCCCCTGCTCTTGCTGTCATCAACCCAAAACAACATGGCGATGTTTATCCAGACAAGGATTTGGCGGGTGTTGGAATTGCTTATAAAATAGCAGAAGCTTTATTTAGTCTTCAACCCATCGCTACTGGCCTTGACTTTCTGCTTGACCTCGTTGCTCTCGGCACAGTTGCGGATTTGGCTCCCCTTGTTGGAGAAAATCGCATCCTCGTACGCAAAGGTCTTAGGCAAATGAAACAAACCACGCGGCAGGGATTATTTTCTCTTGCGGCCGTCTCTGAGATCGCGCTGGCAAAAGTGAATGCAGGGAATATCGGCTTTTCGTTAGGTCCGCGCTTGAATGCGGCTGGCAGATTAAAAGAAGCTCTCGCCGCTTTTGAATTGTTGATCACCACCGATGTTTTCCGCGCAGGCGAACTTGCTCAAGTGCTGGATATGCAAAATCGTGAACGTCAACGCATTACGCGGGATATGCAAAAACGCGCCGAAGAAATTGCGATGAATGATGATCCTGATGCTTATCTGCTTTTTGCAGCGCAGGAGGATTTCAATGCAGGGGTAGTTGGACTGGCAGCTTCACGATTAACAGAAACCTATTACCGCCCCGCTATTGTCGCATCCAAAGGTGAAGAGGAAACCCGCGGATCATGCCGATCTATTCCTGAATTTCATATCACCGAAGCGCTCGACCAATGCGCTGACCTGCTAATACGCCACGGCGGGCATGCTGCAGCAGCGGGATTCACTGTTAAGAATGAAAATCTGTCAGAGTTGGTAATGCGGTTAAAGGCTATCGCCAAAGAAAAATTGTCGAACGAAGACCTCAGGCCAACGGTCATAGCAGATGCGATTGTTTCCCTTACAGATGTCCGCGCTGAGTTGTTCGAAAAATCCTTGAAGTATTTGGAACCTACAGGATATGGAAATCCGAATGCGGCTTTTGTAGCTCGCAATGTAAAAGTAAAAAGCGCGCGTACGGTTGGTGCGGACGCAAAGCATTTGAAATTGTCGCTTGAAGATGAAAAAGGGTATGTGCATGATGCGATTGGATTCAGACTGGGTGAATGGCAAAAAAATATGCCGCCGCGTGTGGATATCTTATTCACGTATGAAGTGAATGAATACAATGGGCGCATTGGCTATCAATTGAACTTAAAGGATATTAAAGCAGCGGGAACAGAAGATTAGTAAAGCAACACACCATTAATTATTTTTGCACAGGCAGCTTCGCTCGCCGCCATGCAAGCATTCCGCCTTGCAGATCGAAAACAGTGAAACCTTCTTTCGCCAGGAGCTTCGCTGCAGAGGCGCTGCGAGTTCCTGAAGCACATACACACACGATCTCACGTCCTTTGGGTAATTCTTTTACATGCTTGCGAAACTCATTAAGTGGGATCAATTTTGCACCTACAATGTGTGCCTGCCGAAATTCGTCTGGCTGGCGTACATCAATCACCAGTGGATGCTTTCCAAACTTTAATTTTTCATTTAATTCAATAGCAGTGAGTTTGGGCACTGTTGTTCCAAACCATTTCGAAAAGAAACTCATTTATTTTCCTCCAAAATTTTATTTTGCATTCAACTCCTCTTCACGTTCGGGGATGGTAAAGCGGTTGATGGTTGTGTAATCCACAAGGCCAGGCAGAAATTTATTCATGAAGACAGTCACGCTCCACAGCCAGGGGATGATCAACATGCGGCGCGGATGGTGAACTAATTTGATTACAGCCTCGCCAACCTGCTCTGCGGTCAGGACCATAAACTTTGGTGTGGATACATTGGTCTTGCGCTTTATGCCTGCCTTCTGAGCAAATTCAGTAAGTACGCCGCCTGGGTAAATAACTGACACATCAATCCCCCATGGTTTGACCTCACGACGCAAGGCTTCGGAAAATCCGTGGACTGCATGTTTGGATGCGGCATAAATTGTATAGGTGGGTGTGCCCACTAAACCAGCCATCGAACATATATTGATAATGCCGCCAGCACGCTGTTTCATCATCACTGGCAATACCTGCCGTGTGGTTTGGATGACACCCATCACATTCACATCCATTTGACCTTGTATATCTTTAATAGGGTCAAGGTTCTCCAGCCAATCCAATCGACCAAAACCAGCATTGTTAACCAGCACATCAATCCGCCCATACTTTTCGAGCGTTTGTGTAATCATTGCTTGAATATTTTCCAGCTCGGATAGGTCGGCTTGGACAACAAGAGTTTCGGCCCCTGTTCCCATTGCATTAATTTCCTGAGCAAGGCTTTGTAATTTGTCCACACGGCGGGCGGCGAGTACAACTTTCGCTCCTGCGCTTCCAAATTTTCGGGCCGTGGCTTCGCCAATTCCAGAGGAAGCTCCAGTAACGATGACAACTTTATCTTTAATGTCCATGGGATTCTCCTATTATCTTCATCGCTGAGAAATCGCCTTGCAATGCTACGGCCCCCACCTGGGTTGATAATCACAATAATCATTATTCGTTAAACGGCGCAGGTCAGTGCCATCCACACGCATAACATAGATCTCACAGCCATTTTCATCATTGAAGTGGTCAAAATAAGAAGTAAAAGTTACCCATTGGCCATCAGGCGAAAAGGCTGGCCCCTGGGAGTTTCCACCTGCGGGAGAAAGTACGTGTGCATTCGTGCCATCAGCATTCATAATATAGACTTCGCGCTTCCATGACTCGCCGGAGTAGGTCACGATATATTTTCCATCTGGAGACCAATCGCTTCGTCCGCGGATGGCAGGCAGGTTACTGATTCTATGCAACTGATCACCATTTATATCTACAGCATACAACTGGATCGGTCCATCTTTATCTGAAGCGAACAAAATATTTTTCCCATCAGGTGCCCAAGTTGGATCCCATCCTTCTGCTCTGGGAACGTTATTTATGTTTTCCCCATTGCGATCCATGATCCAAATCTTATTTCTGTTATTGAAACCAGAGGATTGTTTGAAAACGACAAATTTACCGTTTGGAGATATTTCAGGTGCGTTAAGGATTCCAAGTCTGTTCGTTAGTTGCGTCACATTACCGGTGGCAATATCCATTTCATAGATCTCGTAGACATTCTCTTCGCGAAAAGCTGCGTAAATCACACTCTTCCCATCGGGAGACATGGAAGGATAATAATGCTGGCGGGTATTGTCTGTAGTTAGGCGGCGGAAACCTGTCCCATCTGCGTTGACGATGCAAATTTGATTACTCGCCTGTACTTTAAATATCTGACAAGTAAAAACAATACGCCCTGTTGGTTGACCGCTGGCTGATGAGGTTGGCGTGAATACAAACACGGGGGATGCGGGGGTCTCGTCCGCGCCCAAAGTTGGAGCGGGGTTTCCTGAAAGTGGAGTCGATGCTGATAGTGTGGCAAGCAGGTTTGAGGTTTGGGTGGGAGCGGCTAAGGGTGAATTACATGCAAGGATGAAGATCAAGGCAATCATCAAAATCAAAAAGCGTTTATTCATTTTATTCCTCGAAAGATTGAAGATAAAACTCTTCGCCTGCCAATATCTTCGCCCCTACACTGCCACAATATGGGCAGGAAATTTTTTTATTGAGCGGGCTATATTTTTGAAAGCAAACCATGCATTGCTGTTTCGCAGGTATTTGTTGAATAATGTGTTTTGTCTTTGAAAGTTTAGTGTTCTCTACAAGGAGAGACCATTGTGTTTGAATTTCATCTTCGCTGAAATCAGAAAGTTCACCTACTGCAATTTTCACCGACGCAATAGAATTGGATTGGTGAAACAATTGATCAATAATGGATGATAATCGCAGAATCTTTTGCATGGAAAACATATTTGCTTTTGAGAAAGCTGGTCTACAAATAAAATCCCTCAGGCCGGTCTGTAAGCCGCATTCTGTCCAATGGGCACCCTTTCGAGCAAACCATCTGTGCAGTCATCTATCTGGGCAACACGTCACCGCGTTGCTCGTTGCAGTCTACCCGGGGCTATGCGGAGGCGAGCAGCCTCCAATCGTCCGCAGACGATTTTGCCTCTGCTTGACCTTGCTCCCGACGGGGGTTACCTGGCCATCTGCATTACTGCAAATGCCGGTGGTCTCTTACACCACCTTTTCACCATCACCAGCCCCTTAGGGGTGGCTGTTTGTTTCTGTGGCCCTATTCCGGCAGGTTCGCGCCTTTCGGCGGCTTCCCCGCCCCGGTTGCTATCCGACGTCGTGCTCTATGGAGTGCGGACTTTCCTCGATCCTGACAACGCAGGACCGCGACCGCCCGACCAACCTGAGGTGATTGCATCATACACGCTGAGAGAAGGAGAGTCAACCTTAATTCATAAAATGCATGATTAAGCTTAAGAAAATACTTACAATCTCCAATTCGTTGAGCTTACTACCGCAAATAACATGCCTATTTCATTGATAAAGGTGGACATTTGGAGAAAAGTCATTAAAATAGAGAATACTCAAATTTATTATTCAAAGGGAATTACAGTGAGCAATTTGTCTGGCAAATTCGTGATTGGTCTAACTGGCAATATCGCCACCGGAAAAAGTGTGGTTCGCCGCATGTTTGAACACCTTGGCGCCTACACCATTGATGCCGATGCGTTGACCCATCGAACGTATGCAAAGGGTGCGCCAGGCTATCAACAGGTTATTGATAAATTTGGAAAATGGCTGGTCAAAAAAGACGGCGAAATTGACCGAAGTAAACTTGGCAATTTGGTTTTCAATGACAGCGAAGCCATGAGCCAATTGGAAGCTATTGTCCACCCATTGGTTCGCCAAGCAGCAGAGATGTTGATCAAGCGCGCATCCCAGCAAGTGATCGTGATCGAAGCGATCAAGCTTCTCGAAGGCGACCTGCGTAAAATATGCAACTCCATCTGGGTTACAAATGCCCCGGAAGACGTTCAAGTTGAACGATTGATTCGCAAACGCGGTTTTACAAAAGAACAGGCTTCTGAAAGAGTACACATGCAATCGTCGCAAAGTGCAAAAGTGGCGGTTGCAAATATTGTCATCACCAATACTGGTTCGTATGATGATCTTTGGAAACAGGTAAATGCCGCATGGAAAGAGATCGTACCCGGCGCAAACGTTGCCGCTCCAGATACTGAACCCATCGCTGCCAAGCAGCCGGTAACCTCCAATGGCGAATTTTCTATACAACGCGGCAAACCAAAGAACTCTGCGGCCATTGCCGAGTTGATCACCCGTTTGAGCAAGGGAAAACGTAAAATGACCGCCGATGATGTCATGGAAGGGTTTGGTGATAAAGCCTACATGCTCCTGCAATTGGATGGAAAACTTGTCGGCCTTGCGGGCTGGCAGGTTGAAAACCTGGTTACGCGTACAACAGATATTTTTCTTGAAGAACACGTCAACCCGCAAAAAGCACTTGAAACTTTGATCAAAGAAGTTGAAAAAGCATCTGCTGAATTGCAAAGCGAAGCATCACTTATCTTTGCAATGAACGAACTCGCCGCCCAGGAAGATACTTGGAAACAACTTGGCTATGAAAAGCGAACTCCGGAAACATTGGGCGTACAAGCCTGGCAGGATTCCGCAACCGAATCACTTTCCACAGAAAGCACATTATTATTTAAGCAACTGCGCCAGGACCGTGTCTTGCGCCCCATTTAGGGATCAGGTAACTACGAACTGCCGCGTAAACAACTAAACCAAATTTTTTTATTTTTACTGGCAATTTCTCCAGTAGGTTTAGTATTTATGCAACGAACAGCAGGGTTGCCTTCTTCCTGATTACCAAATCCCTGAACCCTGAAAACGTAAACTGTGACTGAATTCCTCAACAATCTTTTTTTTATATTTCAACGAATCAACTGGCTGAGTGTTTTTGATATTTCACTCGTCACGTTGATTTTCTTTGGATTGCTTTATTCGCTGCGCGATACCCAGGCAATGGCTTTATTGCGCGGAATGATCCTCCTGGTTGTTGCACTCATCCTTTTAACAAGCCTTGTGGAATTACCAGCTTTTTCGTGGATCGCAAAAAATTCCCTGCCAGCTTTATTACTCGCCCTGCCTGTGATCTTTGCTCCAGAAATTCGGCGGACTTTAGAACGCCTCGGTCGGGCTGGGACCGTTTGGCCTGTCACCGTTAAAACAGCAGATGTTACCCTTGAGCAAACCATTCGCGCAGTGGTAAGCGCAGCTGCAAGATTATCCGCACGCCAACATGGCGCATTGATCATTATTCAACGGCTGGATAACCTTAGTGAGTTCTCGCAAACTGGTGTACAAATGAATGCACGTGTAACACCAGAGTTGTTATTGCAAATATTTTATCCAAATACACCTCTGCACGATGGCGGCGTAATCATTTTCAATTCGCAGGTCGTAGCTGCTGCATGTGTGCTCCCACTTTCTGCAAGCGGAATTTTGAACCGCACACCAGATCGTCAAATGGGGCTGCGCCATCGAGCGGCATTAGGCACATCAGAAGCAAGCGACGCAATTGCAGTTGTGGTCTCCGAGGAAACCGGTGCCATCTCCATTGCTCATGCCGGCAGAATGTTAAGGCGGCTTGACCCTGATCGATTGGAAAATATCCTGATCGCATTTTTCAGACCCAATGGCGAATTGCATAAGCCAAGCATATTGGAAAAAATTCTCCCGGGCTTATTCCCCCGAAAAGAAGATAAATAATGTTCCGTTGGATCTATGAAAATTACCGCACGTTTCTTTGGGCCTTTGCATTGGCAATGGCTGTATGGATATCTGCTGTCACTTCTGCAGACCCTGATGAAACACGCGCACTTCTATCAGCGGTGCCATTGCAAATTGTAGGCCAGGACCCGGGCCTGGTATTGAATGGGAGCATTCCTACACAAGTTGAAGTAACGCTGCGAGCGCCGCATTCAGTTTGGAATAGCATCAATTCTGACCCACAGATCGTAAGCGCCATTTTGGATCTTTCTGGCTTAAGCTCTGGCGAACATACGCTTGACCTGAAAATACAGGTGAATGCCCGGCCTGTTCAGATCGTGTCTGTTGCCCCAGGAACGATCTCATTTTCCCTTGAGTCGCTATCCACACAATCCCTGAATGTGGATATCAGCTTAACGGGTGAGGCTGCAATTGGGTATCAGGTGGGAGATACTACTCTCGACCCGCTAAAAGTTCTCGTGGCCGGTGCCCAGTCTCAGGTCCAGAAAGTGAAGCGGGCACGGGTGTCGATTAATTTGAACGGCGTCCGCGAAAATATCGATCAGGCATTAACCGTGGAAGTCCTCGATGAAAAAGGTCAAAAGGTGGAAGGTGTTACCCTTTCACCTGACTCGGTTCATGTTACGCTGCCTGTAAGTCAACAAGGCGGGTACCGGGACGTGGCTGTAAAAGTGATCGTGATCGGGCGTGTGGCCAGTGGTTACCGTTTGACAGATATCACAGTGTTCCCGCCCATCGTTACGGTTTTCGCAACAGACCCGCAATTGGTGAGCAGCCTGCCCGGCGTTGTGGAAACCCAACCGCTTGATCTTCAAAGTGCCCAGGAAGATATCAACACAAGGCTTTCGTTAAATCTCCCTGAAGGAATTTCAATCGTTGGAGAACAAACTGTTCTCATACAAGCCGGGGTCTCACCGATTGAAAGCAGTGTTACACTCGCAGGTGAGAAAGTGGAGATTATCGGCTTGGAAAACGGCCTGACCGCACAGGTTTCGCCAATTTCTGTGGATGTGATCGTTTCAGGCCCATTGCCGTTATTGGACACTCTTACCCGTCAGGATGTGCGAGTGACTGTGGATTTAACAGGCCTGGGCGTTGGCACACATCAGGTCATTGCCAAAGTGGAAATACTGATCTCAGATGTTGTTGTAGAATCAATATTACCGAATACAATAGAAGTAGTAATTACAAAGGTGAATTCACCCACGGCAACCTCAACGCCGTAGTTATCAAGCAAGTAAATTTAGTCAATTGGAAAATAAAAAATAATGAAACCAATCGTAGCTCTCGTAGGCCGGCCTAATGTCGGCAAATCCACATTGTTCAATCGCTTTGCAGGCGAACGCTTAGCTATTGTCGATGATGTGGCTGGTACCACCCGTGACCGCTTATTTGGTCAAGCCGAATGGAATGGACGAATTTTTAATATTGTTGACACCGGCGGTATTGACCCGACACACGGCGGCAAAACCCCGCTCTCGATTGGCTCGGCTGATTTCATTGATGATATTCGTAAGCAGGCCCAGGTTGCCATTCAAGAAGCGGACGCTGTTTTGTTTGTCAATGACGGGGAAACTGGTGTTACAGCACCTGATCGTGAAGTAGCTGAAATATTGCGCCGCTCACAGAAAAAATTGCCCGATGGCACACTTTGGCCGCCGATCTTTTTGGTGGTAAACAAATGTGAATCAAGGGAACGCCGCGATCAAGCTGCTGAATTTTACGAGCTGGGTCTGGGTGAACCCTACCCCATTTCTGCGATACACGGCACAAGCACCGGCGATATTCTTGACGCACTCGTGGCCTCCTTTCCAGAAGATCAGGTTGAACCAGAAGATGACAGCATTAAGATAGCGATTGTAGGAAAACCGAATGCTGGCAAATCAAGTTTATTGAATAAACTCACTGGCGAAGAACGTGTGATCGTCAGCCCAATTGCAGGAACAACCCGCGACTCGATTGACACGAAAATGGAATTCGGCGACTTGAACTTAACTTTGATCGACACAGCCGGCATCCGTCGGCGCGGCAAGATCGATCATGGTGTGGAACAATACAGCGTCCTGCGCGCGTTCAAATCCATCGAACGTGCGGATGTAGCTTTGCTGATGATCGATGCAACGACAGGCATTACTGCACAAGACACCCACATCGCAGGCTTCGTGCTTGACGAGTGGAAATCCTGTGTTGTGCTGGTCAATAAATGGGATGCGATTGAAAAGAATAACGAAACCATGGAAGAATACACAACCAAAATTCAGCGCGAGTTGAATTTTATGGATTACGTCCCCATTCTCTTCATCTCTGCCAAAACTGGCCAGCGCATGGACCAGGTTCTTCCAATGGCATTACGTGTGCAGGAAGAACGCCTGGCACGTCTCAGTACATCTACAATCAATGAGATCATCCACAAAGCACAGGACGCACATCCGCACCCAAGCCATGCTGGCCGTGCGCTCAAGATGTTTTACGGGACACAGGTCCGCTCTGACCCGCCAACTTTCTTGATCTATGTCAACGATCCCAAATTAATGCATTTTACTTATATTCGCTATCTTGAGAATCAGATCCGCAAGGAATATGGATTCCTGGGAACACCGATCCGCATTGTGACAAAGGGTCGCAGAGAATAAAGTATGCCAGCAAAAAAGACAATACTTATTATTGGCGACATACTAACAATCGCCATTCTCACTTTTATCGGCTTCGCCACCCATGGCGAAACTTCCATTTCCTTTATTGCTCGAATGGGAACTACATTCTTTCCACTTTTGATCGGCTGGTTCTTGATTGCCCCCTGGTTTGGTCTTTTCGATGAACAGGTTACATCCAACTTTAAATTGCTCTGGCGCGTCTTGCTCGCCATGTTCTTCGTTGCACCTCTTGCTGTCATTTTACGAGCAGCAATATTGCACAGTGCAGCAATTCCAATATTTGCTCTTATCCTAGGTAGTACCAATGCTCTTGCCATGTTGATCTGGAGAGCCATTTATACTTTTATCTCAAACCAAAATAAAAAATAGCAATCGATTTATAAAGCGGGTAAAATAGCATCCATGGACGAATCAGCTCTCATTCAATCAGCACAACGCGGCGACCTGGATTCATTCAACACCTTGATCCTGCATTATCAAGATGCTGTCTTTCACACTGCCCTTCGCATTCTTGGCGATGAAGACCCCGCTGAAGATGCGGCACAGGAAGCTTTTATCTCTGCATTTCGCAGCATCTCTTCGTTTCGAGGCGGGTCGTTCAAGGCCTGGCTAATGCGGACTGTGACCAACGCCTGCTACGATGAACTACGCCGCCAGAAGCGCCGCCCCACAACTCCGCTCGAACCTGAAACCAATGATGGCGAAGAAATAGATTCACCAAAGTGGCTGGCTGACCCAAACATGACTCCCGCCGAGCAATCTGAAGCAGATGAACTCGAACACGCCATTCAACATTGTCTTAACGCACTTCCCACAGATTTCAGAACCGTAGTTGTGCTCGCAGACATTCAAGGCATGGATTACAGCGAAGTGGCCGCAGCCGCACGCGTACCGTTGGGAACAATCAAAAGCCGCCTGGCGCGCGCACGTTTGCGTCTGCGCGAATGTTTACGAAGCTTTGAGGAACTTTTACCCGCGTCTTTCCGTCTTGAAGAGGAAAGAAACTCATGAAAAATTTTAAAAATATTGAACAACTCTCTGCTTATTTAGATGGACAACTCAACCCATCCGATTTCACGCGACTTGAATCGCGCATCTCAACGGACCCTGAGCTAGCTTCTGCTTTAAGTGACATTCGCGCCGCTCGAGGCATTCTCCGCAAAATGCCCAAACGTAAAGCACCCCGCAACTTCACGTTGACTCGGAAAATGGTTGGCCTCAAACCACCCTTGCCGCAATCGTATTCGATTTTTCGTTTTTCAACAGCATTCGCAACCATATTACTCCTGCTAACTTTCGCAGCGAATTCATTACCGACGATAAGTTTTGGAGCAGCTGCCCCAGCGCAATCTTTTGCCTTATGTAACAGTTGCGGAGGCGGCGGAGTTGCTGCAACCGAAGCACCTGCAGCAACTGAAGCCCCATCCATAGAGCAGGCCGCGATCCCCACCGAGCTCCTTCCACCAGCCAGCGCAGATGCCACTCGTATAGGAGAAACTCCCACAGTTGAAGCGCCAACGCCTAAAGACCCAGCGAATGATTCAGTACCGCAAGACCAATCTAAGGTGAGTGCGAAGCGTGAATCGATTGTCCCAGGAATCTGGCAAGTTATTTTATTTATTATCGGGCTGGCCAGTGCTGGAAGCGCATTCGTAACAAATCAAAATGCAAAGAAAAAGTGGAATTAAAATTCGTGGATAAAAATAATGGCCAGAGATAGCCATATCAAATTCTGTCCGCGCTGTGCAACTGAGGTGATCCATATTGACAAGTTCGATATGATCCGCCCGGTCTGCCCACACTGCGGATGGATCCATTTTCAAGACCCAAAAGTTGCAACGGCCGTCCTGATCGAACAGGATGGCCGCGTTCTGCTTGTGCGCCGCGTGAATGAACCTTTTCGCGGCATGTGGACATTGCCCGCAGGCTTTGTGAATGGCGGAGAAAATCCCGCCGAAGCCGCAGCGCGTGAGTGCCTCGAAGAGACCGGGCTTTCCGTGCAAGTCAATAAAGTATTGGATGTGATCGCAGGCAGGGAGCATGAACGCGGCGCAGATTTCATTATTGTTTATCACGCCGAAGTCATCAGCGGAGACTTAACACCAGCTGATGATGCAGATGCTGCAGAATGGTTCTCACGAACAAGTTTACCGCCGCTTGCATTCAAAGCAACTCAAAAAGTTTTGCTTGATTAGAATTTTTTGTCAATACAACCAAAGTACTTCCGATTTACGAACTATTAGTGTATCCTTGCGAGCAAGTTTTCAAACCAACGAGTAAAGAGGAGAATCTAAACATGAAATCACAATACCGTATGTTATTTGCTTTTGCTGTTTTGTTGATCGCAGTTGGCTGTCTTTGTAGTGGAAGTACTGGGACACCCACGGCAGTTCCCCCAGTCAATGTACCTACCGCCACCGAGAAGCCCGCACCTACTGCAGAACAACAGACTCCGCCCACCGTCGCATCAGGCTCAAGCTCAGATTTGGTAACTTTTACCGATCAGAACAACCTATTGGCCTTTGACCTGCCAGGCGATTGGACTTATTTACATGTGGAACTTGAGGATAAAGTTTATTCAGACGCCAATGCATATAGTGATACATTCACATCACCGGATGAAGCGGCAAAAATGGAAAGCCTGGTCATTTTTTCAAGCACAACTGTTGACAATTCAGTAAGCGCCGGGGCGGCATTGGATTTATTACACAGATTCTATAGCACAACAGGCAAAGTCGGCGACATACGCATCGCCAGCGACCAGATCATGAAAGATGGTTCAGAACGCTTCGAATGGAGTTCAAAGAGCGGTGGGTATTCGGGCGTGTCTTACTTCGAAGTTCGCGGCAACAATAAAAAAACCTGGTTAATGCTTACTGCTTGGTGGTCAGATGGAGCAGACCAAACTGTACTTGATTCAGTAAACAATGCAATTGCATCGTACGTCATCCCACAATAAAATCAACCTAATGCATATAAAAAGAGGCTGGATTTCTCCAGCCTCTTTTTATATGCTACAATATTTTTATGTTTGATCTTCGTCCCTCTCCCATTGCCGGCACATGGTACGAAGCCAATCCCAAAGCCCTCGTATCCAATATCAATTCTTATATCAATGTAGTCCAGCTTCCCAAACTTAACGGAAGTATTGTCGGCATTATCGCACCTCATGCCGGGTACCGTTATTCAGGTCCAGTTGCTGCTCATGCATTCGCCGCGCTTCACGGCCTGACCTTTGACTTGGTTGCCATCCTCTCCCCTTTTCACCAATACGCACCGTACCCGCTGATCACAACGAAACATCAGGCTTACTCAACACCTCTGGGAAGCATTGAAGTGGATCAGATAGCACTCGCAGAGTTGCAAACCAACCTCGACATTCCCATCACAGCCATTGCCAACGATACAGAACACTCGCTTGAAATTGAACTCCCATTTTTACAATGCGTACTAAAAAACGAATTCAAACTTTTGCCAGTTATGATTCGCACTCAGGAATCAATAACGGCGCAAAAACTTGGTCTTGCCCTCGCGAAAATTCTCAAGAATAAAAAAACGCTCATCGTTGCATCTACAGATCTTTCACACTTTTATGATCAACGAACCGCAAAAATACTGGATGCAGAAATGCTCAGCCGTTTTGAATCCTTTGAGCCTGCCTCCATTTTTGAAGCCGAACAAACAGATAAGGGATTTGCGTGCGGACACGCCGCTGTCGCATCCATGCTATGGGCAGCGCGTGAACTTGGCGCAGACAAGGTGCAAATCCTAAAATATGCCACATCGGGGGATATCACTGGAGATCATTCGTCCGTGGTTGGTTATGGCGCGGCAGTGGTCTTGAAGAAGATATAATCTCATTATGTTTGCCCGCATCGCTGTTAATGTTCCTGCAATCTCAGGCCTTTTTGATTACGCCATTCCCAACGAACTCTCGCCTCAACTTCAAGCGGGCAGTCTCGTCATCATTCCATTTGGACAGCAAACTGTGCAGGGAATTGTCGTCGCCCTGATAGACTCTCCCGCAGTAGAGAATCCCAAATCAATTATTGACCTGCTCGACCCTGCCCCGGTTCTGACTCAGCCCCAGCTTACTTTGGCGATCCTATTAGCTGACTCAACCCTCAGCCCGCTAGCATCCATTGTGAGTCTTATGCTGCCCACAGGCCTATCTCAACAAGCAGATATATCTTACGAGTTACGCAATTTAAATTACGAAGACAAAACATCCAGTATCACAACTCGTCTCATTAAATTATTGCATGAGCGTGGATCTCTGCGCGGCCGTCAAATTGACTCGCACTTCGCAAAAGTGGACTGGCGCAAAACGGCCTCCATTCTTGTTAAAAAAGGAATCCTTTCGTCGAAGCATGTCTTACCTCCTCCCCGGGTGAGGCCAAAATTCCTGCGCGTTGCCCAGATATCGGTTCCGCCGGAAGAAGCGGAAAATGAAATGCCCAACCTTGGCACAAAGCAAACGCTTGCGCGTCGTCAGTCAGCTTTACGATTCCTTATCCAACAACCTGAAGCTATTAATCTCTCCTGGGTTTATGCTGAGACAGGCTGCAACCTCGCAGATTTGCAGGAGCTTGAAGAACGCGGTTTGATTCGTTTGTTTGAAAGCGAAATATTTCGTGACCCATTGGAGAATATCGGCAGACAGATCAATAAAGAAACAAGCACACAAGTCCTTGAACTCACGACCGAGCAATCTTCTGCACTTGAACAAATTAATCACGCCATAACCTTTGACCTTCGACCTTCGGCTTTTCTTCTTTACGGAGTCACCGGTTCAGGTAAAACAGAAATTTATTTGCGCGCAGCCGAAGAGACCATTAAACGCGGCAAGCAAGCCATTATCCTCGTTCCCGAAATCGCGTTGACCCCGCAAGCGGTTCGTCGTTTTCTTTCACGCTTCCCCGGCCAGGTCGGACTTGTCCACTCAAAATTATCCGAAGGTGAAAGGTACGATACCTGGCGGCGTGCACGCTCTGGAAAATTAAAAGTGATTATCGGCGCGCGTTCGGCTTTATTTACTCCATTACCGAATGTCGGCTTGATCGTTGTAGATGAATGCCATGACAGTTCCTTTTACCAATCTGAGCAGCCTTATTATCAGGCTGTAACCGCCGCGCAAGAATATGCGCGTTTATGCGGAGCAGTGTGTGTGTTGGGATCAGCCACGCCTACCGTTGAACAAAGATTCAAAGCGGAGAATAACCAATTAATAAAATTAGATTTACCGCGCCGCATTGTTGAAACAGGACTCCCCCCTGTTCAAATCGTGGACATGCGTGAAGAGCTCAAGACAGGCAATCGCGGAATTTTTTCGCGCGCATTGGCTGAGTCACTGGCTGAAACCATTTCGCGCAACGAACAGGCCATTTTATTTTTGAATCGACGCGGCACAGCCACCTACATCTTTTGCCGTGATTGCGGATACGTATTGAAGTGTCCCAATTGCGAAACGCCGCTGACATTACACCTTGAAACTTTGGAACGTTCAAAAGTTCCAAAGTTATTGTGCCACCATTGCGGATACACACGCCAGCGCCCAAAGACCTGTCCGAATTGCAACAGCAGCCAGATCCGTGAGTATGGACTTGGCAGCGAAAAAGTGGAGGAAGAAGTACAAGCCATGTTCCCAAATGTCCGCACTTTGCGCTGGGATTGGGACACGACCCGTAATAAAGATGCGCATGAGATGATCCTGACTCACTTCGCCAATCATCAAGCGGATGTGCTGGTTGGCACACAAATGCTCGCCAAAGGACTCGACCTTCCATTAGTAACATTGGTTGGCATTGTGCTCGCAGATGTGGGACTAAGCCTGCCCGACCCCTTTGCAAGTGAAAAAATTTTTCAAACCCTCACGCAAGTTGCAGGCCGCGCGGGACGTTCCTCGCGCGGCGGCAAGGTTATTTTGCAGACCTTCGTGCCCGAACATTATGCAATTCAAGCTGCATCCAAACATGATGTGAATGGATTTTACGAACAGGAATTGAATTATCGTAAACAACTGAGCTACCCTCCATTTACCAAACTGGCGCGCCTCGAATATCGCCACGCGGACCCTGTCAAAGCGGAAGAAGAGTCACAGAAAACAGCGAGCAAACTCAAAGCCATAATACAGACAGAAGGTCGCCATCAAACAGAATTAATCGGCCCTGTCCCTTCATTCTTCGCAAAAGTAGATGGACTCTATCGCTGGCAGATCATCGTCCGCGGGCCAGACCCTGCTTCGTTATTACGCTATATAAAATTAAACGATTGGCGCATTGAGATTGACCCGATCAGTTTGTTGTAAACAAAATAGGCAGTGACTCACGTCACTGCCTATTTTGTTCTTTCATCTTACTTCTTTCTTTTTACCCTACCAACCCCACTACAAAATTCAACACACGCCAATACAAGTTATATAAAGGAGCAGGCAAATTCTTGGAAGGCAAAACAGGTGGGAAGGATGTTTTCGCATTCGGTTCATCGAAGCGGTTATCCACACCAGAGCCATCCCAGATAATGTCAAAACCTTTGCCGAGCAGGTCCTTAACGAATTTATCGGCATCATAGCCATTGTTTTCGTAAATATTATCGTGGGCATAATTGTGCTCAGGGTTCGGCCCCACATCGATCTCCTCTGCAGAGAAGCCGATGGTCAAATTAAATACAGCCAGGCCTGCGCTTTTATTTCCACGGATGGTGTTGTTATACACTTCCACATGATCTGCCGCGAGGATCAACATCCCCGTCCCTGGCGGGATGAGTGAAACTGCTGTTCCAGACTTGCCAAAGTTTTCGCCATTATTATTTTCGCTGACATTGTCGTGAACTTTTGTATTCAACGAAACTTTGGAAGGCAGTTGCGGCAAAAGATCGATAAAGATACCGATGGTATTATCGTGCGCTACATTGTTATACACTTCACCGTTGACCGTGTTTTCCAACTCAATACCGATCACGTTTCCATAGGTCAACGTGTCGCGAATAACAACATTTTCAGATTTACCCGCATAGATCGCGGCATCATTCATCAACGTGCCTTCAATGCGTTCGATCAAAACATCTGTACAACGCACGGGGTAAACACCATACACGCCTGTATTTTCAATATACATATCATGCAGATAAATATTCTTTGAGCCTTCGATCAGCACGCCGTTGCTCGTAAAATTCTTAACTGCAAAGAACGCCATCTCAAAATTATTACCCGAAGCGATCACACCATCCGACCCCGTGCCATCGCCTTCGATCACAGGCCACTCGCCTTTGTCATTCGGGATGCCGAAAAATTTCACATCGCTAATGTCAATGACGACATGCTCGTGGTAGATTGCATAAGGAACTTTGATGGTATCGCCTGGCAGTGCTTTATCCACAACGGATTGAATCGTCTGGCCTGCTTCGACGGTTAAAGTTATCGCTTCATGCGTAGACGTGGAAACTGCTTCCGTTCCCCCAACATTCATCTGGCTGACAGTTGCGCGTGCAGGGTTATCCACATGAGCGACCACTGGCAAACCCGATGGAACCGACGCAGGAAATTCAGGAACATTGGCTTCATCAGTCAATGCATACAGGAAAGCTACCAGATCAGATTTTTCCTGAGCGCTCAAATCAAATCCTAAAACATGGATATCTATATTTTCTACACCCGCGTCACGTCCGCCGCCTTTGGCGTAAAAATCAACAACTTCTTCGAGTGTTTTGAATGCGCCATTGTGCATATAAGGTGCGGATAATGCGATATTACGAAGAGAGGGTGCTTTGAAAGCGCCATCCAGACTGGTGCTTTCCACTTGTGCGCGGCCTGCATCATGTGCCTGTCCTGGGAGATCGGGCACACCGGTTACAGAGAAATCAGCGTCGCTAAAAGTCGGTGCAGCATGACATTCAAAACAGCGTGTACCCGCTGAACGGAAAGTCGCAAGTCCGCGGCGCTGGGCTGGAGTGAGGGCATTCACGTCGCCCGCGGCGTATCTGTCAAATGGAGAATTGTTAGTAACCAGAGTCCGCTCGAAGGCAGCAATTGCGTTCTGCACGTTTCCATACGTGAGAGCATCTTTGCCTCCGAAGGCCTTTTCAAATAGCAGAGCATAGGCAGGAATCGCTTTCAACTCAGATTCAATTTCAGAGGGCGTGGCAGCCATTTCGTCTGAGTTGGTGATCGGGGTATTCGTCTGCTGTTCGAGTGTGGCTGCTCTTCCATCCCAAAAGAAATTGGTATTGTAGGCTACATTCCACAAACTCATGGCATTGCGTTGGAGGGTTTTCCCATCGGCGCCCACGGCTTGTTGCAAACCATCGCCAAAACCGAGATCGGGGTTGTGGCAGGTCGCGCAGGATATGTCATTGTTCTGAGACAGGACCGGGTCAAAGAAAAGGAGGCGGCCGAGCTCCACTTTTTCGGGGGTAGTGGGATTCGCATCCGTCTCATTAATGGCGGGAAAGTCCCGTTGAAGTCCGCTGTAGGCAGGCTCCACGCTGCTTGAACCTGCTCCCCATTTTTCAGGCGGCAAAACTTCATCCTGTGGGATGGGTGCGAAGGCGGCATAAAGAACACCTCCAAGCAAAAGAATTCCCAGCGTTGTTAAAATACGTTTCATCCAAACTTTCATATATTCTCCTCTTTTGGCTTATATTAGATTTCGGGAGTCTCATCAAATCAGACTTCCGAAATTTTTATTTCAATGTCAATAAAAACGCAACAAGTGCATTCATATCTTCGCTGGTCAGCTCCTTGGAAAAATTGGTGATCATGACGTTATTGTATCCCTCAACCACATAATCCCCAGGCCGCAATATGGACATCTGAATATATTCATCAGCGTTTAGCCCCGGTATACGCGTCTCGGCGCGGGTGGCTACTCCTGCAAGAGAAGGACCAATGATGATTGTATTTGGCTCCAGAGCATGGCAGGTGGCACAGTGAGCATTGAAAACCTGCCGTCCCTTCACAATAAACGGGTCTGGGGTTGGGGTTGGCTCGGCATTAACCATTGTAGAACAAGCGGATATGGCAAACGCGATCAGCATGAGAGAAAATGTAATTATCTTTTTCATAGTTTATCCTGATTTTACACAGTACTGCATAATTTGATTTATTAAAATATTAATTTTGCCCATATTTCAGCGGCTGAGGATTAAAAATCCATGCCACAAGTAATAGAGTCGCCAGATTATACACTTGAGCCGAAAAAATACAGAGTGTAAACATTCACAAAATTGTTGGTTTGGCTGGCTGATCTTCCAAGTTCATTGCTTTTGCAAAATCCATTGCCTGGCTTCTGAATTCGGGAAAAGGCTTAACGCAAAAAACGCAAATGAAATAAATTTACGCGAAAAGATAAAAATTTGCTGTTTTCGCTTTTTTCGTGATGTTAGCCTTAAAAAGGTTTGGGCTTTGAGAAAGTCATCCACATCATACCTGCTTTCGCCTGCCATCTTTCGCCAACTTTGCTATAATAAACTTATCTTTAACAAGGAGAGTGAGTTATGCAAAGCTTTTCACGAGGTTGGGCCTTTCTAAAACAGGCCTGGAGCATGGCCTTCAAAGATAAGGATCTACTTAAGCCTTCGATCTATGCGCTGATCGTTGGGATGATCGTTTCGGTGATCGGGATCATTCCCATTATCATTGCCGCTTTTGTATTTGGCGATGGACAATTCGGAAGAATCGTTATGGGTGTTTTTGGCGCAGTACTGATGTTCGTTCAATTCGTGGTGAGCTATGTTTTCTCAGGAATGACCGTTTACTTAATCTACGGCTACCTCACCAAAGGTGACGGACTCATGGAAGAAGCTTGGGCCGTTGTACGACGTGATTTTTTCGATATCCTCACTCTTGCGGCCGTCTCAACTGCGGTAGGCTTGCTGCGCAACGCGGCTCAACGCAACCGTAATCGCGGTATCGCTTCGAATATCGCCCGCACTGCCACAGGTTTACTTGAAACTCTATGGACAGAGGCTGCCTATCTCATTCTACCTGCCATGGTCATTGATGATTTGAACCTCAAAGACGGCGTCACCCGCGTAGGCAAGATCGTAAAGGAAAACCTCCTGCTGGTGGGAATCAGCACAGTGGGTGTACGTTGGGTAACCGGGTTGATCGGTTTCATATTTGGGGTCATTGGTTTCGTGATTGCATTTGCAATTGGCGGCGGCATGGCATACCTTTCTGGCGGAAGCACAGTTATTACCATTATTGGAATTGCCATCGGCGCATTGATTTTTTTCACTTTTGTGATGATTGCTAGCTTATTCGGCTCCTATACCAGCACTGCCTATCATACCTGTCTGTATATCTGGGCACATGATGTGGAAACGGCAAAAGCTGAAGGCAGTTCTGTACAAGTACGTGCACCTGCGCCACTTGCAGCGGCACTGGCGTAATAAACTATAAATCTCTAAAGGTTTTGAAAACCTTTAGAGATTATTTGATAAGGAAATTCATGCAACCTGAACCTCGCCGTGAAATGGTCTCCTGGGAAGAAGTTGACAAATTAATGGACCACCTGCTCCCGCAATTCCGCCGTGAATTTACAGCCATGGTAATGATTACGCGCGGCGGTATTATCCCTGGCGGAATGCTGGCAGAAGCGATGGACATTACACATATCCTTACTGCCGCTGTGGATTTCCCCGCGCAGTCCAAAACAGACAAATCCAGCCTGATGGCCTGGCCTGAGTTCATCCAATTTCCTGCGGAGGATAAATTACGCGGACGCCCAACGCTGATCATTGATGACGTCTGGGGTTCAGGGCGGACGATCACTGCTGTGAAAAATCGTGTCTCTGCGGCGGGTGGATTCCCTGAAACCTGTGTATTGCACTTCAACCCATATCGCAACTTGTTTGGAAGTGCACGCCCTGATTACTACGCTGCTGTGACTGATGCGTTTATTGTCTATCCATGGGAAATCAACCGTGGAATAGACAAAGTAATGCTCAGCGAGATCTAACTAGTTTTATGAAAAAGATTGAAACCTATGAGGAGATGCGCACCAAAACGTTGAAGGGCAATGAATATTTCGACGATCTCCCTGAATCCATGTTGAAGGAGATTTCGGAGCACATGCATTTACGAGAATATCAACGCGGAGATGTGCTCTTTTGGGAAGGGGATCCATGTGATGGTTTGAATATCGTCCAACAGGGCAGCGCGAAGATATTTCGTGTTTCACCGCAAGGAAGGCAATACATTGTCCGCATTCTGCAGGAGGGAGACACATTTGCAGAAGTCCCCGCTTTTGACGGCGCGCCGAATCCCGTGAACGTGGAGGCGTTGGAAGTATGTCGTGTTTGGGTGATTGACAGCGAGGTGTTGCGCGAACTTGTCAAGACACAACCACAGTTTGCGCAAAAAGTTTTGATCAATTTTGGGCGGATGCTTCGTGGCATGGTACGCATGGTTAGCGAAATGGCGTTTTATCAAGTGACTCATCGCTTAGCGCGCTTGATCAATGAGTTTCCTCAGGAGAAATCCGCGCCTATATGGACACAGGAACAACTTGCAGCCCGCTTGGGAACTGTCCGCGAGGTAGTGGCTCGTTCGCTGAAGGAATTGGAAAGAAGCGGCGCGATCAGAATTGAAGATCGACGCATACAGGTTGCGGATAGAGAAATTTTTCAACAATGGGTGCAGCCAGATAATTAAATAAATATAAAAAAGCGACAGGATGATATCTGTCGCTTTTTTATATTGGGTAAGGCTTTTATTACTTCAATGCTTCAAAATTTGAAACTCCGAGTGAGAGTTCGTCATCCATAGCAGCTTTGATATAGTCGAAATATATATTGCTGGGAAAGCCATAGGTGGAGTCATATGTCACAGTGACCTCTTCTGCGTCACCTTCCAGGCCAGCTTTCAGGTCGGAAAAGATTCGGTCAATCGTCGCATCACGGGAGAAAATTTCATAATTTGAGTCTGTTGTAGAGACCAGAGTCCCGTCAGGGTATGCCATCGAAACAATTTCGTTGTTTTGCACTTCAACTGTTAAGGGCATTTGATCTCGAAATGCGCAGAAGCAACCTACAGTAAGGGAGAACCGATAATGCGTGATGTCTGAGTCTTGCCAGGTTTGGCGGTTCTTTTTAAATTCAGTTTGCGCTCCAGCAGAACACGCGGTAAGGATAACGATAAGGGTAAAAAGAATTAACTTTTTCATTTTTTACTCCTGCACTATATGACGATCATACGAAAAAAAAGTTCCTGAAAAATAAAAAACTCCCCATCATTGCTGGCGGGGAGTTAGACTTGATAGAATTTATTTACGGAGTCGGTGTTACATAATAAGTATCCGTGGCAAGCAGGCTCGTGTCGCCAATGGACTGCGCGGCGAGCATTTGTGCCTGACGGGCTCGGTCGGTCGCATCGGCTAAAGTCTTTAATGCATATTCGGGGTTGTGAAAGCCCGTGCTGTTTTCAGCAGAGACAATATCCCACATGAACTGTGCTTCGCGGTGAAGTTTGCGAGCTTGATCGAGTAATGCGGGGTCTGCATTGCCCGCAGCAACGGCAATCTTGATGGCATTGATCGCATCAACAATCGCATCTTCGGCGGAGAGTTTTGTTGTGGCCACCTGTTCTTGAATGGTGTTCACGCGGCGCACAACGTAATCCGTGTCCGTATGGCACTGTCCGCAGGCAGCTTCGGGGTTAAGCAAAGGGCTATGAACATCATGCGAAGAGTATTTGGCAGCGCCATCTCGCGTATATGGCATGTGACAGTCAGCGCAGGCAACGCCGGCTTTGTAATGTGTGCTATCGGCAGTATAGGTTTCATATTCAGGATGCTGCGCCTTGAGCATGGGGGTACCGGTATCTGGGTATTCCCAATCTTTGAAACCTGATTCTTCATAGTAAGAAAGGATTTCTTCAACCTTTGTACCGTTATCCCAAGGGAAGGTGAGGTACTTGCCATCGCCCTTGAAGTAATATTCAACATGGCAGTTTGCGCAAACCACAGTCCGCATTTCCTGGCGTGTGAAGGTTGTCCAATCCTTGCCTTGGCGTTCAAAAGCTTCCTTGAGGGCGGGATTGGTTACGATCAATCGCAGGGTCCCTGCTTCATGACAGTTGGAACAACCAATAGAATTATTAATATTAGGAGTCATTTCATTAAAAGTCATCTTGTCATAGGCTTCCATACCAAGCCTGTTCCATAAACCCGGGTTATCAGTGGATTTGCAGGAATAGCAGGTAGCGGGCGTGTGCTTGGGATTCGTGTCATCCAAATTCAAACGTTTGGTTGCTCGTACATCATCCAACGCATTTGCATGACCACGATCATCGTTGTAATCCTTGCTGAATGGGTAACCAGCAAACAAGATCACCTGGCGCGGATCGCGTTCAAGCCAGGAAAACTGCGAAGAACCAGCATAGGTGGTATCGATATTATTTGTTTTGGTCTTCATGAATGAGTCGTACTGATTGGGAAAGTTGACGCCCCACTTGGACGAATCAGGTTCCATCTGTGCAATTTCAACTAAAGGCTGAACAGCGCGTTCTTCCACGGGCTGATTCTTGACGTAAACCAATACGCCAACGAGCGTGGCAGCCAAAACGACCACAAGGCCTGCCAGAATAAGATTGGTGTAATTCTTCATTGATGCTTCTCCTTACTTGGTGGGATAGAGAGTTGAATCTTGATAAGGGACAGGCGAGGAACCTCGGTCACCGTGTGCAACACTGCGGTGGCAATCCCAACAATAACGATCAAAAGGTTGAGCACCCATCATAATATTTTCAACCGTATCCTGATGACAGCGCAGGCAGTTATCCTGAATAATACCTTTTGTTTTTTCACTCGCACGAATGGCGACAGGGATGTTGCCTGTAGTGAATGCATACACATCTTTCGCGCCCTGCCTGCCTTTTTCCAAATAATAAACCGCGATGTTCTCATGTGGCAAATGACAATCCACACATTCAGTCACTTTTTCGTGCGGGGCGTGATACCAATTCTCATATTGCGAGTCCATGACATGACAATTATTACAAGTCTCGGGCGTGCTTCCACCATATGATGGCGCATCAGTTACAAATACAAAAAAGCCAAGCGCGAGGACTGCGGAGACTAATGCTATAAAGAATGGTGTTTTAAACATGGATATCCTCAGAAAAGATTAACATATGCTTAATATAAATCAACTTAATTATTTGCATTGTGACTTTTATCACACACGGCCATAAAGAGTTGTTTCTGAATTATTCAGGGTAACCTAAGTTGCCTAACAGAAAGACCAGCGGCGTGAAAGAAACTGAGGATTAAATCGGGTCTGCGCCGCAAACGAGCAAAACCGAGAT
>JAYVUA010000001.1:0-54739 GCA_043788255.1 Anaerolineales bacterium | reverse complement strand
AACAACCTACGATCAAGGAAAGTTTGTTACCTGCCGAAAGCGAAGATGTGCTGGAATTGGATGAGGTTTGGTCATTTGTCTTCATCAAAACAGCCAAATCAAATTTATTAATACAGACAAATAGGTGCGGGGTAATTGACATATTTGTTTTCTCTTTATTCTTATTTATAAACTTAAAAAAGAGACAGTCACCTTTAAGGTGACTGTCTCTTGACGTTCTTTTTATCCCATATTCTTTTTCATCACGCGCTTCAGTGCCACCTTGTAAATCTCTGTGAGCTTGCCGCTCATGGCCTTGGCCTCAGGGTTTTCATCACCTTGAGATTCTATTTGGGCGATCAATCCGCTGAGCGCATCTACAAATTGCTGATTGACGATGGCGTCGTTCTCAGTGAGCATTTGTTCAACCGCCGCGTCGTCTGGGGTTTGCAGCAACTCTTCGATGAACGCAATCTCTGGCGGGGGAGCGCTGGCTTCCTGTAAGACCTGCGCCATCTTTTGTAATTTGCCCATGCGTGTGTAATCGTTTTTCTCAGAAGCCTGCCGTAAAAGTTGATTGACCACTTCCACAGAATCCTGTGTAAAGCCTTCGATGTTTTCGCGGGTTGTCTTTTCCACATCGTCTTTTTCGAGAATGGACTCGACAAAGTTTTGAGCCTGCTTGAAGCGCGCTTCCAACTGCTTGTCTACTTCGTTTACAAAACCCATTAATTTCTCACGAATAGATTCAAGCCTGGTTTTTTCATCGCCCAATGACTTGTCAATCTTCTCTGTCAAATTCTGAAAGAAGACGTAGTCCATGCCGCCGCGTGCCAGGGAAACATAGGCGCGGATGCGGGCATCGTTCTTTGCATCGAGAACGAAGTCCAGCAGCAACTCGCGTGTGAGACCTTTGCCCGCATCTTGCAGGACCTTTGTAGCTGCTTCCACTTCCCCGACAGATTCCTTTAGCTGACGGCCAAATGCGGTTTCTTCCAAAAGTTGTTTTTGCAACTCGATCAACGCACGCGCAATCGGTTCCTGTCCACTTTGCATGGCATTTTGTGCAATACGGCTGAACAGGCCAAAGAACTGTTCGTCAATGATCTTTTCACTTTGCTTGATCAATTCCAGGCGCGCATCTGCTGATGTGATCTGGAGCAGTTTCTCGACCAGCGTCACCCGTTCCTGCTGCGACTTGATCATCTCTGACGTGATCCCATCTTTGTTCAAAATGGTTTCCATCATTGATTCGTAGGTAAAGTTTGCGGTTGGGTTGAATAAATAGCCTTTACGTTTTTCGGGAGGCAATCGATCTACAACCTGTTTGATCAGTGGGCCGATCAGTCTTTCCTGTTCATTAACAGGCATTCCCAATTCAGGCGGGAAGAAAGTCAGCAGTAATTCCTTTTCGTTATCGTGATACACAATCGGAGTCGCGAGGCGGCCTTCATATCCGCAATGCGGACAGCGCGCATGGTTGGATTGTCCGCCTAATAAGCGTTGCTTGGACGCGGGTTCATGAGTAACATCGACAAGCTGCTCAATATTGGCAGCGATCATTTGTCTACAGCGAGGGCACGAGATTTGAGTTTGAGGCATTTATGATTTCCGATTTATGATTTTTGATTGACGATTAACTCGAGGGCGTACCGAGACCACGAGTGCGAAAACGATATTCGTAATTCGATATTCGGTTGGGTGATTTTATTTTCCGATTCCCGAATATCGAATTATCTAATCCCTAATTTTCTTATCCAACAAGTTCTTCCAGCCGATTAATATACCCTTCCATTACAGCAAAGGTTTCTTCCACGGCTTTGGGAGTTGTCAGGTTTACGCCTGCTTTATTGAGCACATCCAATGGGTAGACAGATGAACCAGATTTCAGGAAGCCGAGATAATCTTCGACGGCATTCGGTTCATTGCGCAGGATTCTGCCCGAGAGCGCATGCGCGCCAGAGATACCTGTAGCATAAGCATATACATAATAATCAGAGAAGAGATGTCCGAAAGTAGACCAAACCATCCCAACGCGCGAGCGATCTACTTTTACCTTGGGACCAAATCCCTCGGTGAACAGATCAGCCATCAGGTTCTGCATTGAATCGGCAGTCAAGGATTCTCCGCGTTCAACTTGTTGATGAGTCTCCAATTCGAATCGGGCGAGAGTCGGCATTTGGAAGAAATATCTAAAGAAGTTTCCACCAACGGCTTCCTCGATCAATGAGATCAGGAAATTCTTGTCTGTGATGGTCTTGAGCAAATGTCCGCGCATCATGGCCTGATTAAAATTAGATGCAACCTCGGCAACGAATAACGAATAATCTGAATAAGCGAGCGGCTGATTCTTCCACGTGAGATACGAATGCATGGAATGACCGAGTTCATGCGCCAGCGTGCTCATGCTGCCCACTTCATCAGTGTAGCTCATCATAATAAATGGATGGGTTCCAGATGCGCCCCAGGAAAATGCTCCATTTGATTTGCCCTGGTTGGGATACACGTCCACCCAGCGGTCTTTGAGACAACCTTTGCGTATCGCGTCTGTGTAATCTTTACCCAAGGGAGCGAGACTGTCGCAAATGAGTTCCACTGCCTTTTCGTAGGGAACCTTTGTCTTCTTCTTTACAATTGGCGCCCACATATCATAGTAGTTGACTTCTTTCAATTTCAATGCTTTTCGGCGAATTTCAAAGTAACGATGCCAGACAGGCAAATTCTTTTTAAATGTATTAATGAGATTATGGAAAACATCCACTGGGATGTTGTTTTCAAAAAGAGAGGCTGAAAGCGAATTTTCGTGTTTGCGTACTTGGCTATAAAAGACATTGGCTTTGATCGAAGTGGTCAGGTTGGTGGCAAGCGTGTTCTTGAATTCAAGATGCTTATCCATGTAGCTTTCAAAAGCACTTTGTCTTACTTTGCGGTCAGGGTGTTCCATCAAAGCGGTGTGAAAATTGCCTTGAGTCACAATGATCTTTTTGCCTTTGCTGTCTTTTGCAGGCGCGAATTTGAAATCTGCGTTGGTCAACATGCTGGAACTGTTGCCCGCTCCGCCTAAGGGGTCGCCAACCATGCCTAGAATTTCCTCCACTTCACCAGAGCGCACGTGCGCCTGCTTGCGGAAAAGGTTATTCATGTTATGAGCTTGAATTGCCAATTTTGGATTCTGTCTCATCCACTCATCGAGTTTGGCTTTTCCAATTTGCAGCAATTCAGGGTTGATAAAGGCAACTGTACCAGCGACCTGCCCGTATACGCCTTGAGCCTTGCCATACATGGCCGCTGAACTTTGATTGGTTGTATCTACGTTATACGAAAAGCCTGCGTAAACAAGGATGTGAAGCAATCGTTTCGTGAGATTTTCAACGCTGTCTAATGCTTCAAGCAACATCTCGGCGCTTTCGCTAAGCTTGCCTTCATATTCCTTAATATTTGGCAGATCGGCAAGAATTTTTTTTACTTCAGCTTCCCAGTCTTTTTTTGTTTTAAAAACGCTTTCTGCGTTCCAGGTATATTTTTTGTTCACTTTACTGCGAGGAGGGATGGAATTTGCCATGGGTTTTCCTTTTACTTGAGGGTGGATTATTTTACCATTTGGGAGGGCGGGTTATCGTGGAAGGGAGAAACAGATTCTCGCGCCAGAGTCAGGCTTCGCTGAGCCTGTCGAAGCGTCTGCCCAGATGCGCCCACCATGTGCTTCGACGATTGCGCGCGCAAGGTAGAGTCCCAAGCCTGCGCCCTTCGTCTGCTTGAATGCGTTTGTCGAACGATAGAAACGGTCAAAAATATGCGGCAGATCTTTTGCTTCGATGCCAGAACCTTCATCGCTTACACAAATTACAACCTGCTCAGGCCGCACTGTACCGCTGATTTTTATTTCGCCTTTGGGAGCATACTTTAAAGCATTTGAAACCAGATTGGACAATACCTGCTCGATACGTGTTTCGTCACCCATAATGATCGGGAAATTTTCCGGGAAATCAGTGACGAGATGATGCCTGGGTGATTGGGATGCAAAACGTTCGGTCACACGTAACGCAAGGCTGGGCATAACGACATCGGCTTGATTCAAGCTCAGGCCGCCAGCTTGCAGCCGTGAAGCATCCAGCAGATCATCGATCATCTTCGACAAGCGATCCGCCTCCTCTTCAATGACTTGAAGCGAATCGCTGATCGTTGCTTTATCCCATTTGGCATCATCGCGCCGCAAAGTGGATGCGTATCCTTTGATCAACGTCACGGGTGTGCGTAATTCATGACTGACAATGGAAATGAAGGTCGCTTTTATTTCATCTGCTGTTCTAAAGTGGGTAATATCGCGCACACTGACGATGGTGTTGCGTAATTTATTTTCACTTGAAAGCAAGGGTGCATACGTGATACCTACGGGGAGATGCGGAGGTAAGGGTCTTTCAATATCGCCTTCGACATATAATGTGGCGTTTGGCGTGAGAGGCCAGCCTTCCGTGATGGATTCTTCCAGGGTTAAGCCTTGCGGTTCTTTTTTCCATTGAATGATATCGCTATGATTTCTGCCAACAATTTCATCCCGTTTTAAACCGTATAGTTTTTCAAAGGCTGTGTTGCATCTTTCCACTATCTGGTTTGTATCAAGGATCAAAATGCCGTCTGCTGCTGAATCAAGAAGCGCATCGAGGCGTTGCTTTTCGTAGGAGACCTGTCCATAAAGCTGGGCATTGAACACTGCGATGGCGGCCTGGTCTGCAAAGGATTGCAGGAGCACGCGGTCATTTGGCGTGAATAGATCAGCATAGTTGCGAAAGATAAAGATCACGCCGATGACTTGTCCATGTGCGGCGAGGGGCAAGCCTGTGCCGTTCAGCAAGCCTGTGCTGGCGGTATAGGTCAATTCCTTCAACATACGGTTAAGCTCACGAACATCCAGTTCGCGGACTACTTCCTCTGCAAGCAGCGGGGTCAGGTAGCTCAGGAAGGCAGGTGCAATATTGTGCGCCGCAGAGACGCTCCAGCCCTCAGGTCTTTTGAGTGCGATCAAGCCTGCCTGCCCGGCCAGCATTTCTATGGAAACACGTAAAATGCGGGCCAGCAGCTTCTCAAGGTCCAATTCTTGAGTAAGCATGCGTGAGATTTCGAGCAAATAATCTCGTTGGCGCACGCGAAAATCTGGAAGCATCGAGGGAATAAGTGACATAAGGTTTCAATATTTTATCACTGGGGTTCGTTAGACGACGTAAGAGTTCTATAAGCAGGCAAAAGGCGTTTACTGAAGGCTTTTCGCCTGCTTGTGTACCAGGGAAATTTATTGACTATACTGCCAATACCCTATAAAATGCTATGGAATTAATATTTTATTTTTTGGATGTCATGAATCAACACTTACTTAATAGGGTTACATGTCCAGGGGCTAAGTACAAGTGTTGGCAGCGAGCAGCGAAACAGGCCGTGGGTCGTTTAAGTTGCTTGTTTTTTTTGGATTATGTTGTCGCGTTATTAAAGAAGGAAGTAGCTTATGAATAAATCGTTTAGGTCTTTATTTTTATTAATTGCTTTGATTGGATCTTTATTTATCTATCCAATACAACCAGCATATGCCTTGGCTATCCCAGCCGAAATCAACAAGCAGTTTACTCCTATATTGATTGATGCTGGTGGAGTATCAGTCTTGAGGATTACGATTTTTAACCCGAACACGTTCGCGTTAACAGCCGCCGCTTGGACTGACAATCTTGTGGGAGTGCAGCCAGGTTTGAAAATTGCGAACCCGAATGGTGTAATCAGCACCTGTGGTGGTACTGTAACCGCCGTGCCAAACACAACAACCATATCCTTAACCGGGGGAAACGTCCCTGCACAGGTTGGTGCAACTCCCGGCGAATGTTATGTAGAGATTAATGTTACCTCTACCACGGCTGGAAATCTGATTAACACCATTCCAATTGGCAACTTAAATGCGAATGGTATTGATGGTGTAACCCCTGTTACGGTTTCTAATACCACACCGGCAAGCGCTACCATTACAGTTATTGCAGTGACTCCACCGGCGTTATCAAAAGGATTCGCTCCCAACACGATTTTTGTTGGTCAAATCAGCCAATTAACGATTACGATCAATAACAATGATGCAGATACGAACTTAACACAAACTTCCTACACAGACACATTGCCTGCAAACCTTGTTCTTGCGACACCCGTTTCGCCTGTTGTTAATAATTGCGGCGCTTACTCTCTAACCGCTGTTGCAAATACAAATACTATTGCGTTAAGTAATGCAACGGTTACCCCGGCTCAGGATTGTACTGTTACGGTAAATGTCATATCTGCTGTAGGCGGTATATATACCAATACGATCCCTGCGGGCCCTGCTGGACCCGGCTCCATCGTTACCCAACAGGGAGTGACCAATGGCGGCCCGGCATCTGCGCCTTTAAATGTCCAACCTGTTGGCCTTATAAAGAGCTTTTTGCCCTCTCCTATCATAGCGGGTGGGACAAGTACTTTAACCATAACCCTTCAAAACCCAACTGGCGCAAATTATACGAATGTTGGCATCACCGATAACCTCCCTGTAGGATTAACAATTTCTGGAACACCAACTGTCTCGCAGTGTGGAGGTACGGTGAGCAGTACGGCAACGTCGATTACGTTGTCTGGCGGAGTAATTCCTGCGAGTCTTACCCCCCCGACTCCTGTTGGAACCTGTACAATCACAGCCACTGTTCAAGCAGGTTTGACAATTGCAGGCGGAACCTTAACCAATACGATTCCGCCCAATTCATTAACCGCCGCCCAGCCTGGCGTAACCAATATTTTGCAAGCTCAGGCTAACCTGGTAGTAAACCCTGCGCTCACTGGCACTAAGGGATATGCGCCGACGAGCATTGTTATAAACGGCGTAAGTATGGTAACGATCACCTTAAATAATAATAGCGCCACTAATCTGACAGGAGTCAATTTTACAGATGCGATGCCTGCAAACTTGAATGTTTCTGGTACGCCGGTATCGCCGCAGTGTAATGGCACGATTACGAATGCTCCCACTTCTGTAACTCTTGCTGGAGGGTCAATACCAGCTGGAACTTCGTGTACGATAATATTTGATGTAACAAGTTCAGTCGCTGGCAGTGGAACTACATATGAGAACACGATTCCCATCGGTGCAATAACTTCGACACAAGGTGTTGGAAATACAACAATCATCAGAACCGGCACCGATCTAACTGTAATCAACGCAGTCAACCTTCCGGTGACTGTCGGCAAGGCGTTTCAAACCAGCCCAATAGTACCTGGTAACCCAAGTCGGTTAAGAATAACCATTACAGCACCTGTTGACACAAACTTAACTGGATTAAATATTAGTGACACCCTGCCTGCAGGATTAGTAGTTATCGGAATAGCAAGTGTGCCTGCCGCTCCGGCAAACCCAACCGATACCTGTACTGCGGCAAATGTTGTCGCTCCCATTGGCGGCAATACAATTACATTAACGGGTGCAAGTATTCTTGCCGGGGCTAACTGTACGATCACTGTTTATGTAACCTCAACAATTCCAGGTGCATATAACAACATGATCCCTGCGAGTAATATCGTAACTACTCAAGGACGCACCAATGTTGTTGATAGTAATACTGCAACTTTGGTTGTTACAAGCATGTCTATGAGCAAGGCGTTTTACCCCACTTCTGTTCAGGCAAATGGTCTTTCAACTTTAACAATTACTTTACAAAATACGACTACGTCTCCGTTGATTAACACTCAACTTACAGATACATTGCCGGGTACGTTAACAGATGGTGTTGTGGTTGCTCCTATACCGAATGCCAGCACTACATGTTCTGGGGGTGTTATCACAGCCGTACCTGGGTCACAAACGATTAGCATGACGGGAGCAGTCGTTCCCGCGCAGGTGGGGGCTGTACCAGGAATTTGTACGATAACCATTACGGTACAAGGGAAGGACAGCAATGCCACTCCAAGCAACCGAGTCAATACAATTCCAACAACGAATGTTTCAGGTACTGTGCAAAATACCGGGGTGACGATAAACCCAATTGCCCAGGCGCAGGCCACCCTTACGACTGAACCGCTTACTATCGGGGTTGTTAAAGGATTTAATCCTGTACTGGTATATGGCGGCGCTTATTCAACCATGAGTGTTCAGCTGGTAAATCCCAATAATGCAGACCTGACTGGAATTACTTTTACAGACAATATGGCTTTGTTGGGGGCAGGTATGCAACTAGCCAACCCTGTAACTTTTAATGTGGGGACTTGCGGCGGCGCTCTTACTGGAAACCCAGGAGATTCAGCTTTTTCATTTAGCGGCGGCACTTTACTTGCAAATACAAGCTGTACCATAACGTTGCGCGTTATCATGGCGGTAAATGGAAATCTCACCAATCGAATTCCTGCTGGCGCTGTAACTACTTTTAACGGTGTGAGCAGTACGCAGCCTGCAGAAGCATCGTTGACCAACCTCCCCGGCGCAAGTGTTACAAAGAGCTTTAACCCCAGTACTATCTTAACGGGTGATTACTCTGCCCTAACCATCACGATTCAGAATACAAGTAATATTCCATTACTAGGTATGGCATTGACAGACCTTTTGCCTGGCGCCCTCCCCAATGGATTGGAAATTGCAGGGGGGGCAGCCCCAGCACCCGTGAATAATTGCGGCGGTACATTCTCAGCAATAACTGGTTCTCAAACCATTGCATTATCAGGCGGTTCGCTTCTAGGCAATGCGAGCTGCACAATTGTTGTTAGTGTGACAAGCAGTACTCCGGGTACCTATGTAAATACAATCCCGGTTGGAGGTTTAACTGCGACTGCTGGCGGCTCGCCTGTAAGTAATAACAATCCAACCTCAGATACTCTAATCGTGACTGCTGCAGAGTATAGCCTTGGTAATCGAGTATGGTTTGATACGGATAACAGTGGCACGATTAATGGGGCCGAAGTAGGAGTTACAGGCGTACGTGTAGAGTTGTATCAGGATAATGGAGATGGTGTTTATGGTGCTGGAGATACCTTCCGATCCTTTACGACCACAGATGCCAATGGATATTACCGCTTTGATAATCTCCCCGCTGGTAACTATGTGGTGGTCATTCCCGCAGATAATTTCCGCAATGTTGGTGTAGGCGACACTGTTGCCGGAGACCCATTATCCAGATATTGGAGCAGTGAAACAACCATAAGTGGTGCTGGAGTGATTAGTGACAGTACAGCGAATGATCCCGATACGACAGTCACAGATAGTGATGATAACGGACGTACAACTTTCAACGGAAACGCCATTAACTATGTAGCATCTGCCGCAGTCACCCTTGGACCTGGAACTGCTGAGCCAATCAATGAATCGGATCTTTCTGCATCTGGTCAGGGCTCCCTGGATAACCGTGCAGATATGACCGTTGATTTTGGTTTCTACCAAGTTGCTTTGGGTAATCAGGTCTTTATTGATGTGGACAGTAGCGGCGCATATAATGCTGGTGATTCGGCCTTACCTGGCGCAACAGTTCAGTTGTTTGCAAGCAATGGCACAACTGAGATTAATGTTGGCCCGGATGGCATTCTTGGGACTAGTGACGATGCTGCAGGGGGTGTGCTGACCGGTGTAGGCGGCACGTATTTGTTTAGCGGCCTACCTGGCGGTGATTACATTGTAAAAGTTACCCCGCCGGTTGGATATTCGAGCACAGTCGATACTGCTGACAGTACAGATACAACAAATCCCAACACCAATACCAACAATAATGACAACGGTGTCGGGACCAGCGCTGGCCAAACATCCAGCAATATTGTCACGCTTACTCCGGGTAATCTCGGCGCGGCTTCAAATAATGTTGTGACGAACTCGACTGGCATCACGTCAAATCCGACAGTGGATTTTGGCTTTGTATCTCTAAATTATAGCCTTGGTAATCGAGTATGGTTTGATACGGATAATAGCGGCACGATCAATGGGACTGAGCTAGGAATTTCGGGCGTACGCGTGGAACTCTATCAGGATAATGGAGATGGTGTTTACGGTGCAGGAGACATCTTCCAGTCTTTTGCAACCACAGATGCCAATGGATATTACCGCTTTGATAATCTTCCTGCTGGAGATTATGTGGTGGTCATCCCTGCTGATAACTTCCGCAATATAGGTGCAGGAGATACCGTCGCCGGAGATCCATTATCTGGATATTGGAGCAGCGGAACAGTCATAAGTGGCGCCGGAGCAGTCAGTGACAGCACAGCGAATGATCCCGATACGACAGTCACAGATAGTGATGATAACGGACGTACAACTTTCACTGGCAGTACTGTTAACGATGTGGCCTCTGCCGCAGTCACTCTTGGACCTGGAACTGGCGAGCCAACGAATGAATTAGATGTCTCTGCAACAGGCCAGGGGACAACGGACAACCGCGCAGATATGACTGTTGACTTTGGCTTCTATCGAGTCGCTTTGGGCAATCAGGTCTTTATTGATGTCGATAATAGCGGGACTTATAACGCTGGCGATACCAATTTATCTGGTGCCACTGTTCAGTTATACGCAAGTAACGGCACAACAGAGATCAATGTTGGCCCGGATGGCATTCTTGGGACTAGTGACGATGCTGCAGGGGGTGTGCTGACCGGTGCAGGCGGCACGTATTTATTCAGCGGCTTACCTGGCGGTGATTACATTGTAAAGGTTACTCCACCGGTTGGATATTCCAGCACAGTTGATACAGCTGACAGTACAGATACAACGAACCCCAACACCAATACCAACAATAACGACAATGGTGTCGGTACTGCTGGCGGTCAAGCTGTAAGTAACCTGGTAACTCTTACTCCGGGCAGTGTGGGTGCGGCGACTAATAATATTGTTAATAATGCTGCTGGCACAACTACAAACCCCACAGTAGACTTTGGATTTACTTCAGCAAACATACTCGCCAAAACTATTATTGATACCGATCAAATTTTTACAAGCGGTAACAATGTGGCAATTGGCGAAATTGTGACTTATCAGGTAATCATTAATCTTCCTGTGGGTACACCGCTTAATAATGTAACAGTTACAGATGTCATGGATAAAGGCCTCGCCTATGTGGACTGCTTATCAGTGATTGTTGGTGGTAATAACCTAACAAATACTGTTTGCCCCTCTGCAGTTGTTTCAGCCATCACCGATCCTGGAGATTTGGTATTGAATCCAGCCAATCCAGGTAGACAGGTGATATTTAATATAGGGAACATTCCCGCTCCAATAGCAGCATCAACGATTGTGATCCAATATAGGGCAATTGTCCTTGATGTTATTGAAAACCAAGACGCTCTTAACTTGGGCAATAGTGTCACATGGGCCTGGAATGGGGGCTCGCTCTCAACCAGCGCGCCGGATGTGAAAATTGTGGAACCTGATGTTGCCATTGATAAGTCAGCAGCGCCTACCACTGTAACAACTGGCACCATCGTTCAATTTACCCTGGTAATAAACCACACTGCCCCAAGCACCGCAGATGCTTTTGATGTTGAGGTTTCTGATGTTTTACCTGCTGGGTTGGAATATATTCCATGCACACCAATTACCTACACAGGCCTTGTCCCGACGACACAACCAAATGTGTGTAATCTCCCAGGTGGGAATGCTCTTACATTTGCCTGGGATTCCTTCCCACTTAATCAATCTGCCACGATAGTATTTTTTGCTCGTTTTGACGGAACGCAACCAAGTGTCATAAACCTTAGTTCAGTCGTGTGGACCTCTTTGCCTATTGACCCTGGGCAGGGCGGTATACCTGTTCAATTGTCGACATTTAAT
The DNA here is from genome assembly GCA_043788255.1 of Anaerolineales bacterium. Taxonomy (GTDB): domain Bacteria; phylum Chloroflexota; class Anaerolineae; order Anaerolineales; family Villigracilaceae; genus Villigracilis. Next base: position 42,969 of record JAYVUA010000001.1, on the reverse strand, counting down.
AGTTCCTCCACAGAGCGCCGTTATGACCCGCTTGATACGATTAATGTATATCAAGTTTCAGATACCGTCACACTTAGCGCTTTTGGAAATGGCGATGATGCCGAGAAGGTAGTTCTGCCTAAACAATTGCCTTCCACAGGTTTTGCGCCAGGCAAGATTACAATACTGAAGAATCAACCCGCCGAGAAAAAATATGTCACCACTGATGTGTGGATGGAAATCCCAAGCCTTGGAGTCAATGTTTCAATTGTGGGAATTCCATTGATTGATGATGCCTGGGATCTTGCCTGGTTGGAAGAACAAGCCGGGTGGCTCAATGGAACGGCTTTCCCTGGCTGGGACGGGAATAGTGTTCTAACCGCCCATGTATACCTGCCCAATGGCAAGCCTGGCCCGTTTGTGGAACTCGGAAAACTTAAATGGGGCAGTAAGATTATCGTTCATGCATATGGGTCTGTTTATACCTACGAGGTACGCCAGAATCGTACTGTAAGTCCGCAGAACACATCTATTCTCAACCATGAGGATAGTGCATGGTTAACTTTAATTACTTGTAAGACATATAATGAAAAAACAAACACGTACGCCAACCGTGTTGCAGTCCGCGCTGTACTTGTTAGTGTGCAAAAGGAAAAACAGGAAAAAACCCCGAAGGGTGAAAGATAAATTACCTGCTTAATCAAAAGAGCAATGTGTAACAACACATTGCTCTTTTGATTTCTAATAAGCCGCAAATATAGTCAACGTTAATATGTCATGCTGGGCTATGTACGAGTTCCTTCTGTCGCTGACGTCCGCCTTAGCAGGCGCATTAGGGAAACCGCTCCCTCAGAGTGACATGATTGACGTTACTTACTTCATTTCTTTTCTGCAGCTGTCAGTGCTTCTTCGAACAGCTTTAATCCTTCTTCCATTTCGCTTTTGCTCATTGAAAGGGGAGGAGCGATTCGGATTACACTTTTGCCACAGGAAAGCATCAGTAAACCGTGCTCATATCCAAGGTCCACGATGCGATCGGTAAGACCATGATCAGGTTCCTTGGTCTCGCGGTCTTTCACAAATTCCACGCCGATCATTAATCCTTTTCCACGAACTTCCCCAATACTTGCATGGCGCGACTTGATCTCTTCAAGAGCATCCATTGCATATTCGCCAACTTCTTTTGCGTTTTGCATAAATCCGTTTTCAATTAAGTCAATTGTAGCCAGGGATGCAGCACATGAAATGGGATTTCCGCCGTAGGTGTTGCCGTGAGTTCCAATTTCCCAATCCATTACAGATTTACGGGCAATACATGCTCCAAGCGGCATGCCCGAAGCAATGCCTTTCGCAGATGTGATCATATCTGGCTCAACACCGAAATGCTCAATGGCCCACCATTTACCTGTACGTCCCATACCCGATTGAACTTCATCAAGGATCATCAAGATGCCATGCTTATCGCACAGCTTTCGTAATGCAGGGAAGAAACCATCCGGCGGGACAATATATCCGCCTTCGCCTTGAATGGTCTCCACTAATATTCCAGCTACATCTTTTGGCGGCAAAATCTGATTAAGGATTTCATCTTCTATATAACGCACAACTGCCTCGCCATCATCCTCGCCTTTGCGGCGTTCTAAAACAGGTCGATATGGATTCGGGAATGGCGCATGTGTCACACCGTTCATTAATGGATAAAAACCGCCGTGATATTTTGCCTTGCTTGCCGTAAACGTGACCGCCCCCATGGTGCGCCCATGAAATGCCCCGGTGAAGCCAATAAAGTTGGTGCGCTTGGTGTGATACCGCGCAAGTTTAATGGCGGTTTCAACAGCTTCGGTTCCCGAGTTGGTCATGAAGCTGAGCGCATCTTCTTTGAATGGCGAGATGTCGTTCAATTTTTCACCCAGCTTGATCCAGTTCTCGTGGTAAAAGTCTGATGAAATATGAATAAACTTTTCAGCCTGGTCTTGAATTGCCTTCACAACTTTAGGATGTGAATAACCCGTGGAAACCACCGCGATGCCCCCCATAAAATCTAAAAAGCGATTCCCGTCAACGTCCCACACTTCGCTTCCTTTGCCGTGATCCATCACAAAAGGATATCCACGGGGATATGAAGGCGAAATCACTTTTCGGTCTCGTTCGATCATGGCCCTGGCTCTTGGCCCGGGCAGGTTGGATTTCATTATAAAAGCTCCTTGTTAAAACACATAAACATAAAGAACACGAAGTTACACCAGGGATCTAGCGAGAAACCAAAATGAAAAAATTTAATCCCTCCAATTGTTATTTGTGCTCTTTGTGTCTGCTTACAAACTCAATTTCAGTTCCGCCAGTGCGCGGGCTCCAAGTAGTCCGGCGTCATCGCCAAGCTCAACTCTCGTGATGACCAACCCTTCCAAATACTGTGGATGGATAACGCGTTCTTTTAAACTTGCTTCAAATGAGTCAAACAATAAAGGTCCGCTTTGAGATACTCCACCGCCAAAAATAACAATGGATGGATCAAATGCGTGTAAAAAGTTTGCCACACCGATCCCTAAATATTTTCCCGCTATTTGATATGCTTCGATGGATAACGCATCGCCTTTTTTAGCGGCCTCAGATATCATATGGGCTGAATTTTTTTGATCCGGATGAAGAACCGATTCCCGCCCCGCCTTGAGTTGTTCTGCCACGAACCGCTCTATGCCAGTCCCAGACGAGTAAGCCTCAAGGTGACCTGGGTGCCCACAGCCGCAAAGCGGACCATCTGCCTGCACAGTGGTATGCCCGAGTTCAGCAGCCAGGCCGTGATGTCCCTGCAAGAGGCGGTCATCAATGATCACGCCGCCGCCAACCCCAGTGCTTACAGTCAAAAAAAGTACGTTATGATGCCCACGCCCGGCGCCAAACTTCCACTCTGCCAAACCGGCCAGGTTTGCATCGTTATCCAAATAGGATGGAATTCCAAAATGTTCTGTTAGTTTGGTCGTGATGGGAAAATCACGCCACTCTTTGATATTTGGTGTCATCATAATGACACCTGAATGCGGGTCAACCGGGCCTGGAGAGGAAACACCAATTGCAATTATTTCTTCATTCTGCGGCCAAATATCTTCGATCAGCTTTATCAGTCGGCCAAATGTATTCGGCTCATTGGCTTTGGTTTCGACTCGTTTTTGGGTAAGAGGCTGGATTTGATCCTGTTTGTATGCGGCGGCTCGCAATTGGGTGCCGCCGATGTCAACTGCTATGATGGTGGGCATGAGCGCCATTATACCGTATGCCCATTTACAGGAACGGTGTTTTTAGCCTGTTTATTGCCTGTTTATAAACGCCTTGCAATGATTTGACTCATCTCTTCATCCCTGCTATTATCTTTTTATGTCGAAGGATTTTCTTATGCGTTTATGGCAAACCTTGCGTGATATTTCTCGCTGGCTGCGCCCAGGGTTGGGTATTAAACGCTGGTTTACACTTGTATTGATTGGTATTACATTGCTGGGCCTGGGTTTTGCGGTCGTGCTAATTGATTTGTATCGCACCGATTCCTCCAACCCAATATTCCTTACATTACTTTCTTATGCATCTTTGAGGTTTATTCCGCGTTTATGGCGGGCTGTTGTCTTTAGTGGTTTGGGCATTGGGCTTGTCATTTATGGGATATTGAAGCTTAACCGTTCCTTGTTGCGCCCATTTATCCGGCCTGGCTCCGATGTATTCAATCAACTCGCAAATTTTCAGCGCCGCGACCGCGGACCTCGTATTGTGACGATTGGCGGCGGGCATGGGCTTGCAACTCTCCTCCGTGGACTTAAGCTGCATACCAGTAACCTGACCGCAGTTGTCACCGTTGCGGATGATGGTGGTTCGTCAGGGCGTTTACGAGAAAGTCACGGTATTCTTCCTCCAGGCGACATTCGAAATTGTCTTGCGGCACTGTCCAATGATGAAGCTTTATTGACCCAACTTTTCCAGTATCGTTTTAGTGGCGCTCCAGACTTGGAAGGTCATTCGTTTGGAAATCTTTTCATTACAGCCCTGGCGGATATCACAGGTAGTTTTGAAGATGCAGTGGTCGAATCTGGCCGCGTATTATCTGTAAATGGGCGTGTACTTCCTTCGACATTGTATGATGTCAAATTAATTGCTAGTATGGAGTTACCAAACTCGCTTAACCAAGTCCGCGTGGAGGGGGAGAGTAAAATCCCGGCGATGGCGGGCAAGGTTCGCCGTGTTTGGCTGGAGCCTGATGACACACCCGCATTTCCTCCCGTTATAAAATCCATCTTAAATGCAGATGTGATCGTTGTAGGCCCGGGCAGCCTCTATACAAGTCTCTTACCAAATTTGCTTGTAAAAGATTTGTTATCTGCAATGCGCATTAGCAAGGCGCCCAAAATTTATGTGAGCAATATTGCCACGCAGACAGGCGAGACTGATGCATATACCTGCTATGACCATGTACAGGGTCTGGAAGAACACGTCGGCATAGACTTATTTGACGTAATATTGTGTAATGATAATTATGCAGTCAATATGAACGCATCGTCGCAATGGGTTCGTGCTGATGAAAAAACCCTTTCTGATTCCCGATCTTATTGTGCAGACCTGGTGGATGAAGAACATCCATGGCGACATGACTCACAAAAACTGGCGCAGACCATCATGAATATTTATTACGAAAAAACAGGCCCTTTAAGTGACCGTGGAGCACAGTAAGTGCTATAATTCGCCGAAATTTATGATAGAATAACGCTTGTGCTAAAATTCACAAGCAAATCTTTTTCTTTATAAGGAGTAATAAAATGTCAGTAAAAATTGGTATTAATGGTTTTGGCCGTATTGGTCGCCTTGCTTTACGAACCATCAAGGCACGTCATGGGAACGATATTGAGGTTGTAGCCGTTAACGATTTGTTCGACCCAACAACTAACGCGCATTTGCTTAAATATGATTCGACCTATGGGCATTTCAATGGGACAGTGGATGTCAAAGATGGAAATTTAGTCATTGATGGCAAGACCGTACAGGTTACAGCTGAAAAAGACCCAGGCGCGATCAAGTGGAAAGAAATGGGTGTGGATATTGTTATTGAATCCACAGGTTTCTTCACCGATGCCACAAAGGCTAAAGCTCATATTGAATCTGGCGGTGCCAAAAAAGTAATTATTTCAGCTCCTGCAAAAAATGAAGATATTACGATCGTGTTGGGCGTAAATGACGATAAGTATGACCCAGCCAAACATCATATTGTTTCAAATGCATCCTGCACAACGAATGGCCTTGCGCCCGTTGCCAAAGTGCTTAATGATAAATTTGGGATTGATAAAGGTTTGCTCACAACCGTTCATGCTTATACAAATTCTCAGAAATTACAGGATGTTGGAGCAAAAGATTTACGCGATGCCCGCGCTGCTGCTCAAAACATCGTTCCTTCTTCAACGGGTGCGGCCAAAGCTGTTGGCTTGGTGATCCCTGAACTTAAAGGCAAATTTGGCGGCATGGCATTTCGTGTTCCAACCCCAACTGTTTCGGTTGTTGACTTCACAGCCATCTTGAATAAAGAAGCCAGCATTGAAGAAATTCGCGCAGCAATGCTCGAATATGCCAACGGCCCCATGAAGGGCATTCTCGATGTGACAGATGAAGAACTTGTCTCCACGGATTTGCGCGGCACTACTTTTTCGAGTGTCTTTAGCGCCAAAGATACAATTGTGCTCGGTAATCTTGTCAAAGTTGTTGCCTGGTACGATAACGAATGGGGTTATGCCTGCCGCACCGCCGACCTGACTGCCATGATGGCAAAGAAACTTTAGGAGTAATAAAAATAAACAGGTACACAAGTCGATAAAACACTTGCGTACCTGTTTTCATGTTTATCACTGCACAGTATTTATATGGAGCAACAAAATGAAGAAAACAGTAAAAGACATCGATCTAAAAAATAAACGTGTACTTATGCGCGTGGATTTCAATGTGCCCATGGCCGATGGCAAAGTCACTGATGATAAGCGCATCAAGGCTGCCTTACCGACTATAAAATATGTTCTGGAGCAGGGAGCCTCATTGATTTTGATGAGTCATCTTGGACGACCAAAATCCGCTTCAGACTCTGCTTTTAGCTTGCGTGCTGCTTCAGAAACATTGGCCGCGCTGTTAGGGACTCCTGTCAAAATGGCGCCCGATTGTGTTGGCGCAGAAGTTGAGAAACTGGCAAATGAAATGAAGGCGGGCGATGTAATGATGCTTGAAAATACCCGTTTTCATGCAGGCGAAGAAAAGAATGATCTGGACCTTGCCAGGCAAATGGCTGCTCTAGGCGATGTGTATGTCAACGATGCGTTTGGTTCAGCTCATCGTGCTCACTCCTCAACGGAAGGCATTACGCATTTTCTCCCCGCTGTATCTGGTTTCTTGATGGAACAGGAACTCGAATACCTTGGTAAAGCGGTTGCGAATCCAGTCCATCCTTACATTGCGATTCTCGGCGGCGCAAAGATCAGTGACAAAATATTGGTTGTTGAAACGCTCCTTTCCAAATGTGATAAATTGATCATCGGCGGGGGAATGGCAAATACCTTCCTCGCCGCAAAGGGACTTAATATGCAGGATAGTCTCGTTGAAGCTGAATCATTGGAACTTGCCAAATCCATTTTGGCAAAATCAAGTGACAAGCTGATTCTTCCTGTAGATGCCATCATTGCAGATAAATTTGAAGCAGAAGCCAACACCCAAATTGTGGATGTTGAAAAAATCCCTGCAGGCTGGCGCATGATGGATGTAGGGCCGAAAACTCTGGAGCTATATAAATCCTCGTTGAACGGAGTCAAGCTTGTCGTCTGGAATGGACCCGTGGGCGTCTTCGAGATGCCTAAGTTTGCGGAAGGGACATTTGCTCTCGCTCGCATGTTGGCAGAGTCGGGTGCGATTACAGTGATCGGCGGCGGCGACTCGGCTAGTGCTGTAAAGAAAGCGGGTGTCGCAAAACAAATGACACACGTTTCAACAGGCGGTGGCGCATCCCTCGAATTCCTTGAAGGAAAAGAGTTGCCTGGAGTAGCGGCTCTGTTAGATAAGTAGTCAATCGCGCGGATGAGAGTCCGTGCGATTTTTTTATCCTACCTATGGGGGTGTGGGTGATTGGTGTTGCCTTGGTAGAATGAATTCAAATTTATGATACGAGGAGAGTAGAAATGGAAACACCAATTGAAACACCCGAGGCTCCGCAAAAATCAAATCGCAACGTAATTATTGCTGTTGTAGTTGCTGTTGTTTTGTGCTGCTGTTGTACACTTACTGCTGTTGGTGGATACTATGGCTATCAAGCCTATACCACAGCGCAGACGGCGATCAATGAGTTTGAAATCCCAACTTCCATACCGTTGGATCCAAACGATCCATCAAGCCCATCGATACCAGTTCCTAGCCTTAACAGCGGCGATGCCCCTCAAGGCGGACTGACAGACTCTACCACCCGAGTCACAGCCTGGGCAACACTTCAAATTGTTGCAGCTGTTTCAGGGTGCTCTACTCCAACAGCTGACGGCACCACCATTGATGTGACTCAGCAGCCGGATTCTAATGGTGAATGGATTGAAGAATGGAATATTAATTGTGGTGATGGAAGCTCAAAGCCATTCAAAGTGACATTTACTCCTGTCAATGGCGTAGTAAGCGTGAATGTAGAAATACCATAATGAATTTGAAATGGACGGGAAAACTTTTCCCGTCCATTTTTTTATTTCAGTTTACAATCAATTTACAGTGGGGTAACCGAATTTAACTACACTCGGCTATAATCGGGGAAAATTACGAGCAAGCAAGCGGAGAGCAAGTATGTCTTTCAACATCGGCGAAAACATTGGTCCATATCGAATTGTTGAGCAGCTAGGGCAGGGGGGGATGGCAACTGTTTACAAAGCCTATCATGCCTCGCTTGATCGGTATGTAGCCTTGAAAGTTTTACACCCCGCCTTTCATCAGGATCAAACATTTACAGCCCGATTTCAAAGAGAAGCCCGCGTAGTGGCTCGCTTGGAACATCCCAATATTGTCCCAGTTTATGATTATTCTGAACATGAAAAACGACCTTATCTGGTCATGAAATACATTGAGGGGGATACGCTCAAGGCTCGTTTGAACAAAGGCCCGCTCACATCAAATGAGATTGAAGATGTAGTTAACTCCGTTGGTTCTGCGCTGGCGTTTGCTCATAGACAAGGTGTCTTGCACCGTGATATTAAACCATCCAATGTGATGATCGCCCTGGATGGGGTTATGTATCTCGCAGATTTTGGTCTGGCACGTATTGCGGAAGCTGGTGAATCCACCATGTCATCAGATTCCATCATGGGTACGCCGCAATATATTTCTCCTGAACAGGCCATGGGTAAAAAGGATCTTGATGCAGGTACGGATATTTACTCCTTTGGAGTGATGTTATATGAGATGGTGGTGGGGCGAGTCCCATTTAGTGCAGATACTCCCTTCTCCATTATTCATGATCATATCTATACACCATTGCCTTTGCCAATGAAGGTTAATCCAAAAGTGCCTGAAACAGTACAGCTTGTTTTATTAAAGGCCCTTTCAAAAGATCGTATTGATCGCTACGATACAGTTGAAGACTTAATGGCTGCCTTCAAAGATGCATGGACGCAGGCAGGTGTGCCCATGCAAGGCACGGCCATTACCATGCGCTCAAATGCTATAAAAGGGGATAAAACAGATTCAAAAAGGCAGATACCTGCCAGTAAACCTGTAGCAGCTAAAAGTCCAGCAAAGAAGCGTTCACCCTGGATGTGGGTGGGAGTTGGTGTTGTCGGCATCCTATGTTGTTTATTTACATTTGTTGCTGTTCGTAATAGTAAACGCCTTAATAACCCCCCGGCCCAACCGGCAGCAATTCCAACTTTGGCTCCCCAAATCAATAACCCTCCAACCGCGGTCATCCCAACTCCGCAGTCGTCTTTGCCTCCTCCAAGTGAGGGCTCTCCACAGCCAACAGGCGGCCTGTTGCCTTCGAATGATTCGACTCCGCAGATTGCCGCAGCACGTGAGTTGGTCAATAAAAACCCAGGTGACCCATTTGCTCATTTACAACTCTCCCTTGCTTTTTGGGATTCGAAACAAGTTCGCCCTGCAATGGAAGAGCTTGCGCAGGCCGCAAACCTTGCAGGCCCAAATAATAAAGATTTTCTTTTGAAAGCAGCGGATGAATATAAAACCCGTGAAGCTTGGGTGCCTGCTGCTGGGGTATATTTAAGATTGGTGCCAATCTATCATGATGAACCCATGCCCCAGGATATAGAGAATAATTTTCATGAGGCTGTATATAAAGCATCTGAACAAAAAGATATGCCGCTCTTTGTTTTCTTTGAACGAATAGATAGCGCTGATCTGCCGCTCGGATACATTTCGCGCGGACGATACGCATTGTATAACGGCGAACTTGCAGATGCAAAAGCGCAATTGGCTAATGCTCAAAAAGTAAAACCTGATATGTATGAGAATTATATGTTAATGGCTGAAATCGAATTTAAAGCAGGAAGCCAGACCGATGCAAAAAATATTTTACTTTCGCTTTCATCGGACCTTGGCGCACCCGAATGGATTCGTTTGATTGCAGGAAATTATCTCTCAACCATAAAGTAGGAAAATATGCGAACACCATTAGTTGCTGGTAATTGGAAGATGAATAAATCGATTGTTGAAGCGCGCGAGTTGATCGTTGCGTTGAGCGCAAAATTGCGCGATATCAACGGTGTGGAAAAAGTAATTTGCCCGCCGTTCCTGGCTTTAATGGCAGCATCTGAGCTGCTTGAAGGTTCAGGAGTTGGCCTTGGCGCACAGAATATGCATTGGGAGGAGAAAGGCGCCTTCACAGGAGAGGTTTCTCCTGCGATGGTAAAAGAGTTGTGCAGCTATATCATTCTCGGTCACTCCGAACGTCGCGCCTATTTTGGCGAAACGGATGAAGTTGTGAATCGGAAGTTGATCGCAGCTCAAACATTTGGACTGACCCCAATCGTTTGTGTGGGCGAAACGCTGGATCAATACGAATCAAAACTGACCCGTGAAGTTGTTTCAAAACAAACAAGCCAGAGTCTCAGGGGTGTATCTCCCGCCTTTGCTCCAAACATTGTCGTTGCTTATGAGCCTGTTTGGGCAATTGGAACGGGCAAGGCATCCAATGGTATTGAAGCCAACGCAGTCGTGAAGGATTTTATCCGTCCTGCGCTGACGGAATTATTTGGAAATGAAACTGCACAGACCATTCGCGTACTTTACGGCGGCTCGGTGACTTCATCCAACGCGGTTGAATTTTTTGGTCAACCTGATATTGATGGCGCACTTGTAGGCGGCGCCAGTTTAAAAGTTGATGAGTTCGTTGCAATAACAAAAGCTGCTGCTCAATAAAGAAAACGTCAGGCACGTTCGCAACCAGCCTGACTTAATTCCATGTCCATTCCACTCCCAGGTTTATTCTGGTTTCTTGTAATGCTTCTGCCGCTGGTATTTCTCCAGCGGTTTTTGCATCGTGAAATACAGGCAGTCATTCTGATCGTTACTCGTAACCCGCAATTGACCATTGGTTTTTTTTCAATACTGTTTTTCCCGGGGGTCTTTTTGCATGAAGTCAGCCACTTTCTTATGGCGAAGATTTTAGGAGTCCGCACAGAGAATTTCTCGCTGATCCCAACTGCATTGCCGAATGGACGTCTGCAAATGGGCTATGTTGAAACTGAACAGGCAGATGTGTTCCGTGATTCGCTGATCGGACTAGCGCCTTTAATCGCTGGTTCGTTGTTTGTGGCTTATGCTGGCCTGAATCGGCTGGGATTGGGAACGCTCTTGAACCTGCTTGCAAATGGTCAAGTGGACTTGTTTTGGATGGGAATAAAAACGCTTCCAAAGGTAGTTGACTTTTATTTGTGGTTTTACCTTATCTTTACAGTATCGAGCACGATGATGCCTTCCGAGTCAGACCGCCATGCCTGGCTTCCCCTTGGCTTGTGGGTGGCAGCTCTGCTTGTGCTTGCAGCCTCTGCTGGAGCAGGTGCATGGATGTTGGAGAACCTTGCCCCGCTTTTGGATGATTTCCTAAGCGTGTTAGCCACTTTGTTTGGGTTTAGTGTGGCTTTGCATCTTATCCTTTTATTGCCAACCTTTCTTCTTCATCGCTTTGTTGCGAAAATAACCGGTGTGGATGTGAAATAAAATCAAACAGATTTACTGATTTGCTTCTCGTAAAATTTACTCAGCGGGTCATCTTTGTAATCACCAAATGGAGAAATGCTTCTAAAACCCCAGCTTTCATATAAGGCAATGGCGTTAAGCTGGTGGATACCTGTTTCGAGACGGAGGAGATTTATGCCATTTTCGTGAGCATAGCCTGCCAGATTTTCAAGCATTGCTTTTGCTGATCCCTTTCCCCGAAATTGCGGGCGGATAAACATCCGTTTTAGTTCCCCGTATTCATTATCAAATAATTGAACTCCACCACAGCCGGCTGCGATGGAGTCAACTCGTATCACAAAAAACGCAACCTTTTGCTTAATTAGTTTTTCAATACTATACCCATGCCTGCTTGTGCTGGGATAGTTTGGAGATAATTCGGCTTCAAGCTCTTTGATCAGTTCAATTGCGTCAGGTGTATCTGGGCGTTCTGCTGTGATGATTACTGGCATATCAAGCCTCTAAAAGATAATTTTAACGAATTAGACCTCTTGCATAAGTCAGAAAACTTATTTACTGGAGTGCAAAAGTTCTACTTTTGCGTTTCGGAAGTAGAACTTCCGAACTCCAGAATATAGTTATGAAAGATGTTTATTATAATTTTTGAATCGACTTGTGAATATTGCCCAATTTTATAGCTGAATATGCCTATTACATAATCATGTTCAGCTATAAAATTGGATTATAAACCTCCGAAGAAGGCCAGTAAACTGGGCGCTTGATCGGTATCTCCGAGCAAAGGCAAGCCAAGCATTTCTTCCCAGGTCCTTAATGCTGAAAAATGTGAAATGGGATTGCCAGAGGAAGATTCTGGAACTTTCGAGCTAGGAACAATGGATGGCGCAATCAACACATTAGGGACTGGATTATCTTCGTCCCACAGGAAGAAGACAGCAACATCGCCCTGCTGATATGTTGCAGAGCTCAAAACAGGCTCAAGGAATTTTTTTGCCCAGGCATCCCCGCTTTCCAGGCTGTTATCGTGCTGGTTATGATCATTGCTTGGTATGATCATCGAAAAGACCGGCAGGTTGCCGCTGTTTAAATCTGTCATAAAAGTTGATAGAGGTACATCGTGCTGATCACAGATCGATGTCATGCTATTGTAGTATCGAATAGGATCGTGATAGGCACCATTAAAATCAACGGAACACCCTCCTGCTTCAGCATCGTAATAAACTTTAAACGACTTTTCAGCTTTGTTGAGTTGGTCAAAGATACTCTCCGTATCCGTCTTTGATTCGTACTCATCATCAATCAGCCCGTGGGCGGTAGGAGAAAGGCCGTTTGTTAAAGTGGCGTAGCTTGGTTTGCTGTTGTACTCGCCATCTACTACACCGTTGACTTGGAAATCTGCATCAGACCAGTTATTAGCCGTTCCGCATTTAGCGGCAAGGCTAGTGATGTACGGCATGCTGGGTGAGCCGATACCGCCGTGATGATGCTCAAACATGAGCACCAAAACATGATTCCATTGAGACGGTGCGGGTTCGCCGCTACATGGATCGCTCAATTTTACATTTGCTGCTGTGGAGATAACCGATTCGGTAGGCACTTCCGTATTGACATCCTGACCATTTCCAGATGGAAGCGGGGTGCTGCTGTTAATGAAATTACACCCAAAGATAAATGACCCCAAGCAGATAGTAGTAATTAATCGAATTGCTTTTATTGTTTTCATGAGAACCTTCATTTATTATTTTAAGTTTTACTGCGCGGCCGGTGAGCCTGCCCAGGTTTGATCAATACGACAATTCGTGGCGGGATTATCAAGAATATATGTGCCAGTAATTGTGTTTGTAGAAGTAAATTCACCTTTCGTGAATATAAATTCAAAACGGTTATTAGTGATCGGGAACTCCAATTGGGCAAGGCTCTGACGTTCAAATTCAGTAGTACCACATTTATTATTAATGTTCGACGGGATTTGGATAGTGAAATCGGCAATCGTGCCTTGATCAGTGACACGGAAAGTAAATAACCACCCAAGGTCTGTTGTCGCCTGCCAATTGCCTACGACAGCAATGGGTGTTTTGATTTTAGTCACGGCGTCAACAGCTTCCGGGAAATTTGTTGCCCAATCATCCAAGGCAGAGGTGTCCATCAGGTGAGGTGGAGTCGGGGATTTCCCGTCCCCTAAAATTTCAGATTGCTCACCGGGTTTCAAGTCTACGCTATGGCCATTTAAGTCAGAAAGGTAGCAGGCTCCTTCGAGACAAGTCGCAACCATTTGACCGAAAGAAGTGTATTCTGCACTCATCAACGAACCACGCACGCCAGATAATCCGACAGGTGTTTCGATTTCAAAATTTCCTTTTCCCAGAGACTTGGTTACAGCTACCCATATTTTACCGGCTTCCAGAAAAAGGCGGGTTTGCGGGTCAGTGAAAGTGGGCGTCAACTCTTTAAGCTCAAATAGACTATTAGGCCCCAAACGTACGATGGTTCCATCCGTGATATCCAACCGGGCTCGTGCCGCATCTTTGGTTTCGGCTCCACCGCCCTGTTGAATGGATTCTCCGTCAGTTGCCTTTTGCCAAGCTGACTCATTGACATCGCGCGCAAGTACTTCGTTCTCAATGTTTGATAATATGGCCTGCCTGGGTATGGGGGTTGGGGATGCAGAAGAAGTTAATGTATTGCATGCCAATATCCCGCTGACAAATAGAACACAGAGTACGAACATTTTACGTTTCATATTTATCCTCAGCAATTATTGTTTTGGATTGCTGGTTAAGTATACGCTTGTTTTGATAGAATTGCTGGAGCGTAGTCTGATTTTGAAACAAAATGTAATTAAAGGTGACAAAAGGTTTTGAAAAATCATCAAATTTCCAAAATCTTTTGTTTTATACTGTTTTCAATCTTTGGTAGATGTTCGTAATCCGTAGGATATGATTGAGAATCAAAGACGGGGAATCAATACGGGCGTTTTTTTTATAGGCCTCGGCTCCATTTTCTTGAATAGAAGATATATCATCTTTTTATCGTCACTGCTATCGGGGAAGCCTTCGCTATAAAAACGATTTTGCTCGGCTGACATAAACATCTTCATTAAACTTGATGGGAACTTAAAGAGATGATGATGGTAAATGCTGTTTTTGTCTTTTGTAATTTTGTCAAATTATTGATAACTTTTGATATGTCTTTTAAACTCCCGTCGTTTGTGCAAGATTGCAACGGGAAAGCAACAATTCATAAACCATTGCAAAATAGAAACATCGGCAATTTTTCAGGCGGCGTACTGAGAATTAGGATAGCCAAGCCAAAGACAGGGAGCATTGATTGATGGCTTTTCCGGCAGAAAATATTGATTGTTTTTTTTAGGATCTCACGCTCTTCTTCCAACCGCCGTTGCAGATGTTTGATCTCTCGCTTAGCTGCTTCAAAATCACGGTGCACTTGATCTATGCCTTTGGATATCACTTGGTATCCATCTCGCCACTTCACAAGCAGTCCGGGCGTAATTCCCAGGTCGCGTTCGATCTGCCCAGCACTTTTTCCACTGCTTTTCAATAATTCCAGAGCCTCTAATTTGAACTCTTCTGTATACTTCCGATACATCTCAAGGAAGAGTATTTGCGGCACTTCAAGAATCCCTCCATTGAGCAAGCAGAGCAACTGATCAATGAATATATTACTTCTATAACCATGAACGTATACAATTGAAAACAAGACGGACACCTTATGAAACTAGGTGCCTGTCAACTTAACTCGTGAAGTGCTTTCTTTTTTTGTCTTGCTTATTGGGGGTCAGTTCAAAGCGCCCTTGTTTTTATTTAATAAATGTTCCGTTACGCAAATCGGCAATGGTCTGTTGAATTTCTTCAACCGTGTTCATTACAAATGGCCCATAAGGAACAATCGGTTCTTTGAACGGTGCGCCTGCAATGAGCATAAACTGCACCCCACTACCTGCGGCGTCTGTCTTGACCTCGATCTGGTCGCCGTCGTCATTGAAAACTACCATGCTGACAGATTCAACTACTTGACCTCCAAATTCTCCTGTGCCTTCAAAAACATATGCCAATACAGTGTGTCCGCTTGGGATGGGGTAAATGAATTTCGAAGCAGGTGTCAGCTTCACGTCCATGTAAAGAGGCGAGGCAGCAATATCGGTAACGGGTCCGCGGATGCCGTCTAATTCGCCAGCCACGAGTCGCACGGTTGCGCCGTCTTTTTCAATAATTGGAATGGTGGACGAGTTAACTTCCTGATATCGAGGCTGTCCCATTTTTTGAGCGGCGGGCAAATTTACCCAAAGTTGGAAGCCGTAAATATTTCCACTCTCACCGCGGCGGGGCATCTCTTCGTGAAGGATCCCGCGGCCGCTTGTCATCCATTGAACATCGCCTGCGCCGATTACACCAGAATTACCGAGGCTGTCGCGATGGTTGACGGAGCCATCCAAAATATAGGTGACGGTTTCGATGCCGCGATGAGGGTGCATTGGAAAACCGCGTATCGGGCCTTCTAGTGGATTGTTAAATGCGAAGTGATCAAAGAGTAAAAATGGATCATGCTCGTTGGTTGCACGCGGCGAAACCGAGCGGCGCAATAAAACGCCCGCGCCTTCCACGACAAGCTGAGGTTCGATAATGTGGGAAATGGTTCTGTTAATCATGTGGGTTAGATGATGCGAGGCGGCGGAGTATTACACCTTTTCTAAAATTAAGGGAACACTTGTTGAGTAATCGCTGTCTTCATTTGTCACGTTTAATTCGAGAATTTTGTTTTTAGGAATGGATGCCAGCCACGCTTTTATAAATTGATCCAAATCCCTCGCATCTTCACTCGACGCAATGTTGATTCTGTTTCGAGAAGCAAGTCTGCCCCTGACAATTTCTTCGGAGCAATGCAGTGAAATGATCAGATCTGGCGGCAGGAGTAGGCTGCGAGTATGCTGATAAAACCGTTTACATAAATTAAACTCTTCGTCCGTGAGCCAGCCATGTAAATGAAAAAGATGGGTGAAGCCGTGAAAATCAAGATCAAGGCCTCCATCCATCAATGCAGGTTTATCGCTTTGGCGTAATTCGCGTTCCTGCTCTGCGCGATGGAGTAGATAATCCAGCTGATTGGCAAGTGCGTATTTTGGATTTTGCTTGAAAAGCGCTTGAAACGGTCTTTCACTATGCTGCTCGTACGCGATTGCAAATTCGTGCTTTGCACATAACGCACGTGCAAGAGTAGTTTTGCCAACACCACTGGGGCCAACAATGACAATGAGTTTGTTCATAAGCTAATTACAAAAAGAAGATATATACTGTTTTTTTTTTATACTGATCGGCATCTGCTGTTAAATTTTGAAATTTGTCTCTTTGGGAGACGAATCGCTTATTACAAATGAATATTTGATATTACGATTAAGCATTTTTAGATTAGAATAAATCATGTTTGTTATATATTTTGTTATTATAGTATTGGGAGTGCTGTAATGAAAGAACCTATTATTGTAATGTCTGACAGCCCAATATTAAATACTTTGAAATTTAAGCCTTTTCGAAGCATGATGCAACGCCGTGTGGTTCCTTTCCTTCCCAGAGACGATCAGCCACAAACGATCGAGGTAAATACTCCGTGGGGAGCAGCATTGCTTGTAAAAAGAGGCGATTTCCTTGTGAGTGAATTAGACTCTCCTGATGATATGTGGCCGGTCAACCCCGAAATCTTTGATCAATCCTATATTCTCATTGAACCGGGAATATGTGTGAAACGTGCCGTTACGTTACTGGTGCCCCTTACCGATGCTACAGAAGGGGATGAAAATCAGCTTGTAACCATCCATACTCTGGAAGGTATTGAGAACGTGCGAGCGGGAGATTTTTTTCTTGCGAAAGGCATCAAAGGGGAAATATGGCCGTATCCAAAAGAAAAGGCGCTTGCAATCATGAAGCCCGCCGAGTAAATCGGCGGGCTTTTTTTTTATTCGTTATTTTTTCCTGGAATTTGCAGCAGCCTTTGATTTGGCCGCCCCTTCAACCATCAAACGGTCTAGTACGTTATCGATAACCGTATGCAAATATTTTGAAGGGTTAATTTGCTCGATGGAACCACCGATATCACGCATAAGTTCGACCATATGACGGACAAGGCGGGCATCGCGGTCTTTTGGCTTGTCACCATGCACATTCCACAAAGCGATCAAGCGGACGTTATCTATGCCGCGCCCAAGAGACGAGTATAAGGCCCAGCGATTATTCCGCTCATACGGATCATCACCTTCTTTGGGTTGACCCACACTTTCAATTTGATAGAACTCTTCCACAAGCGGATGATTACGGACGCTGTAGAATCGCTCCACCCATGCATCTCCGCCTGGTGATACGAACTGACGGATATAGGCTGCTTCAGCTAATGGAAGGAAAGCGCGGACTTTCACACCTTTTGATGCGCAAATTTCCGCAAAGAGAATTTCACTTCCTGCTGAGAGTCCGGGAACGAATGCTCGGTCGTCTGGACCGATATTGAAACTTTCCAGTTTTTCAAGAATTTCCTTGCGGATCTCATTTTCCTTATCTGCTGGGAAGGTCTTCTTATCCTTGCCCGGGTAATCGATCATATACCCGGTGAAAAGGAAAGCTCGGCCACTCTGCTTGTTCTTCTTTGGCGAACCTTTTTTCGCTGATTCTGGCTGGCTTTCATCTCCGCTGGTACGAGCAATTTCTTCCTTGATTGTGTTAATGCCAACCTGAACAAATTCATTTCGCAGCCCAAGCGCTTTGAGGATTTCCAATTGCGCCAGCGAAGAATTAAGGAAAAACAAGTTTCGGCGCGAGGTAGTCAGTGCTTTGCGGTACGCGCGGGCTACACTCGAAGTATTCTCTGCTGTAAGTACTCTCAGTTCAGCAAGAGATATCAATGTCCAATAGTCAGCCCTATCATCCTCAGCTCTTTCTTCAAGACTAAAGATAAGAGCTCCTCGCAGTTCAGGGATTTCGCGGCGGAGACGAGCGATATCCGGATCCGGGTCTTTTTTGTCGTCAAATTTATCTGCAAGGTGAACAGCTATTGTGGAAAGGGTGAGCGCATTGACACCGGGATAATGATTATTCAGGTCAATGTGGAAACCTCTCATGTAAATATCTGCAGACCTTATTAACCAGTGATAAGAGTCAAAGGCGCTTTTCATGCGTTTAGCCTTATCCTTTATCTGCTTCCACGAATCTGACCACATTTCTTTGTAAATTCGGCCTAAATATGAGATTGCTTCACTGTCATTTGGAAAATCATTTAGCAGGTTTTCGAGCTTGACGATGGCTTCGTCCACACGGCCAAGACGGTTAAGATGAAATGCCTCCTTGCGGCGGAATTCCAAATTACCCGCGTTTACTTCCAAACCTTTGCGGTATTGCGCCAACGCAAGCTCGTTGCGCCCCATATTTTCGAGTGCCCTGCCAGCCTCACCAATCGCTTCTTCTTTAATAATTGGGTTTTGGATTTCCTCGGTAAGCAGCAAAATATCGCCGATACGTTTCTGGCGCTGTGCAACAGTAACTCTTTCCCTCCATTCGTTATATTCGCGCCAGAAGCCTGTAGCTAAAGGAGTGCGCAATGTATTACGTTCTGGTTCTCTAAGGCCGGTCAGTAAGTTGAAAATTGGACTGTGGACTGAATCGCGGTCTGATGCCCAGGTGTCTCTGGTCATGCGAGCGATTGCTTGAATATCGGTTTTTATAAATAGCGGGTCCGGTACACCCTCAGGGGTAATATGGTAAGGCAGAGTACGGACATTGAAGATGTCAAACGGCATATACGCACGGCCAGCCTGGATATGCACAACACCGCGTTTGCGGAAAGCATGACGTATGCCGATCTCGTAAAAGACGTTCGCGTTATCAATACTCAGATCGCAAAGGCAAAGGTCCGCGAGCAGCAACTCCTGAAACATATCGGTCAGGATATCACCGGATGAGGTTTCTTCATCGGCACGGAAGGGTTCAAAGCCTGCCTCTTCAAGTGCGGGCTTGATCAAAGTTTTGTAAATTGCATTGAAGTCATAAAGCGACCCGTCACCACCTTTCTTTTTACCGAATGGCATCACGACAAAGGCGTGAGGACGAACCTCAGGGCGGACAGGCCGTGCGTTATTTGATTCTTTATTATTAAGAACCAATGTAGTTTCTATTGTTTTTTCTTCTTTTACATCTGGGGCAGTAATGACTGCTGTTTGGGTGGGTCTGGGTATATCTGCCGGTGGAGTGGTAGCCTCTGGCTGCGATTGCGCGGCTGGTTTATTGGCATCTGCTGTGATATCTTTTGGAATTGTTACATTTGAGTCAGTCATTGTGTTTCCTCAAGGAGGTTTAACCTTTTGCTTCTGTAGTTTTTGGATAACGGGAAATTAGATCGTTTAGTACGCTCATGGGTGTATTGCTATCAATTTCCACACCCTCAAACTCCTCATTGATTGCCTGCATGGAATTGGTGAGTCCAAAGTGTTCGGCAATATTTCCGACTACGTTTTGAACCGCATTATGCATGGCTGCGAGTTCAGCTTGTACCAATTCTGATGAGGCTTCTTGAGTAAGTGTGCCAAGTGTAGATTTGAAGGTTTCTGTGATGGTTTCTTCAGAGGCAGCCATGGTTTCTTTTGTAATATCTACAACTGCATCTGTAATGGTGTCTTTAATTCGTTTATCAGAATCGCGCTGTTCCTGGATTACGCGGTTGATTAACCCGGCTTCATCCTCAAGATCAGAATCCTTCAAGGCTTTTTGCATCGCCTTGATGTATTCCACATTTTGACTCCATAATACTTCTTCTGAGGCGCGCACGGTTTTGTAGAATTCGGTTTGATTTTGTTCTTCAACTTCGAGGTTTTTCCAATGATCAGAGAGAATGCTTAATTCTATGATCACTTTACTGTAATTACGAACCACCGAATCCAAGTCAAGAAGTTCCTGCCAGCCGCTAAATGCTGCTGTGAATGCCGCAGCAAGAGCAACCCATAAGGATAATGCCCCACCGAATGCAGCAGCAAGGATGGCTCCTGTCCCACCGGAAAGAAGAATGAATACCTGGAGACGAACACGTTCTTTTTGTTTCATGTTTACTTTTTTAACATGCCAATCTAACTGCTCTTCCAATCGGTATCGAAAATACTCATCGCCGGTGATGTCGTGGAAGCCGGAGTCGCTATTGGGGTTTTTAGGGTTATATCGTGATGAAGGAGGAAGCGGTCCTTCATAAGCTTCCAGGAGGAGCTCTCCATTCATACCGTGATATACCGAGCGCTGAATTTCAGCCAATCGTTTTTCCAGCCAGGTACGACGTGTGGGTGTCTTTTGTAAAATCGTGCGATACGCATAGATTTCTTTTAAAATTTCTTCAGCACCTGCGCGCGTCACGAGCCAATCGCCTGTGGCATAGTATTTGCTTACGTAGGCGGCAAGGATGGAAGCCACGATAGGCGAAGCTATAAGCAGTAGTTGAAGGGTCAATGCGAGCAGCGGTGAGAAGCTCTTGATACCTTCACCAAATATCTCAATAATGATTGCCAGGAAAGTTGCAAAAACGGCGAGCCCGGCAATCCATTTTCGAAATTGAAGATGCGACGCTTTCCGCTTGGAAGCCGCTTGGGACATTTGTGCAAAACGCGTCCATGCGACCTTCAAAATTGGTGTTACTTGTTGTTCAGTTTCCATGTTGGTCTCTCCCATTATTCTAATTTCCAGCTACCGGCAGGTTTGGGCAGATGGGGTAGTATTCATTGTCAAAAAAAATAAGCTTCCACTTGTTCTCGCTAAAATTTTCAGTCATGCGAGAGCAGGCGATTTCGGTCAACTTTTCACGTGTAAAATGCGGAATTGATGGAACATCCCATAACATCACAGCTTTTTTCGAAACCGTGGCCAATTGTTTTCCATCTGGAGAAAATGAAACGCTGGTTACCTTGTCTATGTGAGGAAGGCGTGAAATTTCCTGCCCGAGTGCAAGGTCAAAAAGATAAGCATAGCCTGTTGAATCACCCGCAGCCAGCAGGTGATTGTCGGGGCTAAAATCCAAAGCGGATAATTCTCCATTTACATGGACTTCATTTCCTGAAAGCGTAAAGGATTTATTATCCACTACATTCCAGAGAAAGATAGTTGCCTCAGAACTGCCAGTAGCGAGAAGTTTTCCGTTGTGGCTAAATTGAACGGAATTGATTTTGCCAATTTGTTCCAAATTTGCAATCTGAACTTTTGTGTTCAAATCCCAAACAATACTATGATTTCCCTCTTCAATACCTGTAACCAGGAACTTTCCATTGGGCGAAACAGCTATGGAGAGAATGACACCATTTGTTTTAACTTGCGCAGTTTTTTTACCATTTTCAACATCCCAGAAATTAATCACTCCTGTTTCGTCGGCAGTGATAACCTGTTTATTATCCGGGGTAAATGCAACAGAAGTGATGACCTTGCCGTCGTTGGATAGCAGGAATTTCTTTTTCCCGTCCACGCTGGCTAAAATAACGCTGTTGTATTCAGGCTTGTCTCCAAAGCTGTCATATTCAACAGCTGCGATCCATTTTGAGTCTGGGCTGATTACCAGTTGAGTTGTGAAATCATTGGTTGTTACTAATTTTTGTCGCTTTGCATCTGCCATACCTAACTCATTTGATTTGATCAGCCAGATATTTCTATCGTACGAATTGATGGCCATCCATTCATTATTTGGGCTAAAACGGGCTTCCTGTAAAAAGTCAGAAAATTTGATAAAACCTGTACGAGCTTTGAGTTGTGAAATATCCCAGATGGTAATGTTTCCATCCTGGTCGCCTACAATCAAACGGGTTAGATCGCGATTAAATCTGATGTCTGCTCCGGTGGTTTCGATCGGCACTTGCATCACCTCAGCGCCGGTGACTGTATCCCAAATACGGACAGTATCATCGTAGCCGGTGGTTGCGATCCATTGTCCATCTCGGCTGATGCGGACCTTTGTAACAAAATTTGTGTGCGCAAGGCGTAGTCTTTCCTGACCTGTTTCAGTGTCGAGAATTCGAACGAAGTTATCGTCAGATGCAGTGGCATACCAGGAGCCATCTGGTCCAAAGGTTACATCCTCCACCCAATCTCCATGTTTGACAAGGTATGCCTGACCCCCATTTGCAGTTACTGTTGCCCGCACTGTACTATCAGTGCCGCCACTGATTAAATACTTTGCATCGTTACTGAATGAGATATCTAAGACCTCGCCATCGTGACGGGATACGGTTGTAATTGTCTTTTCGTTTACCTTCCAAATGCTAATGAACCCTTTTGAAGTGCCCATGGCCATGTAAGTACCTGAACCATCAAAATCAATGGTGTTCACATTACCTTGCTGACCGAAATATAATTCTTCTTCCATATTGGTCATGTCAATGATGGATACTGCATTAGTTCTGCCAACCCCCAGCCATCGGCCGGCGGGATGTATATTCAAATCAAAGATACTTCCATCAAATTGTAGTGACTTTATAAATTTGCCGGTGTTTGCATCCCAAAAGGTGACCACTCCTTTTTCGGTCCCCGTAATTAAGATATTTCCATCTTTGCTGAAGGCAGAGTCAAGAACAATCCCTTCATGTTGCGCGCAAAAATATAGGGTGCCTTCTTCCACACTCCATAGGCAGGCTTTACCGCCTGAATCAACAGAGGCAAACTTTTTGCGATCGGGGCTAAGTTGGATGGTTCTAATCCTCGCATTGACGTTCATTCTGTTGACCGGGATGGCAAGCAGGCTCAGGTTGTGACGCAGGATATCCTCAGCTTCGGCGAGACCAGGTATTTTTTGATAGGCATTAATCGCAAGCAAAGTGCTCGCGTCCAATTCGCCAGACTGGTCTTGATAGATCCTGGCTTCGGAAGCGCTGCGCAGTGCTTTTGCTTTTTGTGCATTTTCGTCTGCGATTGTTTTTTGTTCTTCAGCCAAAGCTTTTTGCGTTGCTGCAATAAATTCATTGGCAACAGCGGTCGCCTGGCTGCTGATTGCGTGGTTTTCACTTTTAATGGCGCTGGCGCGTTGGATAAAAGCAAAAGCTACCAGGAGCAAACTAAATGCAAAAGCCACTGCAACACCCAGTGTCAGGTTGCGTTGACGCTGGATCGCCTCTTTACGGCTTGTGCTGAGAAATTCTGCCTGAATGGGTACAACTTCACGGGAAGAAACCTTGGTGGATTCAATCATCCAGCGTTCGCCTTCTTCAAGATATGACCCTTGCAGAAGATAACTTTTATTTCGATTCTTGTGGTTCCATTCGGCAGCGCGTTGTAATAAACGTGTATGCTGCTGTACCCAACCAAGATCTGTTTGAATGGTTTCTGCTAACTTGGGAATTGTGATTTTAAAATCATCTTTTTTAGGGCGCATACGTACCCAATTGATGGAAGCCAATTTGGGATGCATTTTCTTGCCCTTTTCCAGTTCTTTATATAGAACTGGAATGATCTTTTTGTTAAACTTTATCCCCAGTTCCAATTCCTCAATACAAATTGCTGATTTAAGTGATTCGGGGCTGATAACAAAAATAAACGCATCACTAGCCTGAATGGCGGCTGTGATCTCCGCCATCCAATCTGCGCTCAAGGGGATTCCCTCCCAATCCACCCAGGCCGCAATGCCAACTGCGCCTAATGCATCATTTAATTTTCGCACGAACGCTGTATTTTTGCGCGAATACGAAATGAAGATTTTGGTATTGCCTTTTTTTTGCATCAGATAAATACGCGATCGTGTTTAGCGGGTAACAAACCAGGCTGCAACATATCCTTCACTCGTTGCATCTTTGACCTTGATCCATTTATCGTTTGCACCAACCTTCGCTTCACCGCCCGACTCTGCTACAGTGAATTCATAATTGATCGAAACTCTCTTAATCAATGAGCTGTCACTGACCACTGGTTGATTGCGGAGAGCTACGCCTTCCACAGAAGCCTTCACTTTTATGACACCATTTGTTGATGGGGTGGAAGCCGCTGCTGTTTGCGCTGTGGAGCCGCTGGCATATTTCACATACCATGCAGCTACATATCCTTCTTTTTTGCTTGCATCACGAACTCTGATCCATTGATTTTCAACACCAACTTTTGCAATGGCCTGGTTGGCCACCTCAAGGCTGATTAACTGCTCAGTAACAGGAACGCGCCGAATCAGTGTTTCAGGAGAAACGACCGGCTGGGTTCGGAAGGATAATTCTTCGGTAGGGTAAAGAGCCAGTGCGCCTGGAGGAACAGGCGCTGACGCGGGAGCTGGAGCGCCACCAGGTTTAGGCGCAGGAGCGGAACCCGGCTTCGGCGCTGTACCTGCTGTTGGAACAGGAGCAGATATCGAGGTCGAAGAAGATGCGGGTTTACCTTTTTGTTCTGAAACATACCAGGCGGCTGCATATCCTTGATCGCCTTTCGGGTCTTGTACTTGAATCCATTGCCCCTGTACGCCAATTTTTGCTTTGGCTTGAGCTTTGGGTTCCAGACAAACCAATTCAGTGCCAAGCAGCATGCGCTTCCATAAATATCCGCTGACAGAGGGTTCGGCTCGCAGGGAAAGATCATCTTCTCCTGCGAAGATGATATATTTTTCAGCAGGGACTGGAACTTTTGTTACCTTGGGTGGTTCGGGCGGCGTGGTGCTATAAGAGTTGAACCACAATACCGCGCTGATCTCTGATTCTAATTTTGCACCATTAAATTTATAGCGTGTGGTAAGTAATACATCTTTATCGGGGCCGTCTCCGCCATATTTGAATGGGTCATAAATTAAATAATCATTTCCCTTTTTTTCTTTCACTAAAACAAAATGGGTTTGAATACCTGCTTGTTTGTTCCAATCCACTTGCAAGATCACAGGTTTGCCTTCTGCAATCGCCGCGTCAATTTGAGCAAGGGGAGCAGGGTATGCTTCACAGTATTGCATATCAGCGTAAGCGCAGTTGGGCCAAACATAAGGCAGGAAAGAAGGCATAAATAAAGCTCCGTTAAAACCGCCGGCGTTCCTGAATTTTTCATTGGCGGTTACCGGGGTTTCGTTATAACCAATCCCATTCAACATCATGGTAACAGAAGTAAGCAGACAACCCCAACTACCGATGGTTTCTTTTGATGAATTACCCAGAGTTGTTTTTTTCCATGTTTCATCATTTTGGTAAAGGTTTTTTGTTGCGAACATAGCGGCCTGCCTCCTACTGCTGTATTAGGTTGTAGAGTTTTGTTTATGAGATAATTTTACTCTAATTCCATTGAAACGAAACTGCAGCCTTAAAGGATTTTTGAATGAAGACTCCGTTTCGTCATAACCTTCAACCTGCCAGCCATTAATAGACAAAATCTCCCTCTAGCATTTTATTCACAAAAAAACATTCGCCCGCCATTCCTAAAAGTTAATTTTATTGCCCACAAAATCACTAGGACACGAAGGCACAAAGGAAAAAACTTGGTGCCTTCGTGGTTAGGTTTTCAGACACTTTCTTAAGATAATAAAAACACGGCTTTTTAGGCCGTGTTTATGTTCGAAATTATTTTGGATATTGTCTCAACCACCAGTCTATGCCGGGCAGGTTGCTTTCCTTGATTATTTTTTGCAACTCGTCTGTATCAAAATAAATACGGCGAAGGTCAACATCCAGTTCGTTTCTGTTTTGACTGATGATCGTATATTCAGCCCATGGGAGCAAGCTGGGAACATTCCCGGGTGAATATGCATACATGAATGCGTTTCCAACACTGCCGGAGTTTAGGATAAGTTTCTCGCCATAGCGACGGTACATTTGAATATGTGAATGGCCGCCAATGAAAATTGCGGCGTTTTGATTTTCAAGATATTTATCCAGTAATTCAGGCGGAGTTGTAGATTGAATTAAATGGGTGGGGGAAAGTGGTGAGCCGTGAAAGCCAAGTACAACGACACCGTTTGGCAAAACGATCTCGTGCGTTGCTTTAAAGGATTCAATGAATTTTAAATCATCCAGAGTCAGGTGATCTCTACACCAGTAGAGATCGGGGATAAGATGCTCCGTGATCTCAAATTTTGCGGCTTCTTCAGGATCTAATATTGCCCAGTCATGGTTCCCCTTGATCAGTGCACAATTTAATTCTCTAAGGGTATTCAAAACTTCCTTGGGTTGAGGTCCAAGTGAAACGGTATCGCCGAGACATACGATCTGGTCAATGTTTTGAGATTTAATGTCGGCAAGAACCGCCTGGAAGGCAGTGTAGTTGCCGTGAATGTCTGAGATAAAAGCAATTCGCATGGTTACCCTTAATTCATTGGATATTGTACACGAACAAAGCGAAATAATAGATTTTTTGGAACTTTTGGGTGATAGCCGATTTTGAACCCCTAATGAACCTATAGTTTATTGATCTGGGCAGCTATCCCGTTGGAAAAGGTAGAACGTAAAACAGCATCACTAAAAAGAAAATTGCGTTGCCAGCCAATACGCAAATGTGCCAGATCTCGTGGTTGCCAAAATAAGGCGGGAAAGGATTGGGCTTTCCATTTGCAAAGATAATCGCACCAACTGTATAGAATAATCCACCGCTGATCAGCAGATAGATTGCTCCCATCCCAAGCTGGGAATAGATGGGTCCGATCATGAAAACAATGATCCAACCCATGAGCAGGAAACTAATGTTTGACATCAGAACGGAGATTTTTGAAAAAAAGATGGATTTAATCGTAATGAAGAATACGGCGAGGCTCCAGACAATCCCAAATAACATCCAACCGGTGGCACCGCTAAATATGGTTAAGCAAAATGGCGTGTATGTGCCCGCGATCAATATATAAATTGCATTATGGTCGAGAATGCCAAAGATACGCAGATATTTATTGAAAAGCAGGAAGAAATGTAAAAGGCAGCTAAAAAGGAGTGAGAAAAATAAACTGATGCCGTAAATGGCAAAACCCACCACATGGGCTGGCTTGCCGGCAATCGCTGCCAATGAGACCAGCACAACCAAAGCAGATATCGATAATATTGCGCCTATCAAGTGGCTGATGGAATTGAAGTACTCGTTACTATCAGGCGCCGAAATTAAAGGATCAAGAGCTGGTTTTTGCAGGGACATAAGTCAGAGTATATCTTATCTTTTTCCACTATTTTTATAAATGCCCACCTGACTTAGCTTGATTCAATACAGATAAAATTGTCCGCACTAACTCGTGTGCAGCGGACTCGCTCAATTCAACAGCTACGCGCGCTGAGAGCCCTTGTGACTCGTTTACGAAGTCAATGTTCAAGGCGTGTTCGTATGGAGCATTGAAGGGATGGTCGTAGGAGACGTTCGCTTGTTTCAAAGTAAACCACCCCTGATTACCTTTGCCGCTGCCGTCTATTTTTACTTTTTCAACGATCATTGTACACATGAGTTATCTCCTACGCTAAATTCTTTTCAAGAAAGGCAAAAATCTTGTTCCAACCATCCACCGATTGTTCCTGACGATAATTGGGGCGGTCGTAATAAAAGAAGCCGTGCCCTGCATTTGGGTACATGTGGAATTCGTAATTCTTTTTATACTTTTTCAATTCTTCTTCATGCAGCTTGACCTGTTCTGGTGTAGGGTTGGAATCCTCTTCGCCAAACAAACCTAAAATGGGGCAGGCCAGCTCTCGGGTATAGTCTAGAGGCGAGACTGGAAAATTAGCATTGAGTTGATCGGGAGTCATCACCACGCCTCCGCCCCAGCAATCCACGATTGCATCAAATCCAGGTGTGCGGCATGTGGTGAGATAAGCATGACGCCCGCCTGAGCAGGTGCCGAAGATGCCGACCTTTCCATTGACATAATCCAACCCGCGGAGATATTCCATCGCACCTGTGAGATCACCGATAACTTGATCGTCGGGTACGCCTCCATCTGCGCGGACTTTTGCCGCTACATCTTCGGGAGTTCCGTGTCCCGAGCGGAAGTACAAGTTAGGAGAGATAGTCACGTAGCCATGATGAGCAAATTTGAATGTGGTCTCGCGATACCATTGATCCCAGCCTGGCATGTGATGCGCCAAGACCATGGCAGGGAAGGGACCTTGCCCTAATGGCCGCGCAAGATATGCGTTGATCGAGTCTTCGTTTGCACCTGTCATCGTGACGGTTTCAGCAAGTACGCCTTCATACATATCAGTCGTGTACATGTAAACTCTCCTTTTTGATGAGTTATTGGACAGGTGCATCTTATTAAGTCAGATGCGATACATTCTCGCCTCGGTTGGTTTTGGAAAGAAAATAGACTGATTTTTTAAAGCTTATGGTTCACGCAGAATAATGTAAATCATTGCCGCCTCAACTACCTTGGCAATTGGGCCAAGCGGAATTGTCCAATCACCGCTCATGGCCACCCATACAAAATACAACAGGATCGTGACGGCTGTATAGATGACGAATGTCCAGCGTACGAGTTTGTGGCGATTTTGGAACATAGGCATATAGAACGCCGCTAAAAGCGCAAAATATCCGAGTCCATTTAAGATGAAGAGAATCCTGATATCGGGGTCTTGGAGCGCGCGCTCAAAGTGTATAAAGGCGGTAATTATGGTAAGTACGATCAGAGCAATTTGAGATGAGCGATTTCGGGTTGTAGTTTGCATTAAGTTCCTCCAAAGATAAATTTAGTTTTTTTTTATTTAACCCCTAAAAGTTAAATGCGTTTCGATATGACGACTTGTTGTTGTGGAAGTGGCCCGAGTGTATTAGGGTATTTGCTTTCGTATTAACTATGGGAATGCCTCCAAAGTGAAATAGTCGAATTGCGCAGCTATCGGCCTTGGTGCTTGGGCAGCGATCAAGCCGATATTGACTGTTGTGAACTCATGTTCGTATTCACCCACCTTGATCCAGTTTTTGCCATCTGTGCTGTAATCGGCAACATAAAGATTTCCCTTACGGCGCAGGCGCAAATATACTTCATCACCGCTAATTGCAGTTTTGAAATTATTGCTTCCAAATTGAGAATCGGTGATGCTGTCGAAATACAATCCATCGCCGACGCACTGGTCCGGGTTGTCGCAAAAGGCACGCCCAAATTGCAAGGCGTTGTTGCCATCCTGAAAAATAATAATACCTGCGAATTGATAATTGATTTTCGGTGAAAAATGCAGCAACGTTGTGGCTTCAAAATTCTGCGCATCTGTGTAACGGAACAGAATATTTGTGGGGGATGCCGAACCATCCAGACTTGCATCTGATGCGATGATTTGGAGGAAACCCGGGTTTTCGCTCAGACTCCATGTAGTTGGATCCTGTGCGATCCAATCCCAACCATCTGCCAATTGACCGTCGAAGTTGTCGGTGAATGCTTCTCCGGTGGTGATTTCTGTTGTAGGTTGTTGCAGCGGTATGGAAGTTAAAGTTGGAGCGGTCGTTACAGATTCAGGCAGATTTGTTGCCAGTGGGGGAACGGCTGTATTCTTCGCAAATAGTCTACTTCCAAGCACAAAGAAGCCAATTGCACACAGCACGATAACGACGAGCAAGCCGAACATTCCTCCGAGGATTTTTACAGGTTTCTTTAAAGAGCCAGTCTTAGATGAATCTGTGCGCTGCTGCATCATGGACGCACCAGTTGAGACTTGAGACTTGGGCGCCATGTTTGTGTTAATCGTTTTTGCAGACGCATGATCGGCTGGTTTATTGGGTATTGCCAATTGAACCGCGTGTACAAAATCCTCTGCTGTCTGATAGCGGTCATCAGGAGCTTTGGCAAGTGCCTTATAGAGTACGAGCTCAACAGCTTCGTTGAGCTTTGGGTTGATTTTGCGCGCGGAAGGAAGCGGATCGGAAATATGCTTGAAGACAACCGCAACGGGGGTCTCGGCTGTGTAGGGAACTCTGCCGGTGGTCAGCTCATAAAAAATAATGCCGAGCGCGTACAGGTCACTGCGGTGATCAATGTTCGAGCCTGAACCCTGCTCGGGGGCCATGTATGCAGGCGTCCCCATGACAGCACCGGAGGATGTCAGTTTTGTAGAACCGTCTGCCATGCGTGCCAGGCCGAAATCGGTGAGCAGACAGTTGCCACGTTCATCAATTAAAATGTTGCTGGGTTTGATATCACGATGGATCATGCCGCGTGTGTGTGCATATGCAAGCGCGTCGCCGATCTGGGTAATTATGCGACGCATTTCATCAAGACTGATTGGCCCCTTTTTCATTAAGTCATCCAGGGTGCCACTTTGTATGAACGGCATGACGATGTATGTGTAACCATCAGATTGGCCGTAGTCGAAAACGGATAGAATGTGGGGATGCTGCAATTGAGCCAGAAGTTTGGCTTCGCGTTCAAAGCGTGCCACAAATTCATCAGAGGAAGCCATATGACGGGGCAATACCTTGACCGCCACATAACGTTCCATGGAAGGCTGATATGCCTTATAGACCGCTGCCATGCCGCCTTCCCCCAGCGGAGCGACGATTTGGTAATGCCCGAATTGTTTACCGGTTAAATCTTCCATGCGGTTCAACGCTCCTAGAATAAACCTGTTGGTATAACTTTATGCGTTCATCATAATACATTTTCCTGCTGACTTTTGCAAGTGTGGATCTTCAGGGTAATGGCTTTGTGATAGAGGTAGGGTGGGTCAATTAGATATTTGAAAAATAAACCGATTGGATTTATCCTCCATCAATGAGTGCGCTGATTCCGTTTTTATGAAATTGGTTGAATTATTCTTCTTCGCAGAATCCCTCGCTTTTCTTCAGTTATGGGTTGACTGGAATACTGCCTGCCCTGGGCAAGCTAGTTGTTTATCTCTGTGATTAGAAATTCAGCGTGTTCACAGGCTGAATCCATGCAGATTAAGTCGAACCACATGATTCCATCGGCCACTTTTACTCCACTCAATGTAAAAATTAGCGCTGACTCGTCCGTGGAAATGAATGTTTTGATCTCTTCCTCACTGAAAATTTTGTCGAAATTCGCTTCAAGCTCAGCCGCGAAAACAAAAGACTTTGGCTGCCCATCCACATTGATTGTGATCGGGTAGCGGATTTCATCGGTCAGGTGATGATATTCCCCTGCCGCCATGTGGATCTTTAGCTCGTAGAAGAAATTATAGGCTTCCTCTTTTTGATCCTCTTCGATGGCTTTGGTTTGTACGGCCAACGTGGGTGTGGGGAGCAGAGTGGGGTATTGATTAACAATGGGCGTGGAGGTTATGGATGCTGGAGCGGGCGCACATGCAACCAGAATTAAAAATATGGCTGGAATGTTCTTCTTCAATTCTTTTACCTCATTGGATGGGACGCTGGAATTAACAGCCTGATGTGATTAAGAAGCATCCCGCCTTGCGACGGGATGCTTTGGTTTGTATGTCGTTCTGATAGTTACGGGGTAACAACCGGACAGGCTGGAGTTCCGCTGGTGGAGCATACGATACGCCCTTGAATGGAAGGGGAAATCGTGCCAGCGGCAGTGATGTAATCAGCCAGTACCTGATCCATGATTCCACGGGTCACCATGCGGCTGGCGAAATTCGGATATCCATCGCCGCCATTAGCCATGAAGTCATTTTCAGCGATGGTATAAGTGGATGCGGCCGTCAAATCCACTGGAGCGCCAGTACAACTTCCATCAATTGCCTGACGAACGGCACCGGTTACACGACTGCCTACTGGGGCCGAGATGTTGTAATTGAAGCACAAACCAGAGACCTGTGCAAAGCGCCCGTCCACTGCTGGCATGGCTGAGACGCCGCGTTCAAGCATGGTTTTCATTTCCGCACCGTTGATTGAAAGCGTTACCACCACGTTGCCAAACGGCAAAACAGTGAGGACTTGACCACGCGTGATCGGGTAGGGTGGAGGTGTATAAGCGGGGCAAAAATCGGTGGGGCTGTCCGTTGTCGGGCAGGTGAGATTCGCGCGCAATCCGCCGGAGTTGGTGATGGAAAAATCAACCCCGTAGGTATTACGCATTGCGTCTGTAGTGACATTACCAACCAGTGATTCGCAGGTACGGCCGGCAGCTTGGCCACAGGCATCTGCACGTGGAATGACACGTGTGGCTGAGCCAACGAGTACATTCAGGAACGGAGCAAGCTGGGTGCGATAGGAAGTGATCATCGCAGCAATTGCGGGGTCTGGCGTGACCGAAGCAACATTTGGCGTTACAAATGTGACAGCCTGATTGAGGATCTTATGATTCCCAGCGTCGACAGTCAAGACTGCCCTCGCGTAGGTGAGACCCTTACTGCGATTTTCGTATACCAGCGCACCGTTAATGATGCCGCTAAATTGAATATCCGTGTGGTCGCCAACGATCACATCAATTTTCTGGTTCTTCTTACCGTCCTTGTTGACCGCTTTTGCGAAATCGATCAAGGGACCGAACGGCGCGCCGTTGCCATCAAACCCTGTCACGCCCATGTGACAGATCACGATAACGATTTCTGCACCCGCATCCTTGGCCGCGCCGCGTGCTTTCAAAGCGGCCGCAACGGTGTCAGTGGGCGTGATAGTGCCAAAATTGCCGGGGAACACCAATGTAGGCGCTTCAGGGTTGGTAAGACCCACCACGCCAACCTTTACACCTCCGAGATTAAAGATCTCGAAATCCGTGACGCCGCTTAAATTGGCGTCACGATTTTGTAAATTGGCAGAGACATACTGGAAATCTGCCAGGTCGATCTGGCTTTGCAAATGGGCAATGCCGCCATCGAAGTTGTGATTACCAAATGTATCTACCTGGAAGCCCATCATATTCATGGCTGTGATGGTGGGCACATCTCCAAAGAAGCTGGATACAGGCGGCGTGGCGCCAACCGCATCACCGGCTGTAAGTGTGAGTGTGTTTGGGTTGGCTGCACGCTCGGCCTGGAAATACGCTGCAAGGGCTGCGGCCCCGCCGACTTGTGTCGTGCCGACGACCAGCGGGTCAAGCTGACCATGCCAATCGGAGACGTTCACGATTTGAATATTTATGGTTGCTGGCGGGGGAGCTGCTGCCACCCCCGTGACTGAGAACAACGTGACTACTACAACGAGTAAAGCAAGAACTTTTCGATATAACGATTTCATACAGTGTCTCCTCTAAGTTTGGCTGTCAATTCAACAATTAAGCGGCAGGCTTGCTTATATTTGATTAGGCATACCTCCTTTGGATTAGAGAAATACGACCTGTAATATCCAGAGTTGATTATATGACAGAGAAACTAAAAAATCAAATGGAAAAGACTTATTTTGTTATTTCTAAACTCCAATCCATGTGTTTATTCTCCAAATCAAACTTTTTGCAGTGTATATGGGTTTGTGGCGTTCGTTGCTGCTGTTGTGCAGGCAGCCAATACAAAAACTAAAATTGCAACAACACTGGTAAAGAGGATTTTTTTATTCATTTGTTTTTTCCATTTCTAAATTTTTATGGAGTATATCTTTTTGCTGTTTCGAATATGTGAGTTCTTTGTGAAGAAAAACGGAGGATTCTCGCTGACATCACATTCCTGTTGTTCTTTCCTGCCATGGACACTTCCATCCACTTGAATGGCCAGCCTCGTGACTCGCGGCCTGTGCTGATAGGCGTATGCCAGGAAATCCTTCGAAGTCTCACTTAAATTTAATAAAACAAGAAGTGTCTCTTGCCAATCAGCATGAGACACTTTTGAAAGAGCTAGAATACAATAAATAGATTAAGAAAGACTCTTATTTATTATTTCTTTCTATTTTGATATCGATTATAGACACGCTTCCATGCTTCGGTTGGATTCTCGGGCTTTGATTTTTTATGTTCCTTCTTGCTGATGAAAAATGCAAAATCTTCAAGCAGGGCAGAAATCGGTTCCTGTGGTTTGTCTATGACAAGCGGGCGGCCAAGGTTAATCGCTTCGACAACCATATTGGGCACATAGGGAAAGGCGGCAACAAAATCCATTCCCATTGCAGATTCAATTTTTTCCTTGGTCAGGCTCGAGTGTTGGAAAGGCGCGTTTAAAACCGGCTTGATCTTTTCAGCTGGGTATCCAAGTTTTTTATAAACATCCAGTGCGGCGGCTGTGGCACGCACAGAAGCCATTTCCGGCGCGCCAACGAGCAGGATCATATCTGCTGCATCAAGCATGCTTAAACCCACTTCACTGAAATCATGGGGAAGATCGGCGATAACATATTGATATTGTTCTTTGAGCAGGGAGATGACTGATGACAACGTCTCGCCACTAAATGCCTGGCCTTCATCAGGAAAAGTAGGTGCTGCAATAAAGGACAGACCGCTTTCGTGAACACTGATGATGCTGTTCATGGAATCCAGATCTATTTCGCCTGCACGAAAGCGGGAAATATCTGCCCAGGTTCGGCGCAAGTTTTTGTTTAGCATAAGCGCAACTTGTCCAGCGGTCATGGTCAGATCAAGCAAAATGGTTCGGCTCCACAGGTTGGAAAGGGATAAACCAAGGTTTACAGCGAGAGTCGAACAACCTATCCCGCCGCGCAAGCTGTGAATTGCTATCGTACGGGCAGATTCCAGGGAGCTTTGGCTGGTTGTGGCAACAGGAATCATTTCTGCACGTCGAATCAGTGACGAAACTCTGGCTGCAAGTTCTGCCGGCTCGAAAGGTTTACTTAGGTAATCATCTGCCCCAACTTCAAATGCGCGTAATTTATCCTGTAAACCTGATTGAGCAGTTAGTACAAGAATAG
The DNA here is from genome assembly GCA_043788255.1 of Anaerolineales bacterium. Classification (GTDB taxonomy): domain Bacteria; phylum Chloroflexota; class Anaerolineae; order Anaerolineales; family Villigracilaceae; genus Villigracilis. The sequence goes on along the minus strand of JAYVUA010000001.1, from coordinate 8,167 downwards.
GCGTAGTTATAAATTGCGCCTCGCGGCGAAGCAGGCGTGTAACTTCATATCCATTGATATCTGGCATCATCACATCTGTAATGATGATATCGGGCTTTAGGGTATGGGCTCTTGCAATCCCGCTCGTACCATCTTCCGCAAAGGTAATCTGATACTCCGGCGATGCAAGCGCCTTGGCGACGAGTTGATGATTCAGGGGTTCGTCATCAATAACTAATATAAGTGTCATGTGACCTCTATTTTTTTATTTAAATTGGAGAGAAAATCCTGGGCACGGACGGCTTCCATCTCGATCTGGTGAATTAAAGGTTGTGCGCCTGTGATATTTTCATATTTGCATAGTTCTTCCAACTGGGCCGAGAGTTCGGCCAGGAAGGTGGCGTCAAAATTAAGGGAAACACCTTTGAGGGTATGCGCGAAACGGTGAAGGCGGTTTATATCGCTGTCATCGAAGGCAGATTTGATTTCTGCAATTCTCGCCGGTAAATGCTCTCGAAAGTCTGCGCACATTTCGAGCATGAACTCACGATCTCCATCAAAGCGGACAAGAGCAGCATCCAGATCTACTGGAATCTCAGGGGGTAGATATGCCGGGGTTGTTGGAGCAGGCTGTTCGGTCCGTTGTGAAGCGGGGGTTGATTCCTCGCCAAATAATCCATCATCCAGATCCATCGAAAAATTTTGTTTGTCAAAAGTTGTTGTTTCTGGTTTTTGATCGGGCACAGGTTCCAGCCAGCGATCCAAAACATTATAAAGAATGCGCGATTCTATGGGCTTGGTTACATAATCATCCATGCCAGCTTCGATGCATCTTTCACGATCACCCTTCATGGCATGGGCCGTCATGGCGATGATAGGGATATGTTGATTGTTTGTAACTTCCCAATCACGGATCTTGTGTGTGGCTTCAAAGCCATCCATATCTGGCATTTGTACATCCATTAGGACGGCGTTATATCCGCCGGAGACCGCCTTGTCGAAAGCATGCTGACCATTATCTACAACATCCACAGAATAGCCGGCCTTCTGTAAGAGCGCAACTGCAAGTTTTTGATTGATGGAGTTATCTTCTGCAAGCAAAATGCGTTTCCCGCTTGCCCGCTTTTCAGCGATGACATGTCGTGTGACCAGACTGGCGGGGTTATCATCTTTGCTGTTGAGGATCTCAAGCAGGGCTTCATATAACATTTGTTGTTTGACTGGTTTCAGAAGATAAGCCGAGCACCCAAGCGCTTTCAGGCGGGATGCATCTCCACGTTTGCCCATGGAGGTGAGTATGACAATTTTTACATCCTTCACAAGCGGATTACTCTTAATGGCGCGCGCTGTTTGTTCACCATCCATGCCTGGCATTTGCATATCCAGCAAAACGATATGGTACGGGGTCCCTTCGCGTGCGGCATTATGCAGCATTTCGAGCCCGCGTGCCCCGCTTGCGGCTGTTTCCACGTGACAACCAAACCCCTCCACCATTTTAGTGAGAACAAGGCGATTTGTTTGGTTATCATCCACACCCAGGATTCTGATGGTTCGCAAGTCTGTTGTGCCGGGTGCAACATTGCTTTCGATCAACGGTTCGGAACTTACAACTTCAAAAGCAATATCAAACCAAAAAGTACTGCCCGCCCCAGACTCACTCTTGATCCCTATGGTGCCATTCATTGCTTCAACCAGTTGTTTGGAGATGGTTAAGCCCAAGCCTGTGCCGCCATAATTTCGGGTCGTGGATCCATCTGCCTGCGTGAAACGGTCGAAGATGGCAGCCTGCCTTTCATGAGGAATACCAATCCCGGTGTCTTGTACAGAGAAATGTACCTTGGCGTGAGTGGGTGTTTCATCAAGAGCCTCGGCACGGATGACGATCTCGCCCTGGTGAGTAAATTTGATTGCATTTCCCACCAGGTTGGTTAATATCTGGCGCAGCCTGCTCGCATCTCCATGCAGGATATGAGCGATATCGGGATGCACAAGACAGATCAATTCAAGTCCCTTATCCTGTGCTCGTTTGGCAAGCGTGTAGCCTACATCCTCGATCATGTTGCGGAGGTTGAAGTCAATGGCTTCAAGCTCAAGTTTGCCCGCTTCGATCTTTGAGAAATCCAGAATATCATTTAATAAAGAGAGAAGTGCTTCGGCGCTCTTCAGGGAAGTTTGCAGGTAATCTTGTTGTTCATGGGTCAATGAGGTATCGAGGGTTAATTCCAACATACCGATCACCCCATTCATGGGTGTTCGTATCTCATGACTCATATTTGCAAGGAACTCGCTTTTAGAGCGGTTCGCTTGCTCGGCCTCCTGCTGGGCAAGGACAATTTGTGAAATGTCATGGTAAATCGCCAGTGCTCCAACTCTTTCTCTTTCCACAAATACCGGCACACCAAAAATTTCAACATCCACCAATGAGCCGTCCTTACGGCGGCGCTTGCTGAATGCATGAACTGCCTCTTGCATGACCTTTTGGGTATACAATATGGCTTCGGCATTAGTTTCTTTGGTTGTGATGAGCGCATCCAGCAGAGCACCCATGATTTCATTGCTCTCGTAGCCAAACATGGATTCGAACGCCGGGTTGCATGAACTGACTCTTTCATCATTATCAAGAACAACAATGGCCACCGGACTGTTCAAAATCAAAGTTTCATAGAATTGTTTTTGACGCTTGATCTCCAGCTCAATATTTTTTCGCTGGGTAACATCCCGGCCGATTCCTGCAAGCCCCACCACTTGTCCCTGACTATTCTTAACTGGCATTTTTGAGGTCATTACCCAAACTTTATTCCCATCCTTGTCTAATCCGTATTCCTCCCGATTCAAGATGGGAGTTTGTGTGTCCAGAACTGTTTTGTCATCAGCCCAGAATTTATTTGCCAATTCAATTGGATAGGTGTCGAAATCTGATTTACCGATGATTTCCTGTGAACTCTTGACGCCAGAGGCCAGCATATCTGCTGCGTTGCTGAGGGTTTTGCGCCCCAGAATATCCTTGACGTATATCCTATCGGGCAGGTTGTCCACCAAAGTGCGCAGGAGATTTTTCTCAACAAACAAGTTATTCTCCGCCTCTTTGCGGTCTGTAATATCGTGCATGACACAAACTATATTTTCAGATGGACTGTCCATTTTGATCGGGTAGATCGCTATTTCATACACATGCCCAAACCAAAAAATTTCATTGCCGTGATAATCAATTTCATCGTTATCTTTTTGCTGTCCTTCTCCCAGCACATCTGACAACTGCCTTCCGGTTACCAGCATATAGGGCAAATTAAGCCTGTCAATCACAGCATGGTTACAGCGAATGATCCCTCCATTTACATCCGTGATGAAAATCAGATCTGAAAGAATATTGAAGGTGGTTTCCCATTCTGTTTTTGATTGTTGTATCTCCATCGATAAACCGCGCTGTAACCCAAAGAGACCTGCCATGGCCCCGAAAACTATAGGCGCGAGGTCTAGCATGAATATCATCGGCTGGTTTTGATGAATGTAAATAAATGACCACAACGAAAAAACCAGATGTTGATCATTTAAAGTTAGCCAAAGACCAGCCACGAGAAACATCACCCCTCCAAGAAAGCCCATCAGACCAAATAAATATAATGCACGGACCTTGTACCATTTCATTGCTGCCTCTGTAGATTAACCTTATCGGTTGCTGAACGATAAGCTATTTAACGATAATGTTTGGAAAGTTGTAAAAACTTAAAACAAGTATCCACAGGGATTTGAGATTACCCCTGTGAAAAAATGAAACATCGAAATATTATGGGTTTTCCAGTTCAGCTTTATTGTTTTTAGCACACCTTTGACATCAAGCTTCGCGCGCGCCCTGAACAATTAATGGCGTTTCTTAAGTACGCAACGATCGTAGTGATCGATACAGGCTTGACAAGAAAATAGTCAGCGCCTGCATCCAGGGCGCTGGTGATTGTATTTGCTTCGCTCAGGGCTGAAAAAATGATGATGGGTACATTACTAAAACTTCGAATTTCCCTGCAAACCTGCCAGCCGTCCATCTCTGGCATCATCAAATCCATGATGATTGTTTTTGGGTCATGATCCCGAGCCAGCTGTACACCTTCTCCGCTGTGATTGCTTGTAATTACATCATACCCATATTTATTTAAACACCGGCCTAATAGATAAGTAATGTCCTTGTCGTCATCGATTAAGAGTATGGTCGCGGTCATGGTTTCTTCCTTCGCGTTGATTATGAATCTGTGGCGATTACCTGTAACGCGTCAGCATTGCTAATGCTTTGAAGGTTGACATTACAAATCCAATGTGTCGCGTTTGTATTCATACAGTTGTAGTACATTCCGCTGGATGAGTTGATGCTCGCTTTGACCATTCCTGCGGGATTGTCCAGATCAAATTCGACAGCAGATATTAATGCCGAATTTCCAGATAACTGATAACTTACATTGGATACGGCCCATCCACTAATCGCGTTCACTCCTTCGCCTCCAGGCTGAAAATTTGAGGTTGAAGATGCAAAAGCATAAGTTGCATAAAAAATTATGAATGCCGTCAAGGCTATTAATTGAATTTGAACCAGCTTGTGCATAGTGAGCCTTTATCTTTGTATTCCAATCAACTGTCGTTTGGTTGCGATATTATTTCAGGAATAGGCATTTTCCATTAGGCGGGTTATCCAGCATTCATGCGCTGGTTTTCACCCATCCGCGAGGTAGGGTATTCCCCCATGCAATAGCATGCAAATCCGTGTAAAAATTACAGTATCGGATTTCAAACGGAGTTTGCCATGGCTGTAAAAATATATAATCCATCAAAATATATAAATGGAAAAATAATAAAGCTGGAGGTGTTATGAACATCTCACAGCGCCAGGCAGCCATCGTTGTGATCGGTTTTCAATTGACTACCATGATTATCCTGTGGGTGGGGCAGATCTTCTCAAAGCCGGTGGATAGATTCCTGACATTAGGTGCAACGCTTGCCATGCTGATTTACGGCGGGATGCTTTTTGCTTATTTACGCGGCTGGGAATACGCCCGCCATGCTTCAGTTGTACTCATCACTTTGGTTGTTGCAGCATTTTTACCAGAACCATTTGTTACTACTTATGCCCCGTTTCTGATTTTATTAGGACCCATTCTTGCGCTCGTACTCGTTGACCCATTCTGGGTGATCGGAAGCGCTGTGGTTACCGTTGGCATTCTACTGATTCGTGCCGGGGGCGTGGGGGTATATGCCAGCCTGACCACATTCTTAAATTATGCCCTGTTGATCGCAGGCTTGGTTGTCAGCCGCGTGGTTACAGAGACGGCGCGTATCCGAGTGGAAAAAATGGAAAAAGCGCTGAATGAAAGTCAGGCGCGTGTGACCGGCATTATCAATTCGGCTATGGATGCAATTATTTCAATTGATACCTCCCAGCGTATTGTCCTCTTCAACCTCGCCGCTGAAAAAATGTTCGGTTACAGCGCGGATGAAATCACAGGTCAGCCTCTTGATCTGCTCATGTCGGAACATCATCGCGGCGAACATCGTCGGCAAATTGATCAATTTGGGCAAACCGGAATTACCAATCGCCATATGAATGGGTATATAAGCATTAAAGGGGTTAAGAAGAATGGGGATGAATTTCTAATCGATACATCCATTTCCCAGATTGATCTTGGTGGAGAAAAATTTTTTACCGCCATTTTACGGGATGTCACTGAGCATAAGCGGGCGGAAGACGCCTTACGCGCCAGCGAATATAACTATCGTTCCATCCTGGAGCAGGCTTCGGATGGTATTTTCATTGCCGATCCAGGCGGAAGGTATGTTGAAATTAATCCTAGCGGATGTGCCATGCTTGGATATACACGCGATGAGCTGCTTGAGAAAAAAATGTCGGACTTAATTTCACCAGAGGATCTAGGTAAAACTCCTCTTCGAATGGATGAGTTGCGGCAGGGCAAGGTCGTTCTTTCAGAACGCAGGATGATACGCAAAGATGGAAGCCTGCTGCCAGTGGAGATCAGCGCCCGAATGCTGTCTGATGGCAGGCTTCAAGGCATCCTGCGCGATATCACCGAACGCAAAGAGGCAGAGGAAAAATTGCGCGCAACTCGCGAGCTTTTCCAAAAATCATTTCATTTCAGCCCGCTTCCAGCTGTATTATCAAAGCTTCTTGAAAACACGATCATTGATGTAAACTCCTCTTTCGAAGAGTTGTTTGGTTATACGAGGGCTGAAATGATCGGCAAGCCAGTCTCAGATTACGATCTGTGGGTAGATGCCTCGGAGCGTGAGCGTGTGGCGGAGTCCCTGATCACAAGCGGAAGGGTGCAAAAGCACGAGTTTAACTTCAAGACAAAATCAGGCAGGACGGGATATGGGATTTTCAACGCACAGGTCATTGAACAGGAAACAGACAAGTATGTTCTTACCAAGGTTATCGATATCACCGAACGCAAACAGGTTGATATAGCATTACAGCAGTCTGAAGAACGTTTTTCAAAAGCATTTCAAGCCAACCCCGCCGCAATGGTCATCACACGCATGACTGATGGATATGTGATCGATGTCAACGAAAGTTATGAAAAAATACATGGGTATCGCCGCGAAGAACTGCTTGGCAAAACCAAGCTGAACCTGGATATTTTTGATTACCTTACTGACCGTCAGAAAATTTTTGAGCAGTTAAACCAGTATGGGTCGATCCGCTCCTTCGAAACCAAACTTAAGACAAAAAGCGGCGAGTTCCGCGATGTCTTGTTTTCATTGGAGATCGTCGAGATCAACGCAGAGAGCTGTATTCTTGCGATCTTTGTCGATCTTACCGAGCGCAAACGGGCAGAGGATGCGATAAGTGAAGCCGAGAATCGCTTCCGGGCTATGTTCGAACAAGCCGCAGTGGGCATTGCACAAGTGGGGGTGGATGGCAAGTGGCTGCGAGCGAATCAGCGGCTGTGTGATATTGTGGGATATACGCGCGTAGAACTGCTGGAGCGTACTTTTCAAGACATAACCCATCCCGATGATCTGGAAACTGATTTGGGGTACGTTCGCCAATTGTTAGCCAATGAGATTCAAATGTACTCATTGGAGAAGCGCTATATTCATAAGGATGGCTCTTTTGTATGGATCAACCTGACCGTTTCCCTTGTATACGACCTGATAGGAACACCTCGGTATTTCATTACGGTCGTTGAAGACATCACCCAGCGCAAACAGGCTGAGGAGGAAATTCAACGGCTCAAAGAGACCCTCGAAGAACGCATCGAAGAACGCACTGCCCAACTCGCAACTGTCAACAAGGAACTGGAATCCTTTGCCTACTCTGTCTCTCATGACTTGCGTTCTCCACTGCGAGGTATTGATGGCTGGAGCCTGGCTTTACTGGAAGATTACGGACCCATTCTGGATGAACAGGGGCAGGCTCATATTCACAAAGTACGCACTGAAGTGCAGCGTATGGGAATGCTGATCGATGACATATTGAAGCTTTCCCGTATCACGCGGGCCGAGATGAATAAAGAAAAGGTGGATTTGAGCGCCATTGCTGAAGCGATCGTGAACCGCCTTCAGGAAACAAAGCCGAAAGACAAACAGGTGGAATTTGTAATTCAAAAAGGATTGACTGCCCTGGGCGACCCGGAACTCCTGGATATTGTCCTTACCAACCTGCTGGATAACGCTTTCAAGTTTACAGGCAAGCTGCAAGAGGCGCACATCGAATTTGGAAAAACTGTTGTAGAAGGTGAAAACACCTTCTTTGTGCGCGATAACGGAGCCGGCTTTGATATGACCTATGCAACCAACCTGTTTGGAGCCTTTCAGCGCATGCACAGGTCTTCAGAATTTCCCGGCACGGGGATTGGGCTGGCTACCGTCCAGCGAATTGTCACCCGGCATGGGGGAACCATCTGGGCCTCTTCTGAAGTGGATCGGGGTGCTACTTTTTACTTTACCTTGGAAGATAATGACAAGTCATCTTAAAAGTGCCTCCCTGAGCGAAAGCGAAGGGTCTCTACTCCCGAAAGTAGGAGACTCTTCGGTCGCGACACCTGCCCTGGCGGGCGGTGCCAGGGAGAACGCTCCCTCACATCGTCCCGATGTTTCTTCGGGAGAGCGACATGATATTTTTTAAGGAAGGTTCTAAATGAAAAATAAGATCATTCTACTGGTCGAAGATAACCCCAGTGATATTGGG